>NZ_JBFTZM010000007.1:0-289150 GCF_056406795.1 Neorhizobium sp. P1_A6 | reverse complement strand
ACCTGACCGTTGGCATCAGCTACGGCGACACCGACGAGCTGGCACGGATCGTGCTGGTCAGCTTCGGGTGGGCCACCGCAATCGTATTCGCAGTCGGGCTCGGCGGGGCCGTCGTGCTGAGATATCGCACCCGTCGGCGGATTTCCGAGCTGTCTCAAACCGCTCATGCCATCGGACGCGGCGAACTTGCGAGGCGACTGCCGGTCTCTTCGAGGATGGACGAGATCGACATGTTATCGTCGGAGGTCAATGTTGCGTTGGAGCGTCTGGAGGCGAGCGTCGCCACCCTGCACCAGGTGACGACGGATGTTGCTCATGACCTGAAAACGCCCATCGGTCGCACATTCCTGATCCTGGACGACGCTCTGCAAGCAGAAACGACGGAAGAGGCCAAAAACGCGATAGAGGCCGCTCTCGCTGAACTGACCGCGATAGCAAACACGTTCGACGCACTTTTGAGGATTGCTCAGATTGAGGCCCGCAACAGGACTGCCCATTTCAAGTCAATCGATCTCACGGCGCTGGTCCGCGACATCTACGACATTTACGACGTGATTGCGGCGGAGGCCGGCTACGAGCTTCGTATACAAGAAGCCGGAGAGGAATGTCAGGTTCGCGCCGATCCGGACCTGATAAGGCAAATGTTGGCCAATCTGCTCGCCAATGCGCTCCGTCATACGCCGTCCGGGTCTACCATCACATTGGGCTTGACGCATCGCGGTGGCGCGATCTGCCTGAGCGTATCCGATGACGGCCTAGGCATACCTGCGGAAGAGCGGGAGCGGGTCTTCGATCGCTTCTATCGGCTGGAAAAAAGCAGAACCACCGTCGGATTAGGTCTTGGCCTCAGCCTCGTAAAAGCGATTGCAGAGCTTCATGGTGCGAAGGTCGAGTTGCTGGACAATGCGCCGGGACTGTCCGTGGTTATTCTGTTTCGCAGCATCTGAGGCTGCGGGGGCAGTGCTTCGCGTGCGATTTTCGCACCGTCACCCTCGCACTCGTTCACGGTTGCACATCGATCACTAGCATCAAGCCGCCACCGCCATCGACCTCCACATTGTTGTTGGTCGTGTGGTGGGGGATATGGCAGTGGACGAGCCATTTGCCCGGCCGCCGGGCGGTCCATATGACGTCATACCGTTGTCCGGGAGCAACATTGACCGTGTCAGCTAGGTACTGGGCAGGCGGCGGTAGCGTCTCGCCGTCACGCGCAGTGACCTCGAACGGGCCTCCGTGGATGTGCATCGGATGGATGGCCGTCGTGTGGGAGCCGACGAAGCGCACCTTCAATTTCTGCCCGACCTTCATCTTGATCGTATCCGTCGCGGGATAGGATTTTCCGTTGATCGTGAAGAAGTTGGGCAGGGCGCCTTCCATCGGCATGGCGGGATATGTGAGCCACTCCCGCTTCACCCATTCCTGAAGTTGCATCGTATATTCGAGATCGGCGGGAATTTCGTCGGCCGCATCCTTGGGATCGATGATCAGCGCCCCGTAGAGGCCAAGCGACTGCTGCCGGTCCACGTGGTCGTGCGTGTGGTAGAAATACGTGCCCGACTGCCCGACAGTGTATTCGTAGGTGAAGGTCTGGCCCGGCTCTATCGGCTTCTGGGTGATGTGGGCCGGCCCGTCCATCTCGTTTGGCAGGATCAGGCCATGCCAATGGACGGTCGTGCTTTCCGGCAGCCGGTTCGTGACGTTGATCCGGACCTTGTCGCCTTGCACGACCCGCAAGGTCGGCCCCGGAACCTGATTGTTGTAGGCGTAGGCCTCCACCGTTTCGCCGGGCAGGATCGACCATCGGATCACCGAGGCGGTCAGGTCGAAGACCTTGACGTCCCCTTCGATGCGCGGGGGAAGGACTTCGCCGCCGGTCGCCGTCTCCCGCGCCCGAAAACCGGCGAGGCGAGGATCGACCGCCGCCATGTCGCGCATGGCGTCGCCGGGCGTATCGAACGCCATGATCATTCCGGGAGCCATGATCGCACCACCGACGTCGTGGGCGCCCAGATGCATATTCACCCTGGTGAACGGGTAGGCGAAGCCGGCGATCAGCATGATCGAGGTGAATGCGGCCATCGTCGCGATCTGGAGACGGGTAGGGGCGAATGCGCGGCTTGGGCGATCCTGCCCCGACCCGTGACGCTGATCCTTGCCATCTTGCTCTTGTCGGTTCTCGTCTCCACGGGCATGTGCGCCCTGGTGCTGCCCATGCGTGTCGCCGGCCATTTGGCCTTTCTCCGTCATCAGCCCGTGCTTCAGTCCCTTGGCAACCAGCCAGACATTGAACGGGTAGGCAATCGCAAAACCTACCCCGATGCCGAGGGCCATCACGCCCCAGAAGAGCATTTCTCCCGGCCACATGGCCCTCATGTCGCGGCCCATCATCAGGATCGCCATGACCGGAGCCATCCCAGCCATCATCGCATTCATGCTGATGAATTCCGGCATGAACGAATGTCGGACATTCTGCCAGTAGGAGCCGCCCATCATGTTCTTCATGAACAGAGCCTGGAAGATGAACAGGCCGAGCGTGAAACCGGCAATGTATTCGATGATGATATCGATCCACATCGGCAGGCCGAGAAGAGCGGTGATCGCGGCGGCAATGATGATGCCCGTGGCGTCGCCGGCAACGCAGTGGATGGTGGAGCCGATCCCCTGCTTCCACAGCGGCTTGATGAACTCCTCATGCGTTCCGGGCACAGGTTCCTTGTCCGCCAGGATGTAGAGAAGCAGGCCGATCGGTCCGAGGTAGAGCGTGACGAGGATGAAGCCCCATTTCATCACCGCCGGTTCGGGATTGTTCCTGAACTGGTCCCAGGCAACGTAGAGCGTGCTGAGGCCGGCCAGGATGAACCAGACGAAGAGAAGGTAATCGATTGGCTGGATGAACATGGCTTCCTCCACATCGCGAAGTCACGAGATGGAGCGGACGCTACAAGTTTCCAGCGTTGGAAGGTCAAACGCTTCCAGGCGTGTTTCATGCGTTCTGCTTTTGCGTGATCGACGTTGACGGGCTGGCGGTGCCATGCTTCATCATTGACCCAGACAGGTCGTTTTCGGCTGGCGATACCGGGCTCGCAAAAGGCAGGCGGACGATATCGACAGTCGCGACAGGGCCCGGATGGGATTTG
This sequence comes from Neorhizobium sp. P1_A6, assembly GCF_056406795.1. NCBI lineage: Bacteria > Pseudomonadati > Pseudomonadota > Alphaproteobacteria > Hyphomicrobiales > Rhizobiaceae > Neorhizobium > Neorhizobium sp. P1_A6. The sequence goes on along the minus strand of NZ_JBFTZM010000007.1, from coordinate 286,013 downwards.
AGGAGGCGCGGTCATGGGCAAGCGGATCGTATTCACCGGCGGCAGCGGCAAGGCCGGGCGGCATGTCGTGCCGTATCTTCTCGGGCAAGGGCATGAGGTCTTCAACCTCGACCTGGTGCCGCTCGATTGCCCTGGCGTCAACACTCTCATTACCGATCTCAGGGACGGCGGCGAGACTTTCAATGCGCTCTCCATGCATTTCGGCTTCAAGGGGCTGGAGAGCGGCAAGGGGCCGGCGCCCGTCGATGCGGTGGTGCATTTCGCCGCCGTGCCGCGCATCCTGATGCGGCCCGACAACGCGACGTTTTCGGCCAACACGATCTCCACCTACAATGTCATCGAGGCGGCGATGAAGCTCGGCATCTCCAAGGTGATCATCGCGTCCAGCGAGACGACCTATGGCGTCTGCTTTGCCGAAGGCGACAAGGACTATCGTTCGTTTCCGCTCACAGAAGATTACGATGTCGATCCGATGGATAGCTACGGTCTCTCCAAGGTCGTTAACGAGAAGACGGCGCGGGCCTTCGCCATGCGTTTCGGCGCAGACATCTATGCGCTGCGGATCGGCAACGTGATCTCGCCGGAGGACTACAACCGCTTCCCCGGCTTCCTGGCGGACCCGCCGTCGCGCAAGCGCAATGCCTGGAGCTACATCGATGCCCGCGATCTCGGCCAGATCGTGCATCTGTGCGTCGAAAAGGACGGGCTGGGCTTCCAGGTCTTCAATGCGGTCAACGACACGATCACGGCGCTTGAGCCGACCAGACCCTTCCTGGAGCGTTGGGCGCCCGGAACGCCCATCACCGGCGAGATCGGTGAATTCGAGGCGCCGATCAGCAACGGCAAGATCCGGGAGGTGTTAGGTTTTGCCGAAAGCCACAATTGGCGGAAATACGTCTCCAATTGATTGGCACCGCTAAAACGGGGGAAAGCCATCAAACGAGATTGGTCGGGCCGACGTGTGCTACTATATGATTCCATGACGATGGAATCGGCGGCCTGACCCCATGAAACAATATCTCGATCTTCTCCGGCATGTGATGGAAACCGGCACCGACCGGGGCGACCGGACCGGCAAGGGCACCCGCTCGGTGTTCGGCTACCAGATGCGCTTCGACCTCGCGGAAGGTTTTCCGGTCCTCACGACCAAGAAGCTGCATCTGAGATCGATCATCCACGAGCTCCTGTGGTTCCTGAAGGGCGACACCAATATCGCCTACCTCAAGGAGAACGGCGTTTCGATCTGGGATGAATGGGCCGACGAGAAGGGTGAGCTCGGGCCCGTCTACGGCTACCAGTGGCGTTCCTGGCCAGCCCCCGACGGCAGCCATGTCGACCAGATCTCGCAGCTGATCGAGGGCCTCAAGGTCAATCCGAATTCGCGCCGTCATATCGTATCGGCCTGGAATGTCGGCCAGCTCGACGACATGGCGCTGCCGGCCTGCCACTGCCTGTTCCAGTTCTATGTCGCGGACGGCAAGCTTTCCTGCCAGCTCTACCAGCGCTCCGCAGACGTTTTCCTCGGCGTGCCGTTCAACATCGCGTCCTACGCCCTGCTGACGATGATGGTGGCGCAGGTCACCGGCCTGAAGCCCGGCGACTTCGTCCACACGCTCGGCGATACGCATATCTACTCGGATCATTTCGAGCAGGCGAAGCTGCAGCTGACCCGCACTCCGAAGGCGCTGCCGACGATGCGCATCAATCCCGCCGTGAAGGACATTTTCTCCTTCCGCTTCGAGGATTTTGCGCTCGAAGGGTATGAGGCCGATCCGCATATCAAGGCGGCGGTGGCGGTGTGAGCAGGCCTCGCCTCGTCATCATCGCCGCGGTTTCGCAGGACGGCGTCATCGGCCGCGATGGCGATATGCCCTGGAGGCTTTCGACAGATCTCAAGCGCTTCAAGGCGCTGACCTTGGGCAAGCCGGTCATCGTCGGGCGCCGAACCTTTGATTCCTTCGGAGGACGGCCGCTTCCGGGTCGGCCGCATGTGATCGTCACCCGCAACCCGGATTTTCATTATGACGGCGTCGATGTGGCTGCATCGTTTGACGAAGCCGTCGAGATTGCCGGCCGCAGGGCGCAGGAAACCGGCTCGGACGAAATCTTTGTGCTGGGCGGTGGCGAGATTTACGCGCAGGCGATCGGGATCGCCGACATGCTGCGCATTACCCATGTCGAAACCGGGATTTCCGACGGCGATACGCTCTTTCCGGCCATCGATCCGGATCTCTTCGACAAGGTGGAGGAGATAGCTGTTCCGGCCGGCGAGAAGGACAGCTATCCGACCCGTTTCGCCACTTATGTCCGTCGAGCCGCGACAAACTGAAACATTTCGTTACCGTTGAACGGGAAGTTATTGAACCTGCGTTGAAAGCGGGCCTCCCCATCCCTATAACGGGCAATAGCCAGATCGATGCCGCACGGCAGGGTCGCGGCTTGGGAGCGAATACGAACAAAGAGGTTTTGATGCCCTGGAGCAATCAGAATGGTGGCGGCGGTGGCCCTTGGGGCGGCGGTGGCGGTAATAATCAGGGCCCCTGGGGACAGGGACCGAACCGCCCGCGCGGCGGCGGGGGAAGCGGCGGGCCGCCGGACCTCGAAGACATCATAAGGCGCAGTCAGGACAGGCTGCGCGGCATGATGCCCGGCGGCTTCAACGGCGGCGCCTTCACGATCGTGATCATCGTCATTTTCGCCTTCCTCGCCTTTCAGTCCATCTACACCGTTCAGCCGGACGAGCGTGGCGTCGAACTGCGTTTCGGGCGGCCGAAGGATGAAATCTCCATGCCGGGCCTGCATTTCCATTTCTGGCCGCTCGAAACCGTCGAGATCGTCAAGGTCACCGAACAGCAGCAGAATATCGGCGCGACGCGGGGCTCCAGCTCCAATGCCGGCTGGATGCTGACCGGCGACCAGAACATCGTCAACGTGCAGTTCTCGGTCCTGTTCACCGTCACCGATCCGAAGGCCTATCTGTTCAACCTCGAAGGCCCGGCCGCGACGCTGCAGCAGGTTTCCGAAAGCGCCATGCGCGAAGTCGTCGGCCGTCGCCCGGCGCAGGACATCTTCCGCGACAACCGCGAAGGCATCTCGACCGAAGTGCGTAATATCATCCAGGGCACGATGGATACCTACGGCTCCGGCCTTTCCATCAATGCCGTGCCGATCGAGGATGCAGCTCCGCCGCGTGAAGTGGCCGACGCGTTCGAAGAAGTACAGCGCGCCGAACAGGACGAGGATCGTTTCGTCGAAGAAGCGAACCAGTATTCCAACCAGAAGCTCGGCCAGGCGCGCGGTCAGTCAGCCCAGGTCCGTGAAGAGGCATCCGCCTACAAGGACAAGGTCGTCAACGAAGCGCAGGGCGAGGCGCAGCGCTTCGTTTCGATCTACAACGAATATGCGAACGCGCCTGAAGTGACGCGCCGGCGGATCTTCCTCGAAACCATGGAAACGGTCCTGAAGAATTCCCGCAAGATCATTCTGGACAACAAGGACGGCGTGGTTCCCTATCTGCCGCTCAACGAGATGATCAAGCCGCAGACGACCCAGGGGGGCACACGATGAACTCCAATCGACTCCCCGCAATCCTGATCGGCCTCGCGGTTCTCCTCGTGCTGATCTATTCGTCGGTTTTCGTGGTCAACGAGCGCGAACAGGCAGTCGTCGTCCGCTTCGGTGAGATCCAGGACGTCAAACGCGCGCCTGGCATCTATTTCAAGCTGCCATTCGCCTTCATGGATGCCGATCGTGTCCAGTATGTCGAGGACCGGGCTTTGCGCTTCGATCTCGACAATATCCGCGTACAGGTGCGCGGTGGTGCGTTTTATGAAGTCGACGCTTTCGTCGTCTATTCGATTGCCGATCCGCGCCTCTTCCGGGAAACGGTCTCGGGTGATCGCGATTCGGCCGAGTCGCGGCTTCGCACCCGCCTCGATGCAGCACTGCGCCGTGTCTACGGTCTGCGCAATTTCGATGCGGCGCTCTCCAACGAACGCTCTTCGATGATGCAGGAGGTTCGCACCGACCTCACTGCTGCGGCGGAAACCTTGGGGCTTGCGATCCGCGACGTTCGTATCCGGCGCACCGACCTCACTCAGGAAGTCTCTCAGCAGACCTTCCAGCGCATGAAGGCCGAGCGTCTTGCCGAGGCCGAGCTGATCCGCGCCCGTGGTAACGAGCAAGGCCAGCGGCGTCGTGCTATTGCCGACCGTCAGGTCGTCGAACTGGTCTCCGAAGCGCAGCGGGATTCGGAAATCCTGCGCGGTCAGGGCGACGCCGAGCGCAACAAGATCTTCGGCGAGGCCTTCCAGCGCGATCCGGCCTTCTTCGAGTTCTACCGCACGATGCGCGCCTATGTGGCCGCACTTGCCGATAACGGCACGACGCTTGTGTTGTCGCCGGATTCGGAATTCTTCCGGTTCTTCAACTCGTCCGCAGGTCAGGCACTTGCGCCGGTGCCGGCACCTGCGCGGCCGGCGCCGCCTGCTGCACCCGCAGCGCCGGCGAACTGATCCGACAAGACGGGGGCGGCGCAAAGCCGCCCCTTTCATAACAAGACCATCCACAGGCGTGACGGGTAGAGGACACAATCCTCACGAAAAGGTAATTTCCACCGTCGTCATTCCGCCCTATGCTCTGCCGAAACTCCGCCCGATTCAAAGGTTCCTATGGCCTGCCCGGGTCGAGACCGCTCTTCCGGGGTGATGCGGACAATCCAACAGCGAGGACGCCAGATGGCCCATTCGGTTCGATCGACCTTCAAGCGCACCGTCACGCTTGCGGCAACTTTTGCCGTCCTGGCGGCACCCTTGCAGGCGATTGCCCAGACGGCGGTCCCTGCCGCTCCGGGGCAGAATGCCAATCCGCCGGCCGCCGGTTCTCCCGGCGTCATGCTGYCCGCCCCGCCGACGCCGTCGCCGAGCATCAATCCGCCGCCGGCTCCAGGGCCAATGGCAGGCGGCGGCCCGGGATCGATCGCCGATCTCGCCGAAGGCCTGCTCGATGCCGTCGTCAACATCTCGACATCGCAGAGCGTCAAGGACCAGGGTGCCGGCCCACAGCCGCAGATTCAGGAGGGCTCGCCCTTCCAGGAGTTCTTCGAGGACTTTTTCGACGGCCAGGGCAAGCAGAACGGCAACCAGAAGGTCTCCTCGCTCGGCTCCGGTTTCGTGATCGACCCCTCCGGCTACGTGGTCACCAACAACCACGTCATCGAAGGTGCCGACGACATCGAGGTGATTTTTCCGAACGGCACGAAGCTCAAGGCCAGGCTGGTCGGCACTGACACCAAGACCGACCTTTCGGTGCTGAAGGTCGAGCCCAAGGCGCCGCTGAAGGCAGTGCGTTTCGGCGATTCCCGCCGCATGAGGATCGGCGACTGGGTGATGGCGATCGGCAACCCGTTCGGCCTCGGCGGGTCCGTGACACTGGGCATCATCTCGGCGCGTGGGCGCAACATCAATGCCGGCCCCTATGACAACTTCATCCAGACGGATGCGGCGATCAACAAGGGCAATTCCGGTGGCCCGCTGTTCAACATGCGCGGCGAGGTGATCGGTATCAACACGGCGATCATTTCACCCTCCGGCGGTTCGATCGGCATCGGTTTCGCCGTGCCGACGGAACTCGCCGAAAATGTCGTGCACCAGCTGACCGAATTCGGCGAGACGCGTCGCGGCTGGCTCGGCGTGCGCATCCAGCCGGTGACCGACGACGTTGCGGCAAGCCTTGGTCTCGACCGGGCACGTGGCGCGCTGGTGTCGGGCGTCGTCAGCGGCGGGCCGATCAAGAACGGCGAGATCAAGGCCGGCGACGTGATCCTGAGCTTCGACGGCCAGGCGGTCAACGAGATGCGCGACCTGCCGCGCATCGTGGCAGAAAGCCCAGTCAGCAAGGAAGTCGACGTGGTGATCCTGCGCGACGGCAAGCAGCAGACCGTCAAGGTGACGCTCGGGCGTCTCGAAGACAGCGCCGAGCCGCAGGAGGAGGACGACCAGCCGGCCCTGCCGGAAGGCCAGGGCGAGAACAAGGCGCCCAACAACAATGCGCCCGGCGACCAGAAGGGCGAGCTCAGCCAGGACCCCGCCGCAGCCTTCGGCATGACGCTCGCTGTGCTGGACGAGGATCGCCGCAAGAGCTTCAGCATTGTCGAAAGCGTCGAGGGCGTGGTGATCACGGCCGTCGCGCCGAATTCGCCTGCCGCCCAGAAGGGGCTGAAGGTCGGCGAGGTCGTGGTCGAGGTGGCGCAGGATTTTGTCGAAAGCCCAGCCGACGTCGTCAAACGGATCGCCGTGCTGAAGTCCGAAGGCCGCCGCAACGCGCATGTGATGGTATCCGACCCTTCCGGCAACCTTCGGTTCGTGGCGCTGCCGCTGGAGTAAGCTCAGGAGCAGAGCGGTCAGCGGGTGCGTTCCGCAGCCGCCTTCTGCCGTTGCCATTCGTCGCGCGTGACCGCATAGACCACATGCGGTTTCAGATGCGGGTGCGTATCCGGCACCCGCGGATGGTCGAAATCCATGCCGGTGATGCGGTGCAGGCCGAGCCGTTTCATGACCGCGGTCGATCGCCTGTTTTCGCCGACCGCAAAGGAGACGACTGCGTCGAGATGCTTTTCCCCGAAAGCGAAGTCGAGCAGGGCGCGTGCTGCCTCCGTGGCATAACCGTTGCCCCAGAACCGGGTCGCCAGCCGCCAGCCGATCTCCACCGTTTCCAGCGGAAAGATATCCGGCATGTTGGCGAGGGACAGGCCGCAGAAACCCATGGGCTCCTGGGTTTCCTTCAGTTCCAGCGCATAGAAACCGAGCCCCGTCTCGGTGATCGTGTCGTTGAGCTTGACGAGAAATGCATCTGCCTCTTCATGGGTGCGGCGGAACGGAAAAAATTCCATCACCTTCGGATCGGAATTGATCTCGCGAAAGAGATCGCGGTCGCTGTCGATCCAGCTCCTGAGGCGCAGGCGTTCGGTTTCGAGGATGATCATCGGACGATGCACGGTCAGCCTGCTCTATGACGCTCTCGAAGAGGATTTCGGCTTCTGGAAACTGATTCGGAGTTTCGTGCCCGTCGCATCGGCGAACCGTTGCAGGGTGCGGGTCGAGGGCATGGAACGACCACTCTCCAGCCGGGCGATGGCGGCCTGAGTCGTGCCCATGGCCTTGGCGACGTCTTCCTGCGTCATGGAGGCCTGGGCGCGTGCCTTGATCAAGGCCTCCGCGAGGGCAAACTCCTCTTCGAGCGCATCATAGGCTGCGACGAATTCGGGGTCCTTGAACCATTCCTTCGCTGCCTCGCTTACCAGAAGGCTCTTCTTGTTCATCTCACATCCTTTGCCCGTCTGAGCGCGATCTCAATTTCGCGTCTGGGCGTTTTCTGCGTCTTCTTCTGAAAGACATGCAAGACCACGATCCGATGACCTGAAGCCGTTACATAAGCTGCCCGGGCTATCCCGTCTCGGCCGCGCATCCGCATTTCCCAGATCGGCCCCTCAAGGTGCTTCACATAGGGCTCGTGCACCTTGGCGGGTCCTTCCAGCTCGATCAGCTTTACGATGCGGAGAAAACTGGCAACAATGTCGATAGGAAACGCTTCTAGCTCGATCCTGACGCGATCGTTCAGAAATTCCATTTTCCAATGCATTGAATATACCATTTTTGCAATGATTTTCAATGCGTATGATGCGATGCGAACTGCACTTCGTCAATCGCTTAGGTTGTGCTCAGGTGATAATGAAATCCGCCCTGCGATAACCCTGGATGTAGAGCAGGGCGGTCAAGTCGCCGTGGTCGATGCGCATCTTGGCCTGGGCGGCAACGGTGGGCTTGGCGTGCAATGCCACGCCGGAGCCGGCGATGTCGAGCATGCCGAGATCGTTGGCGCCGTCGCCGACGGCGATTGTGTCTTCCGGCGAAATCCCGAGTTTTTCGGTGATGGCGAGAAGCGCGTCGATCTTAGCCTGCTTGCCGAGGATGGGTTCGGCAACCTCACCGGTGAGAATGCCATCATTTTCGAGGAGGATGTTGGCGCGGTTCTCGTCGAAGCCGAGGGTCGCGGCGATGCGGCTGGTAAAGACGGTAAAGCCGCCCGACACGAGGGCGGCGTAATTGCCTCTGGCCTTCATGGTGGCGATCAGTTCCGGCCCGCCAGATGTCAGCGTGATGCGCTTGGCGATGACGTCGTCGACGACGGTGATCGGCAGGCCCTTCAGAAGTGCGACACGTTCGCGAAGGGCGGGCTCGAAGGCGATCTCGCCGTTCATGGCACGCGCTGTGATCGTCGCGACCTTGTCCTTCAGCCCCACGACATCGGCGAGCTCGTCGATGCATTCCTGGCCGATCATGGTCGAATCCATATCGGCGATCAGGAATTTTTTCCGCCGCGTATCGGCATTCTGGATAACGAGATCGATAGGTGCGCTGCCAATGAGAGCCCTCAGATCGGCCTCGGCTGTCTGCAGATCGGTGCCGTCGCGCAGCGCGATATCGCAGGCGATACCATCCGCCAGCCAGTAGAGGCCCGAGGCTTTCACTGCCTCCGCCGCTTGTTCTCCGAGCTTTTGCGTGAGAACTGGGTTTGACGGATGGGCAATGAGCGTGGCAACGAAAGCCATATGAGCGACCTTATCGACAATTTTGATGCGATCCTGATAACCGGGCCGACGGCCAGCGGCAAGTCAGCGCTTGCATTGCGCCTGGCGCGCGAGAAAAACGGTGTGGTGATCAATGCCGACAGCATGCAGGTCTACGACACGCTTCGGATCCTGACGGCGCGACCGGCGGAGGACGAGATGGAGGGCGTGCCGCATCTGCTCTACGGGCATGTGCCGGCGACACGCGCCTACTCCACCGGCGAGTGGCTGCGGGACGTGACGGCGCTCCTGCCGGAATTGAAGCGCGACGGCCGGCTGCCGGTCTTCGTCGGCGGCACCGGGCTTTATTTCAAGGCTCTGACCGGCGGGCTGTCCGACATGCCGGAAATCTCGCAGGATATTCGCTGCGAGGTGCGCCTGCGCCTGAAGGAGGAAGGCCCCGAGGCGCTGCATGCGGAGCTTCTGGTGCGTGACCCGCCCTTAGCCGCGAGCATGGAGGCCAGGGACGGGCAGCGGATCGTCAGGGCGTTGGAGGTTCTGGCCGAGACCGGTCGCTCCATCACCGAGTTTCAGGGCAGGCAGGGGCCGATGGTGATCGACCCTTCGAGGGCGAAGAAGCTTGTCGTCCTGCCGGACAGGAAGCTGCTGCACGAACGGATCAACCGCCGTTTCGAGACAATGCTGGAGACCGGGGCCGTGGATGAGGTGAGGGCGCTGCTGGCGCTCGGTCCCGCACCCGATCTGCCCGTCATGAAGGCGATCGGCGTTGCACAGATCGCCGAGATGCTGGAAGGCCGCATCAGCCGGGAAGAGGTTATCGAACGCAGCTCTGCACTGACCCGCCAATATGCCAAGCGGCAGATGACCTGGTTTCGCAACCAGATGGACGAAAGCTGGGAGCGATTGGCCTGAGACCGGCTCAGTCCTTGTCGTAAAGGCTGCTCAGCGGTTTCTTCAGCAGGCTTTCGCGCAGCGATCCTTCGCGCCGGAGCAGCGGGTTCGGGCGCGGCGCGCCTTCGGGTGCCGGCGGACGCTGGAATGTCGGAGGTGCGGGCTGGTAGGGCGACGGCTCAGGCGGACGGTCGCGGCGCAGTTCTGCGAAACGGTCGGGTCGGGGCGCTAAGGGTTGTTCGGGCGCCGCCGCGCGCGGCAGCATTTCCGGCCGATAGGGTTCCAGCTGCGGGTTGGTCGCCATGGGCGGTGTCGGGTTGATCGTCACATGGCCGGTCGAGCGGATCTCCCGGTTCCAGCGATCGAGTTCGGCATCGCCTGCCGGCGGGAAATCGTCATCGGCGTCCTCCTCGGTATCGGAAGCGCCTTCCGGGAAGGGCGCCGTCGCCGTGGCGTAGCTTTGCTGGAAGGCGGAAATATCCGGGCCGCTGACGGCGCGCATGCGGGCGATCACGGTGCGCAGATCGACCGTATCCGGCGTGTCCTCCGTACCCTTGTCGGCGACGCCATTGGCCTTGGGCAGGTATTTCTTTTCGACGCGGGAAAACCGCATGCGCATCGGCACGGAGATCGCCTCGCCGAAAGCGATCGCCTCGCCATTACCGATCGACGACAGAAAGCTGGTCGTCGAGATCGACGAATTCGGGATCGCCGATTTGATGATTTCCTGGTCGCGGTCGTTGGACAGTCGCATCGCGAACACGGTCGAGCACTGCGACAGGATCGTCTGGTCGAGTTCGCCGGGACGCTGGGTGATGACGCCGAGCGAGACGCCGTATTTGCGGCCTTCCTTGGCGATGCGCGAGATGGCCTGCCTTGTCGGGAAAAAACCCAGTTCACGGTCGGCCGGCACATAACGGTGGGCTTCTTCGCAAACGACGAGCATGTGGATGGCGCCATTGCTCCAGAGCGCCAACTCGAACGCCATGCGGCAGAGGACCGAGGCGATGGAATTGACGACTTCAGAGGGAATGCCGGCGAGCTGGAAGGTCGAGATCGGCCGGTCGTCGCCGGGAATGCGGAAGATATAGGCGATCGTCTCCATGATCGTGTCGTTGATCGTATTGTTGGAGAACATGAAGTGATAGCGCGGGTCGTTGATCGCCGACAGGATGCGCATCTTCAACGACCGCAGGAAGGGTTTTTCGCCGCGGCCTTCGAGGCGGCCGATCCGTTCGTCGATCAGGGCCAGCAGGTCCGCCATGCGGTAGGGAACCGGCGTATCGGCAGTGACCGAGCTTTTTTCTGTCGAGCGGCGCATCAGCGACGTCTCGTTGCCGCGAAAGGCGCGTTTCGCCTCCGGGATGAGGTCGCGCAGGATGTCCAGTTCTTCCGCAACGGCCGGACGGCCGCGAAAAACCACTTCGGAAAACTCTTCGAGCCTCATCAGCCAGAAGGGCAGGTCGAGCGTTTCGGTATCGATGACGACGGCGTGATCCGGAAAGGCCGCGGCAAATTCGTTGTGCGGATCGAGAATGAGGACGCGCAGCTTCGGGTCGGTCTCGATCGCCTTGTGGAGGAGCAGGGAGACGGCGGTCGACTTGCCGACGCCGGTCGAGCCGACGATGGCGAAGTGTTTCGACAGCATCGACGGGATATGGATCGTCGCGTCGATCGTGTCGTCCTGCGTCAGCTTGCCGACCACGCAGGTTTCGTTCTTGCCGGTATCATAAATGCGGGAAAGGTCGGCGGCACGAATGCGGTGCGCCACCGCGCCGAGATAGGGATAACACGATATGCCGCCGGTGAACTCGTCGCGACCATCAGGTCCCTTGCGCACCTCGCCAAGCAGCTCGGCCTCGATGTGGAAACTGGTGTTGCCGTTTTCGCTCCACTCCTTGCCACCGGTCTGCATTGCATAGGCAAGTGCCACGACACGGTTTTCGCCGACGCTGATGGAGATCAGCCGGCCGACGGACCACAGTTCGGTAAGATCGGTCTCGCCGTGTTCGGCAACGGCGGAAATGGTGGCGTGCGAGCCGGTGCAGGCGACGACGCGGCCAAGCATGCGATTGCCGGGTCTCTGGATGTCGCGACGATCCTGCTCTCCTGCGGATGCGGAACGTTGCAGATCGTTGTTCAACAAACTCGGGCCCCTATTATTGGGGGTGGCGGATCAGCTCAGGGCTCGTCCGTCGGGTCGCTACCCTCCAAACAGGAGGAGTATATTGTGCCGGCCTTAACAACTCGTGTAGGAAAGCGCGCGGCCGAATGCGTGGAAACGGAGCAGCAAAATCAAACTGATGACGATTTTTGGCGCATGCCCACGTTGACGAACGACATTTATCTGGCTAACACTTCGCGCCATGAAGATCTCGATCGCTCTTATTGTGGTGGGAACGCGTATGGGCAGGACGGTGTAACCGTCCGGCGACAGCCACCCATGCGCGGAAAGACAGGCTCCTCCAAGGGGCCTTTTTTTATGCCTTCAATCCGGCTCGGAGGAGCCGCCGGTAAAAAATCCAGCAGCGAATGGACCAAGACAATGACGGATACAAATAATCAGACGCCAGATAACCGGATGACTGGTGCGGAGATCGTCCTGAGGGCTCTGAAGGAGAATGGCGTCGAACATATCTTCGGATATCCGGGCGGCGCCGTCCTGCCGATCTATGACGAGATCTTCCAGCAGGACGACATTCAGCACATTCTCGTTCGCCACGAGCAGGGCGCCGGCCATGCGGCCGAAGGTTATGCCCGCTCAACCGGCAAGGTCGGGGTCATGCTGGTGACCTCCGGTCCAGGCGCCACCAATGCAGTCACTCCGCTGCAGGATGCCCTGATGGATTCGGTTCCGCTGGTCTGCCTGTCCGGGCAGGTCCCGACGACGCTGATCGGCTCGGACGCCTTCCAGGAATGCGACACCGTCGGCATCACCCGGCCCTGCACCAAGCACAACTGGCTGGTCAAGGACGTCAACGACCTGGCCGGCATCATCCACGAGGCTTTCCGCATCGCCCAGACCGGGCGGCCGGGCCCGGTCGTCGTCGATATCCCGAAGGACGTCCAGTTTGCGACCGGCACCTATACGCCGAAGCCGGAGATCGCCCAGAACACCAGTTATCAACCGCGCACCCAGGGCGACATCAATGCCATCCAGGCGGCCATCGAGCTGATGGCCTCGGCGCGCCGGCCGATTCTCTATACCGGCGGCGGCGTCGTCAATTCCGGCCCGGAGGCCTCGCGGCTGCTGCGCGAGCTGGTCGAGCTCAGCGATTTCCCGATCACTTCGACGCTGATGGGGCTCGGTACCTATCCGGCTTCCGGAAAGAACTGGCTCGGCATGCTCGGCATGCACGGCTCCTACGAGGCGAACATGGCGATGCATGACTGCGACGTCATGGTCTGCATCGGCGCCCGTTTCGACGACCGTATTACCGGCCGCCTCAACGCGTTCTCGCCGAATTCGCGCAAGGTCCATATCGATATCGATCCGTCCTCGATCAACAAGAACGTGCATGTCGACATTCCGATCCTCGGCGATGTCGGCAGCGTTCTCGCAGACATGATACGCCTGTGGCGCGCTCTGCCGAAGAAGCCGGCCAAGGCGCAGACCGAGGAATGGTGGAGCCAGATCGGCCGCTGGCGGGCTCGCAAGAGTTTCTCCTACAAGCATTCCAACGATGTCATTATGCCGCAATATGCGCTGCAGCGCCTTTTCGAGGCGACCAGGGGGCATGACACCTACATCACCACGGAAGTTGGCCAGCACCAGATGTGGGCGGCACAGTTCCTCGAGTTCGAGGAGCCGAACCGCTGGATGACCTCGGGCGGCCTCGGCACCATGGGTTACGGCCTGCCGGCGGCGATCGGCGTTCAGGTGGCACATCCGGATGCCCTCGTCATCGACGTTGCCGGCGACGCGTCGATCCAGATGTGCATCCAGGAAATGTCCTGCGCCATCCAGCATAACCTGCCGGTCAAGATCTTTATTCTGAACAACCAGTACATGGGCATGGTCCGTCAGTGGCAGCAGCTGCTGCACGGTAACCGCTTGTCGAACTCCTATACGGAAGCGATGCCGGACTTCGTCAAGCTCGCGGAAGCCTATGGCGCCGTCGGCATCTACTGCGACGATCCGAAGGAGCTCGATGACAAGATCGAGGAAATGATCGCCGTCAAGAAGCCGGTGATCTTCGATTGCCGCGTCGCCAATCTCGCCAACTGCTTCCCGATGATCCCTTCGGGCAAGGCACATAACGAGATGCTGCTGCCGGACGAAGCCACCGACGAAGCGGTTGCCAATGCCATCGATGCCAAGGGTCGCCAGCTCGTCTGAGACGGGCGGCACATCCTTCAACAAATTTCTGAGGAAATGGACCTAAGATAATGAATGCGCATCAGCAACCGACCGGCTCCGCCTACTTCATCGCCCCTGAGACGGCGAAAGCCGAGAGCCACACGCTTTCGGTTCTCGTCGCCAACGAACCCGGCGTTCTTGCACGGGTGATCGGCCTGTTTTCCGGCCGCGGCTACAATATCGAGAGCCTGACGGTTTCGGAAACGGAACATGAAGCTCACCTATCCCGCATTACGATCGTCACGCGCGGCACCCCGACGGTGCTCGAACAGATCAAGGCGCAGCTCGAACGCATCGTGCCTGTGCACCGGGTCGTCGACCTGACGGTTCGCGCCTATGCGCTTGGCCAGGAACGGCCAATCGAGCGCGAGGTGGCGCTGGTCAAGGTTGTCGGCCAAGGTGACCACCGTGCCGAAACGCTGCGGCTTGCAGATGCCTTTCACGCCAAGGTCGTTGACGCGACCGTCGAGCATTTCATCCTGGAAATCACAGGCAAATCCTCGAAGATCGACCAGTTCGTGGCGATCATGAAGCCGCTTGGCCTGGTTGAAGTCTGCCGCACCGGGATCGCGGCGATGAACCGCGGTCCGCAGGGGATGTAAACATGGCTGACGAGCAGGGTTTTGTAACGACATTCTCTGCGGGATTCTGCTCGTCGAGTTGCTTCGTCTTGCCTCCTCATAAAATCGATGATGTATCGAAGGTCGAGAACATTGATCTCTATCACATCTACATCATTGCTCGATCTCCACGAGCGCGAATGGTACCGAATTCGTTCGGCCGAGAAGGTGATGCCACCTTCATCGAATATCGTGTTGGTCACGAATTTCAGAGCGAAATCAGACGGATTTATTTTCCTAGTGAATATGGAGTGACAGCGTTTGATACGCCTGATGGGGCAGGTCGCAATTTCGAGATGGCTTTCGTGAATGGCGAGCTCAGCGGCGACTTCCCTATATTCCTGATGAAATCTCGAGCTTATCTGCCGATTCTCGATCACGAGGTAATCTACATCGGTCAAGCTTATGGAAAATCAGGTGGTCGGAATATAGCTGACCGTTTGAAAAGTCATGAAACCCTTCAACGAATTGTGGCGGAAAATGCGGTCGCTGCACCAGCGACCGACGTCATTGTTTATGGTTTTCAGTATACTGGAAACGATCAGGTATTTATGATGTTTAACGGTTCTGACAAAAATCTTATTGCGGACGATCGCGATGATGAGAGGAGGGAGAGGGTCTTAGAAGAACCGATAGATGACAAGCAGATGACTCAGATCGTAGAGGCTGCTCTTATAAGATACTTCCAGCCATTTTATAATAAGAACTTTAAGAAGGTATTTCCGTCGCAATCTCATAATTTTTTGGCGGATATAAAAGAATTAGACTACGATGGATTCGTCGTCGAGTTAAATACGGAAGATTTGGATACTAAACTCTTCTCGGATGTGGTCGATCCGGGCCTCCATCATATCGTGAAATTTAAAATGACCGCCAGAAGTACTCATCCGGTCTTTGGTTTTTTTGGATTGATGGAAGATACGGGTTTAGACCCCCAGAGTGGACCGATTTTTTGACGATGAAAGTCGTCGCTTACCGGCGCAATTTTGTCCAGAAGGGCTGGCTCCCTCCGTCCGGCACCCGCATCTGCACTATTTTTATGTCCGGCCGCCCCAGCCGTGGCT
Organism: Neorhizobium sp. P1_A6; assembly: GCF_056406795.1. Lineage (NCBI taxonomy): Bacteria > Pseudomonadati > Pseudomonadota > Alphaproteobacteria > Hyphomicrobiales > Rhizobiaceae > Neorhizobium > Neorhizobium sp. P1_A6. Next base: position 270,491 of record NZ_JBFTZM010000007.1, on the reverse strand, counting down.
CTTTCGGCATTGACTGGCTTGAGCCGGCGCTGATGCCCGGCATCGGTGGGTAGTGTTGTGGAGTGGTTGCATTCTTCTTCCGGACGATCGGCGTGCCCATAGCGGAACGCACGACGCTCAATCTCCGCTAGATCATCGCCAATGGCGCCTTGCGCGACGGCGGCGGGAAGGCGGCGTCGAGCGCCGTCCAGTCCGCCTCGCTGAGATCCAGATCGACCGCCTCGGCGTTTTCCGTGACGCGGTCGGGATTGGCGGATTTGGGGATGGCGATGACGCCGTCGCGTTCCAGCAGGAAGGCGAGCGCCACCTGTGCCGGCGTTGCCTGATAGGCCTTGGCGATGCGGATCAGTTCGCCGCTTCTGGCAAGCCGGCCCTGTTCGATCGGCGAATAGGCCATGACCGGAATGCCGCGCTCCTGGCACCAGGGCAGAAGATCGTATTCGATGCCGCGGCGGGAGAGATTGTAGAGCACCTGGTTGGCGGCGCAGTTTCCGCCATCCRGCACCTCCATCAGCTCCTCCATATCGTCGAGATCGAAATTGGAGACGCCCCAGGCGCCGATCTTGCCGGTCCGGCGCAGCTCCTCGAAGCCGGCAATGGTTTCGGTCAGCGGATGTTCGCCGCGCCAATGCAGGAGATAGAGGTCGAGTCGGTCGGTCTTCAGCCGGTCGAGGCTGCGTTCGCAGGCCGCGATGACACCCTTGCGGCTGGCGTTCCAGGGATAGACCTTGCTGACCAGAAACACCTGATCCCGCCGGCCGGCGATCGCTTGTGCCGTGATCTTCTCGGCACCGCCCTCGCCATACATTTCTGCCGTGTCGATCAGCGTCAGGCCAAGATCAAGGCCTCGCTTCAGGCTTTCGATCTCTAACTTGGCCTTACGGCCGTCCTCGCCCATCTGCCATGTGCCGAGGCCGAGTGCCGGGACCGAAATGCCGGAGGGCAGGATGACTGTCGGAATGTCGGACATGAAAGGCCTCGGTCAGTTGCTTCTGGAGATGGGTATCTTATCGAAATATGGCGTCGATTGAAGTTGCCAAGTTCCGCTTGAAGATCGCCGCCAACGATCCTATCACCGGAAGGCAGGCCGTCCGGGAAACGAGATGGTCGAGGTAACCGGGGCGGATTGGCGTTAGGAGAAAATATGTCGCTGGAGACCTTTCTGGCCCTCGTCCTGTTCGCCTTCACCACCTCGATCACGCCGGGGCCGAACAACATGATGCTGTTCGCATCGGGTGTGAATTTCGGCTTCACGCGGACAATTCCCCATATGCTCGGCATCGGTATCGGTTTTCTGTCGCTGCTGATCGCGGTCGGCCTTGGCCTCGGGGCGCTGCTGCATTCGGTGCCGGTCGTTTATACGACCCTGAAATTTGCCGGCGGCGCCTATCTGCTCTGCGTCGCCTGGAAGATCGGCACGTCACGCAGCCTGTCGGATGGCAAGACGGGTGCCGCACCAATGACGTTTATTGGCGCGGCAGCCTTCCAATGGGTCAATCCCAAGGCCTGGGTCATGGCGGTCACCGCCATGGCGACCTATACGAACCCGGAATATTACCTGCCGACCGTGATGCTCGTCGGGCTGGCGTTCGCCGCGGTCAACGTACCGAGCGTTTCGACCTGGGCCGGCTTCGGTTCGGCGCTGCGCGAATGGCTGTCGGTGCCGGCGCGGCTGAAATGGTTCAACATCACCATGGCACTCTTGCTTGTCGCCAGTCTCTGGCCAATGCTGAAGTGAGGGAGACAACCATGTCCGCAGATCATCACGACCACGATCACGATCACGACCATGGGCATGACCACCATCATGGGCACGACCACCAGCACGACAACCGCTATAGCGACATGCAGGCGCGGGTGAAAGCACTGGAGACCGTGCTGACCGAAAAAGGGCTGATCGATCCGAAGGCGATCGATGCGATCGTCGACACCTATGAGACCAAGATCGGCCCGCGCAACGGCGCCAGGGTGGTCGCCAAGGCCTGGAGCGATCCGGATTTCGCCGAATGGCTGAGAACGGACGCGACCTCGGCAATCGCGAGCCTCGGTTACACCGGTCGGCAGGGCGAGCATATGCGGGCGGTGTTCAATACGCCGGAGACGCACAACCTCGTCGTCTGCACGCTCTGCTCCTGTTACCCGTGGGCGGTGCTGGGCCTACCGCCGGTCTGGTATAAGGCGCCGGCCTATCGCTCGCGGGCGGTCATCGATCCGCGCGGCGTGCTTGCGGAATTTGGGCTGACGCTGCCGGAGACCAAGAAGATCCGCGTCTGGGATTCGACGGCGGAACTGCGCTATCTGGTGATCCCCGAGCGACCGGAGGGCACGGACGGCTTGAGCGAGGAACAGCTTGCCGATCTCGTCAGCCGCGATGCGATGATCGGCACGGCAGTCGCCGGAGCGCGCCCATGAACGGACCTCACGATCTTGGCGGCCAGATGGGTTTCGGGCTGGTGGCGCCGGAAAAGGACGAGCCGTATTTCCATGCCGAGTGGGAGAAGCGGGCGCTGGGACTGACGCTGTCCGGTGGCGCTCTCGGTGCCTGGACGATCGACGAAAGCCGGCATGCGCGCGAAAACATTCCGCCGGCGGCGTATCTGGGTGCGAGTTATTACGAGATCTGGATACGGGCGCTGGAAGTGTTGCTCGAACGCCATGGTTTTGCGGGGCGGGCGGAAATCGATGCGGGTCGCAAGCAGGCAGAGCCGGCGACGCCAAAACGCATTCTCAAGGCGGAGATGGTGGCGGGCGTGCTTGCCAAGGGCGGACCGTGCGACCGGCCTGTCGAGACTGAACCACAGTTCCAGCCGGGTGACCGGGTGCGGACCCGCAATTTCAATCCCGAGACCCATACGCGGCTGCCGCGTTATGCCCGCGCCAAGACCGGTGTCGTCGAGGCCGTGCAGGGCTCCTTCGTGTTTCCCGACGACAATGCGCATGGCAAGGGCGAGAACCCGCAATGGGTCTATACGGTCGTGTTCGACGGGCCAGAAATCTGGGGCGAGGGCGCCGACCCGACGCTGACGGTCTCGATCGATGCCTGGGAGAGCTATCTTGAGCGCGTGTGAAATCCCATCGGCGTTGGCGCAGTCGCCCGGATTGCCGAAGTCACCAGAGGGTGATCCGGTGTTTCCGGAGCCCTGGGCCGCGGAAGCTTTCGCGATGACGGTGCATCTGCACGAGCGCGGCCTATTCAGCTGGAGCGAATGGGCCGAAGCGCTTTCGGGCGAGGTCCACAAGCCTGGCAGAGCCGATGACGGCAGCGACTATTTCGACTGCTGGGTGGCGGCACTCTCCGGGCTGCTGATCGGCAAAGGTGTCGCGGACGGCGAAACGATCCTCAGCCTGCAGCAGAGTTGGCAGCGGGCCGCCGAGGCGACGCCGCACGGCCGGCCGATCGAGCTTGCCAACGATCCGCTGCGCTGAAGATCAGCTCGGAAACTGGCGGTAACATTCCTCGGCGACCCGGCGCAGCATATCGCGGGAGATTTCGCCGGTGACGGCGTATCCGAGCTCGCCGTCGATCCAGTAGAAGGTCTCGACCGTGCTGGCGGAGGCGAAGCGAAAACTGGTGGAGCGGTTTTCCTTGTTGCGGCCGACGAGCACGGTCAGGCGCTGGCCCGTCTGGTCCTCGTACATGAACAGCGCGCCCGGCTTGCCGCCGACCGGCAGCAGGCGGCCGCCGACCAGCTTGAAGCCCATCGGTTGAAGGTTCGGAACTTTGAGATTGGCAATCGACAGCCGCTTGCCGAGCCAGTTCGCAAGATGCGTCTCCTCGTTGGCAAACACCTCCACCGGGTGGCGCACTTCGCTTGCATAAACGAGGAAGGCGTTGCGGGCCTCGCGGGGCAGGATTTCGGCCTCGGCAAGCTGGATATCCGGGCGTTCGAACAGAAGCGGGCCATAATGGCCGCCGAGCGCGCCGGCTGCGAAGATCAGAACTGCGGCGGCTGCCAGAGCCAAGCGGCGGGACGGCCAGATACCGGTGCGCGCCAGGCCACCGGTGAGAAGCTGGATATCGGTCGGTTTCGATCGTTCGTGACCGGCGAAGACGGCGCGCAATTCGTCGTTCTGCTCTTGCCAGTCTGCCACCATCTGCGCGGCGTCCGGGTTTTCGGCCAGAAAATTCTGCACACGGGCACGGTCAGCCTCGTCGAGGAAGCCGTCGGCATAGGCGTGCAGTTCCGCTTCGGATACGGATCCGGATCCGGCTTCGGTCATCGTGGTCTCCGCAATGGTATGACGTTTTCCTCCCGCATTTTTTCCCGCAAAGCCTGGCGCGCCCGCGACAGGCGCGACATGACGGTGCCGACCGGAATTTCGAGCATGTCGGCGACTTCCTGATAGGCATAACCTTCGACGACCACCAGCATCAGCACCGCGCGCGCATCCTTCGGCAGCGTCTCCAGTGCCTGGACGAGGCGGTTCTTTTCCAAGGGATCGTCGGCGCTCGTGCTCGCAGCCAAGCTCTCGGCCTCCTCGATGCCGACGGACGGACGCCGCGCGATCGACCGTCGCGCGTTGAGGTGAAGATTGGTCATGATCCTGTAGGTCCAGGATTTGAAATTCGCGCCGCGCCATTGGCCGCGGCTGACCAGCGCCTTCTCGACGCAATCCTGTAGCAGGTCCTCGCTCTCCGTGTCCGAGCGCGTCAGGCTGCGCGAATAGCGCCTGAGCGAGGGCAGGAGGGCTAGGATCTGCGTCTCGAAGGAAAGCGGCGCGGGAGCCTGTGCCTCACGCGCCGCTCCGGAAGTGGATTGATCAGGGCTTTGCGACATCCCAAACGCCGTTCACGCCGTCACCGGTGGTGTCGCCTTCCTTGGTGTCCTTGACCCAGTAATAAAGCGGCATACCGTCCTTCGCCCACTGCTTGGCCCCGTCCTTGCGGGTCACGATGGAGTATGCACCATCAGCCGTCGCATCGGAAGCGGCCATGACCGGCGGCCAGTTGGTGGCGCACTTGTCGTAGCAATTGGAGGTGCCCGGCTTGTCGTTCTTGAAGGTGTAGAGCGTCATGCCCTTTTCACCGGCAAGGACATCGCCCTTGGTCGAGGTCTTGACGGTCTTGAACGGGCCGGCGGCAAAGGCCACCGAGGTCAGCGCGGCGAGCGCGAAAGGCACGAGAATGAAGGTCTTCATGGATCGTCTCCCTGGTTTTGAATGGCGGCCTCACATCGGCCACCGAAGTCAAGACACCGGCAGGGGCGGATTTATTCCGTCGGTGCCGAAGATTTTTTCGAGAAAATTTCGCTTAGCTATTGAGCTAAGTATTTCGATATGATACTTAGCCTTATGGAAAACTATTCAAGCGAACTCGACGGCTTGTTCCAGGCGCTTGCAGATCCGACCCGGCGGGCGGTTCTGGGGCGGCTCGGTCACGGATCGGCCAGCATAAGCGATCTCGCGGAACCGTTCGACATGGCGCTGCCCTCGTTCATAAAACATGTGCGTTTCCTGGAGGTGAGCGGCCTGATCCGGACGCAGAAGCGGGGCCGGGTGCGGACATGCACGCTGGAGCGGGCACGGTTCGCGATGCTGGAGAACTGGCTTTCGGAACAGCGAGCGATCTGGGAAGCCCGTACCGACAGGCTGGAGCAATTGGTTCTGGCGAAACAGGAACTCCTTCGGCACGAACAGAAACGGGAGACAGGCAGATGACGCAGACGTTCAATCCGGATCTCGACCTCACCATTTCGCGGTTGATCAAGGCGCCGCGCTCGGCTGTGTGGAATGCCTGGACGGACAAGGCGTGTTTCGAGCAGTGGTGGATCCCGGCGCCGGCGCTCTGCAGGGTCGCGGCGATGGACATTCGCCCGGGCGGGGCCTTCGAAACGCAGATGAGCGAGAACGGCGGCGAGTTCGGTCCGCATCTAAGTGCCTGTTTTCTGGCAACCGACGACCAGGAGAGGATCGTCTTCACCAATGCGCTGATCGGCGGCTGGCGGCCGGCCGAACAGCCGTTCATGACGGCGATCGTCACCTTTAAGGATCATCCGCAGGGCACAGAATATCTGGCGTATGTCATGCACAAGAGCCCGGAGGACCGCAAGATGCATGACGAACTGGGCTTTTTCGACGGTTGGGGCACGGTAATCGAGCAGCTGGCGAAACTGGTCGAGCGGCAGCACTGAGGGTTCAGAACAGCGGGATATCCGGCTTCGTCAGCATCAGCCAGAAGATGGCGATGACCGCGAGGAAGGCTGGGAAGCCGCAGGCAAACCAGATCCGGTAGAGCCGGTACCATTCCGGCGGCAGCGGTGCGGAATCTTCGCAGGCGACGCGGGCGATGTCGCGCAGCCTGATCTGGATCCAGACGACCGGCAGCCAGAACAGTCCTGTCACCACGTAGAGAATGAGCGACAGGGCGACCCAGCCATCCGTCAGCGACCAGCCGATGCTCCTTGCCAGCAGGTAGCCGGTGACCGGCTGCAGGATAACGGCGGTTGCGGTGAAGACGGTATCTGCCAGCACGACCGTACCGGCGGTGTGGGCGATCAGTTTCGGATCTTCCGTCCGCCGGGCGACGACCATGAAAAAGGCGATGCCGGCGCCGGTTCCGAGCAGCACCGTGGCGCCGATCACATGCAGGAGCCGCAACAGGCTTTCAGCGTCCATCAGCGTTCGTCCAGAATGGCGAGTGAGACGAGGGTGAGGACGATCGACGGTAGGACTTTCACGAGGGGACCAAGCGGATCGAGCCAGAGTTGCGGCGCGAGGATTGAGCCGCCTGCCAAGTAAGCGAGGCTGGTGAGGATCATCCCGAGCATCGCCTTGCCGGCATGGGAACGGATGAGGACGGCAGATCCGAGCAAGATATCGAGGAGGCAGGTCGCGACCGTCACTGCCACCGTGAAGGAGACTGGCATGGCGGGTGGGAAATGGGCGGCCGCGGCCCCCACATCGAGCAGCGGGATCAGGCCGGACAACAGCCAGAACAACGACAGCGTGAGGATGATGACTGGCTTCAGGAGATACAGCCGCGCGAACCAGAGGTCCTGGACGCCGCTCGGATGGGCGGCAGGGTCTCTGCCGCATCTGCCAGGACGAGGCCGGCCGGTTTCGGCCTCAGGCTCCTGACGCCTTCCGACATCACCGTCATCGCCGTCGAGCGAAGCGGAGAACGCCAGCCGAGTCGTCCGGCGATGTCGGCGGTCCAGGTGACGGGTTTCGCAAGCGCTGCTGGCAATGCAATGACGGCGGCTGCAGGCAGGCCGAGCCAGGTGCGATGAAGCTTCACGAGGTCGGACAGGGTCAGGGTTCTGTCGGCGGCGAGATCGAGATCGCTGCCGGCCGGGATGCTGCCGTCGGCCGCAAGGGAAACGGCAGCGGCGACATCATCGAGTGAGACGGTTTCTACCGGGCTTTCGGCATGGATGAGCGGCAGCAGGCCGGGAAAGCTTGCGAGCGCCCGGAGAAGTGCTGTGCCGCCATGGGCATTGCGGCCGATGACGAGCGCCGGCCGCAGGATGACGAAAGGCAGGCCGCTTGCCGCGAGCGCCTCGTCGGCGCGGCGTTTGGTGGCGAGGAAGCGCAGGCAAGCGGCTGCGCCGTCCGTGCGGGCGGAGATCTGCACGATATGCCTGCCGCCGAGCGCCCGTGCCGCCTCGTAGAGCGACAGCATCGCCTTTTCCTGGGTGGCGCCAAGATCATCCGAAAGACTGTCCTGGAGGGCGCCAGCGCAATTGACGACGACATCCTGATCCTCGATCAGCGGACGCCATGCGGCGGCAGACAGTTGCGCGAGATCGGCCTTTATCCACTCAGCCGCCGGCCATTTCCGGCGGGCTTTGTCCGGGTCTCGCCCGAGACCGGTTATCCGATGGCCCTCAGCGGCAAGCCTTTGCAGGATTGCCGAGCCGATAAAGCCGGTTGCGCCGAGAATCAGGATCTTCATGCCGCGATCATAGGGGGCGATGATGAAAGCTGAACAGCGGCAATCCTGCTCGGGCGGATAAACGAGAGGAAGGCTATGTTCGTCTTCCGAAGACCGGCGACGGCGCTCATCCCGGCCTTTGATTCATCTTTCGTTCTTTTTCGGTTGCGCTTGGACGCAGAATCCTGCCAAGTCCCGCCATGCAATTTGCACCGCAACAGGACGAGGCCCTCAAGGCCGTTTCACAATGGCTGAAAGAGGGCCGCAGCCAGGTCTTTCGGCTGTTCGGTTATGCGGGCACCGGCAAGACCACGCTTGCCAAACATTTCGCCGAAAATGTCGATGGCGAGGTGCTGTTCGCAGCCTTCACCGGTAAGGCGGCGCAGGTTCTTCGTTCGCGCGGGGCGCGAAACGCGAAAACCATCCATTCGCTGATCTACCGGCCGCGCGGCGAGGAGGCGGTCGAGGACGATGCCGGCAAGACGTCGATCTCGCCGATGTTCTCGATCAACCGCCAGAGCCCGGTCGCCAAGGCCGCGCTGATCATCATCGATGAATGTTCGATGGTGGACGAGGCGCTCGGCAAGGACCTGATGAGTTTCGGGACGCCGATCCTGGTGCTCGGCGATCCCGGCCAGCTGCCGCCGGTTTCCGGCGGCGGGTTCTTCACCGAACAGGAACCCGATTGCCTGCTGACGGATATCCACCGCCAGGCGCGCGACAACCCGATCATCAAGCTGGCGATGGACGTGCGCGAAGGCAAGGAGATCATGTATGGCGATTACGGCACCGCCAAGGTAATTTCCCGCAACGAGGTGACCCAGCCTTTGGTGATGGAGGCGGACCAGGTTCTGGTCGGCACCAACAAGACCCGCAAGCGCTACAATCAGCGGCTCCGGGAACTGAAAGGTTTTACCGCCGACTATCCGCAATCGGGCGACAAGCTTGTCTGCCTCAGGAACGACCCGGCCAAGGGCCTGCTCAACGGCTCGCTCTGGCAGGTGATGAGTTCGTCGCGCGAAACCGTGAAGCCCGGCATCAACCTGATGATCCGGCCGGAAGACGACGACATGGATCGTGGGGCTGCCAAGATCAAGCTTCTGAAACAGGCCTTCGAAGAGCAGGAAGGGGAAATCCCCTGGGCGACCCGCAAGCGTTACGACGAGTTCGATTACGGATATGCGCTGACTGTGCACAAGGCGCAGGGGTCGCAATGGAACAATGTCGTGTTGTTCGACGAGAGCTGGGCGTTTCGCGATAGTCGGGAGCGCTGGCTTTACACCGCGATCACCCGAGCGGCAGAGACACTGACTATCGTCCGCTAAAGAAGCCGGTCAGTTCGGCACGAAACCCAGCAGCATCGCCTTTGCGACCGCCTGGAAGCGGTTGGTCGCCTGGAATTTCTGGATGATGTCATCCTCCATCCGGCGCAGGTCCTCGAATTCGAGGTTGAGCGCGCGGGCGAGCCGTGGTGCCGAATAACCCTCGGCCATCAATCCCAGGCAGCGTTTCTCGATGTCGCTCAGAATCAGGGACATCGGCTTGGGGCCGGCGAGCGCCTGCTCTTCTTCCTCGGCCACCAGCAGGTTTTCGATCTGCTGCATCTGCCGGCGGATATTGGAAATGTCGGACGTGAGTTCCCGTTTGCGCCGGGCCAGCATGTTGTGGAACATCTCGTTGGCTTCGGTCTCCGACGTCGCACCGGCAAGCTCTTCCATCAGTTCTTGGATGACCGCCACCGGAATGCCGATCTCGCGGCAGGCATTGATGACCGCCATGCGATGGATCTGGACCCTGTCATAGACCCGCATGCTGCCGGAGCGGCGGGCGGTGATCAGGCCCTTTTCCTCATAGAAGTGAAGGGTGCGGTGGGTGACGCCGAAGAGATCCGCCATTTCGGCGATCGCCACGGGCTGGCTCGGCATTTCAAACGGAAGGGAGACCTGGGGAAGAGGAGGAAAATAATGGGCTGCTCGCGCCGGCGGCGCATTTTCGGTCATGGCCTGCATGGTATCGCTTCGCATCGAGTCCCCTTGCGCCTGAAATCGGCGGTGTGGTCGAATGTGCACCTAAAGGTTGCGACATCGCGTCGGACCTCTCGGATGGAACCTCGGTACTGAAAATGCGGACCCGATTGAAATGAGTGGCAGAATTCGCTGTTCAAACCGTATTCCGCCGTCTTTTGGCCTGCCCGGCGAACTCTGTTAGATATAGATTAGCTAAAACTTTAGGAAATGGTAGCCCCCGTTGCCTCGTGAATTCTCGTCGATCAAAACTCTTTATAAGTGCATTTTCCCAAACCCGGTGGCATTGCGAAGGCGCATGGCCTAAAAGCAGATCGACCTTTCAAAACCGGGTATTGCCATGCCGACCAAGCTTTCCGTGAACCTCAATGCCATCGCCATGCTGCGCAACCGCCGCGATCTTCCCTGGCCGAGCGTCGAAGCGCTGGGGCGGATCGCGCTGCAGGCGGGCGCTTCAGGCCTGACGGTGCATCCGCGCCCCGACCAGCGCCATATCCGCTTCACCGACCTGCCGGTTCTTCGGGCGCTGATCGACGACGAATTCCCGGATGCCGAGTTCAATATCGAAGGATATCCGAGCGAGGATTTCCTGGCGCTGTGCGAGGCGACCCAGCCGGAGCAGGTGACCTTGGTGCCGGACGATCCGACCCAGGCGACCTCCGACCACGGATTCGATTTCCGTGCTACGGGCGAGATGCTGAAGCCGATCGTGGCGCGGCTCAAGAAGGGCGGCATGCGGGTGTCGCTGTTTGCCGATGGCGACGGCGATGCCGAGGCGGTGAACCTCGCCAGAGCGACGGGCGCTGACCGTATCGAACTCTATACGGGCCCCTATGGCGGCTGTTTCGACAATCCGGTGCTTGGGGCCGAAATCCTTGAAAAACTCGGGCGGACGGCGGATGCGGCACTTGCCGAAGGGCTCGGCGTCAATGGCGGTCACGACCTGACCGTCGCCAACCTGCCGGCGTTGGTGAAGCGCATTCCGAAGATGGCGGAAGTCTCCATCGGGCATGGCCTGACGGCGGATGCGCTCGAATACGGCATGGCGGAAACCGTGCGCCGCTTCCGCCGCGCCTGCGGCCAGATTGTCTAATTCGACGACAGTTTTGCCTCGCAGAGCTCGAGCTCCCAGGTCTGGCCGTTACATTCCGGTCCGAACAGGCTGTGCTTTTCCTCCGCGACGAGCTTGAAGCCGGCCGTTTGATAGATGCGGATTGCCGCACTCAGGCAGTCATTAGTCCATAGCAACAGCTTTTTGTAACCGGCGAGCGTCGAGAACTTGATGCATTGTTCGACGAGCGTCCGGCCGAGGCCAAGGCCGCGGGCGGCGGGGTCAAGGTAGAGAAGGCGCAGCTTGGCTGTCTCGCCGCCGCCATCCGCCACGACTACCGAGCCGACACGTTTGCCGTCGCGTTCGGCGATCCAGCAGCGTTCTCGTACGGGGTTGAAGTTGGCGATGAACTTGCCGGCGACCTCGGCAACCAACCCTTCGAACTTGTCGTTCCAGCCGTATTCCCGCGCATAAGCGACCGCCTGGGCTTCGATCAGCCAGCCCATGTCACCGACACGGTGCGGACGGATGACGACCGGCGGTGTCGGCGCGGTCGACTGCGGGTCGAGAATATTGCGGATCACCTGCATCGAGCCGATCAGTCTTTCGTGGCCGAACGCGTCCACCTCCCTGAGATCCCTGGCAATCTGCTGGCGCGAACGTTCGCCGAGCGTCTCGTATTCGGCCTGTCCCTTGTCGGTGACGATGAGGATCTGGCTGCGTTTGTCGTCGGGATCCGGCTCGCTGTCGATGAAGCCCGCCTCGCGGAATTTTTTGAGGAGCCGGCTGAGATAGGCCGGATCGAGGCCGAGATCGCGGTTGAGCTCGGTCGCCGAAACCCGTTTGCGGGCGCCCATCTCATAGAGGATACGCGCCTCGGTCAGCGTGTAATCGGTGTCGAGATAGCCCTTGGCGAGAACGCCGAGCTTGTTGGTGTAGAAACGATTGAAGGCCCGGACGGCATCCAGAACGGCAGGATCGGTCATCGGCAGATTCTCCTTTAGGGAGACTCTGTCAGGTATTTATTGGACTGAGTCAAATAAATTTACGCTGCAGCCTGTTTGGCCGCCGGCTGGCCGAGTGCGAAATCGACTGCGGCCTTGGCGTGGATGGCGGTGGAATCGACGCCGGGCAGGGGCAGGCCTGCCGGATCGAGCAGGAGGCAGATTTCCGTGCAGCCGAGGATGATGCTGTCGGCGCCTTCAGCCTTCGCCCTTTCGATCATGGCGATGGCCCGGGTGCGGGAGGTATCGAGAACCGTGCCGGCGCAGAGTTCGTTGAAGATGATGTTATGGATATCGGTGCGATCGTCCGCATCCGGCACCATGACGTCGATACCGAGCCCGTTCATGTGATCGGTATAGAAACCGTGTTCCATCGTGTAGCGTGTGGCGAGCAGGAGCGGCCGCTTCAGGCCTTGCGATTTCAACGTCTTGGCGGTCTCGTCGATGATATGGATGAGGGGTATGTCGATCGCGGTCTGTACCTGCGGGGCGACGAGATGCATGGTGTTGGTGCAGATCAGCGCGCATTCCGCGCCGGCCGCCTTCAGCCTGCGCGCGCTGCCCGCAAGATGCTCGGCCGCCAGATCCCAGCGGCCGGCCTTCTGCATGTCGACGATCTCGGCAAAATTGACGGAATGGAGCAGGAGATCGGCCGACGCAAAATCACCGAGGCGGTCGCGCACCATCTCGTTGATCAGCCGATAATACACGGCAGTGCTTTCGAAACTCATTCCGCCAATCAAGCCGATCCTGCGCATTTTTTCTCCAAACGAGATGGAATTTGGTAACTCCATCTCATTATCGCGAAATTCGGAGAGCCGCAATCCACCGAGATGCTAAGCGGCGAGGGCCGCCTTCTGGGTGTCGAAATAGGCAGCGAGCGTCTGCGGCTTCTGGCCGGTCAGCGTCTCATAGTCGCTCGTCACCTGTTCGAAATTGCCGGCGCGGATATTGGCATCCGCCGAGACCAGCATAGTCGCGACGAAGGCGGGCAGGCCGGCGCCGGTAAGGCCTTGGGTCAGCTGCTCGTCGGTGACATCAACGACCTCAAGCGGCTTGCCGGTGGCCGCGGATGCGCGGGCGGCGATTTCTGCGGCCGTCAGGGATTCCGAGCCGGTGAGGGTAAAAGTGCGGCTGCCGGCCGGCGGATTGGCAAGGGCTGCGGCTGCGGCACGGGCGCAGTCGTCGCGGCTGATCGTTGTGATCTTGCCGGCGCCCACGGACGTGTACCATTTGCCGACCTGAAGATTGTGCGGCATGCCCATCAGATAATTGTCGTGATACCAGGAATTGCGCAGGATCGTGTAAGCGACGCCGCTCGCCTTGATAGCCTCTTCGGTGCCGAGATGATCCGGTGCGAAGGTGACCAGCGACTTGTCCGGGTTCGGCATGGACGTATAGACGATGTGTTTGACGCCGGCCTTTGCGGCGGCGGAAACGGCGTTCCTATGCTGCGTGATGCGCTTGCCGAGCGTTGCCAGTTCGTCGGTGGAAATGATCAGCACGCGGTCGACACCGGTGAATGCCTTCACGAGCCCGGCTTCGTCGTCGAAATCGGCTGCGCGGGTTTCCAGGCCGCTGGCGGCAAGGTCGGCGAGCTTGTTCGGATCACGGCTGGCGGCGACGATGTCGGCGGCAGCGACCTTGGATGTCTCCAGCAGGTGACGTAGCACTGCGCGGCCCAGATGGCCGGCGGCGCCGGTGACGAGAAGTTTGGTCATGCGGTTTCTTTCCTGGCAATGGCCGGCCTGTCGGCGCGGCGAATATTGTTGGTCTCAAAAAGAGACTAGCACTAGAATAGGAATTGACTTCGATCTGTAAAGGAGGCAGTTTCCAGGGAGATCGTTACTTCAAGGGAACCACCTCCATGGCCCTCAATGCAAGCCGTAAGCCGATGCTGGACGGCAAGGAATGCGATACGTCCGGATGGAACATGGATAATTGTCCGGTCCGGGACGTTATCGACCGGATTGCCGGCAAATGGTCGACGCTGCTTCTCGGGGCCCTGGCGCGCCAGCCCTATCGCTTCGGCGAGCTTCGCCGGCTGGTGCCGGATATTTCTCAGCGAATGCTGACCCAGACGCTGCGCGACCTGCAGCGCGACGGTTATATCGAACGCGAAGTGTTTCCGACCAAACCACCGAGCGTCGAATACCGGATGACTGATCTCGGACGCTCGCTCTTCGAGCCGCTTTCCAAGGTGCTGCAATGGGCGGAAGCCAATCATCCGTCGGTGAAGGCCGCGCGGGTGAAATACGACGAGAGCGAACTCGCCTGATCGAGCCCGCTATGGATCAAGGCTTGTCAGGCATATTGATCGCTGGAAGCTCGCATGTCGGCAAAACGACGCTGGCAAAACGTCTGGCCGAGACTCTCAACTTGAACATGGTATCGACCGATAGTCTCGGGCGGCATCCAGGGCGGCCGTGGCCGAGCGTCCGTCCACCTGTGGCCGAGTATTATAGGCGCCTTTCGCCGGAGACGATCTACTGGTTCCTGAGGGTGCATCACGAAAACATGTGGCCCGGCCTGAAGCGAATGATCGACGGCGAGATAGAAGCTCGAAAACCATTTGTGCTGGAAGGATCGGCACTACGGCCTGAATTCATCGCGCCGCTCGTTTCGGAGACGCTTGTCGGGATATGTCTCCATGCCGATACAGATTTCCTGCGGGAGAGAATGCGAGCCGAGGCGGGATATCTGCAGGCCGGGGAGGGCGATCGAGCTATGTTCGACGCGTTTATTGAGCGTTCCGTTCACGACAATGCGGAAATGCACAAAGCGGCTCGGGAAAACGGGCTGAGGATCGTTGATGCGGCCGATCCGCATGCCGTCAATAATCTTTTCGACGAATTGGTGCGGCGCGGACCGTCTTTGAGTTCGGCCGGAGGTTAGTCTTTGCGGTCAGTACATCGCAGGCTGGCAGGGCGGCCCGGAAGCCGCCCTGTAGTTTATTGGCGCGGTGGTGGTCAAGCCGCCAGCGAGGCGATGTCGATGACGAAGCGGTAGCGCACGTCGCTCTTGATGACGCGTTCATAGGCTTCGTTGATATCCTGGATATTGATCTTCTCGATCTCGGACGTGATGCCGTGCTCGCCGCAGAAATCCAGCATTTCCTGGGTTTCCTTGATAGAGCCGATCATCGAGCCGGAGAGGCTCTTGCGGCCGCCGATGACCGAGAAGGCATGGACCGGGACCGCATGTTCCGGAACGCCGACCAGCACCATCGAGCCGTCGAACTTCAGGAGGCCGAGATAGGCGTTCCAGTCGATCGTCGTGCCGACCGTGCAGATGATCAGGTCGAACGTGCCGGCGAGCTTGGTGAAGGTCTCGGCGTCGCTGGTGGCGTAATACTCCTTGGCGCCGAGCCTCAGGCCGTCTTCCTTTTTCGACAGCGTCTGGCTGAGCACGGTGATATCGGCCCCCATGGCCGCACCGAGCTTGACGCCCATATGGCCAAGGCCGCCCATGCCGACGATCGCGACCTTCATGCCGGGACCGGCCTTCCAGTGGCGCAGCGGCGAATAGAGCGTGATCCCGGCGCAAAGCAGCGGGGCGCCGGCGTCGAGCGGAATATTGTCCGGGAAGGAGAGGACATAACCTTCCTTGACGACGATCTGGTCCGAATAACCGCCATAGGTCGGCGTCGTGCCGTCGGCCTCGACGTCGTTATAGGTCTGGGTGAGGCCCGGCAGGAAATGTTCGTAGTCGAGATCACGGGTGGCGCAGCCAATGCAGGAATTCACGAAGCAGCCGACACCGACACGGTCGCCGACCTTGAACTTGGTGACCGTGGAGCCGACGGCCGAAACGACGCCGGCCACTTCATGGCCCGGCACCATCGGAAAGCGGGAGTTGCCCCATTCGTTGCGGGCCTGGTGGATGTCCGAATGGCAGACGCCGCAATACTGCACCGAGATGACGACGTCGTCGTCATTGGGTTCGCGGCGCTCGAAAGTGAAGGGCGTCAGTGGTTTCGACGCGTCGGTCGCGGCATAGCCTTTTGCAATAGCCATGGGAGCTCCATTCATCTGTTGGTTGGGAGGGAATTGGACGCGCGGACTATGCCTCCGGACCTAGCAACGGCGTTAGAGCGATCCTGCGAGCTTTTTGCACGATCCTGCAAAAGTGATTGCCCGCCTGTTGGTTTCATCGGCAAGTCGGCATAGGAAAAGCGCTTATCTGCTCATCCCGGAGGCTCCATGACACTGCCCTTCAATCCCTATCACGAGGCGGCCTCGATTGCCGCGCGGCACGTTCAGAAGGATGGGGAAGTGTTCACGGCCGTTGGAAATCTGATGCTCAGCCGGAGGACGGTCCCAACCGCACCGCTCTATATGGATTACCGGCCCTGCATCGGTTTGGTCCTGCAAGGCACCAAGAGCGTCAAGCTGGGGGACGAGATGATTGCCTACGGCGTCGGCGATTATCTTCTCACCTCGATCGAATTGCCGGTGACCTCGCGCGTCACGGTCGCAAGCCCGGAGGTGCCGCACTTATGTTTCGCGCTTGCCATCGATACGGACCGCCTGTCCGCGCTGCTGGAGCGGGTAGACGTTCCCCGGCCTGGTTCCGACACCGATGCCATGCGCGGCATCGTCTCCAATGTCGCGCCACCGGAACTTCTCGATGCCGCGACAAGGCTGCTTCGGCTCCTCGATCGGCCTGCGGATATTGCGGCCATGGCGCCGCTGATCGAGCAGGAAATTCTCTATCGTGTCCTCTCGGGGCCGGATGGCCCACGGCTCATTCATATCGCCACCGCCGAAAGCCGCAGCAACCGGATCGCCCGCGCCGTCGCCTGGCTGCGCGCCAATTTCCACCGGCCGCTGCGGATCGAGGACCTGGCGGACCATGTGGGCATGAGTCCGTCTTCGCTGCACCACCATTTCAAGTCGGTGACCGCGATGACGCCGGTGCAGTTCCAGAAGAAGCTGCGCCTGCATGAGGCACGGCGGCTGATGCTGTTGGAGGGGCTCGATGTCGGCAGCGCCGGCCACCGGGTCGGCTACCAGAGCCCGTCGCAGTTCAGCCGCGAATACAGCCGGCTCTACGGCGTGTCGCCGCTGCGTGACGTGGGCGCTATCCTGGCTGCCGCGGAATAGCGAGGCTTAAACCCTCGTGGATCAGCCGGGAAATTTCAGCGCCTTGTCGGTGCGGCAGCTCGAAGAACGGGCTTGACGGCGGCGGCGGATGCTTTATACGAGCAGAACCGTACCGTACGGTACGCAAAAGGATTTGAGAACGTGAGAGCCGACGCCWCCGACATGCCCGAATTTTCGCCGCGCCAGAACGCCGTTCTGGAACAGGCGCTTCGGCTGCTCGTGGAAGGCGGAGAGAAGGCGCTGACGACTTCTGGTCTTGCCCGTGCCGCCAATTGCTCCAAGGAAAGCCTCTACAAGTGGTTTGGCGATCGCGAAGGCCTGCTGGCCGCAATGATCGCCCATCAGGCGAGCAAGGTGCGCACCTTTGAGCGTTCTGGCGAGCGGCTGACCGCTGATCTCCTGCGCGACCACCTCGAACTTTTTGCCCGCGATCTTCTGGAGGTTCTGGCCGGCGACGTTTCGCTGGCGCTCAACCGGCTGGCGATCGGCCAGGCGACCCGGGAAGGATCGAAGCTCGGGAAGCTTCTGCTCGAACATGGCCGCCGACAGATCGATCGTCGTGCCATGGCGCTGATCGACCAGGGAAAAAGGGCAGGGCTGCTGCGCTTCGACAATGCGGATGCCGCCTATCACACGCTTTACGGCCTGATCGTTTCCGACCTGCATGTGCGCATGCTGCTCGGCGAACCCGGCCTCAAGGACAATGCGCGCCAGGCGGAGAGGGCGGTCGGTTCGTTCCTCACGCTGCACGGCACGCAGAAACAATCGGCGGACGTGCTCGGCGTCTCCGCTGGACGATAACAATCATCAACAGACCTCACGCATAGGGAAGGAAAAAACGATGCGCGTTTATTATGATCGGGATGCCGATATCAACCTCATCAAGTCCAAAAACGTTGCCATCATCGGCTACGGTAGCCAGGGTCGCGCACATGCGCTGAACCTCAAGGACTCGGGCGCCAAGAACGTCGTGATCGCGCTGAAGGCCGGTTCCGGGACCATCAAGAAGGCCGAAGCCGACGGCTTCAAGGTGATGACTGTCGCCGAGGCCGCCAAGTGGGCCGACCTGATGATGATGGCGACTCCGGACGAGCTCCAGGCGGACATCTACAAGGCTGAAATTGCCGGCAACATCCGCGACGGCGCTGCAATCGCCTTTGCGCACGGCCTCAACATCCATTTTGGCCTCATCGAGCCGAAGACCTCGGTCGACGTGGTCATGATCGCGCCGAAGGGCCCGGGCCACACCGTTCGCGGCGAATACCAGAAGGGTGGCGGCGTTCCCTGCCTCGTTGCCGTTCACCAGAACGCTTCGGGCAACGCGCTTGAGCTCGCTCTCTCCTACGCCTGCGGCGTCGGCGGCGGTCGTTCGGGCATTATCGAAACCAACTTCCGCGAAGAATGCGAAACCGATCTCTTCGGCGAACAGGTCGTTCTCTGCGGCGGTCTCGTCGAACTCATCCGTGCCGGTTTCGAAACCCTGACCGAAGCTGGCTACGCGCCGGAAATGGCCTATTTCGAATGCCTGCACGAAGTGAAGCTGATCGTCGACCTGATCTATGAAGGCGGCATCGCCAACATGAACTACTCGATCTCCAACACGGCCGAGTGGGGCGAATACGTCACCGGCCCGCGCATCATCACCGAAGAAACCAAGGCCGAGATGAAGCGGGTCCTGAAGGACATTCAGACCGGCAAGTTCACTTCGGACTGGATGCAGGAATACCGTGCGGGCGGCTCGCGCTTCAAGGGCATCCGCCGTATGAACGACAGCCACCAGATCGAGGAAGTCGGCGCCAAGCTACGCGGCATGATGCCCTGGATCGGCAAGAACAAGCTGGTCGACAAGAGCGTCAACTAAGCCTTTCAAATTCGGGGGTGGGGCTAACGCTCCGCCCCCGATTTCTGAACATAGGTGACATGCGGCAGATGTTCGAAATGCCGGTCGCAGGTCAGAAGGTCTGAATCGCTAAGACGGGCGGTCGCATAAATGATCGCATCGGCTGTCGAAAGCTTGAATTCGGCTGACAACCTTGCAGCTTCCTTGGCTACATTCGTATCCAAGACGAAGACTTGCCCGAACGTCGTATAGGCCAGGAAACCTTGGGCCTCGCTCGTGTTGCGCTCTCGCTCCAGCCATTTGAAAACCTCCAACTGAACGATTGTCGGCACTATACACTCGGAAATCTGAGGAATCTGGGCGTTCATGTGAACGCCGGTAGCGGTCTTGGAAAGCCACTCGATCCATGCCGAACTGTCGATGACGCGAGCCATCAGTATCGATCGTTCCTGTCGCGGTAATTCGAGGTGTCGGCACCTTTGGCCATGCCGTAAAGTTCCTCGCGGGTCGGCACCGGCACGAGAATGACCCCTTTGCCTTGCGGGATGAAGGCAAATTGCTGCCCAGCTTGCCAATTATGCTTTTCGCGGATTTCCTTGGGTATGGAAATCTGGAATTTCGAGGATAAGGTTGCCGTCGCCATGATCTTACCTCCAGTACATCGATCGCTCATTGGTAAGATAGGTCGGTTCGTGGTAAAGCACAATGGTCCAAAAAAAATCGCAGCAACCGCGATAGGTCAGTCTTGCTGACCTATCGGTCTTTGTGTAATGTTTGGCCAAAGAAAATTGAAATAAGAGGAAACATCCCGTGCTTGATTGGGAACAAATCTTTGCGACGCGCTCCAGCCGCATGCGCGCCTCTGAAATCCGCGAACTGCTGAAGCTGCTCGACCAGCCCGATATCATCTCCTTCGCAGGCGGCATTCCGGATCCGGCGCTGTTTCCGGACGTGGCTTTCAAGGAGGCCTATTCGGACATTTTTTCCGGCGCACAGGTGAACGCGGCGCTGCAGTATTCCGTCAGCGAAGGCTACAAGCCGCTTCGGGAATGGATCGCCCGGGACGTTGCCAAGATCGGTATCGACTGCACGCCCGACAACGTCTTCATCACCTCGGGTTCGCAGCAGGCGCTCGATTATCTCGGCAAGCTGTTCCTGTCGCCGAACGACACGGCGCTGGTCACCTGGCCGACCTATCTCGGCGCGCTTTCGGCCTTTAATGCCTACGAGCCGAATTACGACCAGCTGTCGCTGAACGGCAACCGCACGCCTGAAGCCTATCGTGACACGGCGGCAAAGACCGGCGGTAGCGTCAAGTTCGCCTATCTGTCTGCCGATTTTTCCAATCCGACCGGCGAGACGATCGACCTGGCGGCCCGCGAAAAGCTGCTGGCGCTTGCCGACGAACTCGATATCGCAATCCTCGAGGACGCCGCCTACCAGCACCTGCGCTATGACGGCGAGGCCATTCCGCCGATCATGGCGCTCGACATTGCCCGCCGGGGCGGCATCGAAAACACCCGCACCATCTACAGCGGCAGCTTTTCGAAGACGCTGGCGCCGGGCCTGCGCGTCGGTTTCGTCGTCGCGGCGATGCCCGTCATTCGCAAGCTGGTGCTGATGAAGCAGGCGGCCGACCTGCATTCCTCGACGATCAACCAGATCGCCATCGAGCACGTCGCCTCGCGCGGTTTCGACGCCCAGGTCGCCAAGATCAGGGCTGTCTACAGCAAGCGCCGCGATGCGATGCTGGCGGCACTCGACAAGTACATGCCGAAGACCGCCACCTGGACGCGCCCGGAAGGCGGCATGTTCGTGTGGGTAACCCTGCCGGAAGGCATGGACGGTGCCGAGCTGCTGGCGAAATCTATCGCCACGGAAAAGGTCGCCTTCGTTCCAGGCAAGGCTTTTTATGCGGACGGCAGCAACGCCAATACGCTGCGCATGAGCTTCTCCTGCGCCGACGAGGCGATGATCGACGAGGGTATCAAGCGGCTCGGCCGCCTGGTCTCCAACGCAATCCGGACGGCCGCCTGAGCCGACGAAGCATTTAAGCATGAAAAGAAAGCCTGCCGCGGATGAACGGCAGGCTTTTTTGTTGGTCGACCTTCTTCGACTGTCCTGTTAGTCGGCGGCGAGGACGATGAGCATGTCGCTGTCCGCATAGGAGGTCATTTCGGCGCGGGGCGGATTGACGACCACGCCGCCGAGATTCCTGACATCGGCGGCGCCCGGCCGCTGGCGGCGGTGGCCGATGGCGATTTCGCCGCGGCGAAGGGCTGCCAGCGCTACAGTGAAGAAGTTTACGGGCTTCGAAATATCGACATAATCACTCATCGGCCGCATGTAGATCTCGGAGCCGGCCTCGTCCAGAAGCTCTTCGAAGATCGCCGCCATCGATTCGTTTTCGGAGGCTTGAGCGAGCATCAGGCTGACCAGCTTATTGCTGACGACGAAATCCTCGGCGCGGGTCACTTCCGCAAGCTCGCGGTTGCGAACGTCGATCATCTCGCTGACGACGCTGACATGCTTGCCGGCCGTCTCGCCGATCTTGCGGAGCTGCAAAAGGGTGATCAGCGTGCGGGTATCGGCCGATTGGGCCATCATGCTGTCGCTGTAGCCGAGAACCAGGACGTGGTCGTAGGACGGGATGTCGAGCGCGTCGAGCGCCGGGCGGCTGCTGGTGTCGATTACCCGGTGATCGGCGGCAAGCACGGACCTGTCGAGGTTCAGTGAGGCGACTTCCCCTTCGAATTCCGGCGTGTCGGCAGCGATCGTCAGCCGCGAGCCGGGCGCCACATAGCGGGCAAGTTCGGTCGCGATGATCGGGCCGCGGCGATTCCAGCCCAGGATCAGCGTGCGCTCCGCGGTCTTGGCTCGCTTGACGATCGCCTTGATGGCATTCTTGTCGATGCCCATGTCGCCGGACCAGGTTTTGATCGAGTCGTCATCTTCGGCGATGATGACCGCGCGATCACCGGCGGCGATCACCTGGTTGGGATTGGGATTGAGATGAATGGCGCCGTCCTTGTCGCAGAGACCGATCAGGGTGCTCTTGTCGTAGGCCAGCACCGCATTGCCGAAGGATTTTCCGACGAGGTCGGGCTGTTCGAGCGTGTAGATCTCGCAGCCGTCGAAATCGAGCAGTTCGGAATAGACGGCGCTCAAGCCCGCCTGGCGGCTGGTATGGACGACGATGCGGGCGATCAGGTCGTCGGCGAGCACCAGCTGCATTTCGCTACCGCCGACGATCCTTGCGACTTCGGCGTTGTCGGCGTCGCGGATTTCGGCGGCAATCATGTATTTTTCTGTCCGCCGGTTGGGATCGTTCACCAGCGCAAGCACCGTCTTGATCACCTGCGGGTCCGCGTCCTCACCCTCCGGTGACAGCACGATGATCGATCGCGAGGTTTGCGGATTGACGATGCCGAGATCGTAGAGATCGGTCGGATCACCGCTGCGGCAGATGATCTTGGTGTTCTTGCGATCGACGACCTTGGTGGCGATCTCGTCTTCCATCTCCACCTTGTCCTTGTTCGCCATGATGACGATGCGAGGGTTGCGGCGGCTCTGGTTGGCGATGACGAGTTCCGAGATGACGTCGAAGATCGAGGGCGACCAGTTGAGGATGATCGTGTGCTCGGTTTCGAGCACCCGCGAACGGCCCTTGCGCAGGTCGTCGAGCTTGTCTTCCAAGCCTGACGAGATGACGCCGATAAGTGCCGAGAAGACGAAGATGCCGGCGATCGTGACCAGCAGCATTATGATGCGGAAGCTCCAACCCTGGTCGGCGCCCATGGTGCCGGCGTCGAAGGTCCGCATCAGCGATTCCCACGTGCCTTCGACGAAGCCGAGCGGCTCGGCACCTTCCGGCGCGATGCCGGTTACGGCGAGAATAGCGCCGGCGATCATGATCACCACCAGCGATATCAGCGCCAGCCAGCCGATCAGCGCGATCGCGCCGCCCGCCATGCTCTTGTCGAACCCATAGCGCAGCTGCGCGCCCCAGTTTGCCCGGCTTTTCATCTTGTGTCCCCGAAATATACCCTGGTGGACGAGATGGCAGGATTAGGTTGCGAAACAATTGAAGGCCCGCGTTTTGCGCCGTCGTTGTGCGGGAATGATCTGAGCACAGTAAATTTAGTCTTCGAATCTTGTAAGCCGCTGGTAAAACACGCCCTAAGGCGATGTCGCTCCACAGCCTGTCACATGGCTGTCAAGCAGGAATGCTTATCGTCCGCAGCTTATGTTCGAACAGGGACGCTCCGATGAAGAACCTTCTTTCCGCTTTCACCGCCCTCGTGGCTTTTGGCATGATTGCCGGCGCCGCCGAGGCCGCCGATCTCGTGCTTTATACCAGCCAGCCGAATGAGGACGCGCAGGCGACCGTCGATGGTTTCAAGGCTGCCAATCCGGGCCTCGACGTACAGTGGGTGCGCGACGGGACGCCGCAGATCATGGCCAAGCTCAATGCCGAGATTCAGGCCGGCAATCCGGCGGCCGACGTCCTCTTGATCGCCGACACGGTGACGCTGGAGCGGATGAAGCAGGCCGGCCAGCTGATGGCCTACAAGTCGCCGGAAGCCGCCAATTACGACAAGGCGCTTTATGACGCCGACGGCTTCTACTATTCGACCAAGCTGATCACCACCGGCATCATCTACAACACCCAGGCCGCAATGAAGCCGACCAGCTGGGCGGACCTTGCCAAGCCGGAGGCCAAGGGCCTCGTGACGATGCCGAGCCCGCTCGCTTCGGGTGCAGCCCTCATCCACGCACAGACGCTCGCCGGCGTATCCGGCCTCGGCTGGGATTATTACAAGAACCTCAAGGCAAACGGCGCGATTGCCGCGGGCGGCAACGGTGCGATCCTGAAATCCGTCGCTTCGGGCGAGAAGGCCTATGGCTTCGTGGTCGATTACCTACCGATCCGCGAAAAGGCGAAGGGCGCTCCCGTCGAGTTCGTGTTCCCGAAGGAAGGCGTGTCTGCCGTCACGGAGCCGGCTGCGATCCTTTCCTCCACCAAGCATGCGGACAATGCCAAGAAGTTCATCGACTACGTGCTCTCCCAGAAGGGCCAGGAAGGTTTCCTGAAGCTCGGCTACATTCCGGCACGCAACGGCATGGCCGTACCGCCTGGTTTCCCGGCTCGCGAGACGATCAAGGTTCTGCCGATCAATGCCCCCGAGGCGCTCAAGAACTCCGAGAAGGACGTCAAGGGTTTCGCGGATATTTTCGGCATCAAAGGCTGATATAAGCGCCTCATGAGACAAACCCGAAATCGGGGAAACGGCCAGCCACGCTGGCTGTTTCCCTTTGTCATAACCGTGATCTTCTGCCTGAGCGTGCTGCCGCTCGGCCGGCTTGCCGCAACCGGTATCATGTCAGCCTTCCACGGCGGGGCGAGCGAGTTGCTGTCCGATCCGGGCCTGTGGCGGTCGGTCTATGATACGTTGTCGACCTCCTTTTTCGGCATGATCGCGGCCGTGGTCCTCGGTGGTGGGTTTGCGCTGCTGCTGACGCTGTTCGACATCCGCGGCAAGGCTCTTCTCGGTTTCCTGTTCATGCTGCCGACGATGATCCCGCCGCAGGTGACGGCGCTGTCCTGGATCGGCATGACAGGGCCTTCGAGCGCGCTCCTGAAAGCGATCGGGCTGGCGCCCCCGCTCGGATCGCCGCAGCCGCTCTATTCGATCGGCGGTATCGCACTTCTCTATGGCGTGCAGAATGCGGCGCTCGTCTACCTGTCGCTCCGGGCCGGGCTTCTGGCGCTGCCGCGCGATGGTGTAGAGGCGGCAAGGCTTTCCGGCGCGTCGTCCTGGCAAGTCCTGAAGGATGTCATCCTGCCGCTGTCTCTGCCGGGTTTTGCAGCGGGGGCAGCGATCGCTTTCGTCTCCTGCGTCGGCAATTTCGGGATTCCGGCGATCCTCGGCATTCCCGCCGGGATCTACACGTTGCCGACCCTGATCTATTCAAAATTCGCCGCTTTCGGTCCTCGCACGTTCGCGGATATCTCCGTCCTGTCCGCCTTGATCGCCATCCTGTCGGTCGTCGGGTTGATGGTCGAGGCACGGGTGCTGCGCGGCCGAGACTATCGCGTCATCGGCCTGTCGGGACAGGTCGCGGTGTTCCGGCTCGGCGCCTGGCGCTGGCTTGCCGAACTGCTGCTGTGGCTGACGATCTTCCTGATCCTCGCCATGCCGCTGATCGCGCTTGTCGCAAGTTCGCTGGCGCCGGCCTATGGCGTGCCGCTCAGCCCCGCGACCGTCACCATCAAGGCCTATGAGGAAATCCTCGTGCGCCAGGCGGCGACGCGCATTGCGTTCACCAACTCCCTCTCGCTGTCGCTTGCCACGGCCTTCGGTCTCCTGGTGGTGACGGTGCTGACCGGCTATTTCTTGGTGCGCAGCAAGAGCCGCTTTACCGGGCTTATTTCGGCGTTGGCGGAAATCCCCTATGCGCTGCCGGGCATCGTGCTGGCGGTTGCCTTCATCCTGCTGTTCGCCGCGCCCATCCCGGTGATCGGCATCTCGATCTACGGGACGATCTGGATCATCCTGATCGCCTATTTTTCCAGCTTCTTCGCCGTCAGCCTGAAACCGGTGGTCAGCGCTTTCCGCCAGCTCGATCCTTCCCTGGAGGAGGCAGCCAGGCTATCTGGAGCAGGTTTTGCCCGCCGTCTTGCCGATATTCTCGTGCCCCTGGTGGCACCGGCTGCGGGCGCTTCGGTGATCCTTGTCTTCCTGATCGCCTGCAACGAACTGACCGTCTCGGCGCTCCTCTGGTCGGCGGGCACCCAGACGCTCGGCGTGCTGATCTACAATCTCGATGACAGCGGCAGTTTCAACGTCGCCGCCGCACTTTCCGTCCTCGTCGTCGTCATGGTGATCGCGATGATGATCGTGCTGGAACTGATGGCGAAACGTCTGCCAAAAGGTGTGGTCCCGTGGCGAAGCTGATCCTTAACCGCCTCTCGAAAACATTCGATCTGGGCGGCCGGGCGGCCGTCAACGACGTCTCGCTGACCGTGCGGGAAGGGGGCTTCCTGGCGCTGCTGGGGCCTTCCGGCTGCGGCAAGACGACGGTGCTCCGGATGATCGCCGGCTTCGAACAGCCGAGCGACGGCTCGATCCTGCTCGGCGAGCGAGTTCTGGCGGATGCTGGCGAGATGGTGCCGCCCGAACATCGCAACATGGCGATGGTCTTCCAGTCCTATGCGCTCTGGCCGCATATGAGCGTCGCGGAGAATGTCGGTTATCCGCTCAAGGTTCGTGGCATTTCGGGCGAGAAGCGCGACCGCAAGGTCAAGGAGGCGCTTGCCGCCGTCCACCTCGAAACCTATGCCGACCGGCGCCCCGCCGATCTTTCCGGCGGGCAGCGGCAGCGCGTGGCGCTCGCCCGCTGCCTCGTCACCGAGCCGGATGTCGTGCTGCTCGACGAGCCGCTCGCCAATCTCGACCGGCACCTGCGCCAGGAAATGGAAGAGACGTTTCGCGAGTTTCATGCCCGGTCGGGCGCAACGATGATCTATGTCACCCATGACCAGGCGGAAGCGATGGCGCTAGCGACTGATGTCGCGGTGATGTCCGAGGGCCGGCTGCTGCAGGTGGCGACGCCGGAGGAGATCTATGCGCGGCCGGAGGGCCGGCTGGTCGGCGGTCTCGTGGGGCAGGGGTCGATCCTGTCGCTGCCGTCACCTGCCGGTGACAGGCGGCTTCTCGAATGGCCGGCCATGCAGGACATTCTGGCGGATCGCACGGAACGGACTTGCGCCGACATTCTCGTGCGCCCGCAGGATGTCGAGATCGCCGCCGGGGGTGCCGCGGTGACGGTGCTGTCGGTTCTGTTCGAAGGCGAGCGTTATGCCTTGCGCCTTGCCTTGCCGGATGGGCAGACACTGCGCGCCTTCAGCCGCCATCCGGTAAAGTCCGGGGACAGGCTCGCCGTCGTCATCCGCTCGGCCTGGCGTCTTTAAACCGCCGGCCTTATCGGGCTCCGGAACATTGCCACCGGATGACCCGGCAGCCGCGGCTGTTCTGGCGGCAGGAGCCGATCGCCTGGTTTTCGGCCTCCCTGCGGTTGTAACCCCAGCCCGAGCCCCAGCCGTCAGGACCCTTGGCGACAGCGCCGCAGCCGTTCTCGAACCAGATTGCGATCCGGCAATCGCTGGCGTCGCAATTCGACTGCGCGGTTCGCTCGGCGCTTCGGCGGGTTGCATGATCGTAGGACCAGCCCAGAGCTCCCGTGCGCGGCGAATAGGCGATGGCACCAACGCTGTCTGCCATCGATTGGCCCGCACCGGCAAGCAGAGCACAGAGGGACAGAGATGCGATAATTATGCGTTTCATGTACAAGAGCCCCCTGCGGCAGATCGACCCGATCAAGGTAATGCCGCTGGCCTGAACGTCGCACTGGTTCCGCATTTCCGCAACCGACTTTGCGGATTGCCGATAATGGCGACTTAAATTTCTCGATTCATTCGTTTTTATTACGAACATCGGCGGTTAAGGTGGCCGCAGCAGCAGGATGGATTCGATGTCTCTACGTCTCGGCACCTTCAACATTGAAAACCTGATGACGCGCTTCGATTTCTCCGGCTGGCGCAACCAGCTTCGGCAGGACCGGGTGCTGCGGCTCTACGACGTGCAGGACAAGGCGGTCTACCAGCAGCTCGAACAGGCCCGCATGATCGCCGAGACGGACGACACGCGGCAGCTTTCGGCGCTGGCGATCGCCGACGCGGATGCCGACATCCTCTGCCTTCAGGAGGTCGACAGCATGCCGGCCCTGCAGGCCTTCGAATATGGCTATCTCTACCGCATGGTCGGCAACGGCTATCGCCAGAAATATCTGGTCGAGGGCAATGATTCGCGCGGCATCGACGTTGCCGTGCTGATGCGCGAGGAGACCCGCAGCGGCGAGAAAATCGAGGTGCAGGACGTGCGCAGTCACGCGATGCTGACCTATCAGGATCTCGGCCTCTTCAACGACGAACTGGCGCTCAGCAACCAGGCGCATGACAAGATCTTCAAGCGCGACTGCCTGGAATTGGAGCTGACGATCGGGGGCAAGCCGTTCTCGCTGTTCGTCGTGCACTTCAAATCCATGGGCAATGCCCGCGACGGCCAGGACGGCCGCACGGGCACGATGGCGATCCGCATCGCTGAGGCGAAAGCGGTGCGCCAGATCGTCGAGCGCCGTTTCGGTAAGGGCCGAACGGCGGACAAGAACTTCGCCATCTGCGGCGACATGAACGATTATCAGGAAAAGGTGCAGGTGATCGGCACCCGCCGCGAAGGCTACCGATTCGAGCCCCGGCGCGAAGAGGCAAGTGCGCTGAATGTCTTCACCGACGACGGCTTCGTGGTGAACCCGACTACGCGCCGCGACGTGATGGATCGCTGGACGCTTTATCATGCGCGCGGGCCGGAGGAGCAGCATCTCTGCCAGCTCGATTATATCTGGTTGTCGCCGGCGCTCGCCGAGCACAACGCCGATAGCGTGCCGGAAATCATCCGCGGCGGCCAACCTTATCGCACCGTCTTTCCGCCGGGACAGGAGGTCGAGCGGTTTCCGCGCATCGGCTGGGATCGGCCGAAGGCATCGGACCATTGCCCCGTCGTGATGTCGCTGGAGCTTCGATGACCATCCAGACGATCAGCGGCTGGCCGCCTGAAAATACCGTCTTCGAGGTCGAGGCTTTCGATCTTTCGGTCCTGCCCGGAGCACATCCGATCTATCTCGCGCACCGGGACGATATCGAGGAGAACTGGCCGCGGGAATCAGCGGCCAATCCGCATCTCTTCAACGGCCAGATGGTGCTGCAGAACAGGCTTTCGTTCCGGGACGGCGTGATCATCGGCGAGGCGCATGTCATCCCCTATTCGACACTCTTGTGGTGGCGGAAACAGCCCGATCCGGCCGGCGCTTTTCACCTCTTCGGCTTCGCCGTGCCCGTCTCGTCCGATGGGGCAATCATCGCCGTCCGGATGAGCGAAAGGACCGCCAATCCGGGTCAGGTCTATTGCGCTGCCGGTTCGCTCGATCTTCTGGACATCGTCGACGGAAAGCTCGATCTCGAGGCCAATATGTACCGTGAAGTTCGGGAAGAAACCGGCCTCGATCTCGCCGAGGCGAAGGCGGATCGGCAGCTCTTCGCCAGCTACAGCGGGCACCGGGTCGTCGGTTTCCGCTTCTATCGCTTCGATCTTACGGCGCAGGAGATGCTGGCACGCATCGCCGAACATATGGTGCATGACGAGGAAAAGGAGATTGCCGGAGCCGTGGCGATCCGCTCGGCCGATCGCGGCGCGCATCCCTACAGCCCGTTGATGTTCCCGATTCTCGACCTGTTTTTCGGCCATTCGATGCGCTGAACAGGGGTTGCTTTGAACCGACCGGTCGGGCAGTTTGGCGCCATCGAAACACGAGGAGGTGTGGTTGGCCCGTCGCTACAGCATCTATGATGTCTTCACCGATAGACGACTTGCCGGCAATCCGCTGGCGGTGATTGTCGACGGAGACGACCTTGCCGACGAGACAATGCAGGCGATTGCCAGGGAGATGAATCTCTCCGAGACGGTGTTCGTTCAGTCTTCCGCGAATGCCGCTTATGCAGCCCGTCTGCGCATCTTCACGCCGGGCCGCGAACTGCCTTTCGCCGGGCATCCGACCGTTGGAACGGCAGTGGCGCTTGCCGAACTCAATCATGGGTCTGGTGGGCAGCTCGACATGGACCTTGTCTGCGTGCTGGAGGAAAATGTCGGCCCGGTGCGCTGCGCCGTGCGGTTTCGTGCCGGCGAGGCGGGGTTTGCCGAATTCGACCTGCCGCGAAAGCCAGTGCGGATCGAGCTGCCGCTCGACCGGCAGGGGCTCGCCGATGCGCTTAGCGTCAAATCGACGGATATCGGTTTCGAGAACCATGTCGCCTCCATCTGGAGCGCGGGTGTGCCTTTCCTGATGATCCCGCTGCACAATCTGGCGACGGTCCAGAATCTCGAATTCGACACGGCCTTGTGGGAAAAGGCGGCGCCGTTCGTCGAGGGCGCGTTGGCATCGGCATACGTCTATTGCCGGAGCGGCGTGAACCATCAGGCAAAGTTCCATGCCCGGATGTTCTCGCCCGACATGGGGATTTCCGAGGATCCAGCCACGGGTGCCGCGGTCGCTGCACTCTCCGGCGCAATCCGGCATTTCGATGCGCTGCCGGACGGCCATCACCCGGTGCTGGTGGAGCAGGGGGTGGAGATGGGGCGTCCGTCCCTGATCCATCTGCATATCGACGTGAAGGAGGGGGAGATCGCCAGGGCCCGCATCGGCGGCCAGGCAATCAAGGTCGCGGAAGGCATGCTCTATCTTTGAATTTCGCCGCTTGTCGATGATTGCGATATTGTGACGCATTAAGACTTTGAAATTTTTCGTTTTTGCGTCGCTTATCGAGCTGCGGAGAGGTTTGCGTCAGGCGCAAAATCCGACCTCATGGATTTTTTGCCCGGTCGGGCGAATAATTTTCACCGAGCCGCTGGACAAGCCGAACGATCCCCTTTATACGCCCTCACACCGCTGGCGAGCACGCCTCGCACAGATGGTTCTTGGGTGATTAGCTCAGTTGGTAGAGCAGCTGACTCTTAATCAGCGGGTCGTAGGTTCGAGCCCTACATCACCCACCATTTCTTCAACGATATCAATTCGTTGTGCGCCAACATTAAAGATCATATTTAAGTCTAAGGATGACGCTGCGATCACAGAGGCTCCTCTGAGAGATCGCATGCAGAAGCGTCTACACGCGCAGATTTGGCCTCCCGAATTTCTATGGATAACACCTTTGAGACACCCCATCGGTGGAGCTAAGGGTCTTCGGTGCAAAGTCGAGAGCGGCCGACGACCTTGGTGACGTTGGCGAGAAATGCTCGCAGTAGGCGACATCGTCAGCCGCTGGAGAACAGTGATCGAAGTTTCCCAGGGAAGTTGGTGCCTTGTCGCCGGGAGGCCCCAGCGGCAAGGCTTTGGATCCAACGGTCATCCACGGCAACGTGTATCGACTGCAAACCGCCGGCAGTGCGATTCCTGGGTCCGGAGCAAACCCCGGCGGGATCGTCCTACGAATATACGGTCGTAGTGCTGTCGATGTACCCCATTTCAACGAATCTGGATTTAATGACGTCGGAGATCTTCTGGAAGCGGATAAGTTGACGCCACGACAAAGCTGACACGATCAACGCAAGTGCCGGAAGGACCAGGACAATCAACCACCAGCCGGCCATGAAAATGTAGACGCATAAGAGTGCAAGCAACACGGTTGCAATCTTCGAGAACAGCAGCAGTCCTGCGGAAACTCCGCGCTCAATCCCGTAGGTGTTTTCACTGGCATAGCCAAGAACAAGGTTCTTGAAGTGGTGACCTGTAGACTTGCCGCCGAGGATGACCGGCTTGTCAAGCATCTGCCCCTTTTCATGCACGAAAGCAATTGTAGCGATCGGGGGCTTGGCGAGGTTCAGAGCGACTGCACTCGTCAAGAGCTTCGGAGTGACCATCAACGAGACTGCGACATCGTCCAGCCGGACTTTGGAGCCATCGGCACGCTGCAATTCGATGTGTGTGTAGAACCGGCTATTTCCATATGAGCGGTTTTCACCGACTTCGATGATCTCACCGGTCTCGAAGATAACGTTCTTCATCCGAGAATTCCTTCAGGCTTGATAGTTGTATAATGTTGAAATTTACTGCAATCCGTCACTCGGACAGATCGAAAACGAGCCTGGTATTCGGACCTTTGTCGCTGTATCCCACGACGTTGCAGCCTTCCCTGACAGGCGCCTTGCCCAAAAGCGTCAAATTTCCGCCTTGGTAATGGCCGCTGACGAGGTACGGCGCCGGAGCGCAGCCTTTCTTATAGGTGTAGGCGATCCCCGAGAACCACTCGTTCGGAACCTCCCAGCCACGGACAAGCACGGTGTCTTCCGTGACCGTTCCGGCCAGAGACTGTTTGGGCTCTGCATAGACGATGATGTGCTGGCGCTGGTGATTGAACATCACCGACTTGTTGTGGCCGATGTGTTCTCCATACTTTTCGTCGTTGGGGCCCAGCTTAAACGTCTGGTCGACCGGAACGGTTTTGTAAGGCCATCCCATCGGACATAGCGTAAGCCACAGGCCACCGAACTCACGGCCTCGATCGGCATCCGACATACCGAGACGCTTGCCTGTCGCAGCGTCTTTGACGCCGACATACCCCTGAAAATTCTGGTTTTTGGTCTCGGGGCCGTCGAAGAGGTAATGCTTGCCATCAGTCCAGAGATGGCCCGTCTCGCAATTGGCGGTGGCTTCGTAGACATGATCAGCGGACGATTCAAGCGCGTCGGATACGCAGTTCTTCTTTCCAGGATACCAGTTCCCACACCACGATTTCGCCGACTCCGGTGTGACCTTCGCCTTCATCGTGGACTTTGTCCCGCCGTAATCGGTGGCCTCGGTGATGATCGCAGTGGTCGTCTGCTTAAACAAAGGGTACTCGTCACCGATCGGTGCGGGCGGCATTGAAGGGATGGTCGCGGATAAGAAAATGGCTGCGGACAAAAGTGGCATAGCAATGTTTTCCGGATTGAAGATGGTCGTCGATGGGGGCGACCATAGACCGGAAAAGCTGCGGAAGAATTTCGCGTATACGTAGAAAACTTTCCCGACGATTATCAGCGCATCAACCTTTCCGAACTCGTTGTTACGTTTCCGCCAAAACGCAACAACGGCCGCACTTGTTGCCGCTCTCCGCCGGCAGGGCTACTTTCATCCCCAATCCCGTTTCTTTTGCTCCCTCGACGGGAACTCCGGCGCCTGATCGGCATTTGGTCTGCAAGACGAAATGGGAGCGCGGTCATGAAGCCAATCCTCTTGCTTTTGGGCAGCCTTGTCCTGCTCGTTCTGGTGTTCCTGAGCGGCGTGATCATTACCGCGAACGTGATCGCCGTGCCCGAACCCCATAAGTTCGCCAATATGGATACGCCGGACCTGTGGACCTCCAAACCGAAGGCCGTCGACACCGCCGGCCAGGATTATCAGCGCCCGCCCGCTGCGACGCCTCCGGCTTCGGTTGCAGCTGATACGCGGGAAACGCCCGCTGTCCAGCAGACCGCCACGGGGGTAGCCGTCGACAATACAGTGACCGGGTCCATCAATCCGCAGCAGCCGGCTACAGTGCCGCAGTCGCAGGACGAGAGGAAAGCCATGCTCGATCCCGCCCAGGCCGACTGGTGCTCCGCGCGATACAAATCCTATCGAGCCGAAGACAACAGTTACCAGCCTTTCAGCGGCGGCTCCCGCCGGCAGTGCCGGGCACCGGGCGCTGCCGCGACCGGGACCGTTGCCGCGGCACCGATGCCTGATCAGCCGCAAGCTCTGCAGATGCAGGATGAATTGCAGCCGCTTCCAGAAAGACCGGCTACCCGCGCCAATCAACGGGCGAATGACGGAGCGGTAGGCTACGCACAGTCGCGGGCGATCGAGGCCGACGCTCCTGCCGGATCCCATGAGGAATGGTGTTTTGCCCGATATCGGTCCTACCAGGCCGAGGACAACAGCTATCAACCCCTGGCAGGCGGCCCGCGCCGCCAATGCCAATCGCCTTTCGGCTGACCACCAGCTTCAGATAGCGCGGTCGACGAGGGCCTTTGCCATCATCATATGCACGCCCTTGCAGCCGTTGACGGTCTGGGTGATGCGCAGATCGCCGGCGAGGCTGCAGAGCGTGTAGGCATCTTCCCGCGACAAGCCGCCTTTTTCGCCGAGCAGCACGATCATGTCGCGCAGCGCCATGACAGCGCATTGGTCGAGATCCGGATCCATGCCCATGGTAATGTAATGCGTCGGCGTTTCAGCCCGTGGATAGACGAAATCAAGATCGTCGCGCACGGTAAGCCGGAAGGTGCCGCGCAGCGCCGTCTCGATGGCGGTAATGCAGACCTCGCCGTCGCCCTGCGCACCATGGCCGTCTCCGCAGGAAAACAGCGCGCCCTCGTTGAAGATCGGCAGATAAAGCGTGGTGCCGGCGACCAGTTCCTTGTTGTCGATATTGCCGGCGTGCGAACGCGGCATGATCGAGGTGATGCGGCCCCAGTTCGGCGGCGGAGCGACGCCCATGACCCCGAAGAAGGGCGCCAGCGGCAGGTCAAGCCCCCAGGGCAGGCGCCCGACATTCCTCCGCTTGTCGAGCGGTATGGTGATCATCCGCGGTGTCTCGAAATCATAAGGGAGCGTGCCGGCGAGCGGGCGGATGACGTTATAGCCCCAGTCCTGGCGCAGCTCGACATCGAGGATCTTCACCTCCAGCACCTGGCCGGGCCTGGCGCCGCGCACGGCGACCGGGCCGGTCAGGATATGGCCCTGCATGATCGGCCGGCAGTTTTCGTGAATTTCGAGATGTTCGGGAAGGATGGTGAACCCTTCCTTCGGCAGAACTTCCGCAGGGCCGGAGACCGTGTCGATCACCACCGTGTCGCCGCTGTCGATCGTCAGCACCGGCTCGCGGGCGGCGTCGAAATAACCCCAGGCGCAGGTTTTGGAAGAGGCGGAGACGTGATGTTGCATGGCCGGGCTCGCTTATCTGATCCGGGGAGAGACTAGCCGATTTTACTTTGCACGCCAGTCCGCAAATCCAGCCCAGTTCGCGACGATTGATTTGCTAGTTGGGCCGTTGCCGCAAGTCTTAGGCCGTTCCGGCGGCCTCCGGTCTCGTGGTTGCCATGCGGCGTTCGGTCTGGCGCAGGCAGAGCGCCAGGACCAGGCCGAGCCCTGTTGCGGCGGCGATGTAGAACGGTGCGCCCTGCCAGCCGGATGCTGCAACGATCGAAGCGAGCAGCATTGGTCCGAAGACCTGGCCGATATTAGAGCCCTGCATGACGAAGCCGCTGAATGTTCCGACGAGGTCTCGGCGCGGTGCATAGACGGGCAACGAGCCCATGAGGGTCGCCGGCAGGACGCCGCCCGACACCGCGTAGAGCACCGAGGCACCGTAGCGCATCCAGAGCGGAAAGCTATGGCCGAAGACGACGAAGGCGGTCAGCGTCAGCATTACGCAGGGACCGGCGATCAGCACCCAGCGCGGGGCACCCCAACGCGCGAAGACGCCGCCGAATATGTTGCCGACGCCGTTCGCGAGCACTGCCAGCGCGGTCATGATGGACGCAGCCGCGAGGCCGGTTCCCATTTCCTCGATCAGCAGCGTCGGCAGGAAACCGAAGACGGACATGAAGCTGGCGCTGTAGGCGGCGAAAATACCGGAGAGTATCCAAGACATCGGCCGGGACGCGGTGAGCTTGACGGCCGTCAGCAGCGACGTCGTCGGATGTCCGGCAGTTTGTGGTTTTGGAAGGCGCATCGTCAGCAGGGCCACCATCGGAATGACGCTGAGCATGGCGGCGAAAATCCAGGAACCCTGCCAGCCGAAGCTCGGCAGCAGGAAGGGCGAGATCATCATCATCACCGCAACGCCGACCGGCATCCAGATACCCCAGAGCGCGAAGGCAAGGCCGGTGTCGCGCGGTTCGACCGAGGCCGCAATCAGGCCGGGGGCTGCGACCGAGACCATGATGAGGCCGACGCTTTCGAGCACGCGGCTGGCGAAGATCACCGTTTCAGAATGGGTGAGGGCTCCGATCAGGCTGCCTGCGATCAGCAACGCGAGGCCGAGGATCATCGCGCGCCGATGGGTCAGGTAATCGGTGAAACGGCCGATCAGGATGCCGCAGGCGGCGCCGAGGGCGCTTGCCAAGCCCATTAGCCAGCCGGCAGCCACGAGATCGATGCCGAGTTCGGAGCGCAGCATGGGGATGGCTGGCGGTACCTTGCCGACGTGCAGGGCCGCGGCGATGCCGCCCAGAACGGCGATTGTGACATGTCCCCAACGCGTCATGCTGACTCTATTCCAATCATCGAACAAACATCCGACCGCTTTATCACCCCCGTACGAACCGAGGCATAAATTCCGTCGCGGACGGCATGATTTCTTGGCCTAGGCAGCAGACGATGACGGAAAGGGTGGCATTCATTGCCTTTTCGGGCGACGCCTCGCTGGGACAGTGATACTCAGTTCTCAAGACGTCGCCTGACATTCGGGCTTTCGTGCCTCGTTGGTAAAACGGGCCTAGCTTGCCTTGCGCATCTGCTCGCGGCTTTCCTCGACCTTGAGGTTCTGAACCAGCTTGGCGAGCCAATCGACGAAGACCCGCACCTTGTTGGAGAGGTGGCGGGTCTGCGGATAGACGATGTAGAGGGGTAGCGACGCGCAGTGCCAGTCGGAGAGAACTTCGACCAATTCGCCCTTCTCCACCGTCTCCTTCACCATAAAGCGCGGCGACTGGATGATGCCCATGCCGGAAATCGCTGCGTTCACATAGGTCCGGGCATCGTTGACGGAGACGACGTATCGGGGCGTGATTTCCAGGTTTTCGTCGTCGCGACGGAATTCCATGGATCTCACCCGGCTGGACTGGGCGTTCAGGTAACCGACGGCCAAATGGTCTTCCTGCAGGTCCTGCGGGCGTTCAGGGGCGCCGAAGTTGCGGATGTAGAGAGGTGCTGCATAGGCCGACATGCTGATCTCGCCGACCTTGCGGGCAATCAGCGACTGGTCGGTCGGGGTGCCGGCGCGCAGGGCGCAGTCGACGTTTTCGGCGATATAGTCGACCAGCCGGTCGCCGACGCCGATATCGAGCCTGATCTGCGGAAAACGCTTATGGAAATCACATAAATTCGGAATGACCAGCAAATCGGCGAAGGCGCCGGCCATCTCCACGCGCAACCGGCCGGATGGCTGGCTCTGCGAATTCGACATGCTGCCGTCGAGTTCGTCGAGTTCGGAAATTATCTGCATCGCGCGCTCATAATAGAGCGCGCCGTCGGTCGTCACCATCACCTTGCGGGTGGTGCGGTTGAGCAGCGTCGTGCGCAGATGGCCTTCGAGGCTCTGGACGAGATTGGTCACCGTCGTTTTGGGCATATTGAGAGTGGCCGCAGCCCGGGTGAAATTACCGGTTTCCACGACGCGAACGAATACGCGCATTGCCGAAAGCTGATCCATTGTCTTGATTCCTGCTGCGCCGCAACATTGTTCCGAAATATGGAATAGTGTTGTCGAATGCCGTTAACTTGTATGTTTTCACCCGAATAATAATATCAGGTTCAAGATTGACGGCAAGCACCCCGCTTTTACTAGGGGTTTGCCCGAGGGTTTTTCAATGATTGCGCAGTGGGAAAATATCGCATTTGACAAGTCGGCCAAGCCGGCTGTCCCCATGCGCGTCTATGAAGGCGCTGCCAAGGGCAAGGTTCCGCCGCTGGTGCTTTACTTGCGCGGCGGTGCGTTTCTCAATGAAGAGCGCGGCGAAAACGAACGTCCGGTCGCCAAGGCGCTGGCGGAAGCAGGCGCCGTGGTACTGGAAGCCGATTACAGCAGCGTTTCGCACAACATGTTTCCGCAGGCTATGGAATGCGCGTTTGCAGCGCTCCAGTGCCTTGCCGGCCGACGCAAACAGTTCGGCAGTGCCAAGTCCCAGCTTTTTGTCGCGGGCGACGAGGCGGGCGGCAATGTTGCGGCTGGCGTTGCGCTGAAGGCGCGCGACCTGATGCCCGGCGAGCTGAACGGCCAGATCCTGCTGTCGCCGATGATCGACCCGATGATGGCCACCCGATCGTTTCGCAAGGCGGATGATATCGGCATGGGCGAACGTTGGGCGGAAGGCTGGAGCCATTATCTCGGCTCCCATTGCGGGTTCCAGCATCCTTATGCGGCACCCTGCCTCTGTTCGCGGCTTTCGGGTGTCGCGCCGGCTCTCATCGTGACATCGGAAGACGATCCGCTGCGCGATGAAACGGTAGGTTATGCAACGCGCCTGAGCGAGGCCGGTGTTTCGGTCAGGCGGAAGATCTTCCCTGCCAGCTGCGGCTGGACGGGCATTTACAGAGAGGGCGACGGCGAGTGGATGACAGCACTTTGTGCCGAATTCACGAGCTTCGTCCGAGAGTTAACTTAATAGCATGATTTATTTTGAAGGCAAATAACGGCCAATTCCCAAGGCCGTAAGGAGACTACCAATGACCTCGAAGATCAAAAGCTGGGCCCTGTGGGGCACTGGATTGGGCACCGCTGCGTTGATTGCGGGTGCCTCGGTCTATCTCGATCTGCCGCAGGGCGCCCATGCCGCGCCTGCGACGGCTGCTGCGGCTCCGGCCGTTCCCGTGACGGTTGCCACTGTCGAACCACGCAATGTTTCCACCTGGCAGGAATTTTCCGGAAGGTTGGAAGCCGTCGACCGCGTCCAGATCCGGCCGCGCGTCACCGGCACCATCCAGGCGGTGCATTTCCGCGAAGGCGGACTGGTGAAGCAGGGCGACCTGCTCGTCAGCATCGATCCGGAGCCCTACCGGGCGGCGGTCGCACAGGCTGAAGGCCAGGTGGCATCGGCACAGGCGAAGGTCGAGCTTGCCAATACCGAACTCGATCGCGGCAAGAACCTCGCTTCCAAGAACACCATCTCTCAGAGCGATCTCGCCCAGCGCCAGAGCGCCCAGAGTGAGGCGCTGGCCAACCTCCAGTCCGCCAAGGCGGCCCTGAAGACGGCGCAGCTCAATCTCGACTATACCGAGATCCGGGCACCGATCGCCGGCCGGGCCGGCAAGTTGGAAATCACGGTCGGCAACCTGGTAGCGGCAGGTTCCGCCTCCGCCCCATTGACGACACTCGTTTCGGCCGATCCGATCTATGCGAGCTTCGACGCCGGCGAAGAACTGGTGTCCCGTACGCTCAACGACCTTCCGCTCGTCGACGGTGTGCCGGCGATCGAACAGGTACCGGTCGAGGTCAGCACGCTCGCCGGTAACGGCACGCCGATCCGTGGCAAGCTGCAGCTTATCGACAACGAAGTGAATGCCTCGAGCGGCACGATCCGCGTGCGCGCCGTCTTCGACAATCCGGGCGGCAAGCTGATCCCGGGCCAGTTCGTGCGGGTTCGCATGGGCCAGCCCAAGGCCCAGGATCACCTGATGGTCAGTGAAAAGGCTGTCGGCACCGATCAGGACAAGAAGTTCGTCTTCGTGGTCGATGCGGCCAATACCGTTGCGTACCGGCAGGTGGAGCTGGGCACGGCGGTCGACGGCATGCGGATCGTCGAGAAGGGCCTCAATCCGGGCGACCGGATCGTCGTCAACGGCCTGCAGCGCATCCGTCCGGGTGCTGTGGTCCAGCCGCAGGACGAGGCGAAGGTCGCCAACAAGTAACGCTCTGAGCGGCGGCTAGTCCGCCGCTTCCCCACACTCATCCAGTTCCGGTTCGTGGAGCTTGCGGCCTTGTCGGCCGCGAGCCGGGGCCGTTTCGCCTCTTGTTCAACCCCGGAGAGAGGGCTTTGACATGAATATTTCCAGGTTTTTCGTCGACAGGCCGGTCTTTGCGGCCGTGCTGTCGATCCTCATCGTGGTCGCGGGCCTGATCGGCATGCGGTCGTTGCCGATTTCCGAATATCCCAATGTGGTCCCGCCTTCGATCGTCGTGCGTGCCGTCTATCCTGGCGCCAACCCGACGGTCATCGCCGAAACGGTCGCGACGCCGCTCGAAGAGCAGATCAACGGCGTCGAGGACATGCTCTACATGTCCAGCCAGGCGACCTCCGACGGCGTGATGACGCTGACCGTCACCTTCAAGCTCGGCACCGATCCGGACAAAGCGCAGCAGCTCGTTCAGAACCGCGTGAGCCAGGCCGAACCGCGCCTGCCGGCAGAAGTGCGTTCGATCGGTCTGACGACCGTCAAGAGCTCGCCGGACTTCATCATGGTGGTCAATCTCGTCTCCGACCGATACGACATCACCTACCTGCGCAACTATGCAACGCTCAACGTCAAGGACCGGCTGAACCGCATCCAGGGCGTCGGCCAGGTGCAGGTGTTCGGCGCCGGCGACTATTCGATGCGCGTGTGGATCGATCCGCAGAAGGCTGCCGAGCATTCGATGGCCGCAAGCGACATCTCGAACGCCATCCGTAGCCAGAACGTCCAGGCGGCGGCGGGCATTATCGGTGCCTCGCCGACCCAGCCGGGTGTCGACCTGCAGCTCAACGTCAATGCCCAGGGGCGCCTGCGCACCCCGGAAGAGTTCGGCAATATCATCGTGAAGAGCGGTCAGAACGGTGAAA
Organism: Neorhizobium sp. P1_A6; assembly: GCF_056406795.1. Classification (NCBI taxonomy): domain Bacteria; kingdom Pseudomonadati; phylum Pseudomonadota; class Alphaproteobacteria; order Hyphomicrobiales; family Rhizobiaceae; genus Neorhizobium; species Neorhizobium sp. P1_A6. Next base: position 230,421 of record NZ_JBFTZM010000007.1, on the reverse strand, counting down.
TCACCCGGTTGCGGGATGTCGCGCGTATCGAGCTCGGCGCAGCAGACTATACCCTGCGTTCGCTGCTTGATGGTCAGCCGGCCGTCGCCGTTGCCGTTCTTCAAGCACCCGGTTCCAACGCGATCGAGATCGCCGACAACGTCAAGGCGACCATGGACCAGCTGCAGTTGGCGATGCCGCAGGGCGTGAAATACGAGATCGTCTACGATACGACCAAATTCGTGCGCGCATCGATCGAGAAGGTCATCGACACGTTGCTCGAAGCCATCGCGCTCGTCGTGCTCGTGGTCATCATCTTCCTGCAGACCTGGCGTGCCTCGATCATTCCGCTGATCGCCGTTCCCGTCTCGATCATCGGCACGTTTGCGGTCATGTATGCCTTCGGCTTCTCAATCAACGCGCTGACACTGTTCGGCCTCGTGCTGGCGATCGGTATCGTCGTCGACGATGCGATCGTCGTGGTGGAAAACGTCGAGCGCAATATCGAGGGCGGCTTAAGTCCGCGTGAGGCGACCTACAAGGCGATGAAGGAAGTCTCCGGTCCGATTATCGCGATCGCGCTGGTTCTGGTCGCGGTTTTCGTGCCGCTCGCCTTCATCAGCGGGCTTTCCGGGCAGTTCTACCGGCAGTTCGCGCTGACGATCGCAATTTCGACGGTCATCTCGGCGATTAACTCGCTGACGCTGTCGCCGGCACTTGCTGCCTTGCTGCTCAAGGACCATCACGCCAAGAAGGATTGGCTGACCCGGTTCATGGATGCGATCTTCGGCTGGTTCTTCCGTGGTTTCAACCGCGTCTTCGGTGCGGCTTCCAACGGCTACGGCCGCACGGTCGGCGGGTTGCTCTCGCGCAAGAGCCTGGTGATGATCATCTATCTGGCTCTGGTCGGTGCGACCTACAGCATGTTCAATGCGGTGCCGGGCGGCTTCGTGCCGGCACAGGACAAGCAGTATCTGATCGGCTTTGCCCAGCTTCCGGACGGCGCCACGTTGGACCGCACCGAAGACGTGATCAAGCGGATGAGCGAGATCACCCTGGCACAGCCTGGCGTCGAACATGCCATCGCTTTCCCGGGCCTGTCGATCAACGGTTTCACGATCGGCTCGAATGCCGGCATCGTCTTCGCAGTTCTCGACGACTTCGAAAACCGCAAGACGCCGGAGCTCTCGGGCGGCGCGATTGCCATGCAGCTGAACCAGAAGTTCGGCGCCATCCAGGACGCCTATATCGCAATGTTCCCGCCGCCGCCGGTCAACGGCCTCGGAACGACGGGCGGGTTCAAGCTGCAGATCGAGGACCGTGCAGGTCTTGGGAACCAGGCGCTCGACGAGGCCACCAAGGCGGTGATCGCCAAGGCCTACCAGACGCCTGAACTTGCCGGCATCTTCTCGAGTTTCCAGATTAACGTGCCGCAGCTCTATGCCGATCTCGACCGCGCCAAGGCCGAACAGCTCGGCGTCTCGGTGACGGACGTCTTCGAAACGCTGCAGATCTATCTCGGCTCGCTTTATGTGAACGACTTCAACGCCTTCGGCCGCACCTACAGCGTCCGGGTGCAGGCGGACGCCAAGTTCCGCGCCAAGGCGGAAGACATCGGCCAATTGAAGGTCCGTTCGCAGTCCGGCCAGATGATCCCGCTCTCGGCTCTGCTGAAGGTGGATGCTCAGACCGGTCCGGAACGGGCGACCCGCTACAACGGTTTCCTGTCCTCCGATATCAACGGCGCTCCGGCTCCGGGATTCTCGTCTGGCCAGGCAGAGGCTGCGATTACGAAAATCCTCGACGAGACGCTGCCTTCCGGCATCGAGTTCGAGTGGACGGACCTGACCTATCAGCAGATCCTTGCCGGCAATTCGAGCATCGTCGTCTTCCCGCTGGCGCTGCTGCTCGTCTACCTCGTGCTCGCCGCCCAGTATGAGAGCCTGACGCTGCCGATCGCGATCATCATGATCGTGCCGATGGGTGTGCTTGCCGCCTTGACGGGCGTGTGGCTCACCGGTGGAGACAACAACATCTTCACCCAGATCGGGTTGGTGGTGCTGGTGGGTCTCTCGGCGAAAAACGCGATCCTGATCGTGGAGTTCGCCCGAGAACTGGAGTTCCAGGGGAGGACACCGTTCCAGGCAGCGGTCGAGGCGAGCCGGCTGCGCCTGCGTCCGATCCTGATGACGTCCATGGCCTTCATCATGGGTGTCGTGCCGCTGGTGGTATCGACCGGTGCGGGTGCGGAAATGCGCTCCGCCATGGGTATCGCCGTGTTCTCCGGCATGATCGGGGTGACTTTCTTCGGCATCTTCATGACGCCGGTCTTCTACCTGCTGGCACGTTTGCTAACCGGCAGCCGTCCTCTGCGGCAGCACGGTACGGAGGAGGCGGCTCCCGCTCTCTCTCCAGCGGAGTAAGGTCTACCTCCGGCGCCGCGCGGGTTCTTTCCACCGGGAACCCGCGCGGTATTCTTATGTCTAAAATGGTCGAACGCATCCTTTTGGGATGCGCTCGACCATTTTAGGTTTTTGTCTTTAGATCTTTGTTTTGCAGAGGTACGACACGCGTTAGAGAGCACCGCCGTCGATGATCAGGGTCTGGGCCGTCATGGCCGCGGATGCATTCGAGGCGAGGAACAGGCAGGGGCCGACAAGGTCTTCAGCCACCAGCACCCGCTTCAGGGACTGGCGGGCGACCATCGCCGTGATGCTGTCGTCATTCAGCCAGAGTTTCTTCTGCCGTTCGGTGACGATCATTCCGGGCAGGATGGCGTTGACGCGGATGTTTTCTGTTCCAAGCTTTCCGGCGAGGCTCTTGGTCAGGCCGATGATCCCGGCCTTGGCGGTCGCATAGGCGGGCAGTCCGCCCATGTTGAGTAGATAGGCGATCGAGGAGAAATTGACGATCGCGCCGCCGCCGGCCTTGCGCAGGTGTGGGACAGCAGCCTGGGTGACGAAGAACATCTGCTTGATGTTGATGGCCTGGGCGTTGTCCCAGTATTCCTCGGTCACCGTCTCGAACTCGTGGCGGTCGTCCCAGCCGGCATTGTTGACCAGCACCGAGAGCGATCCGAGTTGCTGCGCGGCCCTGTCGACGGCGGCTTTCGTTTCCGCGACGTTGCGCAGATCGGCTTTCAGGTAGAGGACCAGATGGGGGGCGGTCTTGGAAAGACGTTCCACCAATTCGTGGCTCGGCTCGTCGGCAATATCGATGAACGCGACCTTGGCACCCTGTGCCGCAAAACCTTCCACCAAGGCGGCGCCGATGCCAGAACCGCCACCGGTGATCAGCACGCCGCAATCGGCAAGGTCCGCATGCCGTACAGAAATATTGGCCAAAACACCCTCCTTGTCCGGCTTGGTCGCCAAGTTCTATCGCTTCGATGCGGGAAGACAAGGATGTGCGACAAACTCTCGCCATCTAGGCGCGCAATGGTCCCGACATGACCATTGCGACAGGAATAGCCGTCGGCGTCGGGCTGGGCACGGTGCTCGGGACAGTCGTTTTCGACAATATCGGTATCGGTGTTGCCGTGGGCATCGCGATCGGCGTTGCTCTGTCTCAATTCCTGCGTTCGCGATCGAAATAGCCCGAAGGCGGTCGCATGCCTTTGCCGGGAATTGCCTTCCTGCGTCATTGCATTTACTCGGAAGAGGGCAGTTTCCGGCCATCTCCCCGAGTCGGAATCCGACGCTAAAGGAACTTTCAGTGCCTCTTCCCGCCGCCGACATCTCCCTTCCCGAAAAAACCTATGCTGCTTTCCTGTTCGACATGGACGGCACGATCCTGAACTCGATCGCATCCGCCGAACGCGTCTGGGGACGCTGGGCGGCAAAGATGGGTTTCGATGTGGAAGCATTCCTGCCGACCATGCATGGCAAGCGCGGGATCGACACGATCAGCGCACTGAACCTGCCGGGCATCGATCCGGCCTCGGAAGCCGAAGGCATCCTGCGCGGCGAGATCGAGGATGTCGAGGGCGTGGTGCCAATCCCGGGCGCGGTGGAATTCCTCTCCGCGCTGCCGCCTGAACGCTGGGCGATCGTCACGTCGTCGCCGATCGAACTCGCCAAGGTCCGGCTTGCCGCCGCCGGAATTCCGCAGCCGCGCTACATGGTGACCGCCGAAGACGTCACCGTCGGCAAGCCCAATCCGCAGGGCTATATCCTTGGCTCGGAACGGCTCGGCGTCAGCCCCTCGGAGGTGCTAGTGTTCGAGGATGTGCCGGCCGGCATCCAGGCGGGCGAGGCGGCAGGCGCCGACGTGATGGTGATCACCGCCACCCATTCCCATCCGATCGAAACCGGGCATTCGAAAATACCCGGCTATCTCGATGTGGTGCCGCATATCGGCGAAGACGGACGGCTGTCGATCCGCCGCAAGGAGTGAATATCAGACAGGCTGGGTCGACGCCTTCATGATGCTGACGGTTGCGAACCAAAGCACGACGCCGAGGCCGAGCAGGCAGGCGGCAATCAGATACTGAACCGGATCCCGGCCGGTCCAGGGGCCGGCGAGGAAGGCGCAGGAGATCGCACCGAGTACCGGCAGGATGGTCGGCGTGCGGAAATGCTTGTTCTCGACCGTATCCTTGCGCAGCACCAGCACCGCGACGTTGACGATCGCAAAGACGCAGAGAAGCAGCAGCGCCGTGGTACCGCCGAGCGCCGGAACACCGCCGGCAAACAGGATCAGCGCGACCGCCAGCAGTGACGTGAAGCCGATCGCGATATAGGGTGTGCGACGGCCCGAATGGACCTTGCCGAGCACCTGCGGCAGAACCCCTTCGCGGCTCATGCCGTAGATCAGGCGGCTCGCCATCATCATGTTGATCAGTGCGGAATTGGCCACCGCGAACATGGTGATGATCGCGAAGATGCCAATCGGGAAGCCCGGCGCGCCGGCCTGCACCACCTTCAGCAGCGGGGTCTCGCCCTGGCCGAGTTCATTGGCCGGTACCAGCGTGATCGCAGAGATGGCCACCAGAACGTAGATGACGCCGGTGAGGGCAAGGCCGGTTAGCAGCACCTTCGGGAACATCCGGCTCGGCTCCTTGCATTCCTCGGCCATGTTGACCGAATCCTCGAAGCCGACCATGGCGAAAAAGGCGAGGGTGGTGGCCGCGACGACTGACCAGAAGACGCCGCTGTTCTCCGGGGTCGCGAATGTCCAGGCGCGGGAAACGTCGCCCTGGCCGCCGGCGATCGCCCAGAAGCCGATGCCGATGATGATCAGCAGGCCGGTCAGCTCGACGACGGTCAACAGAACGTTCAGCCTGACGCTCTCGCCGACCCCTCGGAAATTGACGGCAGCGACCAACGCGATGAAACCAACCGCGATCAGCGGTACGCCCCAGGCGCCGAGATCGAGGCTGAGAGAGGTCGCGAAGTTGGAGGCAAAGGCCCGCGATGCGGTCGCCGCCGAGGTGATGCCCGACGACATCACCGCAAAGGCCACCAGGAAGGTGACGAAATGGATGCCGAAGGCCTTGTGGGTATAGAGTGCTGCGCCGGCCGCGCGCGGATATTTGGTGACCAGTTCGAGATAGCTGAAGGCGGTGAGGAGGGCGACGACGAAGGCGATCAGAAAGGGCAGCCAGACCACCCCTCCGACCTGCTTGGCCACCTGGCCGGTCAGGGCATAGATGCCCGTCCCGAGAATATCCCCGACGATAAACAGCAGCAGTAATCCGGGTCCCATCACCCGGTGGAGTTCCGTCTTCTGTTCGCCCGATTCAGTGACCGGCTTTTTCATAAACTCCTCCTGATGTTATCGATTCCCTCCGGAAGAGTGTTCAATGAGAACAAGCGCCGGTTGTTCCCAAAAAACGCGGAAGTTTCAGCCCGTTCCGGCCTGGAAAAAGGGGTATGGCGAAAATATCGTAAAAACTTGCACTCGATGCAAAAATCCTCTAAATACGACGGTGTAGCCGCCGCACTGCACAATTCTGCGGCCGATGTGCGTATTTTTCTTGAGCGGAGGTTCCCATGCCTTGGAATTGCCATGCAGGCTGTGAAGGTCGGCGGAATACTCGATCGCATTTTCAAACCGGTGAGTCTCTGACCATGACAGCAGATGCGGCATTTTCGGATTTTTGGCATTTTTTCCGTTCCTGGATCAGCAATCCATTGCGGGTTGCGGCGTTGGCGCCTTCCGGGGATTCGCTCGCGCGACTGATGACCCAGGAGATCGCGCCGCTGGACGGCCCGGTCATCGAACTCGGTCCGGGGACCGGGGTATTCACCCGTGCGCTTTTGGCGCGCGGCGTTGCCCAATCCGACCTCACCCTGATCGAATACGGTCCGGAATTCGTTCCCGGCCTGCAGCGGCGTTTTCCAGACGCGCGGATCCTGCAGATGGATGCGGCAAAGCTCGCCCATGAGGATATTTTCGAGGGCGAACCGGTCGGCGCGGTCGTCAGCGGCCTGCCGCTGCTCTCCATGTCGCCGCGCAAGATTACCGCGATCCTCGGCGGAGCCTTTACCTATATCCGTCCGGGCGGTTCCTTCTACCAGTTCACCTATGGCCCGCGTTGCCCCGTGCCGCGGCCGATCCTCGACCGGCTGGGTCTGAAGGCCGTGCATATCGGCCACACCGTGCGCAACCTGCCGCCCGCCGCCGTCTACCGGATTTCCCGCCGCAAGCCGCTGGATCTGACACGGGAGCGTTCCAGATATCGTGCCGAGGCAGAAGGCAGCCCGGTCCAAGCCGACGACGCGGGCGCCTGAACAAAATCGGATGAAATGACCAAGGCGATTGATGGCGCGACGACAGGCCGGCGGGAGCTCAAGCGTCGGCAGACCCGCGAACGCATCGAGGAAGCGGCGATGAGCCTGTTCCTCGAGCGCGGCTTCGATGCCACGACGGTCGAGGAAATTGCCGAACGCGCCGAGGTCTCGAAACGCAGTTTCTTCGACTATTTTCCGTCCAAGGAAGAGGTCGTGTTCGCCTGGCAGGACGGTTTTGCCGATCATCTGATGGCGGCGATCGCGTCGAGGCCAGCGGACGAGCCGGCGGTCAAGACCGTGCAACACGGCCTCGTCAGCGCCATCGTCTCGGCAGCCGACGAAAGAGCGATGGCGCTCGGCGAACTGATCCGCAGTACGCCGGCGCTGAAAGCCCGAGACCAGCTCAAATATGCCAAGCTCGAACTGAAGCTCACCGAGGCACTGAAGGCTCGAAGCCGAAGCGACGAAGAAAGGCTGCGCGTGCGCCTGCTGGCCGCCGTGGTCATAGGCGCCTTGCGGGCAGGCGGRGAACTGTGGAACGAACAGCCGCCGGGCACTTCGCTCGAAACCTTCGCGCATCGGTTCTTCGGCGATTTCTGGAAGACACTTGCCGATTTTGGCTACGAGGGGCAGGACCTCTGATCAGGCCACGCTGAGTGTCGCGGCGGCGAGCACCACATAGCGGACCGCCTTGCCGATAAAAACCAGGATCAGGAAGGTCGGTAGAGGTTCCTTGAGCACGCCGGCCGCGACCGTGATTGCGTCGCCGCCGATCGGCAGCCAGCTCAGCAGCAGCGACCATTTTCCGTATTTCTGGTACCAAGCCTGTGCCTTGTCCAGTTTTTCCTGGGTCACCGGAAACCATCGGCTGTCGCGAAAACGTTCGACACCACGCCCGAGCAGCCAGTTCACGGCGGCCCCCGCCGTGTTGCCGACCGACGCGACCAGCAGTAGGGCGATGAGCGAATACCGGTCGGAGAGAATCAACCCGACGAGGATCGCCTCCGATTGCATCGGAAAGATCGTGGCGGCGATGAAGGCGGCGGAGAACAGTCCCGCATAGGCGGCAAAATCGAGCATGATCGACCTATAGCGGAGCCAAATGAAGAAGGGCGGATGAAAACCCGCCCTTCCTGTATTGCTGGGTCGTCAATCAGGCCTTTTTGGCGTTTTCGACCTCTTCCGCAGCCGCCTCCACCGCCTTGGCGTGGCGTTTACGCCAGTCGCCGAGGAAGAGCAGGATCGGGGCCGCGATGAAGACAGACGATGCGCCGGCAACGAGAATACCGAATGCCATCGGGACCGCGAAGCTTTCGACCGCGCTGCCACCCCAGATCGCCATCGGTAGAAGCGACAGGAAGGCGGTGGCGTTGGTGTAGAGGCTTCGAGCCAGCGTCTCGTTGATCGACTTGTCGATCAGTTCGCGCAGCGGCATCGACTTGTAGAGCCGCATGTTTTCACGCATGCGGTCGTAGACGACGACCTTGTCGTTGACCGAATAACCGACCATCGTCAGTACCGCGGCAATCGCGGTCAGATTGAAATCGAGGCCGGTAATGGCGAAAAAGCCCACCAGCTTGGTGACGTCCAGCACCAGGGTCACGATAGCGCCGACCGCGAACGGCCATTCGAACCGCGCCCAGATATAGATCAGCATCGCGATACTGGCGATGAAGACCGACAGGAAGCCGGCGACGGCCAGTTCGCCCGAAACCTTCGGGCCGATGACGTCGGTGCCCTGGACGGTCGCGGTGGAGTCGATCTTGGTGACCTCGTCCTTCAGCTTGGTGACGGCTGCCGTCTGCGCCTCTTCGCCGCCTTCCTGACGCTGGGCACGCACCAGGATGGTGTTCGGATCGCCGAAGGACTGCAGCGTGATTTCGCCGAGGTTGAGCGTGTTCAGACCTTCGCGGAACTTGGCGAGGTCGGCGGGGCCTTGCGTCTTGACAGACATCTGGATGCCGCCGCGGAAGTCGACGCCGTAATTCAGTCCCGGATAGAAGAACAGCCCGATCGAGGCGATCGACAGGACGGCCGAGACCGCCACGCCGAAGAAGCGCGCCTTCATGAACTGGATATGCTTGTCGTAAGGGCTGAACCGGAACATCGACTGGATGTTGATGACCTTCAGCTTGTAGCGGCGCGCGATGGCGATCATCGTCACGCGGACGAAGGCGACCGACGTGAACATCGAGATGATCAGGCCAAGACCCATGGTAACGGCAAAGCCGCGCACCGGGCCGGAGCCGAAGTAGAACAGGATGGCGGCGGCGATCAGCGCGGTCATGTTGCCGTCGACAATGGTCGAATAGGCGCGGTTGAAGCCGACGTCGATGGCGGCGAAAGCACCACGGCCTTTGCGCGTTTCCTCGCGGATACGCTCGTTGATCAGAACGTTCGCGTCGACCGCAAGGCCGATGCCGAGCACGATACCGGCGATACCGGGCAGTGTCAGCGTCGCGCCGACCAGCGTCAGGGCGGAGAAGGTCAGGATCGTGTGGATCAGCAGAGCGACGTTCGCCAGCAGGCCCCACGTGCCATACAGAACCAGGATGAAGACGGCGACGAGGACGAAGCCGACGAGGCCAGAATAGAGGCCCATCTGGATGGCATCGGCGCCGAGGTCTGCGCCAACGGTGCGTTCTTCGATGACGGTGAGCTTCGCCGGCAGCGCGCCGGCGCGCAGCAGTGCAGAGAGCGTATTGGCTTCCGATACCGAGAAGCCGCCAGAAATCTGGCCCGAACCGCCGGTGATCGGCGTGCGGATGACCGGCGCGCTCAGCACCTTGTTGTCGAGCACGATCGCGAACGGACGGCCGACATTCTGCTGGGTGATCTGGGCAAAGCGGTTGGCGCCTGCCGAATCGAAGCGGAAGTTGACGACCGGTTCGTTGGTCTGCTGGTCGAAGGCGGCGCGGGCATCGGTCAGGCGGTCGCCGGAAAGTTCGACGCGGTCGAGGACCGGATATTGGTTGCCGCGCTCGTCGGCGAGCATGGTGACACCCTGTTCGCCCTGCTGGCCGAGCAGATGGAAGCTCATCTTGGCGGTCGAGCCGAGAAGCTGGCGAAGGCGGGCCGGATCCTGTTCGCCCGGAAGCTGGACAAGGACGCGATCGGAGCCGATGCGCTGAATGGTCGGTTCAGCGACGCCCACCTGGTCGACGCGCTGGCGGATGATTTCAAGCGACTGATCGACGGCACCGGTGATGTGCGAATTGATGCCGGCTTCGGTCTGGGCGATCGTGATCGTATTGTCGGAGGGCGTGGTGATCGCAAGATCGCTGCCGCCGATCGTTGTGCCGGCGTTGACCGGGTTGGCAAGCGTCTGGAGCTCGGTCACGGCAGCGCCGCGCTGGGCCGCATCACGCAGCGCGACCGTCACGGTGTCACCCGTGCGGCGGATTGCGGTGGTCGCGATGTTCTTGTCGCGCAGAACCCGGCGAGCATCCTGCAGCAGGCTCTGGACACGCTCGTTGATCAGGTCGGCACGGTCGACTTCCAGCACGAGGTGCGAGCCGCCGCGCAAGTCGAGGCCGAGCGAGACGCGGTTGTGCGGCAGCCAGGCGGGAAGCCGGCCAAGCGTCGACTGCGGAATGACATTCGGCAGCGCCACCAGAATGCCGAGGAAGATGATGACGAGATAGGTCGTCACCAACCATGGGGAGTTTCTCATGTATTTAATCCTGCTGAGCCCGGGTCACGCTCTGTTGAGCGGTTGGGGCGAGAATACTGATGTCGTGCAAGCGCCGGGGCGCGATATCTCAGGCGCGGGCCGGCGGCGCACGCGGCAGCGATCCGTGCCAGAACGGATGAGCCGTCGGATCGGAGGATGGCTTCGACGCGAAGGCCGAAACGAAAATCGGGAAGCTGATCTCGATGGCGCGGGCTTCCAGCGCACCGTCGCCCGTAGGCCAATGGGCGCCCATTCCGTCCTTGCGGTCCATGGCGGCAAGTGCACGCAAAGGCTCGCGCTTGGTCAGATGCGGAGTGTCGCTGCTTTTGTCGGCCGTAAGGACGCCGCGGGGGAACTGGACGTCCTTGACGACGCCGGACAGCAGGCCGAACAAGGCGGCAATCAGCAGAGCGGCGGCAAAGACCGGCCAGCGCGACAGGAGGCTTTCCTGTTCACGTCCGTCTCTCATCCGCTTGTCCTGCGGAAACAGCGCCATCCGCATCAGCTCCGGAGCGTTAAAAATCCCGAAGTCCTTGCTTCGGAACGGAATGCCGCCTTCTAAAGGAGAGGTTCGAGGCGGTCAATCTCCAGTCGGAGCAAGCGTAAGGACAGATTGCGGCGGCATTTGCGCCAATCCCTGCATTTCATGCGGGAAATCGATTGCCGCGTTATTTGTGGATCGGGTCCTTCCAGAGCACTTCTTCCGGCTTCTCGATCGGCTCGATATCGAGGTTGACCACGACCGGGTCCTGGCCGGAGCGGCAGAGGACACATTCCAGGGTCTCGTCGCGGCTGGCGTTGATCTCCTGATGCGGCACGTAGGGCGGCACATAGATGAAATCGCCGGGGCCTGCCTCCGCCACGAATTCGAGATTGTCGCCCCAGCGCATCCGCGCTCTTCCCTTCAGCACGTAGATGATACTTTCCAGATCGCCATGGTGATGGGCGCCGGTCTTGGCGTTGGCATGGATCGTCACCGTGCCCGCCCAGATCTTTTCGGCACCCGCACGGGCGTTGTTGATCGCGGTCGCGCGGTTCATGCCGGGGGTCTGGGCGGTGTTGGGATCGAGCGAATTGCCGGGAATGACTTTCACGCCGTGCTCGCGCCAATCGACGTGGGAATGACCGTCATGGTCACTGTCATGAGTGTGATGATGATCGTCGTGATCGTGGCTCAAGATCGGCTCTCATTGACTTGGACGGGGCTCACCAACTCTTGCGAGTAGGGGGTCCGCGAGCCCCTAACCGGCGTCATGCCGGCTGGAGGCCACGTAGCTTTGCTTGCCGAACATGATCAATGGGAACGTCACAAATGTCAAAGAACTTGGTAAGCAGAGAATAATTTTCCTGTTTCAAATCAGGGCACTGTCACATTCCAATACTTCTCCGGGGGGAGGCAAAACAGAAAACCCCGCCAACGCGATCGGCGCCGGCGGGGCAAATGACTGGTCGAGAGGCGGCGAAGAGATTTATGCGCCCTGGATGAGCGGCAGGACTTCGAGAGAACCGTGATAGATCATATCGAGCGCCACATAAACGATGACCGCCAGGCCCACATAGGCGATCCAGCGGAAACGGGAGAGCAGTTTGGCGACAAAGTTGGCGGCGATCCCCATCAGTGCGATCGAGACGATCAGGCCGATGATCAGCACGGTCGAATGTTCCTTGGCGGCGCCGGCGACGGCCAGCACGTTGTCGAGCGACATCGAGACGTCGGCGACGACGATCTGGGTCGCGGCCTGAAAGAAAGTCTTCTGAGCGGCGTTTTCCTTGGCTTGTGCGGCGAGATGGGCATCGTCGCCCTGGCCCTCGCGCAGCTCGCTCCACATCTTCCAACAGACCCAGGCCAGCAGCAGGCCGCCGGCAAGCTGGAGCCCCTTGATCGCCAGAAGGTAGGTTGCAACGACCGCAAACACGAGGCGCAGCACGGTCGCCGCGGAGATGCCGAAGAGGATCGCCTTCTTGCGCAGTTCGGCAGGAAGACCGGCGGCAGCAAGACCGATGACGATGGCGTTGTCGCCGGAAAGAACGAGGTTGATGGCGATGACCTCGAGAAGGGCCGCAAAGCCGGCTGCGGTGAAGAGTTCCATCATGAAGCGTGAACCTGAGTCGGGAGTGGATGAGGGTGGAAGGTGAGGATGTTCTTCTAGTCACATTTTCGTGGCGATTGGTACAGGATATTTCAGGGCGCTTGGCAAGCGGATTTTGCATTCTGTCAAATGTCATTATCCATTATCGAAGCGGTTGGCGCGTGCGGAAAAGCAACCGATCGGGGTAACCGCGTTTTTCGTCCGGATTCAGTTCCACTTGTCGCGACTCACCTGCCTCCTATATGGCCTCACGGCGGAGCGCGTCCCCGACCTGCCGCATCGCGGAGCGGATTTTCGCTGGTGGAGGCCATGGGACAAACATCCGATGGATGAAGGAGACGTTCATGGCGCAGAAAGCTGTTGTCCTCGTCGTCGAGGATGAACCGCTAATCCGATTCACCACGCTCGATGCGCTGGAAGAGGTCGGGCACCAAGTGTTGGAAGCAGGCAGTGCCGACGAGGCGATGGTACTCTTCCGTAATCGGTCCGATATCGACATCGTTTTCACCGACGTGAACATGGCGGGGTCGATGGACGGCATCCAGCTTGCTCAGCGGATACGCGCCATCCGCCCGAGCATCGGCATCATCATCACGTCGGGCGTCGTCAGCCTTGACCCGATGCTCCTGCCGACCAACACGGTGTTTCTGCCGAAGCCCTATCAGCACGACATGCTGCTGTCCTCGATCCACGACATGATGCCAGGCTGAATAGTGTTGGCCGAAGACGGGCCGGCGCAACGGAACCAAGTGGCATGGCTTCCGGTTGTTTCTTCGATCAACCGGAGGAACCTTCACATGCTGATGAGGATCATTGCGTTTTCCGCCATTTCCCTGCTTTCGGCGCCACTCCTCGCCCAGACATCAGGCACCGACGCCACCACCACTTTGCCCGGGGCGACAACGACCGCGCCCAATGCCAATTCCGGCGCTTCGCCGGTCACCACGCTTCCCGGCGTCACTGATCCGACGACCACCAACAGCACGACCGGCACTGTCGATCAGGAAGATCGCTGCCAGCCGCCGGGGACGCCGAACAATACCAATCCGAGCGCCGAAGCGCCGACGCTGCCGCGGCCTGAACAGGCGTGCCACTGAAAGAGACGCGAAAACACCTTTACTCTTCGTCAATCTCTATTAAGTTGGTAGACATTGAAGCGCCGGCGGAAGCAGATGCAAAACCGCTTTCCTGTGGCTTCCAAGACAACCTTTCGCCCAAAACAACCCAGGACGAGGAGTGTGTGCTTGATGACTTATGATGTCGCCGTCGTCGGTTCCGGTTTTTCCGCAATCGCCCTTACCATCAACCTCTTGCGCTTCCTGCCGTCCTCCGCTTCGATCGCGGTGGTCGGCGATGATCCCGGCTTCGGACGAGGCACCGCCTATCGCACCGAATTCTATCTGCATCGTCTCAATGTCCCGGCGGCGCGGATGAGCGTGTTCCCGGATCGACCGGACGATTTCGTCGAATGGCTGCGCCGCCAGGGCAAAGCGGCCTTTCCGGAGGATTTCGCCTCTCGCGGCGACTACGGTCTCTACCTGCGCGATACGCTTGCCTCGCTGCTGAGGCCCCGTGAGCGGCGCGCGCATGTGGATTTTATCCGAGCCAAGGCGACGGCCTGCGTCGAGTGCGAACAGGACGGGGTCATGTTCCATCTCGACAACGCCGGCGAACTGCGGGCCCGTACCGTCATTCTGGCGCTCGGCGTCGGCAATGCCGATCTGCCTTTGCCGAAGGATCGTATCGATCCGGGCGTCGGCTCCCGCATCATCGACAATCCCTGGCGGCTCGGCTGGCTTTCGCGCGTCGGCCGCACCGACGAACTCTGTATCTTCGGCTCCGGCCTGACGATGATCGACCAGGTTCTGTCGCTGCGCGCCCAAGGACATAGCGGCCGCATCCATGTCCTGTCGCGCCGCGGACTGGTGCCGCACCCGCATCCGACCCGGCGCGCCGCTCCCGTCACGCCGGATCTGCCCGATAGCCGCGAAATCAGCGCTCTGCTGCGCGCCTTGCGGCGACAGGTGGAGAACGGTGCCGACTGGCGGGGCGTCGTCGATGGCCTAAGACCGCAGACCCAGGCTTTGTGGCAGAGCCTGACCGCCGAGCAGCGCTCGCGGTTCCTGCGCCATGCACTTGCCTGGTGGAACATCCACCGCCACCGCATTGCGCCGGAGGTGTTCGCGCGCTTCAACGCGCTCCTGAAGGACGGTACGGTGACCGTGCATGCCGGTTTTCTCCGCTCGATCGAGAGAGACGGCGAGGGTGCGAACGTCCGGTTCAGGCAACGCGGCACGCCGGACATTGCCTCCTTCCATGCGGACTGGATCGTCAACTGCACCGGCATGGAGCGCGCCGGCATCGGCCATTCGCCGCTGCTGACCGAGATGCGGAACCTTGGGATGATCGCCATGGACGAACTCGGACTTGGCATCTCCGTCGACGGACAATCTCGCGTTCTCGATCCGGATGGCCGGCCACTGCCCGGCCTGTTTGCTGCCGGAGCGCTGACGGCCGGCCAGTTCTGGGAGATCACGGCGGTGCCGGATATCCGCGTACAGGCCAAGGCGCTTGCAGAAACAATCGCCACGGACATTTCCCGGACGGCACCACGGCGAGCCCGTATCGCGTAGTCGAGCATTCCGTGAGCACGATTTTCTCCTGATCGAGCATCAACGGCAGGTTCCTTGCTTTCATACCGCGCCATCGACGTTAATCTGGAGAAAGTCATTGCGCAGGAAGGAATTTCCATGGCCCTGAAACTCGTCGGTCTTGCGGGGAGCTATAATCGCCCGTCCAAAACTTTTGCGCTGGTCGAACATATCGCCTCGGTCGCAGCCGAGCGTTATGGATTCGATACCCGGCTTCATGATCTCACCGATGTGGGACCGTCTCTTGGTCAGGCACAACGCCAGGGTGATCTGGATGAAGCGGCCGCCAGGGTACTGACGGATGTCGTCGAGGCGGACTTCCTGATTGTCGGTTCGCCGACCTACAAGGGCAGCTATCCCGGGCTCTTCAAGCATTTCATCGATCTGATCGATCCCGAACAGCTGCGTGCCAAGCCGATCCTGATCACCGCTACCGGCGGTGGCGACCGGCACGCGCTGATGGTCGAACATCAGCTTCGGCCGCTTTTCGGTTTCTTCATGGCCCATACCCTGCCGACGGCCGTCTACGCGTCCGATCGCGATTTCGCCGACTACCGTATCGTCTCCGAGGCGCTGCAGCAGCGGATCGGCTTTGCCGTCGATGAACTCGCCGCGTTCTTTCCTGTCCGGGAACTCGCCGCTGCCGAGTAACTTTACTTTCGTTCGCTTTGCCGTCATCAATCCCCCGCAACCGCAACGCGGAGGAGAACGCATGGCCATCGAAGAAGACATGGCGAAGATCGCCGAGCAGGAGAAGGCGCTGGTCTTCGACCGGTTCGACCTGACGACAGCCTGGGATCTCGGATCGCTGCTCCGGCATATGGCCGTCGAGCGGGGCCTGAGCATCGTCATCGACGTGCAATTGCATTCGATGTCGGCCTTCTACACGGCGCTTCCGGGCACCAGCGCCGACAACCAGAGCTGGGTACGGCGCAAGCGCAATCTTGTGCTCCGCTTCTTCCAGTCCAGCTATGCAATCGGACGGAAGCTCGAGCTCCAGGGCGACACGGTCGAAAACCGATATGGTATTTCCGCGGCAGACCACGCGCCGCATGGCGGCAGCTTCCCGATCAAGGTCGCCGGCCTCGGCTGCATCGGGGCGGTGACCGTTTCAGGCCTGCCGCAGCGCGAGGATCATAATATGGTCGTCGAAGCCCTTGCGCGGATGACCGGCAAGGATATCTCCACACTCCGGCTCGACTGAGGAGATATTCGATGGCGCAGGCCGACATAAAGACCCCCAACGAAGTTTTCTCCTTCTGGTTCAGGGAACTGACCCGCAAGGACTGGTTTGAGAAGAACGAGGCGCTCGATGAGGCGATGCGCCGGCATTTTGCCGCGACGCATCTCTCGCTTGCCCGGGGGGAGCTCGACGCGTGGCGGACTTCGCCGGAAAACCGGCTCGCGGCGGTGATCGTGCTTGACCAGCTTTCCCGCAATCTCTATCGCGGCACCCCGCTTGCCTTCGCAACGGACTGGCTGGCTTTGCGGGAGGCAAGGTTGGCAATCGAGGCCGGTGCGGATATGGCGGTCCTGCCCGAACAGCGCGGCTTCTTCTATCTCCCGTTCGAACACTCGGAAGTCCTTGCCGATCAGGATCGGTCGGTGGAGCTCTTCGCTTTGCTGGGGGATGCGGATTATCTGGATTATGCGGAGCGTCACCGCCTGGTGATCCGCGAGTTCGGCCGCTTCCCGCATCGCAATGCGCTGCTTGGCCGGGAATCGACCGCCGCCGAGCTGGGATATCTGGCCAAGCCCGGCGCCGGTTTCTGACGTTGAGGTAACTAGCGGCGGAACAGGCGTGCGACGGCGATCAGGATGCACGCACCGATAAAGCCGGCGATGAGGTAAGCGATCCAGCCGCTACCCAGCGAAAGGTGGAAAAAGTTGAGAATGGCATTGGCGATGATGGCGCCGACAATGCCGAGAATGATGTTCATGATTAAGCCCATGTCGCTTTTCATGAACTTTTCAGCGAGCCAGCCGGCAATGCCGCCGATGATGATGGCTGCGATCCAGCCGATACCTGCCTGTTCCATGACTTACCCTCAATGATTGTTGGGACGGAGAAACGCGAAGAAATGTTCCAGGTTCCACGAATTGTTCCAATTCGTGGCCGGGCGTCAGAGCATTCCTTTTCTTCGCCCAGAAGTCACTCTATTTTCGCGCGCGAATCCGATCGAAAGACAAAAGAGCAGACATTTGACACAACTTCTCACGACCGGCCCTTCGACCATTCAACGGATAGCGTGCGCGCTCCTGGCGGCACTCATGATCGCTGCCCCGCTCGGCTTGCCCTCGCAGGCGGCCGCACAGGCGCAGCAGCAGGCACAAGGACAGCGCCAGGAACAGGTGGCGCCCGACGTCACCGTCGATTCCATCAATACCGATATGAAGGGCAAGATCGACGCGATCCGCCAGCAGCTCGATTCCTTTCGCAACCGGATACAGAGCGATGCCGACGACGATGCACGTCTTGCGGAACTCAGGGTTAGAGCGGAAGCGATCGTCGGCGAAATGCGATCCGCATCGGATGCCATGCGTACGCGTGTCGAACAGATACAGGCCCGCCTCAAGGGACTCGGCGAGCCGCCCGCAGCCGGCCAGCCGCCGGAAGCGCCCGCGGTCGTCGAGGAGCGCAACCGGCTGCTGAACGAGCGCTCGGAACTCAACATTATCGTCGACGACGCCGGCCAGCTTTCCAACAGCGCGACGCAGGTCGCCAACACGATCACCAATCTGCGCCGCACGCTGTTTACCCAGACGCTCTTCCGCCACACGGAGCTGTCGGGCGAGCTGTTCGCCGATGCCGGCAACGCATTCGTCGCGGAAGTCAGGAATTTCGGCTCCACCTTCAGCGGCTGGATCAGTTTCGTCTGGAAATTCAAGAAGCTGCAACTGCTCGGAGCGCTGGCACTGTCGCTCGGCGCGGCCATGCTCTTCCTGTCTGGAGGATACCGGCTGTTCGGGCGCTTCATCCGGCGCGACGACCATGAACACCCTTCTTATATCAGGCGTTTGTCGGTGGCCTTCTGGTCGACGGTGATCCAGACCGTGTCGCTGGCGGCTTTTCTGGTCGCCTCATTCCTGTTCCTCGACGGTTTCAACGTCCTGCGCACGGATATCACGCCGATCGTGGTGACATTTTTCGCATTCGTCTGGTTCGTCAATTTCGTCTGGAAGCTCACCTATGGTGTGCTGGCGCCCGGCGAACCGGAATGGCGGCTCGTCCGTATCACCAACCGTGGCGCCCATCTGCTGACACTTGCCGTGCTTGCCATGGCGATCGTCAACGGGCTCGACTATCTGCTCGGCGCGATCAGCGAGGCGCTGAATTCCCCGTTGGTTCTGACCATCGTCAAAAGCCTGCTCGCCTCCGTCATCATCGGCCTGATCCTGATCGCCATCTCCTTCATCCAGCCGCGGCTTGCCGAGGGCGAGGATCCCGATAGTCCGGGGCATCGCTGGCCGCGCTTCTTTCCTCTGTTCCTTCGCGTCATGGGCCTGCTCCTCATCCTGTCGGTGCTGACGGGATATGTCGGGCTTGCTCGGTTCGCCTCCACCCAGATCGTGCTGACCGGTGCGGTGATCGTGCTGATCTATATCGGACTGCTGTCGGGCAGGGCGATCTCGAAACAGGGATCGTTCACGGATACGGCCGCCGGTCGCCGGCTCGCCGAACACTTTCATTTCGGGGAGGTGTCGCTCGACCAGGCGGGGCTTGCCGCGGGGCTCGGCATCTATGCTTTTGCGCTGATCCTCGGCATCCCCCTCATTCTTTTGACCTGGGGTTTCCAGATCGCCGATATCGAAGCCTGGATCTACAGTTTCTTCACGCAGATCCGGATCGGTAACATCTCGATTTCTATCGTCGGTATTCTCGGCGGCATTCTGCTTTTCGGCCTCGGCTTCGTCATCACGCGCTGGATCCAGAAATGGATCGACGGCAATGTGCTGGCGCGCAGCCAGGTGGATCTCGGCGTCCGCAATTCGGTCAAGACCGGTATCGGTTATCTCGGCGTCGGGCTTGCGGTGCTCGTCGGCGTTTCTGCCGCGGGCATCGACCTGTCGAGCTTCGCGCTGGTCGCATCCGCCTTGTCGGTCGGCATCGGTTTCGGTCTCCAGAATATCGTCTCGAACTTCGTGTCCGGCCTGATCCTGCTCGTCGAGCGGCCGTTCAAGGTCGGCGACCATGTGGTGACCGGGGCGACGGAAGGTATCGTCAAGCGCATTTCGGTGCGCGCCACGGAGATCGAGACGTTTCGCAAGCAGTCGATCATCGTGCCGAATTCCGACCTCATCAATTCGCCGGTCGGCAACTGGACGCATCGCAACAAGATCGGGCGTTCCGAAGTGCCGGTCGCGGTGAGCCACCATACCGATCCGCAGAAGGTGATGGATATTCTTTTGGAACTGGTCGACCAGGTTCCGGAAGTGCTGCGCAATCCGGAACCGCACGTGGAGTTCCTGAATTTCGGTCCGTCCTCGCTCAATTTCGAACTGAGGTTTCATCTGGCCGACATGGGCGAGGGTTTGAGGATCCGCAACAATCTGAGGATCGCCATCCTCAAGCGGTTCAAGGAGGAGGGGATCGCGATCCCGTTCCCGCAGCAGGAGATCATCTTTCATCGGGGCCGGCCGATCCTGCCGGAGGAGAACGATGCAAGAGGGGGCGCCTAACCGACCCTCTGCCCGAGCCCCGCGCGGCCATTTTAATGATCGTCGCGGGCTGGCTCCCGGCATGTCGTAAACAGGCGTTTGGCCCGCCTGCCGGAATTGCATAGTCCCTGCAGTTTGCGAAAAGGCCGCACGAGGCCGAAGAGGGGTTCTTTCCATGAAGACACATGCACGGGCGGTGGTGATCGGCGGCGGCGTGGTCGGTGTTTCGACGCTTTATCATCTGGCGAAAAAGGGCTGGAGCGACGCGGTTCTGATCGAACGCAAGGAATTGACCTCGGGTTCGACCTGGCATGCGGCGGGCCTTCTGCCGCTCTTCAACCTCTCCTATTCGGTCGGCCAGCTGCATAAATATTCGGTGCGTTTCTATCAGGAACTGCAGGAAGAGACGGGCATGAATGTCGGTTTCTCGAAAGTCTCGAACATCCGTCTCGCCCGCACCAAGGACCGCTGGGAAGAGTATATGTATTATGCCGGGATCGCCGAGACGATCGGCGTCACGGTCAACGTCCTGACGCCCGAACAGGTGAAGGAGATCTGGCCGCTCTGCGAGATGGATGGGATTCTCGGCGCCATCCAGCATCCTGACGACGGCTATATCCAGCCGGCGGACCTCACGCAGGCGCTTGCCAAGGGTGCGCGCGACCTCGGCGCCACGATCTATCGAAACACGACCGTCACCGCCATCGCACAACAGCCGGACGGGCTCTGGAAAGTGACGACCGACAAGGGCGAGATCACCGCCGAGCACATCATTTCCTGCACCGGCAACTTCGCGCGCAAGACCGGCGAGATGGTCGGCATCAACATTCCGGTCATTCCGGTCGAGCACCAGTACATCGTCACCGAGCCGCATCCGGCGATCCAGGAGCGCAAGGCCAAGGGCCTGCCGGAAATGGGGGTCCTACGCGAATCGGACTCCTCCTGGTACATGCGCGAGGAGAATGGCGGCCTGCTGCTCGGGCCTTACGAGGTCGGAGCACCCGTCTGTTACGTCGACGGTCCGTCCGACGAGAGCGAATATGAGCTCTTCAACGAGGAACTCGACCGGCTGATGCCCTATATCGAGACCGCCATCGTGCGCGTGCCGGCCTTCGGCGAAGTAGGCATCAAGAAGGTCTACAATGGCGCGATAGCCTATACGCCGGACGGCTCGCCGATCGTCGGCCCCGCACCTGGCCTCAAGAACTTCTGGCTGAACGAAGGCCATTCCTTCGGCATCACCGCGGCCGGCGGCGCCGGCTGGCAGCTCGCGGAATGGATCGTCGATGGCGAACCCACCGTCGACATGATGGGCGTCGATCCGCGCCGCTTCGGGCCTTACGCGACGGAAGGCTACCTCATCGAGAAGAACGAAGAGGCCTATGCCAATGTTTTCACGATGCATTATCCTGATGAAGAGCGCTCCGCCGCGCGTCCCTTGAAGACGACGCCGGTCTATGACCGGCTGAAGAAGATGGGTGCGGTGTTCGGCTCCGTCTATGGCTGGGAACGCGCCAACTGGTTCGCGCCCGAAGGTTATGAAGTGCCTGCGGAAGACCTCGGCGTCGGCGCCGAGGTGCTGACCGGTCACAATCACGCGCCGGCGCTGGAAGATGGCCGGATCGTCGAAAAATGGTCCTTCCGCCGCTCGAACTATTTCGACCACGTGGGCAACGAGGTCAAGAATGTCCACGAGAATGTCGGCGTCCTCGACATGTCGGCCTTCGCCAAGATGGAAGTGTCCGGCCCGGGTGCGCGTGCTTTCCTCGACTCGATCTTCGCCAATGCGATCCCGAAGAAGCGCGGGCGCATCGCGCTCTGCCACCTGCTTACCAAACAGGGTGGGGTGCGCTCCGAGTTCACCGTCTACGAGTGGGCGCCGGATCGCTTCTATCTGGTATCGGCTGGTGCCTATGAGGCGCATGATCAGGATTATCTGCGCAAGCTGGCGCCGACAGACGGGTCGGTCAAACTCACCCAGATTACCCAGAAGCTCGGCGTACTGGTTCTGGCCGGCCCGAAGTCTCGCCAGGTTTTGAAGAAGCTCACCCGCACCAGCCTCGACAACAAGGATTTCCCCTGGCTTTCCGGCAAGGAGATTTCCGTCGGCATGGCGTCCGCCCATGCGCTGCGCGTCAATTTCGTCGGCGAACTGGGCTGGGAACTGCATCACCCGATCGAGATGCAGAACTACATCTTCGACAAGCTGATGGAAGCCGGCGCCGAATTCGGCATCAAACCCTTCGGCATTCGTGCCATGCTTTCCATGTCGGTCGAGAAGTCGTATCGGCTTATCCCGCGCGAAATGTCGATCGAGTACAATGCCTACGAGTCCGGCCTCGACCGTTTCATCAAGACGGACAAGGAATTCCTCGGCAAGCAAGGTCTGCTTTCCTATAGGGAGAAGGGGCTGAAGTGGAATTTCTGCACGCTGGTCGTCGAGGGCGCCAACGATCTCGATGCCCGCGGTTCGGAGGCGATCTACAATGACGCCGGCGAACTGATCGGCCGCGCCACCAACGGCGCCTACGGCTGGCGGATCGGCAAGTCTCTGGCGCTGGCGATGGTGAAGCCCGGTTATGCGGAGACTGGTACGCGGCTCAAGATCAAGATTCTCGGCAACCTCTACAATGCCAGCGTTGTCGCCGAGAGCCCGTTTGACACCGACAACGTTGCACTGCGCGCGTGAAATCCGGCTAAAAGTAAGAAACCATTGACATTGACGGGCGGTCTTCGGGCCGCCTGTTCCGTTTTTGGACGAGGAAGCCGCTCCGATTAACGGTTCTGCAAAGCGTTTGTAATACGGGTGTTAGCTGAGGGGATAATTACTTATCGACAGGGGCACCATGACATTCCTCGGCATTTCCGGGATGCAGTATTCCGGCCAATCACTGGCAAACTCCCGCATCCTGCTTGCGGAAGATTCCAACGTCTTTACCTCGATGATCGGTACCCGGCTCAAGGAGCTGTTCGGCATCGAGGTTGAGATCTGCCGCAATTTCGAGGAATTGCAGGTTGCCTATGACCGTTCGAGCGAACCGGTCACACTGGCGATTTCCAATATCAACCTGCCGGGTGCGGAAAACGGCGAGGCGCTGGAATATCTCGTCGATCTCTCGATCCCCACCATCGTCTTTACCGGCACGTTCCACGAAGAGACGCGCGACAAGCTGCTGACCAAGGACATCGTCGACTATATCCTCAAGGACAATGTCTTTGCGGTTGAGATGCTGGCCGAATCGGTCTGCCGGTTCCTCACCAATCATCGCCACCACGTGCTGATCGTCGACGACAGCCCGACGGCGCGGGCGCTGCTGTCCAGCCGTCTGAAGCGCTACAATTTCCGGGTCAGCGTTGCGGAGAACGGTGCCAAGGCCTTGGATATTCTGAAGAAGAACCCGGATATCGGCCTCGTCGTCACCGACTACAACATGCCCGATATCGACGGTTTCGAGCTGACCCGCCGCATCCGCTCGGTGCGCGGTTCGCACGAACTGCGGATTATCGGCGTGTCGTCTTCTTCGAACCGGCTGCTTTCGGCCCGTTTCCTGAAGGCTGGCGGCAACGACTTCATGCTGCGGCCCTTCATCGACGAGGAATTTTACTGCCGCGTCAACCAGAACCTGGATACGCTGATCCAGATCTGGTCGATGCAGGCAAAACGTCAGGACTCGACGGTCAAGAACGTCGCCTGATCTGCGAGGGTTTTTCGCATGCCCTATCTTCAAAGCCAGCACTTCCGGAAGTCGGAACGTCTGACCTATGGCTGGGCTGCGCCGTCACCGGTCCAGATGGAGATGGCCAATCTCACCGCCGATCCGTTGACAGGGTTTGCTAATCTGAAGGAGTTCTATCGGCTTGGTTTACCGCTGGTGGGGGCCTGCCTTTCTGAGGGCACGTCCTGCGCCGTCGCAATCGTCGACATCGATCATTTCCGGCGGTTGAACGATACCCATTGTGAGGAAACGATCGCTGAGGTCCTGAAGGCGATCGCGGCCAAACTCGATGCCGCGTGCAGCGGCGGCCGGCACCTCCTTGCCCGGCTGGACGACGAGGAATTCGGCTTGCTGCTGGTCGGTTTCGACGGCGCGGCGGCAACGGATTTCTGCGAAAAGCTGAGGCTTGAGATCGCCGGCATGCGGATCACTTCCGGCGACAACGACTTCTCGATAACCGTCTCGATCGGACTGGCAGAAGTCTACGGTCCGGAGACCTTCGACAATTACCTCAATGCTGCAGAACAATTCCTGTTCATGGCGAAGAGCTTCGGCCGCAACCAGGTCTTTTCGGATCATACGGTCGTGCTGCAAGCGGCGGGCTGACAGCCGCAATCACCAGGATCAGGCCACCACGCCGATGCGCGAGGTGTTCATGTTGAGCTTGCGCTCGGCACGTTCCTGCTGCGGCGAGCGGTTATAGACCTCGCGATAACATTTCGAGAAATGCGAGGCGGACACGAACCCGCAGGCAACCGCCACCTCGACCACGGGCATCGACGACTGCACCAGCAGGTGCCGTGCCCGGTCGAGCCGGATCTCCAGATAATAGCGCGCCGGCGAGCGGCCCATTTCCTGGCGGAAGAGGCGTTCGATCTGGCGCCGGGAGAGGCCGGCGTCGTCGGCGATCTCGACCAGCGACAGCGGTTCGGAGAGATTGTTTTCCATGACCTCGATGATCGTCAGAACCTTGGCGTTCTGGACGCCGAGGCGGGCCCGCAGCGGCAGGCGCTGGCGGTCGTGCGGGTTGCGGACGCGGTCCGTCAACTGCTGCTCGCAGACGCGATTGACGAGGTTCTCGCCGAAATCCTGGCTGATCAGGTTCAGCATCATGTCGAGCGAGGCGGTACCGCCGGCGCAGGTATAGAGGTTCGAATCGACCTCGTAGAGATCCGCATAAACTTCTGCCTGCGGGAATGCCTCGGCAAATCCCGGAAGGTTTTCCCAGTGTATGGCACAACGCTTGCCGTTCAGCAGCCCGGCCTGGGCGAGCACATGTGCTCCGGTGCAGAGGCTTCCAACGGCAATGCCGCGGTTATAGGTTTCGCGCAGCCAGGCGTTGACCGACTTGTTGTTGAACTCCTCAACGTAGACGCCCGAGCAGACCAGAACCATGTTCGGGCGGTTTTCGCCGGAGAGGCTGCGACGTTCGTCGGCCAGCGACGAATTTACCTCAATCCCGATGCCGCTCGAGGAATAGACCTTTTCACCGTCGGCGGAACAGAGCCGCCAGGTATAGGCCGAGTATCCGAGCATGCGATTGGCGATTCGGAGCGTCTCCACCGCTGCAGCAAAAGGCAGCATGGTGAAATGGGGAACAAGAAAAAAGACGAGAGAGCGCTTTGCTGCCGGGTTTTTGGTCATCACATTCATGCCGTCATTCCCCTTGTTCGTGGCCGTACATTGCGGCCCGCTTTTCTTCAAAAGCGACATTGGCACGGGGAAAGGCGGCGGAGAAGGGCTTTCGGCGACAGGCTGATAACATTTTTGCGACATAGGCGGGTCGCAGACATAATTGTCAAAGGCAGCAGGCTCAAAGCGTGTCTCAGACTACATGGCCCGCTTCACCGGTTCGTGTGCGGGCCATGGGTCGGGAGGTTATCGGCGATGCGGTGCGGCATTGGTCGTCGGCCATCCGATGTCCTTGCGGATTTCTGCCGGCAAACCTTCCAGCATCCTTTCGGTCTGGCGGCGACGCCATTGGTCGCGAAGTCCAAACACCGCAGTAAGGGCAGGGCGGATCAGCGAGACGAACGACGACTGACGCCGGGAGCGATCGCTCTCCTGATAGGTGATCATGGTCATGTCAGTTCTCCTTGGGTGTTTCATGGAGCAGCGCTCTATGGGAACAATGAACGCCGTCAATCCATCAATCAATCGGATGTAAGTTATGCGTCTCATGAAATTCTGTTTGGTATCGACGCTCGCTTCCGATGTTTTGAGTATGCCGCCGGTTTGACATTCAATCAAACGAAATGATATGGTGCTTAAGTTCAGAATTATTGATAGAGGCTGACATGACTGTTCCATTCCGCCCGCCGCTCCCGCTGCTCGATAACGACGTATTGCGCACCTTCGTAGCGATTGCCGAAACTGGCAATTTCTCGACCGCGGCCGATGCGGTTCTGCGCACGCCGTCGGCTGTTTCGATGCAGATCAAGAAACTGGAAGAGCAGTTGAAGACGACGCTCTTCCTGCGCGACGCCCGCTCGGTGTCGCTGACGCAGCATGGCGAGATGCTGCTTTCCTATGCCCGGCGCATGCTGGCGCTCTCCAACGAGGCAGTGTCACGTTTCGTCATGCCGGAACTCTCCGGCGTGGTACGTCTCGGCGCGCCGGACGATATCGCCGAACGCCTTCTGCCGAAGGTTCTCAAGGACTTCGGCGAAAGCTTTCCGGGCATCATGGTCGATGTCACGGTCGACATGAGCCTGGCGCTCAAGAAGCGCATGGACGAGCAGCGGCTGGACCTGGCGCTGATCAACTGTGCGACCCGGCCTTTCTCGACGGCCGGAGAGATGATTCACACGGAAAGACTGGTCTGGGCCGGCGCCAAATGCGGCACGGCGTATCTGCGCGATCCGCTGCCGATCTCCGTCTGGGAAGACGGCTGCGTCTGGCGTCAGGATGCAATTGCCCAGCTTGAGAAGCACAAGCGGAGCTATCGCATCGCCTATGCGAGCGCCCATACGATGGCGCAACGCGCCGCGGTGCTGTCCGATCTGGCGATCGCGCCGTTCCCGCGCTCTTATGTTACCGACGACATGCAGATACTCGGGGCGAAGGAAGGCCTGCCGGAACTGATCAACTTCGATATCCGGCTGTTGACGGCTCCGCAGCTCTCCGTCCCCGGCAAAGCAGTGGCCGAAAGCATCCGCGAAGCTTTCGGCTCCCTGATCGCTGCTGCTGCCTGATCCTACTCGCGGCTGCGGCGACGTCTGCGGCCGCCTTCTCCCGAAGCCTCTGCCAGCGCCTTTCGCTCCGGCAGGGTCACGACAGTTGCCAGATGCGGGAAGGCATCGACCTTGTTTGGCAGCGCCATGGCATAAACGAAATGCTCCTGGAATTTCGGCTCTAACGCCGTCTCGATCTTCTCGATCCTGCGCACCGTTTCCTCGATCTCGCGGCGGTAGCCGCGGTTCAGCAGGCACATGCGCGCGCCCGTGCCTGCGGCATTGCCGACCGATTTGACGCGGCCCAGATCGCAATCCGGGATAAGACCCAGCACCATCGCGTATTTCGGATCGATGAACGTGCCGAAGGCGCCGGCAAGCCCGATGCGGTCGACATGGTCGACGCCCTGCTTGTCCATCAACAGCTTGACGCCGGCATAAAGCGCCGCCTTGGCGAGCTGGATGGCGCGCACGTCGTTCTGGGTTACGGTGATGCGCTGTTCGCCGTCATGCACGAGGTAGGAGAAGGTCCGACCGTTCTGGAGGATGCGCGGGCTGCGCTCCGCCATTGCGCCGTCCACCACGCCGTCTTCCGAGATCAATCCGGCAAGATACATTTCGGCAATCACTTCGATGATCGCCGAACCGCAGATGCCGGTGATGCCGGTCGCAGCGGCTGCATCGGCGAAACCCGGCTCGTCCGACCAGGGCTCGACGCCGATCACCCGGAAGCGCGGCTCGAGGGTTTCGGCGTCGATACGGATCCGCTCGATGGCACCGGGTGCTGCCCGCTGGCCCGATGAGATTTCGGCACCTTCGAAGGCCGGACCGGTCGGCGAGGAGGCAGCGACGACGCGGGTCGAATTTCCGAGCACGATTTCCGCATTGGTGCCGATATCGACCAGCAGCATCATCTCCTCCTGCCGGTGCGGACCTTCCGACAGAGTTGCCGCCGCGGCATCGGCGCCGACATGGCCGGCGATGCAGGGCAGGAGATAAGTGCGGGTGCCATCGTTCATCGGCAAGCCGATCTCGGAGGATCTGACCTTTACCGCTCCGGAAACGGCAAGCGCGAAGGGGGCTCCGCCAAGCTCCGTCGGATCGATCCCGAGGAACAGATGGTGCATGATCGGATTGCCGACGAAGACGCTGTCGAGAATGTCGGTGCGAGACACGCCGCCGTCAGCGCAGACCTCGTCGATCAACCCGTTCAGCGCCTCGCGCACGGCTAACGTCATCGCCTCGCGGCCATCGGGGTTCATCATCACATAGGAAACGCGGCTCATCAGATCTTCGCCGAAGCGGATCTGCGGATTCGACGTGCCCGCCGACGCCACGGTGCGACCCGACAGCAGCGACGACAGATGCATGGCGATCGTCGTCGAGCCGATATCGCAGGCAATCCCGTAGGCCTCGTTCTTCAGGCCGGGATAGAGCGCGACGAGCCGGGCACGGTCATCGTCGCGATCTTTGTGGATTGCCGCCGTGACCTTCCACTCGCCCTTGCGCAGAATCTGCTGGACCTTGGGAATCAGGTGGAAATCGACATCGAGATCGTCAAAATGCCACTCGGCGGCAAGGGCTGCCTTCAGGCGGTCGAGATCGCCGAGCGGCTTTTCCATGTCGGGCTCTTCTACCTCGACATAACACATGCGGATCGCCGGATTGCGGTCGAAGACACGCTCGTCGGCGGCCTTGCGGACTACCTGAGCATTGATCACCGTATCCTGAGGAACGTCGATGACGAGATCGCCGAGAATCTGGGTCGAGCAGGAGAGGCGGCGACCTTCGGGAAGCCCGCGCACGCGGTCGTAGCGCTCTTCCTTTGGGCCGAGCGGTGACAGATGGTCGTTCGTCGAGGTAATGCCGTGCTTGGCGAAATGTCCCTGCTGGACTGAGATTTGGCATCGCCCGCAGGTCGCCCGCCCGCCGCAGACGCTTTCCACATAGACGCCAAGCTGACGCGCGGCATCGAGCACCGGCGTGCCGACCGGAAACCGGCCGCGCTTGCCGGACGGCATGAAGAGGACGAGGGGATCTCTTGCCATGGGCTCACAATTCGGGCGGCTTGAATTCACTTGCGGACGGTCTGTTCAAGGGCTTCGCGGATCAGTCGCGTATAGGGAATTCCCCGTTCCTTCGCCTTGGCCTTTACAGCACGTAGCAGAGGCTCCGGCAGCCGCATATTGAGCTGGGCGGATTTCTTCTCGAATTCGAAATGCATCGGTTTGAAGCCGGAAAGATCGTATTCGGATAGGTCCGCCGTCTCGACAAAAGCCTCGGCTTCCGCATCGGAATGGAAGGCGGGCAGCTTCTTCAGGTCATCCTTGCTCATATCGTCTTATCTCCCGTTCGTGCATATATCGGGCGCTGATGGGCCGTATATGGGTTCTGCCATCGATTTCCCGGAGTGCGAACACAACGAATATATAGCGGCCACTTTCCGCAATGCCGATGGCGCGCATCCGTTGCTCGCCCTCTTGAGGATCGCGATGAACGGCGGGAGCGTTTTCGAAGAGACTCTCGATTTCATCCTTACTGAGGCCGTGCTTGGCACATTTCGGCCAATTGCCATCGTCCCAATCAAAGCCCGCAATTCCGCGCATCTGTTACGCTTTCATATATGCTTTTGTATATACGAATGTAAAGCTATCGAAGCCTGATTACTCCATGCTTGCTCCGGCGCCAGCCCGTGCGGCCCGGCCGCCGCGTCGGCCGCTGGCAGCAGAAGGTGCAGCCGTCGCAGCGGCTCCGCCGCCTTCGACCGGCTTGTAGTCGCGATAGGTCATGATCCAGTTACCGCAGTTCTGATCCGTGCCGTTCAGCACGTTGGCGGCGCGCACCGCTTCCATTTCCTGCGGCCGGCAGGGGTTCATGATCGCCGACGTCATGCCGGCGCCGATCACCATCGGGATGAAGCCGGCATTGATGCCATGGCGGTGCGGCAGGCCGAAGGAGATGTTGGAGAGCCCGCAGGTCGTGTTGACCTTCAGCTCCTCGCGCAGGCGCCGCAGGAGCGCAAAGACCTGCAGGCCGGCGCTGCCGAGCGCGCCGATCGGCATGACCAGCGGATCGACGACGATGTCATGCGGCTTGATGCCGTAGTCGGCGGCGCGTTCGACGATCTTCTTGGCGACCGCGAAACGGACGTCCGGATCCATCGAAATGCCGGTCTCGTCGTTGGAGATCGCCACGACCGGTACGTCGTATTTCTTGCAAAGCGGCAGGATCGCCTCGAGCTTTTCCTCCTCGCCGGTGACCGAATTGACCAGTGGCCGGCCCTTGGCCACTTTCAGCGCCGCCTCGATGGCGGCTGTCACCGAACTGTCGATCGACAGCGGCACGTCGACGAGGCCCTGGACGATCTCCAGCGTCCGGACGAGTAGGCCAGGTTCGGTCTCGTTGGGGTTGACCGAGGTGACCCCGGCATTGACGTCGAGCATGGTGGCGCCCGCCGCCACCTGTTCCAGCGCATCCCTGATGACCGTGTCGAAATTGCCCTCGTTCATCTCGGCCGCGAGCTTCTTGCGGCCCGTCGGGTTGATGCGTTCGCCGATCACGCAGAAGGGCTGGTCGAAGCCGATCACGATCTCCCGGGTTGCGGATGCGACGATGGTGCGGGTCATTTCTTCCTCCAGGCGCGCGATGCGGCGCAGAAACGATGTGATTGTCTGAACGTCAGGCGGTTTCGCGGCCGCCGGTCTTCACCAGCGCCACGAGCTTTTCCCGGTCATAAGCTGCTTCGAGTTCGGCCGCCGCCCTGTCGGCTTCGGCCTCAAGATCGTCGGAGACGGCGACCGGTTGTGCCTTGCGCCATTCGGCGAGATAGTCGTCGGTGCCGGCTGCGCCGCTGCGCATCGCGCACATGTCGATCGCCTCGGTAAAGCGCAGCGACAATTCCCGCTTGGCGGTCTGGCGGCCCTTCTTGATGATCACCTGCGCCGGAATATCCCGCCAGAAGACGACGATGCGGTCGGCCATGAATTCCTCCGTGTTGAGGTGCAGCATGCACGGGTGCGGGCGACAAGACTGCGCTTGCGACGACGTCGCACCCAGCAAAATACGACGCGGTGATGGGATTGCCTTGCCGGATGTCGGGCCGGGTGCCGGTTACCAGATCTTCCGGGTCAGCCCGTGATAGACCCAGGTCCAGATCGGCGGCGGGAAACGTAGTGCGGAGGGGCCTTGCGGCTGGTACGGCTTCAGTGTGCCGGCGATGGCATCGCGAAGCGCGCGGACGCTGATATCGACGGAAGAGGCGGTCATCAGCAACGGATAGGTGGCGAGCGAATCCGAGCGCGCCGGCTCCACCCGCTTCTCGTAGAGCGTTCCGCCGGTATCGATGCCCTTGTCGACCAAATGCACGGTGGCGCCAAAGTTCTTCTCGTCGCCTTCGACACGCGACCAATAGCCGCCCATCTGGCCGCGATACATCGGATTGATGCCGGCGTGGAAGTTGATCACCGGGCAGGGGACAGCGGCAAGCGTCTCCGGCGACAGGATGCGGCAGGATATGGTGAAGATCGCAGCGGGCTTCAGGGCTGTCACCGCTGCGTGACAGGCCTGATCGTTGAGGGAGGCCACGTGCGTCACGGGGATCGCCGGGTTAGGCTCGGTGGAATGGCCGTAGTCGCGGATGATCTCGGCGGAGCGGCTCGCCGCCACGCTCTTGGTGAGCCGCGACGCGATCATCGTCGCAAGTTGGCCAAGCGCGGTAAACCAGCCGAACCGCCGGGCGCGGCGTTTCAAAAGCGTTCCCTTCGATTCCGGCTGTTCCTCAACGACATGCAGGTCGGGAAAATGTTTTGCCAATGCGTTGATCATCACCTGCGGGTTCACCCCGCCTGACGTCATCACCACGATCCGAGAATTCCGGTCCTGCATCGATCCCCCCGCAAAAAGCGCAGGGCCGCACTCTTCCGCCGAAGGCCCGAAGAAACGGTTAAACCGAGCGTAACGCCTGCGTGAGGTCACCGTAGCCGGTGAAGCGGTATTCGTATTCCAGGCCGAGATACTCGGCGGCCGCACGCGCCTTCTCCTGAAGGACCTCGTCTTCCTCCTGGCTCAGATAGACGAGCTTTCGGTAATTGCCGAAATACATCTCCTTCAGCTGCGGATGACGGTCGAGACCGAGCGGTTCGATGACGAAGGCCTCGAACTGGCGGGCGAGAAAATCTGTCAAGAAGAATGAGAACAGGTCTTCGTCCGCCTTTGCGGCAAAAGCGTCGTTTCCGGCGAAGAAGGAATAACAGTGCGGGCCCTCGATGCGGGCGATGCCCTCGCGTTCGCAGAGCCGGTCGATGTCGCCGCCGGTTCCGCAATCCGCATAGGCAAAAAAGATCTTTTCGAACCCTGCTTCGCGCGCCTCAGCAACGGCTTTTTCAAGCCCTGGAACGATCTTCTGCGGATAGGCGTGCCAGATTGCCGGCAGGCAGTTGAGATCGATATGGCCAAGACCTTGCTGCCTGGAAACAGCAAGGATTTCCCGCGCGATCGCTCCGCACGCGATCACGTGAACTTTTTCGCAAGTTGAACGTTCCTTTGCCGGAAAATCCATTTCCGCCACGATTTCATTTCTCTCCATCGGAGTATTCTAACATGACGGTCAAGACAGTCACGGTAATCGCCGCTCTTCTCGCGACGATGGTTTCACTCACCTCCTGCGGCAATACCATCCGCGGCATGGGCAAGGATGCGGCCAACACCGTCAATGCCACGCAGGATGCGGGACGCCGGGTCGATCGCGCTGCGCGTTAAGGCGTCGCCGTCAGCAAGCCGTTCGGCGCCTCAGGCGCCGGCGGCAAGGCTGTTGTGCTTGCGGCGGATATATTCCTTTGCCGTTTCGACGGCGACCGCCGCATCGCGGCAATAGGCATCGGCGCCGACCGCCTTGCCGAATTCCTCGTTGAGCGGCGCGCCGCCGACAAGCACGATATAGTCGTCGCGCATACCCTTTTCCTTCAGCGTATCGATGACGACCTTCATATAGGGCATGGTCGTGGTCAAAAGCGCCGACATTCCGAGAATATCCGGCTGTTCCCGCTCGATCGCATCGAGATAGTTCTCGACCGGGTTGTTGATGCCAAGATCGACCACGTCGAAGCCCGCTCCCTCCATCATCATGCCGACAAGGTTCTTGCCGATGTCGTGGATGTCGCCCTTGACGGTGCCGATCACCATCTTGCCGAGTTTGGGAGCGCCGGTCTCGACCAGAAGCGGCCGCAGGATGAACATGCCCGCCTTCATGGCACTCGCCGAGAGCAGCACTTCCGGCACGAAAAGAATGCCGTCGCGGAAGTCGATGCCGACGATGCGCATGCCCTCGACCAGGGCCTTGGTGAGGACGTCATAGGGCGTCCAGCCGCGCGTGAGCAGGATGTTGGTCGCCTCCTCGATCTCCTCCTTCAAGCCGTCGTAAAGATCGTCGTGCATCTGCTGCACGAGTTCCTCGTCTGAAAGTTCCGCCAGGATGATTTCGTCGTCGGACATGCAATGCTTCCCTTCGTTCGAGGGGCCGGTTCGAAGGCCGGCAAATCAGACGTTTACCGTCCCGACTATCTGTACCTTTAATTTGCTTGGCAATTTCTTTCGTATGCGACAGCGGCGCGTCGGAAAAACGACGGAAGATCGCTGCGGGATGTCTGTCCTGTACAAACCCGTGACGCAGAAAGGCGGGGCTCGGCTTGCGCTTGAGCCTAGCATGGCGCATCAAAAAAGCTTGAGGCGCTTTTCAAAGCGGAGGCGAGGAACATCATGGACGATTTGACCCCAGAGACGGAACCGGCAGGCAGCGGGGCCAGACGCGGCCGCGGCGAGCGGGGAGCGGCAGGCCGCCGCGCAGCCCGCGCAGGCCACGGTCCCGGCCTTTCCTTGCCCTATATCACCCGCAAGATCGGTGTCTACGAGGTGCTGGACGAGGAGGGCCTTACCCTCATCGAGCACAATGCGGATCTCATCCTCGAAGAGATCGGCATCGAATTTCGCGAGGATGAGGAAGCGCTCGAACTCTGGGCAAAGGCGGGTGCCGACGTCCGGGGCCACCGGGTGCATTTCCCGAAGGGCCTTTGCCGCGAACTCTTGAAGACCGCACCGAGCGAATTCACCTGGCATGCGCGCAATCCGGAGCGCAACGTCCAGATCGGCGGCAAGGCGACCGTGTTCGCGCCGGTCTACGGACCTCCCTTCGTGCGCGATCTCGACGGCAAGCGCCGTTATGCGACGATCGAGGATTTCCGCAATTTCGTGAAGCTCGCCTACATGGCGCCCTCGATGCATTCCTCGGGCGGCACGGTCTGCGAGCCGGTCGACGTGCCGGTCAATAAGCGGCATCTCGATATGGTCTACAGCCATATCAAATATTCCGACAAGCCGTTCATGGGATCGGTCACCGCGCCGGAACGCGCCGAAGACACGGTTGCCATGGCGAAACTGGTATTCG
The DNA here is from genome assembly GCF_056406795.1 of Neorhizobium sp. P1_A6. Classification (NCBI taxonomy): domain Bacteria; kingdom Pseudomonadati; phylum Pseudomonadota; class Alphaproteobacteria; order Hyphomicrobiales; family Rhizobiaceae; genus Neorhizobium; species Neorhizobium sp. P1_A6. The sequence goes on along the minus strand of NZ_JBFTZM010000007.1, from coordinate 196,308 downwards.
GCGACGAGTTCGTCGAGAACAATTGCGTCACCCTGAACCTCATCAACGCCAACTCTCCGATGGTGTTCGACGGGACCATGCTCGGCGCGCTGAAGGTCTATGCGCGGCATAACCAGGCCTCGGTCGTGTCGCCGTTCATTCTCTCGGGCGCCATGAGCCCGGTAACGGTGACCGGCACGCTGACGCAGATCCTTGCCGAAGTACTGGCCGGTGCTGCGCTGACGCAGCTGATCCGCAAGGGCTCGCCGGTGCTGTTCGGTACGTTCGCGGCGTCGATCTCGATGCAGTCTGGCGCGCCGACATTCGGGACCCCGGAACCGTCGCTGGTCTCCTACGGTGCGGCCCAGCTCGCCCGTCGCCTAGGCCTGCCGTTCCGTACCGGCGGTTCGCTCTGCGGCTCGAAAGTGCCCGATGCCCAGGCGGCGCACGAATCGGCCAATACGCTGAACACGACACTGCTCGCCGGCACCAACTTCGTGCTGCATGCCGCCGGTTGGCTGGAGGGTGGCCTCGTGTCGTCCTATGAGAAATTTATGATCGACCAGGACCAGCTCGGCATGATGCAGAAGATGGCGCAGGGCGTCGATCTGTCCGAAGAAGGCCAGGCGCTGGACGCGATCCGCGAAGTCGGGCCCGGCAGCCATTATCTCGGCTGCGCCCATACCCAGGCACATTTCCAGACTGCCTTCTATCGTTCGGCGCTGATGGACAACAATTCCTTCGAACAGTGGGAAATCGAGGGCGAGAAGCGGATCGAGCAGCGCGCCAACGCGCTCTGCCGCTCCTGGCTCGACAGCTACGAAGCACCGCCGCTCGATCCCGCGATCGACGAGGCGCTGCTGGCGTTCATCAAGGATCGCAAGGATTCGATGCCCGACGCCTTCACCTGAAGAGAGCCCGATGCCGCCAGGGAGCAAGGCGGTGCCCGGCTGGTCGCCGATTTCGTCCAGGAAGGGGTCTGGCGCCCTCACTACAAATACCAGGGGCCTCGGTGAGGCCGCCTTCACCAGTTCTCGACGAGATTGCCGCGGGGCTCGAACCCCACGGCATCCTGATCCGCGGCGTAGTGAATTTCGGAACGGGCGAGGGACCGTTGCTGGGTGACGGTGCCCTTGCGCAGGCCGTCGTATTGCTCGGCAATGTCGGCGGTTCGATCTGGCCGTCGTTCACGGAATGGCGAAAACGCCATGACGGTCCCGATCCGCTCGACACGTGGTCGAAGTCCCTGATCCGGCCGCTCGCCGAGCAGCTCCGGGCCGCTGCCTATTTCCCGTCCGATCCGCCCTGGCAGCCGTTCCAGCAATGGGCGATGAAGGCTGAAGGTCTCAGGTCTTCCCCGCTCGGCATCCTCATCCATCCGCAGTTCGGGCTCTGGCACGGTTATCGAGGCGCTCTGGGTTTTCCGTATTCGATAGAGATTTCGCCTGATGAGGCCGAGCATCCTTGCGAGAGCTGCGCAGAAAAGCCCTGCCTGTCAGCCTGTCCCGTCAACGCGGTCGGCTTGTCGGGCTTCGATATTCCTCGATGTCACGCCTATCTTGCAAGTGACGCTGGCAAGGCGGTCTGCATGATTTCCGGCTGTGCGGCCCGCAACTCCTGTCCGGTTGGCCTGCAATATCGCTACCCGCCGGGGCAGCTCCGGTTCCATATGGAAGCGCTGGTGCAGTGAGCTTAAAAATTTTTTCTTGGGATACCCCAAGGAATTTCCTGAACGAAACGTCTAAGCTCTTAAGCGACGGAAAAGCGGGCGGGCAAGTGAGCGCGGAAATCCTCGATAAGGCATGCCAAGGCGACCGCAATGCGTTCTCAGCGCTCGTCGAAGCGCATTACGATTTCATTCATGCCGTCGCCTGGCGCTGGTGCGGCACGGAAAGCGATGCGGAAGACATCGCCCAGGACGTCTGCATCCGGCTGGGCAAGGCGATCCGCAGCTTCAAAGGACAGTCGGCGTTCCGCACCTGGCTCTACACGCTGACGCTGAACGCGGTGCGCGACCATCAGCGCCAGTCCTCCCGCCGGCGACGGGACCAGGACCGGCTTGCAAACGACCCGATCTTCTTTTCGCATCTGCAGCCGGAGGAGGACGATCGCGGCGACTGGCTATGGGCGGCGGTGCGCCGCCTGCCGGAAAAACAGCGGGATGCGGTCCTGCTGGTCCATAGCGAGGGTCTGTCCCATGCGGCTGCGGCGGGCATTCTCGACTGCAGCGAAAACACGGTCTCCTGGCATCTGCACGAGGCGCGTAAACGATTGAAGGACCTTCTGAAGAAGGAGGCGGTTTGACCATGACGGACGAATTCGACCAGCTCGGCAATTTGGCCCCGGCGCCTCGCGCTTCCGATGCGGCTCGCGCCCGCGCGCTTGCCGCCGCCATGCAGGCCTTCGACGAGACGGAAAAAAATGCGGCGCGCAGCAAAGGAAGTTCCTGGCGGCAGCGTCAAAGCTCTGTTCTCAATAGGATCTGGAGCATCCGCATGGTTACCCAACACCGTTATCTCGCAGGCTCCGCACTTGCGACGATGCTGATCATTCCGACGGCTGCCCTGCTGACATTCGAACTGACGCGCGGCAACCTGCCGAGCTCAGGGCAGGTCGCGCTGCCGCAAGTCATGGACGCACCGAAGCCCGTGGCGGAGAGAGTGCCGGTACCATCGGTCGCGAAGCCGGCCGAACCGCAGCAGGAAGCCGATCGTAAGGTCTATGCCGCACCGTCGGTTCAATCCTCGAAGCAGAGGGATTTTAGCTCCGCGGATATTGCCCGCCAGCTGAACAAGCAGGAGGCAAATGGCGGTGCGACCAAGCGGAGCGCTGCGCCCAGCCCATCGGTTGCTCCGATGCCCGCGCCCCCGGCCATGGCCGAGCGCGCAGCACCGATGGCCGCTGCTCCCCGTTATGCGCCAACTGAGCGCGAAATCCTGCCGCCGCCCGAAGAGGGCCGCGACCGTTTCGCCAACGCGGACACCAATCCGGTCAAAAGCGTCGCAACCGATCCGGTTTCGACCTTCTCCGTCGACGTCGATACGGCCTCCTATGCCTTCGTGCGGCGCTCGCTGATGGAGGGGCATCTGCCCAATCCCGATAGCGTGCGGGTCGAGGAGATGATCAACTATTTCCCCTATGACTGGCCTCGGTCGCAGACGGCGGACGAGCCGTTCCGCACCACCGTCACCGTTACGCCCACTCCGTGGAATACCGGCACGCGGCTGATGCATGTGGCGATCCAGGGCTTCGAGACCGCGCCGGCCGCGCAGCCTGCCGCCAATCTCGTTTTCCTGATCGACGTCTCGGGCTCGATGAACGCGCCGGACAAGCTGCCGCTCTTGAAAAGTGCCTTCCGGCTGCTAGTCGGTAAGTTGAAGCCGGAGGACAAAGTCTCGATCGTCACCTATGCCGGCAATGCCGGAACGGTGCTGGAGCCGACGTCCGCTCGCGAACGGGACAAGATCCTCGCCGCGATCGACAATCTACGGCCGGGCGGTTCGACGGCCGGGGCGGAAGGCATCGATGCGGCTTATCGGCTGGCCCGCCAGGCCTTCATCCAGGGCGGCGTCAACCGGGTGATGCTGGCGACTGACGGCGATTTCAATGTCGGCGCTTCCAGCGACGAAGACCTCAAGCGCCTCATCGAGCAGCGCCGCAAGGACGGTATCTTCCTGTCGGTTCTGGGTTTCGGCGAAGGCAATCTCAACGACAGCCTGATGCAGACGCTCGCCCAGAACGGCAACGGCACCGCCGCTTATATCGACACGCTGGCCGAGGCGCAGAAGGCGCTGGTCGAAGAGGCTGGTTCGACGCTTTTCCCGATCGCCAAGGATGTAAAAATCCAGGTGGAGTTCAATCCGCAGCAGATCTCGGAGTATCGTTTGGTCGGCTATGAGACTCGGGCGCTGAAGCGTGAGGATTTCAACAATGACCGGGTGGATGCCGGCGATATCGGCTCCGGTCATGCGGTGACGGCAATTTACGAGGTGACGCCGAAGGGCAGTGCCTCGGCACTCAACGATCCGCTGCGCTACGGCCCGGCCGCACCATCCGCGCCGGTTGCGGTCTCCGATGAAATGGCCTTCGTCAAAATCCGCTACAAGCAGCCGGATGGCGATAGTAGCAAGCTGATCACCACGCCGGTCACCGAGATGAATGCGGTGCGCGACTTCGCGTCAGCACCTCAAGATGTCCGGTTCTCGACAGCGGTGGCAGCCTTCGGGCAAAAACTGCGCGGCACCGATGCGCTCGACGCTTATCCCTACCGCTTGATCCTCGACATGGCGCGTAATGCCCGCGGCGAGGATGCGTTCGGATATCGCGGCGGGTTCCTCGACCTTGTGCGGCTTGCCGAGACCCTCGACCGCCGCTAGGCCGTCTCAGTCAAACCTTGGGATAGGCCCGCTCCAGTCCGCCGGAGCGGGTCAACCCGTCGCGAAATGCGGCATAGGCCGGATGCTGGCTCGATTTCGCCGCTTCCATCAGCCGGATCTGCAGCCGGGCAGGGGCGGTGCCGCCGATCCACTCGCCGCATTTCTGCAGTTTCAGCGAATTCAGGAATTTCGCTTCCGAAGCCTGATCGAGATAAAGATGCAGGCCGTCGAGCAGCAGGTCGTCCGACGTCGGATTGTCCATCAGCAGCACCAGCCAGGATTGGTTCTCGGCCGAGAAACTCGCAAGGCTTTCCGCTACCGTTTCCCGGCTGCCGATCGGCGATATGTTTGCCATGTCTCTATCCTTCAGCCCTCACGCGTCAGCCGCGACGGCGACGTCTTTCCCGGCCGGAATCTCCGCCCGATTCGCTGGCGGTCTTATTGCGCAGCGGACCGATCTTGTCGACGATTTCCTCGATCGTCGGCCGCGGCCGGGGGGTGTAATCGTCGAGCGCCGAGCGCATGGCGGCCAGATGTTCGCAGGACGTGCCGCAGCATCCGCCGATGATCCTTGCGCCGGCATCGCGGGCAAGCCGCGCATATTCGGCCATCAGCGGCGGCGTGCCGGAATAGAAGATTTCCGAGCCACGAAATTCCGGAATGCCGCAATTGCCTTTGACGATAGTGACAGCGTCAGGATCGGCGGCTGTCATGTCGAGCAGGCTGGACAGGATATCGGAGGCGCCGACGCCGCAATTGGCGCCAGCCGCGACCGGACCTTCGCCGACATCCTTTGCCACGCTGTGGATCTGCTTGGGATCGAGGCCCATCATCGTCCTGCCGGCCGTGTCGAAAGAGCCGGTATAGGTATAGGGCAACCCGGCCCTGACGGCCGCTTCGGCCGCTGCGCGGATTTCCTCCGGCGCGGACATGGTCTCGATCCAGGCGATATCGGCGCCGCCGGTCTTCAGGCCCTCGATCTGTTCCGCGAAGGCGGCGACTGCATCCTCATAGGTCATGGCGCCGAGCGGTACGAACAGTTCGCCGGTCGGACCGACCGAACCGGCGACGATCACCTTGCGGCCCGCTTTGTCTGCCACCTTGCGGGCGATCTCGGCGGCAAGCCTGTTGAGTTCGTGCACCCGGCCTTCCGCCTTGTGCAGCTTCAGCCGCTGGCGCGTGCCGCCGAAGGAATTGGTGAGGATGATATCGGCGCCTGCGTCGACGAAATCCTGATGCAGCTTCTCGATCTTTTCAGGCGCGGCCTCGTTCCACAGTTCCGGCGCTTCGCCGGCTTCCAGGCCCATGGCGAAGAGATTGGTACCGGTCGCGCCGTCAGCCAGCAGCACGCCCTTCTCGGCCAGAAGTTCGGTCAGTGCATTGGCGGTCGGCATGGGCGCTCCTTGCAATAGCGATCAATCATATAAAGAAGTCTTTATATGATTTCAAGCCGCGGCCACGCGCGCCTCTTCGCGACGCCGGCGGCTCCAGCAGCGCCCGCCCGAATGGCCGGCTCAGAGCGACGCCTTGATCTTATCGGCGATGTCGGGGGCCAGCCATTTGGTCCAGATGTCCGGACTGGTTTCGAGGAAATGTTTGGCGGCAGCCTCGTTGGTGCTCTTGTTGGCCTCCTGCCAGGCCAGCACGCCGTTGACCGTCGCATTGCTCCACTTGCGCCTCTTGATATAGTCCATCGCCACCTCAGCCTTTTGAGCAAACTGCTTGGTCACCAGGGTGAAGGCCTGCGAGGTCGGATAAGAGTTCACCTTGGGGTTCAGGCAGTTGGGGACAGCGGTGCAGGCGTCCCAATCGGCCTTGTCGTGCGGCACGCCGAAGGAGAGCTTCACCATCTCGTATTTGCCGAGGAAGGCGGTTGGCGCCCAGTAATAACCGAGCCAGCCGGTCTTCTTCTCGAAGGCGGCGGCGATCGATTGGTCGAGGCCTGCTGCCGTGCCGGTGTCGATCAGGTCGAAATTCTTCTCTTTGCCGCCGAGAGCCCTGAAAAGATTCGCGGTCGAAATCTGACAACTCCATCCGGACGGGCAGTTGTAGACGACGCCTCTGGCCGACTTCTGCGGAGCCGGAAAGAGATCCGGATGGGCGAGCGCCTGCGCGACCGTCTTGATGTCCGGATGCGAGTCGGCAAGGAATTTCGGGATCCACCAGCCCTCGACGGCTCCATCTGACAGGATTTCGGCGCCGATCACCAGGCGGCCTTCGGCAACGGCCTTGTCGAGGGACGTGCGGACGGAGTTGATCCAGAATTCCGGTGCGAGGTCCGGCTGGCCCCTTTCGTTCATGGATGTGAAAGTCGGAAGCGTGTCACCCGCGACGAGTACGACGGTGCAGCCGAAACCCTGTTCCAGGATGATCTTGTCGAGATTGGCGGCGATGCCGGCTGAGGCCCAGTTCATTTCGGCGATCGAGACTGAACCGCAGTCCGCCGAGGCTGACCCTGCGAAAGCATAAAGACCGGCGGCGAAGACCGTGGAAGCGAGGATTTTTTTCATTTTGAGACCTCCCGGCCGTTTCCTTTCAGTGTTGACTTCAGCAGAGCGCAAGATGGTGATCAACCGATGGAGGCAGTTTCAAGCAGCCCTGCGAAGGATCTACCACATCCGCATTTGCGGTAGCTTTTCACAGATACTGCGCATTTATATGTCAACTCAAATCACGGTAGGGTTTCGGGATCAGAAATCAATACGCGCGACCTGGGATCATTTATCCACGGCCCATTTTTAGGGAACCGCAAGGAAAATGAGAAAATCGCGTGACTTCCGGAGTTCACTAACCATCCGGTAAGAATGTCGCGTTATTGCTTTTAATGCGGGCGGTTAGCTCGCGCCTGGCGCCGGATCAGGTAGTGCGTACCGGTTGCCCTCGCTGTCCGATGGCGGGCCTGCTTTATTGGCCCGCGGACGTTTCATCTTCCGATTGTTGTAGAATTCACGATTGTCATATTGGCTCGTGGGCCTTTTGGCACCGGCGTGGATTTGCGGTCAAAATCGGCTGGCCGAGCCCGGTCAGCCGAGGCCTTTCGTCGGTGAGGCTTGAATACGGCAAGCGGGTATCGGTTGACACCCGTGCTTTCTGGCGGCACCATTTGACCGTAATGCTAATCCAGAGACATCATCACCAACAGGGCCGGACGCCTCCTGTCTACGAATCGTCCGGTCCCCTCTGGTTCAGGCCATTTTCTCCATGACACGCACCGGTCACGTCACCCTTGTCCTCGGCGGCGCCCGCTCGGGCAAATCCGGGATTTCGGAAAGGCTTGCCCATGAGAGCGGCCTGGAACGGCACTACGTTGCCACCGGTCGTGCCTATGACGACGAGATGCGCGAGCGCATCGCCCGGCATCGCGTCGATCGCGGAGACGGCTGGACCACGCACGAAGTGCCGCTCGATCTGGTGGAGCGACTGACCGACATCGATGCGCCGGGGAGGGTCATCCTCGTCGATTGCCTGACGCTCTGGCTCACCAACCTGATGATGGACGAGCGCGATATCGACACTGCCGCCGCCGCATTCGTGCGGCAGTTCGAAAGCCTCTCAGCGAAACTGATCGTCGTCTCCAACGAGGTCGGCCTCGGCATCGTGCCGGACAACAGAATGGCGCGGGAGTTCAGAGACCATGCCGGAAGGCTGCACCAGCGGATCGCGGCATCTGCCGACGAGGTCTTCTTCGTCGCCGCCGGTCTGCCGCTCAGGATGAAGAGCTAGAAGCCGAGCCAGACGCGGACGGGATGGGTCGGGTCGGCGAGCAGCTTCAGGGCGAGCGCCAGGCAGGAGATGACAAGCAGCGGCTTGATCAGCTTGGCGCCGTTCTTCATGGCCAGCCGCGAGCCGACCTGGGCGCCGAGGAACTGGCCGACGCCCATGATCAGGCCAATCTTCCAGAGTACGGACCCGGTTGCCGCAAAGACCAGGAACGAGCCGAAATTCGAGCCGAGATTGATGAGCTTGGTGTGGGCGGTCGCCTTCAGCATGCCAAAGCCGGCGAGCAGTACGAAACCCAGCATGTAGAAAGAGCCGGCACCAGGCCCGAAGATGCCGTCATACAGGCCGACCAACGGGACGATCGTCACCCCGAACACCAAAGGCGTCACCCGGCGGTGACTGTCGATATCGTTGAGATTGGGCTTGATGGCGAAGAACAGCGCGATGGCGATCAGCAGGAACGGGATTGCCGCGGCAAGCCAACCCGCCGGCACCAACGACGCGAGCGCGGCGCCGACGGCCCCGCCGATCAGCGACATCGCCGCCATCGGCAACTGACTTTTTAAGTTCACGTGACCTCGCCGCGCATAGGCAATCGTCGCGGATGCCGATCCGAACTGCGACTGCAGTTTGTTCGTAGCAAGCGATTCGAGCGGCGGGATGCCGGCGATCAGCATGACCGGAATGGTGATGAGCCCACCACCGCCGGCGATCGAATCGACGAAACCAGCAAAAATCGCGGCAAGAAACAGCAGGAAGAGGAATTGGAATGCGAGGTCGGTCAAGGGGAGGAGACTCTGTCAGGGGAGGCGCATCCGGACGGGTGCGGCGTGCTTCTCGCATCGAACCGCGTTGACCGCAACCATCTCCAGCGGAACTCCAGCCATGTTGCTTCCGGGATTGCGCATCATTGGTTTGGCGTTATTGTGCGCGGCTTTCGAAGAGCCGAACGAGGAAAGCACATGCACAAGGTCATTTTCGATACGGACCCCGGCGTTGACGACGCGATGGCGCTGCTCTTTCTGCACCGGCATCCTGAAGTCGACCTGATTGGCGTCACGACCGTTTTCGGCAATGTGTCACTTGATCTGACCACTCGCAATGCGCAGTTCCTGCATCAGGAATGGGGAATTTCCGCGCCGATCGCCAGAGGCGCCGACAGGACGATCGATCCGTTGCGAAGCGACGATCGCGCCGCTTCCGTCGTGCACGGCCTTGACGGTCTCGGCAATATCGGCCTGCCGGATACGATAGACTGGCCGCTCGACCCGCGTCCCGCCTACCAGTTCATCATCGATACCGTCCGCGACAATCCGGGCGAAGTGACGCTGATCGCCGTCGGCCGCATGACAAACCTGGCGCTGGCGCTGCAGGCTGATCCGGATTTTGCCGGCCTCGTCAAGGAAGTCATCGTCATGGGCGGCGCCTTCGATGTGAACGGCAATGTCACGCCGGCAGCGGAAGCCAATATCCATGGCGATCCGGAAGCCGCCGACATCATCTTCACCACGCCCTGGAAGGTCACCATCGTCGGGCTCGATGTGACGCTGAAGACGATCATGACGGGGGAGTATCTTGCCGACATGGCCAAGTCGGGCGAAAAATCGGTGCAATTGCTCTCCGACCTGTCGCAATATTACATCGAGTTCTACAAGAGCCGGGTCGGCATTTCCGGCATGGCGGTACATGACAGCACGGCTTGCGTCTATCTGGTGCGGCCGGACCTCTTTATTCTCCGCAGCGGCGCGGTGCGGGTCGTCTGCGGCGGCATTGCCGACGGCGAAACGATCCAGGCCCCCGACAGCGGCCGCAAGTTCGTCGGCACCGCCTGGGACGGTCAGCCGAGCCAGTGGGTGTGCACCGACGTCCGATCGGGCGAGGTTCTGGAGGTGATCCGCACCGCGCTGGTCGAGAGCCGAGCTTCCGGTGCCTAGGCGATTGCTGTTTAGGCAACAGTTCCGGTGCAAATTTTCACGCGGGAACACGAGGCCATTGGCATTTGTGATCGATTTCCCTATGTGGAACCTTGATTTGGATATTCGACAAAGGACATGGGCGTGACAGCTACATTCGATAAAGTTGCCGACATCATCGCTGAGACCAGCGAAATCGATCGCGAGACGATCACGCCGGAGAGCCACACGATCGATGACCTGGGCATCGATAGCCTGGACTTCCTGGATATCGTGTTCGCCATCGACAAGGAATTCGGGATCAAGATTCCGCTGGAACAGTGGACCCAGGAAGTCAACGAGGGCAAGGTTTCGACCGAAGAGTACTTCGTCCTGAAGAACCTGTGTGCCAAGATCGACGAGCTGAAGGCGGCCAAGGGCTGATCGTCACCGATCATCCCGGGCCGGCAAACTCATGCTGCTCGAATATTTCCAGATGATCGACCGCGTCGAAGCGGTCGATCTTGGGGCCAAAGTGTTGAAGGCGCGGTCTGTCGTGCCTTCCAAAAGCCCTGTCTTCGAAGGCCATTTTCCCGGAATGCCGCTGGTACCTGGCGTGCTCCTGATCGAGACCATGGCGCAGGCCTCCGGTTTCCTAGTGCTTGCCGCCACCGATTTCGCCGCCATGCCGTTCCTGATGTCGGTCGACGGCGCCAAGATGCGCGCCTTTGTGGAGCCCGACGCGGTTCTCGACATCGAGGCGTTTCTGGAGCATGAGGGGTCCGGTTACGCGGTGACCAAGGCAAAGATCACGTGTAACGGCAAGAAGGTCTGCGACGCACAGCTCAAACTGCGCACCATGCCGTTCAGCGAAATCCCGCTGGCGCCGGTCATCCGCAAGCGCGCGGAAGAGGTCGGCCTGATGGATGCGATTGCCGCAAGCGCATAAAAGCCTGCCCGTTCAACCCGGTGGGTCAAAGAGGACATTATGAAGTCTGACAATGATGTCGTGATCACTGGTATCGGGATCGTCACCAGCCAGGGCGTGGGCAAGGAGCCGCATATCGAGCTCCTGTCGTCGCTGCAAGCGGGTGCCCCGAAAGTCGAGACCGATCGTTTCGCGCCGTATCCGGTGCATCCGATGCCCGAGATCGACTGGTCGGCGCAGATCGCCAAGCGTGGCGACCAGCGCCAGATGGAGAACTGGCAGCGGCTCGGCGTGTTTTCCGCAGGCCTTGCGCTCGACGACGCGGGCCTGAAGACGGATGCGGAAGCCTGCGCTTCCATGGACATGATCGTGGCCGCCGGCGGCGGCGAGCGCGACATCAAGGTCGATTCGCTGATCGTCGACGAAGCGCTGAAGCGCAACGACCGCGAAATGCTGCTCAACGAGAAGCTGACGACCGAGCTTCGCCCGACGCTGTTTCTGGCGCAGCTTTCCAACCTGGTCGCCGGCAATATCTCGATCGTCCACAAGGTCACCGGTTCGTCGCGCACCTTCATGGGCGAAGAGGCGGCCGGCATTTCCGCCGTCGAGACCGCCTTCCACCGCATCAAGGCCGGCCAATCTACCCACAGTCTGGTCGGCGGCGCCTTCGTCGCCGAACGCGCCGACATCATCCTTCTTGTCGAGGGTATTCGTGCGCATGCGACGGGCGGCTGGCATCCGCTCTGGTCGCGCTCGGCCGACAATGGCGGCGGCATGATCATGGGCACCGTCGGGGCCTTCCTGGTGCTCGAATCGCGCGCCCATGCGCAGGCGCGGGGCGCCCATATCTACGCTGTCATCGATGCGATCGAAGGCGATCGCGGCAATCGTGACGAGGGCCGCCTCGAAAAACGTCTCGCCCGTCTCGCTGGCCATGCCTCGGGCCTTTCCAAGGCCGATACGGTCGTGTTTTCAGGTGCAAGCGGCGTCGTCGATCTCACGACGCGGGAGAAAACGCTGCTGGAGACCGAATTCCCGGGCGCTGCGATCCGCGGATTTGGCGGCGTCACCGGCCATGGCATGGAAGCGCAATTCCCCTTGGGTCTGGCCCTTGCGGCATTGACCTTGGATGGCGCGGCAAAAGTTCCCACATTCGATGCCCAGAACGAAAAGCCGATGACGGCGCCTGCCAAACACGCGGTGGTGACGACGGTCGGTTATACGCGCGGCGAGGGCCTTGCAGTCCTCTCGGCCGCGTAAAGGAGATTTTGATGAGCGACAACCGCTTCAAGGATCATCTCGGCCGTCCGATCATCGCGATCACCGGCATGGGCGTCATTACCTCGCTCGGCCAGGGCCTTGCCGACAACTGGGCGGCGCTGACCTCCGGCACCTCCGGCATCCACAAGGTGACCCGCTTCCCGACCGAGGGCCTTTCCACCCGGATCGCAGGCACGGTGGATTTCATTGCCGTTCCGGCCGAAAACTCTGTCGAACGTTCCTTCGCTTTTGCCCGCGAGACGACGGTCGAAGCGCTTGCGCAGTCGGGTCTTTCCGGCGATTTCGACGGACCGCTCTTTCTTGCCGCACCGCCGGTCGAGCCGGAATGGAGCGATCGTTTCGCGCTTGCCGACCGCGCTCCGCCGTCGAAGGCCGAAGGCGACGCCTATGACCGTTTCCTCGCCGCCATGCGCGAACGTCCCGATCCGGTCTTCCTCGAAGCCGTGCAATTCGGGTCGATCTCCGAACGCCTCGCCGACAAGTTCGGCACGCGCGGCCTGCCCGTGACCCTCTCGACGGCCTGTGCCTCCGGTGTCACCGCCATCCAGCTCGGCGTCGAAGCGATCCGTCAGGGCCGCACCGATCGCTCGCTGGTGGTTGCGACCGACGGTTCGGTCAGCGCCGAAGCACTGATCCGCTTCTCGCTCCTCTCCGCACTCTCCACTCAGAATGATCCGCCGGAAAAGGCGTCAAAGCCGTTCAGCAAGGACCGCGACGGGTTTGTCATCGCCGAAGGCGCGGCGACGCTGGTGCTCGAATCGCTCGAATCGGCCATCGCCCGCGGCGCCAAGGTGCTCGGCATCATGAAGGGCTGCGGCGAAAAGGCCGACCATTTCCACCGCACCCGTTCTTCGCCTGACGGCGGCCCGGCAATTGCGACGATCCGCGCGGCGCTGGCAGACGCCGGCATGGACGAGGGCAGCATCGGCTATATCAATGCGCATGGCACCTCGACGCCGGAAAACGACAAGATGGAGTATGGCGCGATGCTCGCCGTCTTCGGCGATCGGTTGAAGGAAATCCCGGTTTCCTCCAACAAGTCGATGATCGGCCATACGCTGACAGCGGCCGGCGCCGTCGAGGCCGTCTTCTCCATCCAGACGATGCTGACCGGTACGCTGCCGCCGACCATCAACTACACCAACCCCGATCCGACGATCGTGCTCGACGTGGTGCCGAACAAGAAGCGGGATGGGCAGCCGAAGGCGGTGCTTTCCAACTCATTCGGCTTCGGCGGACAGAACGCCAGCCTTGTCATGACGCTGGAACCAGCTTAGAGACCGTCGCCAATCACGTTTGACGAATTGGGACGCCTCCGGGCGAAGGAAGACCTATTATGCGCGCTCTGCAACTGATCGATGACCGGAAGCTCGAAGCGGTGGACATTCCCGAGCCGGAAGCCCCCGGCCCGGGCGAGGTAACGCTGCGGGTCAAAGCCGTCGCGCTCAACCATATCGACGTCTGGGGCTGGCGTGGCATGGCGTTCGCCAAGCGCAAGATGCCGCTGACGATCGGAGCGGAAGCTTCCGGCGTCGTCGAGGCGATCGGGCCGGGCGTTTCGAACGTCCTGCCGGGCCAGCTCGTATCGATCTACGGCGCGCGCACCTGCGGCCTCTGCAAGCCCTGCCGCGAGAAGCGCGACAATCTCTGCGAACACGTCTCCGGCGTGCACGGCTTCCACCTCGATGGCTTCGCACAGGAAAAGGCCAACCTGCCGGCCCGCCTGCTCGTGCCTGCACCTCCGGGCGTCGATGCGGTTGCCGCAGCGCTCGCACCGGTCACGTTCGGGACCGTCGAGCATATGTTGTTCGACAATGCCAAGCTGCAGCCGGGCGAAACCATCCTGGTTCACGCAGGCGGTTCGGGCATCGGCACGGCGGCGATCCAGCTCGCCAAGAAGATCGGCTGCACGGTGATCACCACGGTCGGCTCGGACGACAAGATCGAACGGGCCAAGGCACTCGGCGCAGATCACGTCATCAACTACCGCACCGACCGTTTTGAAGGCGTGGTGCGCAAGCTCACCAAGAAGAAGGGCGTCGACGTCGTCTTCGAACATGTCGGCAAGGATACCTGGGCCGGCTCGATGCTGTGCATGAAGCGCGGCGGCCGCCTCGTCACCTGCGGCTCCACGTCCGGCGTCTCGACCGACATGAACCTGATGATGCTCTTCCAGCAGCAGCTGAAGCTGTTCGGCTCGTTCGGCTGCCGCATGGAGAACATGGCGAATGCCATGCAGAAGATGGCTCAGGGCATCGTTCATCCGGTGATCGACACGGAAGTCACCTTCGCCGAGATCGACAAGGCGCTGGAGCGAATGGAAACCCGCCAGGTGTTCGGCAAGATCGTGCTCCGGATGGACTGAGGCGTCCCCCCGTGAAGATGTTCCTTACCCGGATCGCTCTGGCGCTACTCCACTTCCAGCAATGGCTGGTGGCGCAGAGCGCGTTCGGGCTCCTGAATTTCCTGAAGATCTTTCCGGCGGATCCGGGCATCCGGTTCGCCGACCGGATGGCGCGGCGCATCGGGCCAAAGCTCGGCCGCCACAAGCTGATGCTTGTCAATCTGCGCAACGCCTATCCGGAAAAGACCGACGAGGAACTTGAGCAGATCGCCATAGCGAGCTGGGGCCATATGGGCCGGCTCGCCGCCGAATACGTGTTCCTCGACCGGCTGTTCGATTTCGATCCGGAACAGGAGAAGCCGGGCAGGGTGGAAGTCTCCGGCATTCCGATCTTCGCCGATCTTCGTGACAATCCGCGTCCGTTCATCGTCTTCACGGCCCATACAGGCAATTTCGAACTGCTGCCGGTCGCCGGCAATGCCTTCGGCCTCGAAGTGACGGTGCTGTTCCGGCCGCCGAACAATCCCTATATCGCCGACAAGGTGTTCGCCTTCCGTAGCGCCCGCATGGGCCAGCTGGTGCCATCGCATGCGGGCTCTTCGTTTGCTCTGGCGCGTAAGCTCGAAACGGGCGGCGGTGTCGGCGTTCTGGTGGATCAGAAATTCCGCAAGGGCCTCAAGACCAGCTTTTTCGGCCAGCCCGTCCAGACGAGCCCATTGCTCGCAAAGCTGGTTCGGCAGTTCGATGCCGAAGTCTATCCGGCTCGCTGCATCCGACTGCCGGGCAATCGTTTCCGGCTCGAGATCGAACCGAAGGTCGAACTGCCGCGGGACGCCAACGGCAAACTCGATCTCCAGGCGACCGGGCAGCTCCTCAACGACAAGGTGGAAAGCTGGGTTCGCGAATATCCCGAACAGTGGCTCTGGTACCACGACCGGTGGCATATCAAGCGCTATCTCTAAGCAGATTTTGAGATTTTTCTGACCGCATTACTGCAATTTTACTTTAAGTCACCGGCTATAAATCGGGTCTGCTTTTGAGGAATAAATTAATCTGAATCGCATTGGATATCGGAGGCGCCGATCTTGAGGAACGATCGGCGATAATCTCCGGCACGAGGGGGAGGGCATTTTGGAAGCGTTGATCGATCTGTTTTGGTCAAAATATGCCGATCTACGGCAGGCCGTCGAACGCAATGACGATAACGCAACCGCTTCGCTCGATCGTGACCTCGATCCGCTTCTGCTCGCTGTGTTTTCGAGCCAGAGCAAGGATCCGGCCAGCATACAGGCGCAATTCCGCTTTGCACTCGACCTCTTGAACGAAGAGGCCGATGACCGCGGCTGCGTCCGCCGCAACGGTCATTTGCTGCAGATGCTTGTGGAACGCTACGTCGTTCAGGAGACCGGTCTGTCGGCCAATCGCCGTCCGGAGCCGGAATCGCTCGATCATGGTGTGATCGCCGATGCGACGGCAGACGGTTTTCTCGACGACGCTCTGCTCAATCGGATTTCCGACCGTATCGTGGTGATCGCGCCCGGATATCGGATCTTCTACTCCAACGAGACCAACGCACGCCGTCTTGATCTCGATCGCGACGCGCTGATCGGCCGGCATTTTGCTGAATTCGTCGGCCTTCACCGTTTCAAGAACGATTTCAAGCCGAACCTGGATCGCTGCTTTGCGGGCGAGAGCATATCATTGACTTACGCGGATCAGACCGACGGCCAGACGGTCGTCGTCCGTTGCCGCATGTCTCCCTGTGTTTCTGGCTCTTCACAACTGATCGGCGCGCTCCTGGTCATGCAGGAAACAGCCGACCGCCGCCGGCGCCCCGCTGCCTGACCTTTACTTGTCGGACCAGATGGCCAGCTCGTAGCCCTCCGGATCGGCGAAATGGAAACGCCGCCCCCCGGGGAACGAGAAGATCGGCTTGACGATCCGGCCACCGGCTTTACCGACCCGCTCAAGGGCATTTTCCAGGTCGTCCGCGAAAAGAATGACGAGTGGGCCGCCTTTGGCTGTTACGTCCGTCGACTTCGCAAAACCGCCCGTCAGCCTTCCGTCCTGAAACTCGCAGTAGTCCGGTCCATAGTCCGTGAAAATCCAGCCGAAGGCCGAGCCGTAAAAAGCCTTGGCGGCTTCGACGTCCTTCACGTTGAACTCGATATAATCGATCTTGCGATCCGCTCCCTTGGTTCCCATCGGGCCCTCCTATTTGGTTTCTTCCAGCAGGTTCTTCAGCGCCCTGAGATCCTTCCGCACATGGGCGGCATCTGCCTCGAAAGCCGAGTCGTCAAGGTCCGGGCGCTGGAACAGCGTGAACATGATTTCCGCTCCATCACCGTTTGCCACGACGCGCAACGGGTTCTCGACCACGAGACCGTTTTCCATCATCACCGTGTGGTCGAGGATGCCGAACGGATTGTCGGGCGAGAACCGCACGCGCACCAGGCCGACCGGTCCGCCGTCGCCGATCCAGTGGTCACCGTCCCGGGTAAGCCCGGCAGCAAGGCCGGATGCCCAGAGCGGCATGTTTTCAGGCTGGCTCGCGAAGGCGTAGACGTGCTGCCAAGGTCTCTCGATGCCGATATGAATTATACGGGCAGGCAGGGTGGTCATGGTAGCCTCCTCAGTTTCCCCTCGGTCTATCCGAAGAGAAACGACGGTTCTTGAACAAAACGGACAATCAGCTGCAGATCTGTCTGCGGATTTCCCAAGGTGTAAAGGTCGTCAGCTCCTTCACGTCGCGGGTCATGTGCGCCTGATCAGCGTAACCGGCCTCAAGCGCGAGAATGGCGAGATTTCCGGATGCGGGCTGGCGGACCATGCGAAGAAAGCGCTGGAGGCGAAGAATGCGCTCGAGAGTTTTCGGCCCATATCCGAAGTGATCGTGGCTCTGGCGGCGCAAGGTGCGTTCGCCGAGTGCCTGCGTTGCCGACGTGCCATGCAGCACGCCGCTGCCGAGCTCATCAAAGAGCATTCCCATCGCGTTTTGGGGCTCGGCGGCCAGTGATGCCTCTCCTGCCGCCCAAGCCTCGAGCAGCCGCCGCCTTACAATTGGGCAGTTTGCTTCGGCCAGCCGCTCCTCTACCGTCCGAACGTCGTCCCGGAGCTCGCGGAGCGGGACGGCGCGTCCAACCAGCTCACTCAACGGGACGTCAAGCCAGCGCAGGGCGGCACCCGCCCTGAAGCGCAGACCGAGGATGGTTTCACCGGGGGCGAGGGCAGGGAAGGCGGCGGTGCGGTCAGGGCCAATCACCATCAATTGACCGCCAACCCAGATCAGGTCCGAGCAGCCGTCCGGCACGACGGCAATCTGACCCTCGAATTCCTGCGGCAGGCGGTGCGACCAGACACGGAAAAACAGCCTCGAAAGCGTCCCGTGCGCCGGTCGCTCTCGGTAAGTGCCGGCGCGCATTGCCAGTATCGGCGTATCTTTGCGCATATCTTTGGCCGTATTCATACCTCCTTGTGGCATCGGAATTTGGCAGCCGCAAGACGCCATCCGCCGCGGAGAAAACAGGCCGCTGCGCCGCCGCGACGAAGACAGAGTGTCATGGAAATTTAATCGTTTAGCGTGGCCATCGCCTTGCCGTTTCCCTATATGAATGCGACAACACCCTCGAATCTCAATATGGAGGCACATCCGTGGAACAGGCAGAAATCGGCCTTATCGGGCTCGGCGTCATGGGCTCTAACCTCTCGCTCAACATTGCCGAAAAAGGCAATAAGATCGCCGTCTTCAACCGATCTCCGGAAGCGACCCGCAAGTTCTACGCCGAAGCCGGCGAACTGCAGGGCCAGCTTGTCCCCTGCGAGACACTCGAAGAATTCGTCGCCGCCATCCGTCCGCCGCGGCCGATCATCATCATGATCAAGGCCGGCGATCCGGTCGATCAGCAGATGGAGCTTCTGAAGCCCTACCTTTCGGCCGGCGACATCATGATCGATGCCGGCAATGCGAATTTCCGCGACACGATGCGTCGCTTCGACAATCTGAAGGACAGCGGCCTGACCTTCATCGGCATGGGCGTTTCCGGCGGTGAAGAGGGCGCGCGCCACGGGCCGTCGATCATGGTCGGCGGCACCGAGGAAAGCTGGAAGCGCGTCGAGAAGGTGCTGACCTCGATCTCCGCCAAGTTCAACAACGAGCCCTGCGTTGCCTGGCTCGGCGAAAACGGCGCCGGCCATTTCGTCAAGACCATCCATAACGGCATCGAATATGCCGACATGCAGATGATCGCCGAGATCTACGGGATCCTGCGCGACGGCCTCGGCATGAGCGCCTCCGAAATCGGCGACGTGTTCGGCAAATGGAACGAGGGTCGGCTCAATTCCTACCTGATCGAGATCAGCCAGACGGTGCTGAAGGCAGCCGATCCGATCACCCGCAAGCCAATGATCGACGTCATCGTCGATGCTGCCGGCCAGAAGGGCACTGGTAAGTGGTCGGTTATCGAAGCCCAGAACATGGGCGTTGCCGCGACCGCCATCGAGGCAGCCGTCGCCGGCCGCGTCCTCTCGTCCCAGAGAACCGAACGCCTGGCTGCCGAAAAGATTTTTGGCCTCCCGAAGGTCGCGGAAGCGCCGAAGGATAAGGCTGCTTTCATCGCCGACCTCGAAAGCGCATTGCTTGCTGCCAAGATCGCCGCCTATGCGCAGGGTTTCGCCGTCATGTCGGCAGCGTCCGCCGAATATAACTGGAACCTGCCGATGCCGACGATCGCCAAGATCTGGCGCGCCGGCTGCATCATCCGCTCGGCCTTCCTCGACGAGATCACCTCGGCCTTTACCAAGGATCCGCATGTCGCCAACCTGATCGTCACGCCGGCCTTTGCGCAGATGGTCAAGGATACCGACGCTCCGTTGCGTCGCGTCGTTTCTTACGCCGCTCTCTCCGGCCTGCCGGTTCCGGCGCTCGCCTCGGCGCTCTCCTATTTCGACGCCTATCGTCGCGGCCGTGGCACGGCGAACCTCATCCAGGCTCAGCGCGACTTCTTCGGGGCCCATGGCTTCGACCGCCTCGACGGCGTCGACAAGCATCACGGCCCATGGGGCAGCGGCCTTAGCGAATTTGCCTGATCATTGATCCACGCAACGCAAAACGCCCGCCAATCCGGCGGGCGTTTTCGTTTCAGTCCTTCGGCGCCATCTTCGACCAGACGGGCTTTGAGACGCTCTGCAGCAGTTCCGGCCCGACGCCGTCGATGCGCGCCATCAGGGCCTTGGCGAGTTCGCGCCCGGCTTGGCGAACATCCTCGCTGACCGTATAGATCTCCGGGCGAATCCAGTTGAGGAAGTCGGCCGACTGTTTCGATACCATATCGACGTCGTGGCCCAGTTTCTTGCCGGCGGCCTCGAGCCCGGCTACCAGCGCGATCGTCGCCGATCCACTGATCGAAATGATGCCATCCGGCGGCTCGGCCGCGCGCATCATCCGTTCCGCGTAGGCGCGTGTTTCTTCAAGCGGCGTCTCGCTGGTCACCCGGCCCATCGGCACTTCGGTTGCACCGAAATCGGCAAGCCCGCGTTCGAAGCCCACGCGACTGTGGACGTAGAATGAGAAGCGGCTTCCCGGCGACAGGAACGCAATCCTCCGACGGCCTTTCCCTACCAATTTCTGAACGGCCTTATAGGCGTAAGCCTCGTTGTCGTAGTCGTGATAGGGATGGACGATCCCCATGTCGGTGCGGCCGTGGGTGACGAAGGGCAGATTCCGCTCCGTCATCAGCCGCACCCGCGCGTCGTCGGGCTCGATACGCGAGATGATCACCCCGTCCGCCGAGCCGGTGTCGAGGATATAGCGTACCGGCACCATCGGGTCCTTCTGAAAGGAATGCGGCGTCACCACGAGGTGATATTGCGTGCCGCCCAGCACTTCGGAAATGCCGTGCACCATCTGGCTGGTGAAGCCCATCAGCTCCTCGTCGATGCTGAGCACGAGGGCGATGACGTTGGTCTTGCCGGTTCTGAGGCGCACTCCGGCGCGGTTCGGTTGATAGCCGAGCTGGTTGGCAACAAGGCGGACGCGTTCCTTGGTGTCGGCGCCGATATCCGGCGCATCTTTCAACGCACGTGAAACGGTGGTGATGCCGAGGCCCGTCATATAGGCGATTGTTTTCAAGGTAGGACGTTCACGGACCGCCGTCTGCGTTCCGCCCGTCCTAGATCTTCCGCTGTCATCCATGATTTGCCGTCGCTGCTCGAGTCAGGTGGCCACTATAAAGGGCCCAAGCTTGCCTGGAAACGTCGCGACACCTCCCTGTCCTCCAACACGAAAATTATAACTGAAACGATACAGGTAAAATGTCGAGAGGAATTTTGCCCGATACAGGAACCACCTTCCTCTGAGTTGCACAACGCAGATGCGAAAGAAATTTTTGCAGGCGCGAAAGGTAGGCTGCCTGATATCGGCGAATTGACGCCTGTTACGTGGCTGTTCGTCCCCTTGAAGAACAAATTCGCTGACCGTCGAAATACGGTGGTATCTTCTTCAGGTTGCATTCTCTGCGCCAACAAATTTTTTCCGACAAAACCGGTTGCGCGATATCCGGGATTGCCCTACGTTTTTACGGCAACGTTTCAGTGAGGGAGGAGACTCATGAATATTCGTTCTATGGCGGCTGTTCTTGCCGCAACCGTGATGCTGCCGCTTGGTGCGGCTCACGCCACCGATCTCGAAGTCACCCATTGGTGGACGTCCGGGGGCGAGGCTGCCGCTGTCGCGGAACTCGCCAAGGCTTTCAACGCAACCGGCAACAAATGGGTTGACGGCGCGATTGCAGGTTCCGGCGGTACCGCCCGTCCGATCATGATCAGCCGTATCACCGGCGGCGATCCGATGGCAGCCACCCAGTTCAACCACGGCCGCCAGGCCGAAGAACTGGTCCAGGCTGGCCTGATGCGCGACTTCACCGATCTCGCCAAGAAGGAAGGTTGGGACAAGATCGTCCGCCCTGCGGGCCTGCTGAAATCCTGCACTTTCGAAGGCAAGATCTATTGCGTGCCGCTCAACATCCATTCCTGGCAATGGCTGTGGCTTTCCAACGACGCCTTCAAGAAGGCGGGCGTTGCGGTTCCGAAGAACTGGGACGAATATGTCGCAGCAGCCCCGGCGCTTGAAAAGGCAGGCATCGTGCCGCTCGCAATCGGCGGTCAGGCCTGGCAGTCGACCGGCCTGTTCAGCGTGCTGACGGTCGCGATCGGCGGCAAGGAGATCTACCAGAAGGTCTATGGCGACAAGGACGCAAAGGTCGCGGCCGGTCCGGAAATGGCCAAGGTCTTCAAGGCAGCCGACGACGCCCGCAAGATGTCGAAGGGCACCAACGTCCAGGATTGGAACCAGGCGACCAACATGGTGATCACCGGCAAGGCCGGCGGCCAGATCATGGGCGACTGGGCGCAGGGCGAATTCCAGCTGGCCGGCAAAAAAGCCGGTGTCGACTATACCTGCTTGCCGGGCCTCGGCGTGAACGAGATCATCTCGACCGCCGGTGACGCCTTCTACTTCCCGGTCCTCAAGGATGCGGCGAAGACGAAAGCGCAGGAAGTACTTGCCTCGACGCTTCTCGATGCCAAGACGCAGGTTGCCTTCAACCTCAAGAAGGGCTCGCTGCCGGTGCGTGGCGACGTCGATCTTGCGGCCGCCAACGACTGCATGAAGAAGGGCCTCGAGATCCTTGCCAAGGGCAATGTCGTCACCAGCACCGACCAGCTCATCACGCAGGATACGCAGAAGCAGCTGGAAGACCTGATGTCGCAGTTCTTCGCCAATACCTCGATCACTGCCGAGGAAGCCCAGAAGCGCTTCGTGGCTATTTTCTCCAAGGCCGGTTGATCCGACAGACAGCGATCCAACAGCCGGCTCCGCGTCCGAAAGGGGCGGGGCCGGTGGTGGCTCGCTTCCAGCAGCCTTTGCCATCCAGAGGAGTTGACCATGGCGGCGCACACTCAGCCCGGCCGACCCAACCAATTATTCCGCAATCTCAATTCGAAGATTGCCTCGATCCCGATGATGCTGACGGCCGTGGTGATCTTCCTCGGCGGCACGATCTGGACCGTCGTTTATTCCTTTACAAATTCCAAGCTCCTGCCACGCCTGTCCTTCGTCGGCCTGGAACAGTACGAGCGGCTCTGGGATACGCCGCGCTGGATCGTCTCGATCCAAAATCTGGCGACCTACGGGTGCCTGTCGCTGATTTTCAGCCTGACCATCGGCTTCCTGCTGGCCGCGTTGATGGATCAGAAGATCCGGTTCGAAAACACGTTCCGGACGATCTTCCTCTATCCGTTCGCGCTGTCCTTCATCGTCACCGGCCTTGTCTGGCAGTGGATCCTCAATCCTGAATTCGGCGTGCAATCGGTCATACGCTCGCTTGGCTGGACGAGCTTCGCGTTCGATCCACTCTACAATTCCGATATCGTCATCTACGGCATCCTGATCGCTGCACTCTGGCAGGGGACGGGGCTTGTCATGTGCCTGATGCTTGCGGGGCTTCGCGGCATCGACGAGGACATCTGGAAGGCCGCACGCGTCGACGGCATCCCCATGTGGAAGACCTACCTCTTCATCATCATCCCGATGATGAGGCCGGTCTTCGTCACTACCCTGGTCATCATCGCCAGCGGCATCGTCAGGATCTACGACCTTGTCGTGGCGCAGACGAGCGGCGGACCCGGCATCGCCTCCGACGTGCCTGCCAAATACGTCTACGACTACATGTTCTTCGCCCAGAACCTCGGCCAGGGCTTTGCCGCATCCACGATGATGCTGCTCGCCGTCGCCATCATCATCGTTCCCTGGGCCTATCTCGAATTCGGAGGACGCAAGCGTGGATAAATCGCTCACGATGCCCATTTCAGGGGCCGCCATCTCCGGGCCGGCCGGTTCCCGGCTGGAAGCCGGTCCGCAGGGAAAACGCCCCCGCAAGGTTCTCTCGTCGCGCAATATCATCGTCTACGGTGCGCTTGGCCTGGCGGCACTTTATTACCTTCTGCCTCTCTATGTGATGGTCGTCACGTCGCTGAAGGGCATGCCCGAAATTCGTCTCGGCAATATCTTCTCGCCGCCGATGGAGATCACCTTCGAGCCCTGGGTGAAGGCCTGGGCGCAGGCCTGCACGGGCTTGAACTGCGACGGTCTTTCGCGCGGCTTCTGGAACTCGGTTCGGATCACCGTGCCATCGGTGATCGTGTCGATCGCGATCGCCTCGGTGAACGGCTACGCGCTCGCCAACTGGCGGTTCAAGGGTTCGGAGATCTTTTTCACGATCCTGATCGTCGGCGCCTTCATCCCCTATCAGGTGATGATCTATCCGATCGTCATCGTGCTGCGCGAAATGGGCCTCTACGGCACGCTCTACGGTCTCATTCTGGTGCATTCGATCTTCGGCATGCCGATCCAGACGCTGCTGTTCCGCAACTATTTCGTCTCGCTGCCGGAAGAACTTTTCAAGGCGGCGCGCATCGACGGGGCAGGGTTCTGGCAGATCTATTTGCGGATCATGCTGCCCATGTCGCTGCCGATCTTCGTCGTCTCGATGATCCTGCAGACCACCGGCATCTGGAACGACTTCCTGTTCGGCGTGGTGTTCACCCGCCCGGATACCTATCCGATGACCGTACAGCTCAACAACATCGTCAATTCCGTCCAGGGCGTGAAGGAATACAACGTCAACATGGCGGCGACGCTGCTGACGGGTGCGGTTCCACTGATCGTCTATTTCGTTTCCGGCCGGCTTTTCGTCCGCGGCATCGCGGCCGGCGCAGTCAAAGGATAAGCCTGATGCTCAACAATGTTTCCACGCGCACTCAGAGCAGCGTTTCCATCCGAGAACTGTCGCTGTCCTTCGGCTCGGTCAAGGTGCTGGAAAACCTCAACCTTGACATCCATGACGGCGAGTTCCTGGTCCTGCTCGGCTCGTCGGGCTGCGGCAAGTCCACGCTGCTGAACTGCATCGCCGGACTTCTGGAGCCGACCGAGGGCCAGATATTCATCAAGGACAAGAACGTCACCTGGGAAGAGCCCAAGGACCGCGGCATCGGCATGGTGTTCCAGTCCTACGCGCTCTATCCGCAGATGACGGTTGAGAAGAACCTCTCGTTCGGCCTGCGCGTTGCCAAGGTTCCGAGGGACGAGATCGACCGCCGCGTGGCACGCGCTTCCGGCATTCTGCAGATCGAGCCGCTCTTGAAGCGCAAGCCCTCGGAACTCTCCGGCGGTCAGCGCCAGCGCGTCGCGATCGGCCGCGCCCTGGTGCGCGACGTCGACGTCTTCCTGTTCGACGAGCCGCTGTCGAACCTCGACGCAAAACTGCGCTCCGAACTGCGCGTCGAGATCAAGCGGCTGCATCAGGCGCTCAAGAACACGATGATCTACGTCACCCACGACCAGATCGAGGCGCTGACGCTTGCCGACCGTATCGCCATCATGAAGAGCGGCGTCATTCAGCAGCTCGACGATCCGGTAACGATCTACAACCGGCCCAGGAACCGTTTCGTCGCCGGCTTCATCGGTTCCCCGTCGATGAATTTTCTGAAAGGAGAACTGGCGGAGGAGGGCGATCATACCGTCTTCAAGACCAATGGCGTCAGTTTCTCCTTGGATGGCTATGATGCCTCCGAACCGCTGAAACCCGGACGCCAGGTCATCCTCGGCGCCCGTCCGGAGCATATCAAGGTGGATGGCGATATCACCGGCGGCGAAATCCATGAGGCGGTGGTCGATATCGAGGAGCCGATGGGCGCCGACAACCTGCTATGGCTGAAACATGCCGGCCACGTGATGTCTGTTCGCATCGGCGGCGCACGGCGTTACGCCGTCGGCGCCAAGGTGCGCCTCGCCTTCGACATGAGCATGGCTTCGCTGTTCGACGCGGGAACGGAAGAGCGGATCTGATGTTTGCGTGCAGTCAGTTGCAGATGGGCCGATTGCCCTTGGGGCAATTGTCGTCGCGGCAGGTAATACCCCCCTCTGTCCTGCCGGACATCTTCCCCACAAGGGGGGAGATCGACTCGCTGCAACGTCTCGCCATCCCCGGCGTTTATAGTGGGACTGGTGAACAGGCCCCCAGCCAATCTCCCCACCCGTGGGGGAGATGTCCGGCAGGACAGAGGGGGGCTGGCACGGCACGCCATGAATTTTGCGGACCGGTGCAATGACCACGATCGACCTCTCCGGCTCCTGGCAGCTCGCCTCTGCCGACGGAACGCATCGCACCCAGATGCCGATCCCGGGCGACGTTCACACTGCGCTGAAGTCGGCCGGCATCATTCCCGATCCGTATTTCGGCCGCAACGAGAGCGACGTGCAATGGGTCGCAAATGCAGACTGGACGATCGAGAGGCGCTTCACCCTCGATGATCCCGCGGGCTCCTGGTATCTCGACATCACCTACCTCGATACGGTCGCGACCGTCTTCGTCAACGACATCCCTGTACTGCAGGCGGACAACTGCTTCCGCCGCTACCGTCCGGACGTGTCGAAAGCGCTGAGGGCCGGAGAGAATACGGTCCGCATTCTCTTCCGCTCCAGCATCGCCGAAGCGGCCGAGCGGCAGGCGCGCCAGCCGTTCTACATTCCCTATTCCACGACCAATTCGCCGATCCCGAACGGCAACATGCTGCGCAAGCCGCAATGCCATTTCGGATGGGACTGGAATATCGCAATTGCACCGCTCGGGCTTTACGGCGAAATCGCGCTGAAGAAGCTCGAAACCGCCCGTATCGAACACATCGTCACCAGCCAGAGACATGAGGCGGGCGAGGTCGATCTCGTTGTCACAGTGACGCTTCATGCCGAAGGGCAGGGCGTGCTGCCGGTGTTCTTCTCGTTCGGAGACGAACGGGTCCGGCTCGATTGCGGCGTGCGCGCCGGCGAAACGACGGTGACTCACCTCTTTCACATCGATGACCCGAAGCTCTGGTGGCCCTCCGGCAGCGGAGAACAGGCGCTCTACGAATTGACGGTCGGCACCCCCACCGAAGCCATCACCCGCCAGATCGGCCTCAGGACCGTGGAGCTGCTGACCGACCCGGACGAGGCCGGCAGCCGTTTCGCCTTTCGCGTCAACGGCCGGGAAATCTTCTGCCGCGGCGCCAACTGGATCCCGGCCGACGCGCTGTTTTCCTTATCGAGCCGGGAGAAGACCGAGGACCTGTTGCGCTCCGCGGTCGACGCTCACATGAACATGATCCGTGTCTGGGGCGGCGGCTTTTATGAAGCGGACTGGTTCTACGATCTCTGTGACCGCCTCGGCCTAATGGTCTGGCAGGATTTTCAGTTCGCCTGCAATCTCTATCCGTCGACGCCCGATTTCCTCGAAAACGTTGCGGCGGAAGTCGAGTACCAGGCCCGCAGGCTGATCTCGCATCCCTCCATCGTGCTCTGGTGCGGCGACAACGAACTTGTCGGCGCGCTGACATGGTTTCCGGAGTCCCGTGAGAACCGCGACCGGTACCTCGTCTCCTACGACCGGTTGAACCGCGTCATCGAACAGGCGCTCGACAAGGCCGCGCCCGACGCCATCTGGTGGCCGTCCAGCCCTGCTTCCGGTTATCTCGATTACGGCGACGCCTGGCATGCGGACGGTTCGGGCGACATGCATTACTGGTCCGTCTGGCACGAGAACAAGCCATTCGACAATTACCGCTCTGTCCGCCCGCGCTTCTGCTCGGAATTCGGCTTCCAGTCCTATACGTCGCTGCCGGTCATCGAGACCTATGCCGCGGCCAAGGACATGAATATCGCTTCGCCAGTCATGGAGCATCACCAGAAGAATGTCGGTGGCAACGAGCGCATCGCTGGCACGATGTTCCGCAACTTCCGCTTTCCAACGGATTTTGCCAATTTCGTCTATCTCAGCCAGGTACAGCAAGGATTGGCGATCAAGACCGCCGTCGATTTCTGGCGGTCGCTGAAGCCGCATACGATGGGTGCGCTTTACTGGCAGCTCAACGATACCTGGCCCGTCGCCTCCTGGTCGAGCCTCGATTACGGCGGCAGCTGGAAAGTGCTGCACTACATGGCGAAACGCTTCTTCCAGCCGATCACGGTTGCGGCGATCCCGTCCGACGACGTCCGGGAAATCCGCTTCTCGCTCGTCAACGACACGGCGGAGGATGTGACGGTGACGCTCAACCTTTCGCTCCTGACGCTCAAGGGCGAACGCAGTTCGCTTCGGCGTGTGGAATCCGTCTGTACGCCGGATGCGGCCGTGACCGTGCTGACGTTACCGACCGCAGATATTCCCGAGGGCGGGATCCTCGCCTGGAGCTTTACCGCGTCGAACGGCATGGCCGGCGAGGGGCATCATGTGCCGGGCACTTACAAGGCCCTGGAACTCGAACCGGCAGGGCTTGAGCTTGCCGCGTCTCCATCCGGAGACGGAGGTTTTGATCTCGTCGTCAAGGCCGAGAGCCTCGCCCTTTTCGTGCTGATCGAGAGCGGCACGCCCGGCCGTTATTCCGATAACGCTTTCGATCTCGCCGCCGGCGAGAGCCGCAGCATTCGCTTCACGCCCGCCGTCCCGACGGACGCGATCCCGCAATTCCGCATCTACGACCTCTATTCCTGCCAGGCGGCAGGCTGAGGTCTCTATCAAGGGAGGAACACCATGACGAAACTCGGTTTTCAGCTTTATTGCGCACGCAACTTTCCGCCGCTCTCGGATGTCCTGAAGAAGGTTGCGCAGGCCGGCTATACGGAAGTCGAAGGTTATGGCGGCATCTATGCGACGCTTGACGAAGCAGGCCTGAAGACGCTCAAGGGTGATCTCGATGCCAACGGCCTGACCATGCCGACCGGTCACTTCGGTATTGACCTTCTCGAAAAGGAGCCGGAACAGGCGCTGCTGATTGCCAGGACGCTCGGCGTCGAGGCGATCTATTGCCCGCATCTCGTCGCCGACCAGCGCCCAACCGACGCCGCCGGATGGTTCGCCTTCGGTCAGCGCTTGCAGAACGTTGGCAAACGCTATTGGGATGCCGGTTATACGTTCGGCTGGCATAACCACGACTTCGAGTTCAAGACGCTGCCGGACGGCTCGACCCCGCAGGAGCAGATCCTCGCCGGTGGTCCTGACCTTGCCTGGGAAGCGGATATCGCCTGGGTGATCCGCGGCGGCGCCGATCCGTTCGCCTGGATCGAGAGCTACGCCAAGCGGATCACCGCCGTTCATGTCAAGGACATCGCACCGGCCGGCGAAAACGCGGATGAGGACGGCTGGGCCGATGTCGGCCACGGCACCGTTCCGTGGAAGGACCTGATGGCGGCGCTCAAAAAGACGTCCGCAAAACATTACGTCCTCGAACACGACAACCCGAAGGATCTCGACCGGCTGCTGACGCGCTCGATCGCTTCCTTCAAGACCTATTGATCACAGGAATTCCGGAGTTTTCCATGCCCAAGGAACTTGGCGTCGGCATCATGGGATGCGGCAATATTTCCACCACTTACTTCAAGCTGTCGCCGCTCTTCAACGGCTTGAAGGTTCTCGCCTGCGCGGATCTCAACGAGCACGCGGCCGAAATGCGCGCCGAGGAATACGGCGTCAAGGCGCAGTCGATCGAGCAGATGCTTGCCAATGACGAGCTCGACGTGATCGTCAACCTGACCATACCGGCGGCGCATTTCGCCGTCTCCAAGGCGATCCTCGAAGCCGGCAAGCACGTCTACTCGGAAAAGCCCCTCGTCATCACGCTGGAGGAGGGCAAGGCGCTGCAGGCGCTCGCCAAGGAGAAGGGTCTGTCGGTCGGTTGCGCGCCGGATACCTTCCTCGGCGGTGCGCACCAGCTCGCCCGCAAATATATCGACGAAGGCGGCGTCGGGCGCATCACGTCGGGCACCTGCCACGTGATGAGCCCGGGCATGGAAATGTGGCATCCCAATCCCGGCTTCTTCTTCCTCGAAGGCGGCGGACCGATCCTCGATCTCGGCCCCTACTATATCGCCAACCTCATCAATTTCCTCGGTCCGGTGAAACGGGTCGGGGCACTGACATCGATGGCGAACCCGACCCGCCTGGTCACTAGCGAACCGCTGAAGGGCCAGGTGATCCCGGTCGAGACGCCGACCAACATCCATGCGCTGCTCGAATTCGTCAACGGCGCTACGATCACCTTGTCGGCAAGCTGGGATGTCTGGTCGCACCGCCACGCCAATATGGAGCTTTACGGCACCGAGGGCTCGATCTTCGTGCCCGATCCGAACTTCTTCGGTGGCACTGTCGAAGCGAGCGGTCGCAACAAGGATATCCAGCCGCTGGACCCTTGGGATCATCCGTTTGGAATCAACAACCAGGAACATCCGCAGGGGCCGCGTGCCAACTATCGCACAGCCGGTCTCGCGGACATGGCGATGGCGCTGATCGAAGGCCGAGATGCGCGCTGCTCGCTGGAGCGCACGCTCCACGGTGTCGACGTCATGACCTCGATCCTGAAATCCGGCGAGGAAGGGCGGTTCATCGAGCTTTCGACCACCTGCACCCAGCCGGCGGCGCTCGGCATCGACGAGGCGCTGGCGCTTCTGCGCTGATCAGCTATGAATGCGGCGCGCACCGCTTGAGACATGGGCGCGCCGCATTTCATTCGGAGGAAACGACCATGACCTGGCAACCAGCGTCCAACCGCTACGAAACCATGAAATACAACCGCTGCGGCCGTTCGGGACTAAAACTCCCGGCGATCTCGCTCGGCCTGTGGCACAATTTCGGCGACGACACGCCGCACGAACGCAAGGTCGCGATCGCTCGCAAGGCCTTCGATCTCGGCATCACCCATTTCGATCTCGCCAACAACTATGGCCCGCTGCCCGGCAGTGCCGAGACAGCCTTCGGCCAAATCCTGCGCGAAGATTTCAAGGGATATCGCGACGAACTGATCATCTCATCGAAGGCCGGCTACAACATGTGGCCGGGTCCCTATGGCGAATGGGGCAGCCGCAAATACCTGATCTCTTCCTGCGACCAGAGCCTGAAGCGGATGGGCCTCGACTATGTCGACATCTTCTATTCGCACCGCTTCGATCCGGACACGCCTCTCGAAGAAACGTGCGGCGCACTCGATCACATCGTCCGCTCGGGCAGGGCGCTTTACGTCGGTATCTCKTCCTACAATTCGAAGCGCACCCAGGAAGCAACCGCTATCCTGAAGGAACTCGGTACGCCTGTTCTCATCCACCAGCCGAGCTATTCGATGATCAACCGCTGGGTCGAGGAAGATGGGCTGCTCGATACGCTGGAAGACCTCGGCATCGGCTCGATCGTCTTTTCGCCGCTGGCGCAAGGCATGCTGACCTCGAAATATCTCGGCGGCATTCCGGAAGACAGCCGTGCCGCGCAGGGCAAGTCGCTGCGGCCTGCCTTCCTGAACGACCGAAACATCGCCAACCTCAAGGCGCTCAACGCAATCGCCGAAAAGCGTGGCCAGACGCTGGCGCAGATGGCGCTCGCATGGGTCCTGCGCGGCGGCCGCGTGACCACGGCGCTGATCGGCGCCAGCCGCCCGGAACAGGTCGAGGATTGCGTCAAGTCGCTCGACAATCTGGAGTTCACGGCGGCCGAACTTGCGGAGATCGACACCTATGCCAAGGATGCCGACATTAACCTCTGGGCCAAATCGGCCGAGCGGGCAGGGCCGGCGCGGTAAGGGAAGGGCGGCTTCGAGCTGCCCCTCATCCCCCTGCCGGGACCTTCTCCCCGTTCTGATGGGGAGAAGGGAGATGTGGCACGGCCGGCGCTCCGAAGTCCTTCTCCCCGCAAGCGGGGAGAAGGTGGCGGCAGCCGGACGAGGGGCAAGGACACAGTTTCTATTTTGCGAGGAGAACATGATCCACAACCCCATCCTGCCGGGCTTCAATCCTGATCCGTCCATCTGCCGC
The DNA here is from genome assembly GCF_056406795.1 of Neorhizobium sp. P1_A6. Lineage (NCBI taxonomy): Bacteria > Pseudomonadati > Pseudomonadota > Alphaproteobacteria > Hyphomicrobiales > Rhizobiaceae > Neorhizobium > Neorhizobium sp. P1_A6. The sequence goes on along the minus strand of NZ_JBFTZM010000007.1, from coordinate 164,909 downwards.
GTCGGCGAGGATTACTATATCGCCACCTCCACCTTCGAATGGTATCCGGGCGTGCAGATCCATCATTCGCGCGACCTGGTGAACTGGACGCTCAAGCGCCGGCCGCTGGAGCGGGCAAGCCAACTCGATATGCGCGGCAATCCCGACAGCTGCGGCATCTGGGCGCCCTGCCTTTCCTATTCCGACGGGCTGTTTTTCCTGGTCTATACGGACGTCAAACGCTTCGATGGCAATTTCAAGGACGCCCACAACTACATCGTCACCTCGCCAACCATTGAGGGCGAATGGTCCGATCCGGTCTATGTGAACTCCTCCGGGTTCGATCCGACGCTCTTCCATGACGACGACGGCCGCAAGTGGTTCCTCAACATGCAATGGAACCACCGCACCGAGAGTTACGGCGGCGCGCCGAAACATCCGGCCTTTGACGGCATCCTGCTGCAGGAGTGGGATTTCGAGACGAGGGCGCTCAAGGGTCCGATCAAAAACATATTCGCCGGCAGCCCGCTCGGCCTAGTCGAGGGCCCGCATGTGTTCAAGCGCAACGGCTGGTACTATCTGACGACTGCCGAGGGTGGCACAGGGTACGACCATGCCGTCACCATGGCGCGCGCGCGTTCGATCGACGGGCCGTATGAGATGCATCCGCAGACGCATCTCATCACCTCGAAAGACCATCCGAAAGCCGTTCTGCAGCGAGCCGGCCATGGCCAGTACGTCGAAACGCCGGAAGGCGAAGCGTACCATACCCATCTCTGCGGCCGGCCGCTCGCGCCGCAACGCCGCTGCACGCTCGGCCGCGAAACGGCGATCCAGAAATGCATCTGGGAGGACGACTGGCTCTATCTCGCCCAGGGCGGCGTCGTGCCGGATGTCGACGTGCCGGCACCGGGCAACGTCACGCATATCGAACAGCCTGTCCGCATGGAGCGCTCGTTCGACGACAAGGTCCTGCCGCCGGAATTCCAGTGGCTGCGTACGCCTCATCCGGAACGGTTGTTCAGCCTGACCGAGCGTCCCGGTCACTTGCGTCTTTTCGGCCGCGAAAGCATCGGATCCTGGTTCGAACAATCGCTCGTCGCCCGCCGGCAGGAACACCATTCCTTCCGCACCGAGACGGTGGTCGACTTCTCGCCCGAGACGTATCAGCAGGTCGCGGGCCTGACGCACTATTACAATCGCCACAAGTTCCACTCGCTGGTGGTGACCCTGCACGAAAAGCTTGGCCGCGTGGTGACGATCTTTTCCTGCCCGGGTGATTTTCCGCATGGGCGCATGAGCTTTCCGGCAGGGAGCGGCGTTTCCGTACCCGACGGCCCGGTACATCTCGCCATGGAGATCCGCGACAACGACCTGCAATTCTTCTGGCGCGCCGGCGGCTCCAACGATTGGCAGGAACTTGGTCCGGTGCTCGATGCCGGCGTCATCTCTGACGAGGGTGGCCGCGGCGAACACGGCTCCTTCACCGGCGCATTTGTTGGCCTCTTCGCCTTCGACACGTCGGGACGGGCGAAGGCTGCGGATTTCGACTATTTCGTTTATGAGGCGCTAATTCAGTAAATTCTAAATATCAGGAAGTCAGCGGAACGCATTAATTTCATTACGAAAACGTAATGCGTCAATTCAGCTACGGTTCATCGTTTGGGTCCTAGTTTCCGAGCGTGGTCAACACGAGGAAACACCCAATGAAAAAGTTCTTTGCAATCCTTCTTTCCGCAACCGTGCTTGCCGCTCCGCTTGCGGCCCAGGCGCAGGATCGTCATTCGCCTCCGGAGCGGATCAGGACCGTGACTCGCACGGTGACGATTCAGAAGAAGGTCGTGGTCGTAAAGCCGCGTTGGTCCAGGGGCCATCGCATGACGGCCGCCGAGCGTCGCCGCATGGCGGAAATCCGCGACTATCGCCGTTACCGCCTGTCGGCTCCGCCGCGCGGTTATCACTGGGTCAAGGTCGACAACGATTTCCTGCTGGTCGGCATTGCGAGCGGCGTGATCTCGAGTTTCATCGTGGCTCGCTGAGAAAGATCGGCCTGCGGGGGTATTTGCCTTCCCTCCCGCAGGCCTCGCACGTTCGCCGCTACGCGTATCGGCGGTCGCACTTTTCGTGGCCCGACCTTACGTCCCCCGCGACAGGCAATTCTTCATGGAGCTCGCGAGCCCACGCATCAGCTCGAAATAAAGGCCGGGACCCGGCTTCAGCGTCGCGGCTTCGGGGTCGAGCGTGCCTGAACGGGCAGGCGTGCCTTCCGTCACCACTGCCACCAGCTTCGGCTCGAACTGGGGTTCTGCGAAGACGCAGGTGGCGCCGAGTTCCTTCACCTTCTTCTGGATCTGGCCGACGCGTTCGGCGCCGGGCATCGTCTCGGGGCTGACGGTGATCGAACCCGCGACGCTCACCCCATAACGATGCTCGAAATATTGATAGGCATCATGGAAGACGATGAAGGGCTTGTCCTTGACCGGCGCGATCGTGGCCTTGAGCTCGGTATCAAGCGTGTCGAGATCCTTCATCAGCGCAGCGCCATTCGCCTGATAAGTGGCGGCATTCGCCGGGTCGGCGCCGACCAGCGTCTTTTCGATTTCCGCAGCCATCGCCTTGGCATTCATCGGGTCGAGCCAGAGATGCGTGTCGAAACCGCCATGCCCGTCGTGCTCGTGGTCGCCATGTTCATGTACGTCCTCGGCCTCATGTCCGTGATCGTGTGCCTCGAAGGCGCCGCTCTCGCGGAAGGGCAGCTTTTGCAATCCGGGTGCATCCTCCAGCTCGATCACCGTTGCCGAGGCCGCCAGCGCATCCAGCGGCTTTTCAAGGAAGGCCTCGATACCGGGGCCGATCCAGAAGATCACGTCGGCGCTTTCGATGGCCGCGGCATTGGAGGGTTTCAGCGAGAATGTATGGGGCGAGGCGGCGCCATCGACGATCAGTTTCGGCTCGCCGACACCCTTCATGATCGAGGCGACGAGCGAGTGGATCGGCTTGATCGAAACCACCACGTCCGGTGTCGCCAAGCCTTGGCCTGCACCCACGAAAAATGCCGCGGCGGAGAGGAGGGAGATCGAAGCCCGTTTCATGCTGCGTCCTTGTATTCCATAGTAATGTTATTACATCAATTGCGTTATGCTATAACGTGTGTCATAGCCACTGACAACAGGGAATCCGGAAAAACATGCTGATGTCCAATCGGCCTCGCGCGCCCAAAACCGAAAAAAGCAAGCTCGTCTCGCTTGCCAATGCCGGCATTCGCCGGGATGGCCGTTGGCTGGTGCGAGGCGTCGATTTCTCGATCCGGCGCGGCGAGGTGGTCACGCTGATCGGTCCGAATGGTGCCGGCAAGTCGACGACAGCGAAACTTGCGATCGGTGTGCTGCGCCCGGACGAAGGATCGGTCGCGAGATTGCCCGGCCTGCGCGTCGGGTATGTGCCGCAGAAACTGGCGATCGACTGGACGATGCCGCTTTCCGTGCGTCGGCTGATGCGGCTGACCGGCCCGCTTGATGACACCGATCTTCTGGCGGCGCTGGCCTCGACCGGCATCTCCCATCTCATCGACGCCGAGGTCCGGCATCTGTCCGGCGGCGAATTCCAGCGGGCGCTGCTGGCCCGGGCGATCGCTCGTAAGCCGGATCTGATGGTGCTCGACGAGCCGGTGCAGGGCGTCGATTTTGCCGGCGAGAGCGCGCTTTACGACCTGATCCGCTCGATCCGGACGACGACCGGCTGTGGTATCCTGATGATCTCGCACGACCTGCATATGGTGATGGCCGGCACCGACACCGTCATCTGCCTCAACGGCCATGTCTGCTGCCGCGGCACACCGGAAGTGGTGAGCCAGAGCGCCGATTACCTGAAACTCTTTGGCAATTCGCGTTCGCTCGCGGTCTACAGCCATCACCACGATCACACCCATCTGCCGGACGGCCGGGTGATGCATGGCGACGGTTCGGTCACCGACCACTGCCATCCCGATGATGGGCATCATGATCAGGATGGGCATGATCACGACCATTCCGACCATGACCATCATGGCGGCCACCATCACGGCGATCATGCCGAGGCGAAGGGAGAGGGCCGTGTTTGACGACTTCTTCACCCGCGCGCTCGTCGCCGGCATCGGCGTCGCATTGACGGCCGGGCCGCTCGGCTGTTTCGTCGTCTGGCGGCGGATGGCCTATTTCGGCGATACGATGGCGCATTCGGCTCTGCTCGGCGTGGCGCTGTCGCTGTTCTTCCAGATCAACCTGCTGGTCGCGGTCTTCGGCGTCGCGGTCGTCGTGTCGCTGCTGCTTCTGGCGCTGCAGCGACGGCAGTCGCTGTCGGCGGATGCACTGCTTGGCATTCTCTCTCATTCAGCTTTGGCGATCGGCCTCGTGCTCGTCGCGTTCATGACCTCGGTGCGGATCGACCTTATCGCCTTCCTGTTCGGCGATATCCTGGCCGTGACGCGCACAGATATCGCGCTGATCTGGGGCGGCGGCGTGCTGGTGCTGGCGGCGCTCGTCTGGCTCTGGCGGCCGCTGATCGCGTCCACGGTCAGTGAGGATGTGGCGGAAGCTGAGGGTATGAAGCCGGCGCAGACGCGGATGCTCTTCATGCTTTTGATGGCGCTGGTGATCGCGATCGCGATGAAGATCGTCGGCATCATGCTGATCACCGCGCTTCTGATCATTCCGGCCGCAACTGCGCGGCGGTTCTCGGCAAGCCCGGAGCTGATGGCGGTGCTCGCCTCGCTGATCGGTGCGCTCGCCGTGGTCGGCGGCCTGTTCGGCTCGCTGCACTACGATACGCCGTCCGGCCCTTCCATTGTGGTCGCGGCGCTCTTACTTTTCATTGTAAGCCTGCTTCCCGCAGCGGGTAAAAACACGGCCGAAAAGGCTGGCAACCAAGGAGTGCGATAATGAACGCACCAGTTTCGACACCGACATCCGCTCCGGCGCTGACCAAGAACCAGTCGCTCGTCTTCGATGTTCTCGACCGCGCCGATGCGCCGATGAGCGCCTATACGATCCTCGACCGGCTGCGCGACCACGGGTTTCGTGCGCCGCTGCAGGTCTACCGGGCGCTCGACAAGCTTTTGGAATTCGGCATGGTGCATCGGCTCGAAAGCCTCAACGCCTTCGTCGCCTGCGCCCATCCGGAAAGCGAATGCTGCGGCAAGGGGCATGGTCATGGGCACGGCACGGTCGCATTTGCGATCTGCGAAAGCTGCGGCCATGTCTCGGAATTTCACGACCACGAGGTCGATCATCGCTTAAGCGACTGGGCAAAGAGCAAAAACTTCAAGCCTGCCAAGACGACCATTGAGATCCGCGGGCTGTGCGGCGCCTGCGCCGCCTAAAGAAGCCGAAGGTCGCGGGCGAACCGCTTCCAGTTGGCGACGTAGCGGACCGCCGACTGTTTCAGCTTCTCGACCGCCTCGTCATCGAGCACCCGCATCACCTTTGCCGGCGAGCCGACGATCAGGGAATTGTCGGGGAACTCCTTGCCTTCGGTGACCAGCGCATTGGCACCGACCAGGCAGTTCCTGCCGATTTTGGCGCCGTTCAGGATCGTAGCACCCATGCCGACCAATGAGTTGTCGCCGATCACGCAGCCATGGATGATCGCGTGGTGGCCGATCGTGCAGTTTTCGCCGATCGTTACCGGATAGCGCGGATCGGTATGGATCATCACGCCTTCCTGAATGTTCGAGCCTTTGCCGACGATGATCGGCTCGTTGTCGCCGCGCAGCACCGAGCCGAACCAGATGCCGACATCCTCGCCGAGTTCGACCTTGCCGATGATGGTCGCATCCGGCGCCAGCCAGAAACGGTCGGGGCCGGGCGTTTTCGGCTCGAATTCTCCGAGTGCATAGATCGGCATGGTTTTCCCTTCCGTCGCGGTTTTGTCAGGCGACTGTCAGCGACAGCGTTCCGACGCCGTCGATGCCACAGGTAACCCTGTCGCCGCGCACCACGGCGCCGACGCCCGCCGGCGTGCCGGTCATGATCACGTCGCCGGGGGCGAGGACGAACAGTTTCGACAGTTCGGCGATGATCTCCGGCAGTTTCCAGATCAGCTGATTGAGGTCGCCGGACTGTTTTCGCGCGCCGTTGACGTCGAGCCAGACCGCGCCTGCTTGCGGATGACCGATCTTTTCGGCCGGGACGAGGGCGGAGACGGGGGCCGATTTCTCGAAGGCCTTGGCGGCCTCCCACGGACGGCTCATCTTCTTGGCGACATCCTGCAGGTCGCGGCGGGTGAAGTCGATGCCGACGGCATACCCGTAGACGTTGGACAGCGCGTCTCCGACCGAAATATCGGCACCGCCGCCGGACAGCGCCACGACCAGTTCCACTTCGTGGTGGACGCTGGAGGAGAGCGGCGGGTAGGGGAAGGTCTCGCCGTTATAGATGTTGTCGGCATTCTTCTGGAAAAAGAACGGCGGCTCGCGGGTCGGGTCGCCGCCCATCTCGATCGCGTGGTCGGCATAGTTGCGTCCGACGCAATAGACCCGGCGCACCGGAAAGCGCTCCGCCACTCCCTCGACCGGCAGAAGAACGGTTTCGGGCATGGGGATCACGGTCGCGAGCATGGAAGACATCCTGAGAAAACTGTGGGCACGGGTCGATAAAGACGGTGCCCTTTGTCTCCCAATTCGCCGATTAATCCTAGCACTTTTTCAAGACCGCAGGAAAAGGTTGCGCCCGGCGGAGGGAGGTTTGGTGAAGCGCAATTTCAACCCTTGATAGTTCATGCTAGATTATTTCAGTGATTCGTTGAATAAACCGGCCGGGTCTTTCGGCGGCCAAACTCGTCAATAATAGTGCCCCGGATCCGCGGCATCCAAGCGGGCCTCACGAACACAGTTGGATATTACAACGGCTGAGCTGCGGGGCTCATTGTATCGAGCGTCAGGTTCCCGAGCCGGTGCCAGAATGGGGCTAACTGGTTGTCGACACAGCAGATACTCACCGGCGACTTCCTGGCGGGCGGTGGCGAAATGGCCGAGCTCGTCCGAACAAAGGACTGGAGCGACACACCGCTGGGGCCGATCGGTCGATGGCCTCAAAGCCTCAGGACAACCGTTAGTCTTTGTCTCGCCTCGAATTTTCCGATCAACGTGATCTGGGGCGCCGAAAACACCCAGATCTACAACGACGGGTATCGCACCGTGTGCGGCTCGGCTCATCCCCGCGCGCTCGGGGAGGATTACAGCGTCACCTGGTCAAGCGCCTGGCCGGCGATCGGCGAGCCATTTCGTCAGGCGCGCCAGGGAGATACGTCATTCCTCGAAAACCAGCGGATGTTTCTGACCCGCAACGGCTATCTTGAGGAAACGTTCTTTACCTTCTCGCTTTCGCCGATCCGGGACGAGACCGGCGAGATCGGCGGCTTGTTCCATCCGGTGACGGAGACGACGGCGACCATGCTGTCGGAACGGCGAACCCGCGCACTCCGGGATTTGAACGCCAGTCTGGCTTTGGCGGAAGACATGGACGACCTGTCGCGACGCGTCGTTGAAGTCCTTGCACAGTTCGAATTCGATCTGCCGCTTGTTCTTCTCTACCATTTGTCTTCGGATGGGAGCAGTTATGGGCTTGCAGCGCAGTATGGTCTGCCGTCTCGACGTATCGCATCGATGGCCACAATCGACGCGCACTCGAATGCCCCATGGCCGATGGAAAGGGCACTGGCGACAGGCGGCCCTCTGGGGGTCAACGGTCTTTCCGAATTCTTCGAGGGTGCGGGGCCTTATGATGAGCCTCCCGATCGGGCGCTCCTTCTTCCCATCGCCGTCCCCGGCCTGGATCTGCCTCCGGTCTTCGTGGTGGCCGGCGCCTCGCCACGCCTGCCTTTCGACGATAGCTATATGGGCTTCTACGAACTGCTTGCGACCGCTATTTCCGCCGCGGTCAGCGCAGTGCGGGCACGTACCGACGAGCGGCGGCGGGCCGAAGCGCTGGCGGAAATCGATCGCAGCAAGACCATGTTCTTTTCGAACGTCAGCCATGAGTTCCGTACACCGTTGACGCTGATGCTGGGGCCGCTCGCCRACGTGCTTCAGCAGCCGGACGGGCTTTCTGTCGATGACAGGCAGCGAATTGTTGTTGCCCAGCGCAATGGTCAACGGCTGTTGAAACTGGTCAATACGCTCTTGGACTTTTCGAGGATCGAGGCGCAGCGTGTGCAGGCCTCCTTCGAACCAATCGATATCGGCAGCCTGACCGCAGAACTGGCATCGAATTTCCGATCCGCGATCGAACAAGCCGGGCTGAGATTGGTTATCGAAGTCGCGGACTTGCCCCAGCCGGTCTATCTCGACCGGGATCTGTGGGAAAAGATCGTCCTGAACCTGCTTTCCAACGCGTTCAAATTCACGTTCGAGGGCGAGATACGCATCAGCGTGAGGTTGTCGGACGACGGGGAACGGGCCGAAATCGAAATACGCGACACCGGTACGGGGATTGCGGCCGAGGAGTTGCCGCGCCTGTTCGAGCGTTTTCACCGCATCGAGGGCGCCAAAGGAAGGTCATTCGAGGGCTCCGGCATCGGGCTCGCGCTGGTGCAGGAACTGGTGCATCTCCAGGGCGGGGAAATCCGAGCCGAAAGCCGGCTTGGCGAAGGCACGTCCTTCTCGATCTCGATACCGTTCGGAAAGGCGCACATCCCTTCGGAGCAGATGCGAATGTCCCAGCCGGTCGAGAGCAATACCGGTAGACGCCAGGCTTTCGTCGACGAAGCGATGTCATGGCTTGCGGCGGGCGATGCCACGGGGGCCGCTTCGATATTGCCAGCTGCGAGCAGGGAGATGGCCGAAACGCTCGCTCCGACGGGGCATGTCCTTCTGGCGGACGACAATGCCGATATGCGTGCCTATGTGGAGCGGCTGCTGTCGACATCCGGCTTTACGGTCGAGACGGCGGCTGATGGCGAGGCGGCGCTTAACGCCGCACGCCTCAGACGGCCGGACCTCATCGTTTCCGACGTCATGATGCCGGGGCTCGACGGATTTGGCCTGCTGTCGAGGATACGGGCCGACGACGATCTCCGGGATCTGCCCCTCATCCTCCTTTCCGCCCGAGCCGGCGAAGAGGCAAGGCTGGAGGGGATGCGCGCCGGTGCCGATGATTATCTTGTGAAGCCCTTTTCGGCTCGAGAACTGGTCGGGCGCATTTCGGCATCTATCAGGCTGTCGCGCGATCGGCGCGAGGCGCTTCTGAAGGAAAACGCTGCGCGCCTGGAAGAGCTTAATGCGGATCTGGAGCGCCGCGTTCTGGAACATTCGCGCGAGCGGGGACGGACGTGGAAATATAGCCCGGAGCTGCTGTCGGTGATCGATTTTCAGACCGGCCTATTCGAAAAGACCAATCCCGCCTGGGAGAAGACCCTTGGTTTGAAAGAGGAGGAGCTCCTGGGCACGCCGTTGCGGGCGCTCCTTCATCCGGACGACGTCGTCGCCAGCGAAACTGCGTTTCAGGCGGCGCAAAGCGGCATGCCCGTGCTTCACTTCGAAAACCGATGCCGGACCCGCGAGGGTGACCATCGCTGGCTCTCCTGGGTGGCTGTCATCGTCGACGACAAGCTCTATTCCAGCGCCCGTGACGTCACCGAGCAGAGAAGACGCGACGACGAGTTGAGAAAAACGCAGGAAACGCTGCGCCAGGCCCAGAAGATGGAAGTGATCGGCCAGCTCACCGGCGGGGTCGCGCATGATTTCAACAACCTCCTGATGGTGATCTCCGGTGGATTGGATGTCCTCGACAAACGCGACGATCCGGCGCGGCGGGAGCGCATCAAAAGCGGCATGCTACAGGCGGTCAATCGCGGAGCGTCGCTCACCAGGCAATTGCTGACCTTTGCCCGGCGGCAGCCATTGAAACCGCAGCCGATCGATCTTCGCCACCAGATTTCCGAGATGCGCGAACTTCTCGACCGGACCCTCAGCGGAGACATCAGTATCGACGTCGACGTCGATACGGGGGTGTGGCCGGTACAGGCCGATCCGGCCGAACTCGAGCTCGTCCTCCTGAACCTTTGCGTCAATGCGCGCGATGCGATGCCAGATGGCGGGACGATCATCATCAGCGCGTCCAACTCAGTCGTCGATGCGTCGGGTCAAAGGGGCGACGTGGTGAAGATCACCGTTGCCGATAGCGGGATGGGAATGCAGCCCGAGGTTCTCAAGCGGGTGTTCGAACCGTTTTTCACCACGAAGGACATCGGCAAGGGATCGGGATTGGGTCTTGCGCAAGTTTATGGTTTCGTCGAGGCCTCCGGCGGATCGGTCGAGATCAACAGCGAACCGGGCGTCGGAACAGCTGTAGACCTCTGGCTTCCCCGGTCGATCGAAGCGTCATTGGAGGCGACCGGCAACCATTCGTCCCGAGCCCAGGGGGACGCCGACAGGAGCGTCGCCGGAAAAATCCTGGTCGTGGAAGACGACGACAGCGTCGCTATGCTGGTCAACGACATGCTCGACCAACTTGGCTATTCCGTAACCCGCGTCGATGGGGCCGCCGCCGCGTTGAGCGTGCTCGCGTCCGATGCCGAGCCGGACTTGATGTTTTCCGACATCATGATGCCTGGCGGCATCAATGGTGTCGATCTCGCCAAGGAGGTCAAGCAAAGGCATCCAAAACTGCCGATCCTGCTCACATCGGGTTATGCGGACGTGCTCAAGAGCGCTGCGACCGCGGAAGGCGTGGAGATTTTGCCAAAACCCTACAGTCTGCGGCAGCTTTCGGAGGCTCTTCGGGCAACGATCCCGGATGCCCGCGAATAACGCGGGCCAGGTGCGATTATTGCAGCAGGTTCGCGAGGCTGTAGAACGCCGCCGATATCGCTGCAGTTGCCGGCATCGTCACGATCCAGGCGATCACGATGTTGCCGGCGAGCCCCCAACGTACCGCCGAGACCCGCCGCGCCGCGCCCACGCCGACGATCGCTCCGGTGATCGTATGTGTCGTCGAGACGGGAATGCCGAGCCAGGTCGCTCCGAACAGTGTCAGCGCTCCGCCAGTCTCGGCGCAGAAACCTTGCATCGGGTTGAGCCTGGTGATCTTCGAGCCCATGGTGTGGACAATCCGCCACCCCCCGAAGAGCGTGCCGAGAGCCATTGCCGACTGGCAGGAGATCACCACCCAGAAGGGCACGTAGAACGTGGAACCGAGATATCCCTGGCTGAACAGAAGCACTGCGATGATGCCCATCGTTTTCTGTGCGTCATTGCCGCCGTGGCCGAGGGAGTAAAGCGAAGCGGAGATGAACTGCATCGTGCGAAATGTCCGATCCACCGCGAACGGCGTTTGCCGGACGAAGAGCCAGGAAATCAGGAGCACAAGCAGCAAGGCAAGCAGGAAGCCGATGGCCGGCGATAGGAAAATCGCTCCGACCGTCTTCCCGAGACCGCTCCAGACAATCGAGCTGAAACCAACTTTTGCCAGGCCGGCTCCCACCAGGCCGCCGACAAGCGCATGCGACGAACTGGACGGAATTCCGAATATCCAGGTGACAATATTCCAGATGATCGCTCCCATGAGGGCGGCGAAGATCACCTGCGGCGAAACGATCGCGGGGTCGATGATGCCTGTGCCGAGCGTTTCCGCCACATGCAGACCGAAGAAAAGGAAAGCGATGAAATTGAAGAAGGCCGCCCAGGCAACCGCATATTGCGGTCGCAGGACACGGGTCGAGACGATCGTCGCGATCGAATTGGCCGCGTCATGAAGGCCATTGAGAAAATCGAAGAACAGAGCGACGGCGATCAGGCCGAAGAGAAGTGGCAAGGCGAGAGAGCTATCCATCAAACGTTCTCGATGACAATGCCGCTGATCTCGTTGGCGACATCCTCGAAACGGTCGACGACCTTTTCCAGTTCGCCGTAGATCTCGCTACCGATCATGTAGGACATCGCGTTGCCGCTCGCCCCGTGACGTCGGTACAGGTCCTTCAAACCCTGGTCATGAAGGTCGTCCGACCGGCCTTCGACGCGGGTAACCTCCTCGGCGATCGCTGCAAGACGCTGGGCGTTGGAGCCGACCTTGTCGAGAAGGGGGATCGCTTCCGAAATGAGGTTTGCCGCCTTGACGATTTCGCCACCCATCTGCTGCATGAGCGGGTCGAAGCCGGCCTGCTCGAACAACCGGATCGTCTTGACCGTCTTGTGCATCATGTCGATCGCGTCATCCATAGACTGGATCAGATCCTTGATGTCGCCGCGATCGAAGGGGGTAATAAAGCTCCGCCGGACAGCAAGAAGAACGTCCCGGGTGATGTCGTCGGCCTCATTTTCCAAAGTGACGATCAGTTCGCAGTTTTTCTCAACCTCATTGCCTTTGAGGAGCTGATCAAGCGCGTGGGCCGCTGCGACGACGGTCTTCGAATGCTTTGAAAACATTTCGAAGAATTTGTCTTCTCGTGGCATCAGCTTACGAAAAATACTCATCATGCCATGCGACCTTCCCATGCGGCTAACTGTCATAAATGTGTCATAAACACGCTCAGGCAATTGAAGCAACAAGCAAAATCGACAGTTTGATCGACATGAAATCTACGAGGAAGGCCGCAAGGCCTCGGCCGGACAAGTCACAGACGCTGCTCAAGCAGCTTGCTATCTTTCCCGACAGGCTGTTCGCCGGTGCGTTTCGCCAACAGTATGGCGCTCTGTGCTTTCGGTATCGGAAGGACGGGCCCGATATAGAAATCTTGGTGATCACGTCGCGTGAGAGCGGACGCTGGATCATTCCGAAAGGTTGGCCGATGAAGGGGAAAAAGCCCTTCGAAGCGGCGGCGACCGAAGCCTGGGAGGAAGCGGGCGTGAGCGGAGTGGCGAAAAAGAAGCCGGTCGGCCACTATACCTATCTGAAAGAACTCGACGACGGCAATGTGGCTCCGTGTATTGTGGACGTGTTCCAGATCGAAGTCACAGAGGTCAGAAATGGCTTCAAGGAACAGGGGCAACGCGTTCTCGAATGGGTCAGCCCCGACGAAGCGGCACGACGCGTTCGCGAGATCGAATTGAAGTCGCTGCTCGTGGAATTTAAGCCGCAGGGCCGCAAGAAGCGCAATCGCGGCTAATTCTGAACCGGGTCGGCGGCGCTCTGGTGGATGGTCCTGCTCTGCAGCAGTTCGCCTTGCCGTTCCAGGACCGGGTAGGCCGTGGCTGCAACGAGATGCGAATTGATCTGCTTGAAATCCCGCAACAGGTCCAGGTGCAGGGAGGTGCTCTCCGCCGTGTCGACATCGCCATTGCGCAGCCGCTTGAAATGAGCGTTGGTTCCATCGCGTTCCGCCCGGCGGAAGACGATCTTTTCATCGGCGAGCATGCGCGCGACGCGCTCGTCCTGAGACATGAAAAGGGCGGCGGCGGTGCGCAGATTGGTGGAGAGACGGTCCAGCAGGCCGTTGAGCTCAAGCTGCCCCTCCTTTGAGAAGGTCATGCCTCGGCGCAACCTTTTGGCAAGATGGGGAAGCACGTTCTGGTCGAGGACGTCGCCCGCGTGTTCCAGGCCGGTCGAGAACAGCAGAATTTCGTCAAGCCGTCTCCGGTCGCTGTCGCTGAACTCTTCGGGATCGATGGACGTGAGATACCGTTTGACTGCGGTATTCAGGCGGTCGAGGACATTGTCCTTCTCTCGCAACTGCGATAGGGCACGGCGATCGGTGCTCGTCAGCGCGGACTTCGTTCCCGCCAGCATCTCCTCCAGCACGTCGACCAGACGCAGGACTTCCCGCGCCGCCGCCTGCAGCGCCACGACCGGCGTTTCCTTGGCGGATGGATCGAGATATCGCGGCTGGCCGGGATCGCTCTCGTCGATCCGCTGCGGCATCAGCCGAACGAGCGCGTTTGCGAAGGGCGTGAGGAGCGGCATGAAGACGACCGCGACCACGAGATTGAAGGCGGTGTGGAAATTGGCGACCAACCGAGCGCCGTCGCTCTCGATCTGGATCATCAGAGAGGTAATCGGGGAGAGGAGTGCAAGCGCCGTCAGAACGCCCATGATCCGGATGATCAGGTTGCCGATCGGAAGCCGCTTGGCCGAAAGATCGTTGCCGGACTGTCCCTCAACGACCGGATTGATCGCCGTCCCGAGATTGGCGCCGAGGGTCAGCGCGAAAGCCTGATAGGGATCGATCAGCCCTTGGGCCGAAAGCGACATGACGAGCAGGACCACCGCAACGCTCGAATGGGCTGCCCAGGTCAGTGCGGCCGCGAGCAGGAGGCTGAGGAGGGGGGTAGTCGATATGGCCGAAAGAACCGCAGAGAAGGCCGGTGTGCCTGCATATTGGGTCAGCACTTCGAGCAGTTGATGCAGGGCTAGCAGCATGAAGCCGAGGCCGATAAACACACGGCCGAGATCATGGACCTGCGGATTTTGCGTGCGGCGGAACATCAGGACGCCGAGCAATATCAGGGCCGGCGACGCGGCCGCGACGTCAAAGGACAGAACCTGGACGATGAGCGTGCTGCCGACATTGGCGCCGAGCATGACGGCAAGAGCCGGGACAAGAGCAACCWGCCCCTCGGCCGCGAACCCCGATGCCATCAGCCCCGTCGCCGTGCTGCTCTGGAGAATTGCCGTGACGCCCATTCCGGACAAAAAGGCTTTCATCCGATTGTTCAATGCGCGACCGAGAAACGACCGGAGGCTCGGCCCGAAAGCACGCTGGATGCCCGTCTGCACCATCCGCGTCCCCCAGAGAAGAAGCGCTATGTGTCCGGCAAGGGTAACGATCGCAATGATGAAGGGCATGGCATTTCCGTGAATAATCAGCCGGATGGAAAGTCGAACTGGCGCCGCAAGATATTAGCCAGCTAATACACTCGCCGGGATCTGTTGCTTTTTCAAGGCTCCGATCCGGCTATTCTACCGGTGCGTATCGGGATTCGCGCCGCGCGGGACCGTCCAATTGCGGATGTTCTCGACGCATTCCTTTGATTGGCGATCTTCCGCCTTCGTTTATTGCGGTCATTGGCGCGTGAGGCGGCATCCCTCTGAAAGGACACCGCCTCCATTTTCCGAACTTGCAAGCCTGCGACGTCTTATTCGACCACCTCGAAGCGGACGCGGCTCAGGCTGACCAGGCCGGAGACAATCGCGCAGATGCCGGCCAGAACGAGCGCGATATTCGGCGCATTCGATAGGGGCATGGTCTGGAAAATGATCGACATGGAGATACCGCCAAAGGTTTGACCAAGTAGGCGTGCCGTGCCTTGCATGGCTCCCGCGGCACCGCTGCGCGCTTTCGGTGCGGACAGAAGCAGGCTTCGGTTATTCGGGGTCTGGAACAGGCCGAAACCGATTCCGGCGAGGACGGTGCCGGCCAAAAAGGCAATTCCTCTTGGATCGGGAGGAGAGAGACCGGCGATGAGGAGGCCTGCGGCCAACAACCCGCCACCGGAAGCACAAAGCCACGCCGTCTTGACGCGATTGGCCAGCCACCCTGAAATCGGCGCGGCGAGGATCGTCGCAGCGGGCCAGGGTATCATATAAAGTCCCGCCAACACCGGTGTCATATGTAGCGTGTGCTGAAGGTAGAACGGCAGCGCGACATAGCTGAGCATCTGGCCGGTAAAACAGGACACCGATGCGATGATCGCAAGCCGGAAGGCTGGCGTCGCCAAAAGGTCGGTCGGAACGATCGGCGTCTCGTTCTTGCGTTCAAGGCGCAGCAGCGCCCAAAGGCAAAGGATGGAACCGACGATCAGGATCGAGCCGCTGATCGGTTCGCTGGCTATCCGTTCCGCCCCGGAGAAGAACAATATGAACATCAGCGTGTTGGCGACCAGTACGGCGGCATTCAGGTGCCGCTTCACGCCTGGCAGGTGACCCAGAAAGCCGCCGCACAAAAGGACGATGAGGCCCAGCGGCACGTTGACGGCAAATAACCAGGGCCAATTGGCGACGGAAAGGATTGCTCCGGCAACACCTGGCCCTGCGGCGGAAGAAATCGCGATGATCATCGCATTGAGGCCGATAATGGTTCCGAACAGCCGGTGCGGCACGGCAAAGCGCAGGTTCATCATGCCCAGGGCCATGATCGCGCCTGCACCCAGCCCTTGCGCAAATCGAGACGCCACGAGAACGGGAAGATTTCCGGCGAGGGCGCATGCTGCCGAAGCCACCGTGAAGAGAGCGACGCCGATCAGGAACACGCGCCGCGGGCCATGGATTTCGCCCAATGCCCCACAGGGCAGAAGTGCGACAAGTACGGCAAGCTGATAACTCGATACGACCCAGACGGTGTCGCTGGCATCGGCCCCGAGCGAGGCCGCGATCGACGGCAGCGCGACATTGGCGATCGCTCCGTCCAGAACGACGAGCACGAGCGTCGTCAAAAGCACTGCGACCGCCAGATACCGTCGTGGTGACGTCAAGCCATCGTGGGCGAGGTTTGCGGGTGAGGTTACGGACATGGGGAAACACCTGTTCGTTGAGCTTCCCTCATCGATATCCGCGGGCTCATGTTTGCGCCAGACGCAACGTATGCAACTCACTATTGCGTCATACGCCATACATCGCTAGGCTCGACGTCATGCCTGATCTTGACTTCAACCTGCTATTGGCCCTGGATGCATTGCTTCGCGAGCGGAGCGTGTCGGGTGCAGCACGCAGGCTGGGGCTGAGCACATCGGCGATGAGCCGGACACTGGCGAGGTTGAGGACGGCATTGCGTGATCCCATTCTTGTCCCGGCGGGGCGGGCAATGGTCGCGACGCCGCATGCCGAAGCGATTGCCGAGCAGGTGCGGTCGCTGACGATGGCGGTCCAGACCGTGTTGAGTCCCCAGCAGGACATCGACATCCGGGAATTCCGACGCGACTTCACGATCCGTGCCAACGAAGCATTCGTGCTCCTGAACGCCGCTCGCCTCAGCGTTGCCGTAACGGATGCCGCGCCGGGCATACGGCTGCGCTTCGTGCCGAAGCCGAACAAGGAAATCCAGCCTCTGAGAGATGCTGCGATTGACCTGGATATCGGCGTTATTTCCGGTGATGGCGCGGAGCTGCGCGGCCAAACCCTGTTTGAGGACGTCTTTGTCGGCGTGGCGAGGCTAGGTCACCCTCTTTTCAAAGCTACGCCTATAACCGCAGAGCGATATGCGGCGTGCGGACATGTGATCTCCTCCAGACGAGGACATTTCGCGGGGCCGGTCGATGAAGCGCTGGCCGAACTGGGCCTCTCGCGAAAGATCAGCCTCGTGGTGCCGAGCTATCCGGCAGTGCTTGCCGTTGCGGCGGCATCCGATCTTGTCGGGTTGGTGCCGCGCTCGTACTGCCGGGCGGGGGGTACAGACCAGACCCAGATGTTCGACCTGCCGGTGGCGACGCCTGGCTTTTCGATCGCGCAGACCTGGCATCCGCGCATGGACGCGGACCCTGCTCACCGCTGGCTGCGAGGATTGATCTTCGAAGCATTCAGGTGACAGCCTGCCGTGGCGTCGATAACCTGCCCTGGCAGGCGAGCTTGGCCCAACCCTGCAGCCGGAACACCCGGATAATTCCTGCACCAAAAAAATCGATCCGATGTCGGATTGGCAAAATCCCGTTCGTCCTTAGAGTCGTCCATGGCAATTCAAAAAGGATCACGACCATGCCGAATACCATAACCCTGCATCGCGTTCTGGCGACCAGCCCGGAGAAGGTCTATCGGGCGTTCATCGAGGCTGACGCACTCGCCAAATGGCTTCCGCCCAATGGCTTTCTGTGCACTGTCCATCACTTCGAACCGACGGTCGGCGGAACGTTCAAAATGTCCTTCAGGAACTTTACGACGGGCAATAGCCATGCCTTCGGCGGCGAATATCTAGAACTCGTTCCCGGCGAGCGCCTCCGCTACGTCGACAAATTCGACGATCCCAACTTGCCCGGCGAGATGGAAGTCACGGTGACGCTGAAGAAGGTTTCGGTCGGGACCGAGGTCAATATTACCCAGGCAGGGGTGCCGGACGTCATCCCGCCCGAGGCGTGTTATCTCGGTTGGCAGGAGTCGCTGCGGAACCTTGCAAAGGTCGTCGAGCCTGAGATCAACGAATAAGGTATCAGGATCGAATAATCGGCCGTGACCGGATCGCGTCAACGATTTTTCGCGATCCGGCCTCGGCTTTGTTATCGATTAAATCCGTCCTGCTTCCGGAAATGTGGCTCTTGTTTGCTGGAACCGGAAGCCACGGTCTTGGTTCGGTTCGAGCAGCAACCGAGAGACCTCACATGACCAAGCTCATAACCACAGCCATCATCGTCACTCTTTTCACCGCCGGCAGCGCGACCGCTCAAACGACACCGAGCCCCGGCAATGCCGCAGGTGGCGCCACGGGAGCCATCGACGGACCGGGCAATACGGGAGACACTGGCGGACCGACCGCCGGCACGGGCGGACCTCTCGACCAGACTCAAACGGGCAGCACCAAGAGCGACACACGCCAGCCGCCGAACAAGTGCGACCCCGCGCAGGCCGCCAAGGACAATTCCAGGCCAAATCAAAACAATGCATCCGCCGGCTGCGTGAAGTAAGTCGAGGCACAGCGGCCTTTTCGACCGCCTTCCAGCGTCACGTACCGACAATCTACGGCCGCCATCGGCATTGCGCATGCCGATGGGTACGCCGCTCTGCGATCGAGCCCGGCGAATATTGGTCTGGAACTATCTCAGCTCTGTCTTGTTGACTTTCGAAAGAGAAGAAAGTGATGCAGCAGCCACCGAAAGAACCCGTTCCCGCCTCACATCCTGCAGTGCCGTCCGCAACCAATCCTGTCCCGCCGACCTCCGAAGCGCCATCTGATCGCCTGCCGGAGACGGCGACAAATCCCCACCCGCACGAAAACGACGCCAGGGCGAAATATACGCCGCAGGATCTGGTAACAAACTATGGCTTGAGCGCCCAGGAAGCCCAGCGGCTCATCGACCGGTTCGGACCGTTCGCAGCCGAGCTTGATTTCATGCTGGCCGGGAAGGGGCGCCCCAGGAAGCATCGTCGACAGGACATGGAACGCTCGGCCGAAGACATCGCGTTTGGTTGAGGTGGAGCCCGCTTTGGTGGCCGCCGCAGCTAGGCCCCCAGTCGCAAGGCTCGGAAGTGGCTCTGATAGGGAGCCGAGGCCGTTGTCGAACTAAGTTCCGGCGGCATGGAACTACGGCGGCGGAGCCAAGTTATTAGCTAGCCCAGTCCAACCATTGCGTTTCCATAATGACATCAAAACCGAACAAGACACCTCGTTTAGGTTTCCCAAGTGGCCCTGCTGGTGGGTGGGGATCGGCAAAGTCGGTGGGTGAGGTGCTCATTCGGGAACATGTTCCTTTGTCCGGCCCCTCTCTTCTGGCGCATCAGAACAAGCCGGACGGCTACATGTGCGTCAGTTGCGCATGGGCCAAGCCGGCTAAGACGCATCCGCTGGAATTCTGCGAGAACGGGGCCAAGGCGACCGCCTGGGAAATCACCAGCCGGCGCGCGGACAGGGCCTTTTTCGACGCCCATACGCTGAGCGAGCTGGAGACCTGGCGTGATCACGATCTGGAAGAGCAGGGACGACTGACCCATCCGATGCGATGGGACCCGGCAAGCGACAAATATCTGCCGGTGACATGGGCAGCCGCGTTCGAGGAAATCGGCCGCGAATTGCAGGCCATCGCCCCCGAGAAAGTCGAGTTCTACACATCAGGTCGAGCTTCGCTCGAGACCTCCTACATCTACCAGCTTTTCGCGCGGATTTTCGGCAGCAACAACCTGCCCGATTCCTCCAACATGTGCCACGAGAGCTCGTCGGTTGCCCTTCCGGAAAGCATCGGAGCTTCGGTCGGCACGGCGATCCTGTCGGATTTCCAGAATTGCGACTGCATCTTCTATATGGCGCAGAATGTCGGAACCTCGTCGCCGCGAATGCTGCACGACCTTCAGGATGCCGCCGACCGCGGTGTCAAGATCGTGACCTTCAACCCGCTCCGGGAGCCGGGGCTGGAGCGCTTCGTCAATCCCCAGGCTCCGAGCCAGATGTTGACGGGCAAAGAGACACAGATCTCCTCGAACTATTACCAGGTCCGGCTGGGTGGAGATATCGCCGCCCTGTTTGGCATCTGCAAGGCGCTCATACAGGCGGACGATGCGCTTCACGAGGCCCATGTCAGCAAGGTTTCAGGATCTGACGGCACGCCGGACGATTCGAACGATGCCGCGGCAGTGGCCTTCGCGGCGTCGATTGCGGCGGCCGACAAGAAACACATTCTCGATCATGATTTCATTTCACAGCATACGTCCGGGTTCGAGGAATTTGCGGCGGCGGCCCGAAATTATGCCTGGGAAGAGCTGGAGCGCGTTTCAGGGCTCACCCGCGAGCAGATGACGGAGGCGGCTCGCATCTACGCCCGCTCCGACGCCGTTTTGATGGTCTATGGCATGGGGCTGACCCAGCACATGATGGGCGTGCAGAACGTCCATATGGTCGTCAACCTCGCCCTCCTGCGCGGCAATATCGGGAAACCGGGCGCCAATATCTGCGCTGTGCGAGGTCACTCCAACGTGCAGGGCCAGCGTACCGTCGGCATCACCGAAAAGCCGGCGCTCGTGCCGCTGGACAAGCTCTCGGAACTCTACCATTTCGACCCTCCGCGCTGGCAGGGCCATTCGACTGTGGAATCGTGCAAGTCGATCCTCGACGGAGAAACAAAGGCGTTTATAGGCCTCGGCGGTAATTTCCTCAGAGCCGCGCCGGAAACCGTTGCCATGGAAGCCGCGTGGCGCAAGCTCCGCCTGACGGTGCAGATCGCCACCAAGCTCAACCGCAGTCATGTCGTCCACGGGGAGGTCGCCTACCTGCTTCCCTGTCTCGGCCGCATCGAGATCGACGAGCAGGCAAGCGGACCGCAGGCCGTTTCGATGGAAAGCAGCGTGGCACATTTCCACGGCTCGCGGGGCAAGGCCAAGCCCGCCAGCTCCGAACTCCTGTCTGAACCTGCCATCATCGCCGGCATTGCCAAAGCGACGCTAACGCGAGGCAACGTACCCTGGGACCGCTGGGTCGACGACTATTCGGAAATCCGCAATGCGATCGAAAAAACCTATCCGGAGACGTTCAAGGATTTCAACAAGCGCCTCTTCCGGCCCGGCGGGATCCCGCGCCCTCTGCCGGCCAGGGAACGGAAATGGGTCACCAGCAACGGAAAGGCGAACTTCATCACCCCGGATCGCCTCTTTCCTGAACTTCCCACCGAAGCAATGGGAGAAGACGTTCTTCATCTTGCCAGCCTGCGGTCGAACGATCAGTTCAACACCACCGTCTACGGTTACAGCGATCGGTTCCGCGGCGTCGACGGGACCCGGCAGGTCCTGTTCGTCAATCCGCAGGACATCGAAAGGCTGGGTTTCGCAGACGGGGATATCGTCGACCTGATCACCGCGATCGACCCGGAAACAAGGCGGACGGTTGAGGGGTTCAGGATCGTTGCCTACGATATCCCCAAGGGCTGCTGCGGCGCCTATTATCCGGAAACCAACCCCTTGTTTCCGCTCAGCCATCATAGCCCCCAATCGAAGACACCATCCTACAAGCTCCTGCCGGTGCGTCTCAGCCGGTCGAGCCATATGCCACTCAATTGAGAACGACGCGTGGGAGGTCAAGCGATGTCGCCGGCTGTCTCAGGCAAAGGCACGGCCCGGATTTTTGAGGTTTGCTGCGTTGCGGCCTTGCTTGCCGTCGCGGTTGCCATCGCACTGCTGAGGGTGCCGCGGCAATATCGCACCGATCCACCCGTATCCGCGGCATTGGATGGAGTCCGGCTCATGCCGAGCGGCATCGGCGGCGCCCCGCCGGAAGTCTATTTCGCGCTCAATCAACCTTACGAAAACACGGCCTACGACATGAGCCAGGGCAAGCGCCTCTATTCCTGGTTCGGCTGTGCATCGTGTCACGGCGAGGGGGAAGGCGGGGCAGGGCCATCCTTTCTCGACGGATGGTGGCTCTACGGCCCGTCAATGGTGTCGATCGTTGCCTCCATCCGTGATGGGCGGCCGCATGGCATGCCTTCGTTCCGGGACAGGATGACGATCGATGAGATCTGGCAGCTGTCGGGTTATGTCAAAAGCATCGGTGCCTATTCCGCAAAGACGACCGCTCCAAGCCGAAACGACGACCGGCAGACCAGACCGGCGGAGAACCGCGCCCCAGCGGCGCTGCTCTTTAACGAGGGGCCGAGCCCGGTGCATCCCGAACAGGGGCCGTCGCCTTGAGAGCAGCGCTCATCTTCCTCCCGCTTTCGGTGTTTCTTTCGGGATGCGACGGGAACCAGTCGGCTCTCGATGCGCAGGGCCACTCGGCCATCCTTCTCAAGGACCTGATCGTTCTCATCGTCGGCGTTTGCCTGGTCGTCTGGATAGCGGTCATGATCGTGCTGGCCTGGTCGCTGACGCGCCGCCGTGACGGGCAGGCCGGAGAAGACCGAGGTTCCGAACAACGCCTGGGGATCTGGGTGTCGGGAGCGGTTGCCGCAACGGTCCTGATCATCGGTGGGCTGACGATTTTAAGTTTCCAGACGACGAGAAGTCTCGACCGGGCGGGAAGCCCGGACCTGACGATCCGTGTCCGCGCCCAGCAGTGGTGGTGGCAGTTCATCTACGAAGACGCCGATGCGGGATCTTTCCAGACCGCCAACGAAATCCATATTCCCGTCGGAAAGGAGGTGCGGGTGCGGCTGGAAAGCGCCGATGTCATCCACTCCTTCTGGGTGCCGAGTCTTGCCGGCAAGCAGGACCTCGTCCCCGGCCGAGAAAATGTCCTTACCCTTCGGGCAGAGCGGCCAGGCGTCTACCGCGGCCAGTGCGCCGAATTCTGTGGGCTGCAGCACAGCCACATGGCGTTTTTCGTCATTGCCGAGGAAGAGGAAAGCTACAGGCAATGGGCGGCCACGCAGCGACGGCCCGGCGCACAGACTGGCGAGGCCGAGGCGAGCGCCGGAAAGGCTGTATTCATGGCAAGGCAATGTTCCGCGTGCCACACGATACGGGGAACCGGCGCAGCCGGCACGACCGGGCCTGACCTCACTCATGTCGGTCGCCGCCGCACCATTGCGGCGGGGCTCATGGACAACACCCGCGGTTCTCTTGCCGCCTGGATCGCCGATCCCCAGACCCTCAAACCCGGAAACAACATGCCGCTCGTTCCCTTGACGAGTGACGAGCTGCGCCAGCTTTCCGCCTATATGGAAAGCCTCAAATGACGGCTGGGCAGAGATCATCGATGGTGACGGACGCCGATCTGGACAAGGCTGAACTCGAGCGGCAACTTGCCCGAACATGGACATCCAAGCCCGGCTTCTGGGGCGCCATCGCGTCGGTCGATCACAAGGTCGTCGCCCGACGCTATATCGTCACCGCCTTTGTGTTTCTCATCCTCGGCGGCATTCTGGCACTGGCGATGCGCCTCCAACTGTCGCAGCCGGAAGCACGCTTCGTCGACGCAGATCGCTACAACCAGATCTTCACCATGCATGGTTCGAACATGATGTTCCTGTTCGCCGTGCCGGTCATGGAAGCCATGGCTGTCTACCTCGTGCCCCTGATGGTCGGCACGCGCAACATCGCTTTTCCGCGGCTGAACGCCTTTTCGTACTGGTTGTTTCTTGCCGGCGGGCTGCTGCTCTGGATCTCGTTTGCCCTCGATACCGCGCCGGATATCGGCTGGTTCGCCTATGTGCCCCTTGCCGGGCCGGAATATGGGGCCGGCAAGCGTGCCGATATCTGGGCACAGATGATCACGTTCACCGAAGTGTCGGCGCTAGCGATAGCGGTCGAAATCGTCGTCACCGTTTTCAAGCAGCGCGCGCCCGGCATGTCGCTGGACCGGATACCTCTCTTGGTCTGGTCCATGCTGGTCATGGCGTTCCTCGTCATCATGGCGATGCCGGCAATCATGTTCGCGAGCTCGACGCTGATCATGGACCGCCTCGTTGGCACGCATTTCTACAATCCCGCCGAAAGCGGCGATGCGCTGCTCTGGCAGCACCTGTTCTGGTTCTTCGGTCACCCTGAAGTCTACATCATCTTCCTGCCGGCCGTCGGCATGGTTTCGATGATCCTTCCGACCTTCGTCCAGCGCCCGGTATTCGGTTATCTTCCCCTGGTGATGGCGCTGATCGCCACCGGCATCCTCGCCTTTGGATTATGGGTGCATCACATGTTCGTCGTCGGCCTGCCGCGGCTCGGCGAAAGCTTCTTCACGGCGTCGAGCATGTCCATCGCCATCCCGGCTGGCATTCAGATCTTCTGCTGGCTGGCGACGCTCTGGTCCGGGCGGCCGATCTTCAAGACGCCGCTGCTGTTCGTGATCGGTTTCATCATCACCTTCATGATCGGCGGGCTGACGGGTGTCATGGTCGCGTCGGTGCCGTTCGACGCTCAGGTCCACGACACCTATTTCGTCGTGGCGCATTTCCATTACGTGCTGATCGGCGGCGCGGTCTTTCCGCTGATCGCGGCTGTCTACTATTGGTTCCCGAAGATGACCGGCCGGATGATGAGCGAAAGGCTGGGAAAATTGGCCTTCTGGCTGATCTTCATCGGCTTCCACCTGACCTTTTTCCCGATGCACATTCTCGGCCTGCAGGGCATGCCGCGCCGCATTTATACCTACCAGCCGGACCTGCCCTGGGCGGGCCTGAACCTCTTCGTTAGCCTGAGCGCGATCATGCTGTCGCTGGGCTTTCTTGTCTTTTTCATCGACGCCATCCGGAGCTGGTCGTCCGGCAGGCCTGCCGGCGACAATCCCTGGAATGCCCCGACGCTCGAATGGGCCACCAGTTCGCCGCCGCCGCCCTACAATTTCCGATCGATCCCCGTGGTCGACGATCGCAATCCGCTCTGGTCGCAGCCGGACGTTCTGCCGGTGACCTCCGGAATGAGGACCGACCGTCGCGAACTTTTGATCACCGGCGTCGTTGAAGCCCTACCGGAGGCACGCGAATCGTCTCCCCAGGACTCGGTCTGGCCGTTCTGGGCTGCGGTCGCGACCTCGGTCATGCTGATCTGGTCGATATTCTCGCCCTGGGCGGTCGTCTGGGGTTCGATCCCGGTCGCAATCACGCTGATCGGGTGGTTTTGGCCGAAGGGTGAAGCGGAGGATGAATCGTGAAGGAACGCGTCGTCTTGGATGTGTCGAGACTGCCGCTGCATGGCATGGGCATAGCGAGCCCCACATGGTGGGGGACCTGCGCCTTCATGCTCATCGAGGGATCGGGATTCGGCCTGGCGATCGTGGTCTATTTCTATCTGATGTTTCTGGCGCCGCAGTGGCCGGTCGATGCGCCTGCGCCTGACCTCTGGGCGGGAACGGCGCTGACGGCGCTGCTTGTGGCAAGCGTCCTGCCAAACATAATGGTATCGCGATGGGCACAGAAGCGAAACCTCAAACGGGTGCGGATCGGCCTCATCGTGATGTCGCTGTGCGGCATCGCGCCGCTGGTGTTTCGAGTCTTCGAGTTTCCCTCCCTGCATATACGCTGGGACGACAATGCCTATGGCTCGATCGTCTGGACCCTTCTCGGCCTCCATACCATCCATATTCTGACCGATCTCATCGACACGCTGGTGCTGACCTGCCTGATGTTCTCGCGGCACGCCGACAACACGCGACGCTACGGCGATGTCGAGGATAATGCGCTTTACTGGAACTTCGTCGTCGTTACCTGGCTTCCCCTCTATGCCTGTATCTACTGGGTTCCGCGGCTATGAACGCTCGACCTGGAAACTGTGCCACTCATTGGATGCGAACGACGCTCGCCGCCGCGCTGCTTGCGATCGGCACGCTCCCGGCAGCGGCACATGACGGTGAGCTGCACGCCTCGGCTTTTCCGTGGACCTTCGATCCGTGGATCGTGACCCCGATCGCCATTGTCGGCGGTCTCTATGTCCTCGGATCGGTAAAAATCCAGCAACGGGCCCAAAGACCGTTTTCCGTTATCAACTCCGGCATTCTCTACTGGGCCGGATGGCTGTCCCTGGTTTCCGCACTGGTCTCGCCCCTCCATTTTCTCGGCGAGCATCTTTTCACCTTCCACATGATCGAGCATGAACTCGTCATGGCGGTCGCCGCACCGCTGGTCGTCCTGGCACGTCCGGTTGGGATGTTCCTCTGGAGTCTGCCTCGGCCGCTCCGGCATCTGGTCCGGTATGTCATGAAGACGGGCCTGGTCTGGAGGACCTGGAACGCGTTGAGCGCCGGTACTCCGGCGACCCTCCTGCATGGCTTGGCCATATGGGCCTGGCATGCGCCCGTCCTGTTCGATGCGACGGTCACCGATATCCTGCTTCACAGGCTGCAGCACCTGAGTTTTTTCGTAACGGCGGTGATGTTCTGGTGGGCCATGATCTGGCGAAGCGACCGGGGCATGGCCGCCTGGCACCTGTTCCTGACGATGCTACATACGAGCATTCTCGGAGCCCTGATCGCTCTTTCTCCGCAGGTTGCCTACGTTTCTCAGACCAGGATGGCGCAGGAGTGGGGGCTCACGCCGTTGGAGGATCAACAACTGGCCGGCCTGGTGATGTGGGTGCCGGGCGGCATCATCTATGCCGGCGCCGCACTGGCGATGTTGGCGCTCTGGATCGCCGGCTCGAACAGGGGAGGCCTCGATGCAAGCCGTGTCCATTCCTGAATTCCGGCTCGTGCTGATTGGCGGTATGCTGATCGCATTGTTCTTTGGCGTCGGAACCTATCTTACCAAGGACCGCGAGGAGCGCCGAGCCGTGGCTGTTGCCATGACGGGCAGCGACCCGGCGCAGGCACCGGCGATCTTCCGCAAATACGGATGCGCAGGGTGCCATGCCATTGCCGGCATAGCCGGCGCCGACGGCAAGGTCGGGGGACCGCTGACCGGTCTGCGGCAGCGTGTTTATATCGGCGGCGTGATCAACAACACGCCTGACAACCTCGTCCAGTGGATTGTGTCCCCGCAACGGTTCTCGCCAAGGACAGCGATGCCGACGACCGGCATTTCCGAAGCCGAGGCGCGACATCTGGCTGCTTATCTTTACGAACAGTGACCATTAGGGATGCGGCGTCGGGCGAGGCGGGAGAGACTTGACGTAACGGGCCACGGCATCGCGGTCGCTTTGCGGCAACAAGGAAAAATTGGCAACGACATCCAACATCGACGATCCCACCCGGCCGTGTCCGGGCGTCTCGCCGGTCTGCAACATCACGGCGATCTCCGCTTCCGACCACTGGCCGATGCGGTTTGGCGTGATGTTCGGAACGAAACCGGTGCCCTCCGGGTCGATACCTCCGGCGAACCGCGTCTCGGGCTCGATCGCCCCGAGCGCATTGCGGGTGGAATGGCATTCGGCGCAATGGCCCAGGGTTTCCGTCAGATAGGCGCCGCGGTCGTGGACCGGATCGCCGTTCAGCCCCGCCTTGCTCCGACCTTCCTCGAAGAACAACAGCTTCCACAGACCCAGACCGCGCCGGAACCGGAAAAGGAGAGGCAGGTCGTGCGGCGGCGGGCGGCCCGAAACCGCGGGCAGGGTTTTGAGATAGGCATAGAGATCCTCGATATCCTCGAGACGCATGCCCGTATAGCTGGAATAAGGGAAGGCCGGATAATAGTGCTGGCCTGCCGGAGAGACGCCGGCGACAAGCGCGTTCGCCAAATCGCCAACCGACCATGAGCCTATCCCGTCGGTGGGGTCGGAGGAAATATTGGGAACCCTGAAGGTTCCGAAGGGGGAGGCGAGTGCCAGACCGCCGCCGAGTTTCAGCGGGTCCGGCTGGCCCGGCGTCGCGTGGCAGGCGGCGCAGCTGCCTGCGGCGAATACCTGCCGCCCGCGCGTCGCATCCCCGCTCTTCAACGCCGGATCATGGGCGTTGAAACGGGGTACTGCGGCCGTCACCCACCAAAGTCCGAAAGATATGGAGATCACCACTCCGACGGCCGCTGCTATTAACGAGGCCCACCGTATATCGCCTGTCCCGCCGCGCATGTTCCATCGGGTAATGGCGATAAGCCTGGGTCGGCCTATTTGGACGGCGGGGGATGAGCTCATTCGGACCCCAGCCGCGAAGCGTCCTCCTGTTCCCTCACTTCCTTCAGAAGTTTTTCGCGAGGATTGTCGGAGAGTTTGCGGCGCGTCCTTTCGATCGTTTCGTCGTCCACCTCGACAGGTCGCCCGCTGTCGTCGGGCAAACCTTCGGCGGTCTGGCCGATCGGTGCGTCCTTGGGCCTGTCGTCCAGGCCGGTCGTCTGCTTTTCAGTGCTCATTTCAGCCTCCAATGAGCATTCAAACACTCAAGAGGCCGTTTTGTGCCATGGCATTCAGCCTTTCCGGGATCGAAACGAGATTTTCCGCAGGTGTTGGAACAACAGGAGGAATGGGTTGTTCGCGTTGATGCGAAATCGGAATTTGTTGATGGAAAGGAGAGTTTCATGAAGAAGATCGCACTCATGGCTGCCATGGCAATGGTAACGACATCGGCGTTCGCTCAGTCGGCGGCAGAAAAATCAGGCGTCAATTCGCTCGTGGGCGTTGCTCCGAAGACCCAGGATTTCGTGACGGAAGCTGCTACGAGCGACATGTTCGAGATCGAGTCCAGCAAGCTGGCCGCCGAACGGGCCGATGCGCCCACGAAGACGTTCGCGCAGCAGATGATCCAGGACCACCAGAAGACGACGACGGAACTGAAACAGCTCGTCGACGGCGGCAAGGTGAAAGCCAAACTGCCAACCGCGATGACCAGGGCGCAAGGGAGATCACTCAACAAGCTCAAGGGCCTCCAAGGCGCAAAGTTCACCAAGCAATATCATTCGGACCAGGAAGACGCCCACAAAGATGCCGTCGACCTGTTCAAGCGATATGGCAAGGAAGGCGAGAATGCCGACCTGAAGGCATGGGTTGCAAAGACCACGCCTGCGCTCGAACATCATCTGCAGATGGCCAAGGACTTGAACAAATAGCGGCTATTGCACGGCTTCAGACGACGGCTGCCGCTCATGCGGCGGTCGTGAAATTCGACAGGAGGATAAGAACCGGGAGCCGAGCGCGGCGGTCGCATCTGTGGTACCATAGATGCAGTCTCGAACCGGAAAGGTCGAATGCCCCTTCAGCGCGTCAGTTTCTATGTGCTCCTGGTCCTTGTGACCATCGCGTTCGTCGCCGTCGTCCTGCCGTTCTACTCGGCGATATTATGGGCGGTCGTCCTCGCCATCATCTTCTTTCCTCTTCACCTGCGTGTGGAGGCGTTGGTGGGGCACCGGAAGAATGTCGCTGCAGCGCTCTCCGTGCTGATCTGCCTTTGCGTCGTCATCATTCCCGGACTGGTCGTCCTCAGCTCGCTCGTCCAACAGGGGAACCTCCTCTACCAACGTATCGACAACGGCGAGATCGATGTGCGAAGGTTTTTCCAGGAGATCCAGGAGACGCTCCCCTTGTTCGTCCGCAGTTGGCTCGAACGGATCGAGTTGGATGGCTTCGGTGCATTGCAGGATCGTATCTCCCCGGCGCTGATGCAGGGCGGAGGTTTCTTTGCGGGACGCGCCTTGAGCTTTGGCCAGAACACCTTGCAGTTCTTCGTCACCTTCGGCGTGATGCTCTATCTGCTGTTCTTCGTGTTCCGGGACGGCCAGCTGCTTGCCCGCGCCGTCAGAAAAGCGCTCCCCCTCAGCGACGCGCATACCCTTCGCTTCGCCTCCAAATTCACCGCGGTCATTCATGCGACGGTGCGGGGCAATATCATCATTGCCATCATCCAGGGCTCGATCGGCGGCGTTGCGTTCTGGTTCCTCGGCGTGGAGCCGGCCCTGCTGTGGGGCGTTCTGATGAGTTTCCTGTCGCTGCTGCCGGCAGTCGGCGCCGCTTTGATCTGGATGCCCGCGGCCATCTACCTGGCGCTCGCCGGCTTTTGGCTGAGGGCCATCGTGCTGGTTGCTGTCGGCGCCCTGGTCATCGGCCTTGTGGACAATCTTTTGAGGCCGCCCCTGGTCGGCAGAGAGACCAAGCTTCCGGACTATGTGGTCTTGATTTCCACCATCGGCGGCATCTCGCTCATGGGCATCAACGGGTTTGTCGTCGGGCCTTTAATTGCCGCC
This sequence comes from Neorhizobium sp. P1_A6, assembly GCF_056406795.1. Taxonomy (NCBI): domain Bacteria; kingdom Pseudomonadati; phylum Pseudomonadota; class Alphaproteobacteria; order Hyphomicrobiales; family Rhizobiaceae; genus Neorhizobium; species Neorhizobium sp. P1_A6. The sequence goes on along the minus strand of NZ_JBFTZM010000007.1, from coordinate 134,866 downwards.
CTCTTCATCGCCGCATGGGGAATATTCGTCGAGGAAGAGGCCACATCGGATGCCTGATGAGGTCAACGACCCGCGCCGGGCAATTTAACGACAGCCTCCGGAACATCCGTCTTCCTGGGTGGTTCGGGAGATTCGAACCATCATCATGGAGGTGAAGCCATGAGTGCTTCGGGAATCATCGTCTTCGACCAGACGCTGCCAACCACCCATATATGGCTGGACGATCTGATGGCCGATCAGGGCTGACCGGCATCTCGCCTGGCATGTGGTGGGGGCGGCTTGTCACACGCTCGGGAGGATCGACCAATGACCATGACCCTCACCAGCCCGGCTTTCGCCGATGGCGAACGCTTGCCGGACAAGTATACCCGCCTCGGGGGAAACCTGATGCCGCCCTTGAAATGGGGCGGTGCGCCCGAGGAAGCCAAAAGCTTCGCGCTGATCGTCGAGGACCCGGACGCACCGAACGGGATCTTCCGCCATTGCGGTGTCTTCAATATTCCCAAGGACTGGAAACAGCTGGGCCAGAGCGAGGATACGGCGCCCGGCGGTGGCCCGCGTTTCTCGGAGAACGACTTCGGCAATACCCGTTACGACGGTCCACAGCCGCCGAAAGGCCACGGCCTGCACCATTATCAGTTCCGTCTCGCCGCACTCGATGTCCCAAACCTCAAGGTGCCGGATACCGCTGGGGTGGAGGCGATGTGGAACGAGGCGCGCCACCACACCCTCTCGGAGACCACGCTCACCGGAACATTCGACGTCCACTAAAACGCAGGAGGAAAGATCATGAAAGTGTCGGAGATCATGTCGCGAGATGTAGAAATCGCCAGTCCCCACCAGACCGTCGCCGAAATCGCCAGGTGCATGGCCGACAGGCAGATCGGCTTTTTGCCCGTCGGTGACAACGACAAGCTCGTCGGAACGGTCACGGACCGGGATCTGGTCATCCGGGGGCTTGCCGACGGGCTTGGAGGCGATGCCAAGATCCGGGAAGTGATGACGCGGGACGTAAAGTACTGTTTCGAAGACGATGATGTCGACGACGTGGCGCGCAACATGGGCAAGGTTCAGGTCCGCCGTCTTCCCGTCGTCAACCGCGACAAACGCCTGACGGGGGTCATCTCGCTCGGTGATGCCGCCCTGGCGGACACCGCCGCCGCGGGAGCTGGATTGAAGAAGGTCTCCCGTCCGGGCGGCGCTCACGCGCACTGACAAAGAATGCAGAAACGGGCGTCGTGCATCGGGATTAAACCGGCAGTCGCAGGTCCTCTGCGCCCGCCTTTGCCGGCTCTCAAAAGCATGTTTTGTCGTCACCTGCCGATATAGGCCGCCAGTTCGTCCGGCGTCCCATTTGGAAAGACCTGTTTTAGAAAGTCCAAGAACGCCGATACTCGTGCGCTGAGCAGGCGCCGAGACGGGTAGAGAGTCCATAGAGCGATCTCGGGACCGTCGATATCCCCCCAATGTACCAGTGTGCCGTCAGCCAGGTCGTGGCTCACCAACGAAATGGGAAGACGTGCTGCACCGACGCCGGCTCGCACCGCGTCCCGGATCGTGATGAGCGTAGACAAAGTGAGTACCGGCTCGATTCTAATCGTCGAGCGGCCACCGGGTGTCTTCACCTGCCATGTTTGCGGTTCGCTTGGGCCGCGCGCAACGACGGGAGCAGGGTGGTCTCCGTTCGGGCGGGGCAGAGCCGGGCTCGCCACCACAACCAGCCGGTCGCGGAGAAATGCTCGTCCGACCAGGCTTTCATCCGGATTTGGATTGACCCGGATGACCAGATCGTAGCCTTCCTCGATCATGTCCACAGGCCGGTCCTCACTCGTCACCTCAAGCCTCACCTCCGGATACTTAAGGGCAAACCCAGCAGCAATCCTGCCCATTGCGGTCTGCGAAAAATGTAAAGGTGCGCTGATCCGCAATCTCCCTTTGGGTCTCTGAGCGCCCGAGGCAATCGCCGAAGCCGTCTCGTCCAGTTCTGCGAGCAACGCCCCCGTCCGCTCGAAAAGCGCCCGTCCTTCTTCGGTGAGCTTCAGGTTACGCGCACCCCGTTCAAACAGCCGCAGATCGAGACCGCTTTCCAGCTCGGCGACACGCCGCGAGAGGGTCGCCTTCGGCCGGCCGGTGGCCCTTGCCGCTTTGCCGAAGCCGCCATGGCGGGCAACGAGATTAAAATCGGCAAGCGCGACGAGATCCATTGCTGTTCCACCTGTGAGACGGTGTGTCCAAATTGCCGGTCTATCGGGTCATCAATGAACCACACATATTCGGGGTGTCAAGCAATACCAACCCGGAGATAAATCCCATGACCATTCTTGTTACCGGCGCTACAGGCAATATCGGCCGCAAAGTCGTCGAACACCTCGTCGAGCGCGGCGCCGATGTACGTGCTCTTGTCCGCGACCCATCGAAAGCGGTTTTCCCGACGGGCGTCAGCGTCGTGCAGGGCGACTTCCTCGACATCGACTCATTGCGTAACGCCATGTCGGGCGTGTCTACCCTGTTCCTCCTCAACGCAGTGGTACCGGACGAATTCACCCAGGCTTTGATCGCGCTCAACGTCGCCCGATCGGCTGGCATCGAACGCATCGTCTATCTGTCGGTGATCCACGCCGACGTTTATGTGAACGTGCCGCATTTCGCGGGCAAGTTCGGTGTCGAGCGAATGATCGAGCAGATGGGTTTCAAGGCGACGATCTTGCGACCAGCCTATTTCATGCAGAACGATCTGATGGTCAAAGACGTCATCACCGGCTACGGCGCCTACACAATGCCGGTCGGTGCTAAGGGTCTCGCCATGATCGACACCCGTGACATCGCTGAAATTGCCGCTCTTGAACTGCTGCGCCGCGAACAGGCTGCCGAGCCGCTGGCGCTCGACCGGATCAACCTCGTCGGTCCCGAGACGCTCACCGGAACGGACATCGCCGCCATCTGGTCAGACGTGCTCGCCCGCCCGATCGGCTACGGCGGCGACGATACCGAGGGCTTTGAGCAGAACCTCAAGCAGCTCGTGCCTGCCTGGATGGCCTACGACATGCGCCTGATGGGCGAGCGTTTCCTGACCGACGGCATGCTGCCAGAGGCCGGCGACGTCGAGCGCCTGACGGCACTCCTTGGCCGCCCGCTCCGCCGATATCGCGACTTCGCCTCGGAAATGGGCTGAGAGCCTCGTGCTCTCCCCAGAATGGGTAGATTTCGGAAATCGCAAAAGCCCCATTTTGCGACGTCGTAAAAATGGGTTCGTATAACCGTCGTTCCGGTCGGGGCTTTTGCGTCGTCATCTTCAGCGGATCATTGCCGGCAACTTGGGTGGCGTCTGTCAAAAGTCTCCGTCTCGCGATAAATCACGCCATCCCGCATAACTCGCACGCGTGCCATGTAGCTGACGCTGCCATCTTCGCGCGCGCGGGTGGTCGCGCCCATGACCGCATCCTCGTTTGGTAGATGGCGATAACAGTTGGTACAATATTGTGGCCGCATCTACCCTAGCGGACGAACCGGCGTCACACCCCATGAACTCCGTGTCAAGATGAGCGGTGTTCTGTGCGCCCGGCACTTCCCGGGATTGGTCAAGGCCGGTGACTGCGTCGCGGTCATCACGATCGTCGTCAACTAAGGTTATTGGAGGCGATACTTTCGATACCACCTCCTGCTTCCGGGGCTTTCCATAGCCTATGCAAATCTGTTTTCCGATCGACGGCATCTTCTGTGCTGGCCCTGATCGCCGGGGCATTGCCATCGGCGGGCGCTGGTGCGGGCCATCCGGCGTGACGGAATTCCCGAACGCACCTCAACAAGGCTCGATATTCAAGCAGGCATGAACATGCCCCGACGAGGCTTCGCGCAGTTCGGGGCGTATCCGGCCGCAATGTTCGGTCGCCATCGGACAACGCGGATGGAAGTGGCAGCCGGAGGGCGGGCTGAGAGGAGAGGGGATTTCTCCCTGGATCGGCATGAACCGGCGTCGCTGGAGCGAGATCTTCGGCATGCCCTCAAGCAGCATGCGCGTGTAGGGATGCATGGGGGATGCGAAAAGCTGTTCCGTCTCGGTAAGTTCCACGACGCGGCCGAGATACATCACTGCCACCCGGTCGCACAGGTGCCGGATGACGCCGAGATCGTGGCTTATGAAGATCATCGCAAGGCCGCTATGTTGCTTGATATCCATCAAAAGGTTGATGATTTGCGCCTGTACAGAAACATCGAGCGCGGCCACGGCTTCGTCGCAGATGAGCATGTCGGGCTTGACTGCCAGCGCTCTGGCGATGCCGATGCGCTGGCGCTGGCCGCCGGAAAACTGGTGAGGATAGCGACCCATGCTGTCGGCAGGCAGGCCGACCTGGGAGAGGATGTCGGCGACATAGTCCTTGATCTGTGGACGCCGCACCAGCCCGTGCAACACCGCAGCCTCGCCGATTATATCGCCGACGCGCAGGCGCGGGTTGAGGGAGGAGAGCGGATCCTGGAAGACCATCTGGACCTTCAGCGCGTCGCGGTTGCGCGCAAGGAAGCTTTCGTAGGGCTCATCGCGGAAACGCCGCTCGCCCGAAGAGGCCGGCAGGATGCCGGCGATCATCCGCGCCAGCGTCGATTTCCCGCATCCGGACTCGCCGACGATGCCAAGCGTTTCCCCCTCGCGCAGAGAGAGCGAAACATTGTCGACGGCGCGCAGCACTTTTGGCGGGCGGTCACGCAAAAAATGGTCCGCAAAATCGCGAAGCGGGCTGCTTCCGACGCTGAAGCTGCGTGACAGGTCCTTTGCCTCGAAGATCGTCTCGTTCACGCGTCAGTCCTCGAATGGATGGTAGCACCAGATGTGGTGCGTGGCGGATAGCTGGATGGCTGGCACCGGCTCGCTGCAGATATCCGTTGCCCGGTCGCAGCGGCTGGCGAAAGGACAGCCCTTTCCAAGCGCAAGCAGCGACGGCATGTTACCGGGAATCTGCTTCAGCTTCCGTCCCGGCACATTGCGCGAGGGGACGGAATCGAGGAGCTTGCGGGTATAAGGATGGCGTGCGGCGCCAATGATTTCCTCGGTCGTGCCGATTTCCATCGTCGCTCCTGCATACATGACCATGATCCGGTCGGCGAGTTCGGAGAGCGTCGAGAGGTCGTGCGTGATCCAGATCATGCCGAGCCCGTGCTCGTCGATCAGGCGTCGGATATGATAGATGATCTGGGCCTGGATCGTGACGTCGAGGGCCGTCGTCGGTTCGTCGGCGATGATCATGTCCGGTCCGAGCAGCAGCGCGATGGCAATGACGACACGCTGGCGCATGCCGCCCGACATTTCATGCGGATAGGCATTCAGCCGCTCGTCGGGCGAAGGGATCCCCACGGCCTTCAGCGCCTCGATGCAGCGGTCGTGCATGTCCTTGTGGGAAATGTTCTCGTGCTCGCCGATCGCCTCGTACATCTGATCGCGCACGCGCATCAGCGGGTTCAGCGTCATCAGCGGGTTCTGGAACACCATGGCGATCCGCTTGCCGCGATAGTGGCGCATCTCCTCGAAGCCGAGCGTCGTCAACTCTTCTCCATCGAGAGCTATCGAGCCGGAGACGATGCGGCCGGGTTCGTCGATCTGGCCCATGATCGACATGCCCGTCACCGATTTGCCCGAGCCGGATTCGCCGACGATGCCCAGCACCTCGCCGCGGGAAAGTTCGAAGGAAATGTCTCGCACGGATTTGATCACGCCCTGGCGCGTGAAAAACCAGGTGTTGAGGTTATCGACGCGGAAGAAGGGGTCCATCATGGGCGGTTCCTCTAGCGGTCGAGCCGCGGATTGTTAAGATCACGCAGCCGATCGCCGAGCAGGTTCATGGCGACGATCATCACCAGCAGCACGATGCCGGGATAGATGCTAATCCAGTATTTGTGCGAGAAGATGAATTCGTAGCCGCTGGCGATCAGCATGCCGAGCGACGGCCTTGTCAGCGGCAGGCCGACTCCGAGGAAGCTCAGCGACGATTCGAGCGAGATCGCCGAGGCGATGTTGAGTGTGAAGAGCACGATGATCTGCGGCATGCAGTTGGGCAGTACATGCCGCAGCATGATGCGCGCGGGCGAAAGCCTCAGGCACCGTGCCGCCTCGACATATTCCTTGCCGAGCTCGCTCATCGCAAAGGAGCGGGCCGTGCGGGCATAATAGGACCATTGCACGATGACGATAGCGAGCACGACCTTACTGACGCCGTTGCCGAGAATGGCGAGGATTGCAAGCCCGACGAGCAAGGCCGGAAGACCGAGCATGAAGTCGACGGCGCGCATGATGATCGCGTCCGTGATGCCGCCGCGCCAGGCCGAAAGGAGCCCGAGCCCGGTGCCGATCACCATCGCGGCGCCGGCCGCCACGAGCCCGACGAAGACGCTGATCCTGACGCCGTAGAGAATTGCCGAGAACATGTCGCGCCCAAAGCTGTCGGTGCCCAGGCGAAAGACAAAATCCGTTTCCTGATCCATGGATCTGGCGATGGCGAGAAAGGTGAAGGTCGCTGGCAGCGGGCCGTTGGATGCGATTCTAACCTTGCCGCCCTCCGGATTATCTACGGTCCACCAAGACTGGACGGGATGCTTCCTGGCACCCTCGACGGTTGCGCCGGCCGGAAGGTTGCGGATCTGCAAGTTTGCGAGCCTGGTTCCCTCCGGCTGAACGCCGACGCCGAGACAGTTCAGCCCGCAGGGCTCGGCCACGAGCGTCACGTGGGTCTTGGCTGGTGTGGCCGGCTGGACAGACGTCGCGCTGCCGTCGATGCGGATATTGGCCCTGACTTCTTCTCCCGGCAGCATGCGCGTGGAACCAGTCGGCTTCAACGCATCGGAGAGCTGAAGCTGCGTCAGGTCGTATGGGTCCGTCGGCGACAGCAGCGGTGCGAAGATGGCACAGGCGACGAAGGCCAGGCTGACCGCAAGACTGACGACGGCGGCGCGGCTTTCGGCAAAGTGCTGCGCGTAATCCTTGAATCCGGCCGTGCTCATGCTGTGCGCCGTCCCATCACGGATTTGATGCGGGGATCGATCGCCATGTGAAGGATATCGACGATGAAATTGATGCCGATGAACAGCAGCGCGGTATAGGTGAGCTGCGCCACGATCAGCGGCCGATCCAAGACCTTGATCGAGTTGATCAGGAGCTTGCCCAATCCTGGCCAGGAGAAGACCGTCTCGGTGATCACCCCGTAGGCAAGCAGGTTGCCGAGTTCGATGCCGGTGACGGTGACGAGCGGAACCAGCGCGTTGCGCAGGATATGGCCGACGACGACCTTGCGGCTGCGCACGCCCTTGGCATAGGCGAACTTGACGAAGTCGAGGCGCACGATTTCCATCGTCGCGGCGCGCGTCACGCGCATCAGCAGCGACATCTTCAACAATGCCAGGCTGAAGGCAGGCATGACGATGTGCGACCAGCCGTCGAGCGTCCAGAGGCTGGAGGTGATGCCGAGATGGGTCGCCACCTGGCCCCGGTCGCCGACCGGCAGGATCGGCAGGACGATACCGAAGGCGACGATCAGCAGCATGCCCTGCCAGAAGGTCGGTATGCTGACGCCGATCAGCGAGAAGGCCATCAGGCCCCGGCCGAGCGGCGAACCCGGCCTGAGGCCCGAATAGAGGCCTGCGGGCACGGAGACGGCGATGGCGATAAAAAAGGCCACGATGCCGAGTTCCAGGCTGGCGGGCAAACGCTGCAGCAGAATGCTGACGACCGGCTCCTTGTAGACGAAGGAATATCCCCAATCCCCCTGCGCGGCATTGCCGAGGAAGGTCAAGTACTGTTGCCAGAGCGGCTTGTCGAGGCCGAGCGCGGTGATGGCCGCCAGCCGGTCGGCCTCCGATGCTTCAGACGAGATCAGGATATCTGCCGGGTTGCCGATCAGCCAGACGCCGACGAACAGGACGATCGACAGCACGAGCACCACGACCACGCTTTGCAACAGGCGCTGCAGCACGAAGGAGAACATCAGCGGTCGGCCTTTAGGTAGGCATTGATATTGCGTTGCTCGGCGGTCGGCATAGACCCCGCCACAATATCCTGGACCAGCGAACCGAAATGCAACGCATATTCGGCGCATATGCCGCTGGTGCGGCTGGTTTCAAGCCGCTTTTCGATCTCGACCCTGATTGCCGCGCCGCCCGGCAGCAGCGCCAACTCCTCCAGGAAGGGGGCCTTGCCGCCGGCCGCGGCCATGGCAGCGTCGTGGACCAGTTCATGGCCCCTGTGTTTGCCGAGCGTCTGGCCGAGCCGCATCATGGCAAACTCCCCGAAGATCGCTCCATGCGACAGGTCCAAATTGGCCCGCATCCGCTCCGTATCCACATGCAGGTCGCGCACCAGTAGTTCGGTCCGCACGAGGATTTCGGAAATGGCGGCGATGACCTCGGCCAGCCCGTCCTCGAACATCTGGTTGGCGCTGCCGTCCGATTCGAACGGGCGGTATGCGGCTGCCATCAGCATTCCGGCGCAGGAATAGAGCTTGTTGCTGTTGGCGATGATGCCGTAGCAGAGGATCGGGTTGATCTTCTGCGGCATGGTAGAGGAGCCGATGGTGCCCTCGATGCGACCTTCGTGCAGCTCTCCGTATTCCTCGGAGGAACTCTGGTAGATCTCCTCGGCGATCTTGTGGCAGATGGAGGCTATCAGGCTCAGCGCATTGACATATTCGCACATGTGGGTGCGGATCGCCCGGGAGGGAATGGCCATCTCGCCCATGCCGAGAAGAGCCGCCACGCGCGACTGGAAGGCCGGCCCCTGCCTGCCGAGGGCCGAGAAGCAGCCGACCGCGCCGCCGCTCATCACCACGAAGGCTCGCTTCTCGGCCTCCTTGAGCCGGTCCGCGGCCTGGAGGAATTCCTCGATCCACACAGCCACCTTGAAACCGAAGGTGATCGGCACCGCGTGGCGATAATGCGTGCGTCCGGCCATAACGGTGTTGGCATGGGTGCGGGCATGGTGGCCGAGATGTTGAAGGATGTTGGCGAGAAAGCCGTCCAGCACCGCCTGGGCGCGCTTGGCGAGCAACAGCAGTCCCGTCTGGATGATGTTTTGAGTGGTGATGCCCCAGTGGACATAACCGCCGTGCTCGGAGCCGCAGAGCCGGACGAGTTCATTGATGAGCGGCATCAGCGGATGGCGGGTTGTCCGATAGGAGGCATCCAGGCGTTCCATGTCCAGGAGCTCGTAACGACAATGTCCTGCGATCGCCTCCGCTGAAGCGACCGGGATCATGCCGAGCTCTCCCTGGGCCAGCGCCACGGCCTTTTCGACGTCCAGGAAGGACTGGTACATGGCCGGCGGTGCGAATGCCTCCCTCAGTCCCCGGTAGTCGTATTGTGACGTGAGGGCGTCGTTGAATTCTGTACCCATCTGGCTTTGCACTTTCATAAAAATAGGGCAGGGCCGGCGTGAAATGCCGGCTCCACCGGCCGTGCGTCATTCGGGACGTGCGGTGTAGAAGATATTGGTCAGGTTGGCGTTGGCGTCGTAGTGAACGCCGTTGCGTACCCCCCAGACGCCGAACTCGTGGTAGAGCGGCACGTAGCCGTCGTCCTTGTAGACCTGGGCCACGGCGGAGCGGATCAGCTCTTCCCGCTTGGCGTCGTCGAGCGTCGATTGCGCGTCTTCGAGCGCCTTGTCGGTGACCTTGCTGGAATAGCGTCCGCGGTTTGCACCGCCCCAGCCGCGGTCGGGATTGCGGGTGCCGGCGAGGTTGATCATCTGGCTCAGGCCCTCGCCGGTATCGGCTGCGGCACCGGCGAGATAGAGGCTGAACTCGTAGGCGCTGGCCTTGGTGAAGTAGATGCTAAACGGGAAAGTCTCCAGCGTCACGTTGAGCCCGATCTGCGAGAGCATGGCGGTCACCGCCTGAGCGACCTGGGCGCCGTTAACATAGCGGTCGCTCGGCGCGTTCAGCGTCAGGGAAAAACCGTTCGGATACCCCGCCTCGGCCAGCAGGCGCTTGGCCTCCTGCGGATCGAAGGGAGAGGGCTGCAGGTCGGGATTGTGACCGAAGACGCCATCAACGATGATCTGACTTGCCGGCCCCGCCATGCCCCCCATCACGGTCTCGGCGATCTGCTCGCGGTTGATGGCGAGATTGAGCGCCTTGCGGACACGCGCGTCAAGGAAGGGGTTCTTTCCGTTGGTACCGGAAACCTTCGGTGTCTTTTCCTGGCCCTGATCGGGCAGCAGGAAGATCAGCAACGTCGAGGGCATGGACGACAGGTGGTGCTTGCCCGACGACTGGATGCTGTCGATGGCATTGATCGGTACGGCATTGATGACATCCACCGCGCCCCCAAGCAGGGCTGCGATGCGGGCGCTGTTGTCCGGCAGGGATTTGACCAGCACGGAATCGTAGGCGGCCGGGGTGCCGTAATACTGTGCGTTGCGCTCGAGTTCGATCTGGACGTCGGGCGTGAATTTCCTGACGCGGTAGTGGCCGATGCCGGGGGGAACCTTGCCGTTGTTGAAACCGGCCGTTTCCAGCCAGTTGTCGTTGCCGCAGGTCTTGTCGTCATAGGTCAGCGTGCGGCCGGTCGGGTTCTCGACGATGCCGATATTGCTCAGGCTGCGCAGCAGGTTCGGGTCGGGCTTCTTGGTGTCGATCTCGATCTTGCCGTCGCCGGCATCCTTGATGCCGCTGATGGTGGAAATGAAGCTGCTGAACAGGCCGGGGCTGTTTGGCACATTGCGCACCCGGCACATCGAGTAGATCACGTCGTCGGCGCCGAGCGGGCTGCCGTCGTCGAACTTCGCCTTCGATTCGAGGGTGATGACCCATTTGGTATCGCCCTGGATCTCCCATGATTTCGCAAGGCGCGGCTCGACGCCGCCGTTGACGCCGTTGGCGTAGACGAGCGCGTCCGAGATGTTTTCGCGGAGATCGAAATTGTAGCCCGCACGGTGGAAATGCGGATCAACCGACGTGGCGAGCGCGGCAAGACCCACGCGCAATTGTTCGGCCGAAGCCGCGACAGGGGCAAGTGACGTCGCAGCCGCGATCGCCAAGCCGAAAGATGCCAGTGATAAGTTCTTCATGGTCCTCCCTCCCATTCATTCCGCGGGGACCGTATCGTCGGATCGCCGGCGGAAAAATCGAAATTTTTTGAATTCGATTGAGTTTTTCTCAATTGATCGCTAGAGAAGCGAAGGGAGGAAAACATCATGCAAAGAAGGCGCAGGGACCTGCCGCCGATGACCTCGCTACCTGTTTTCGAATCGGCGGGGCGGCACATGAGCATCGCCAAGGCGGCGGACGAGCTCTGCCTGACGCCCGGCGCGGTCAGCCGGCAGATCCAGAATCTGGAAGCATTTTTGGGCTGCGACCTCTTCGAACGAACGCACCGAAGAATAGCCTTGACGCCCGCCGGAGAAGTCTATTGGGCGAGAATCCACGCGTCTCTTGGCGATATCCGCGCCGTGACAAGCGATCTCTCGGTCAGCGTCGATCGCCGGCCGCTGGTGATCGGAAGTCCGCGCGTCTTTCTGCAGAAATGCATCATGCCGGTGCTCGGAACGCTTTACGCGCGCCGTCCCGACATCGTCGTGAAATTCGTCACCGGCGGGCATGATGTGGAAGGACTGGACGGCATGATCCATGTGGGCGAGACGGTCGGGAAAAAAGGATTCGTATGCGAGATATTGGGCGACGCGGATCTCACTCCGGTCTGCAGCCCGGCCTATTTGCGCCGCGCACCCCCTCTCAAGACGCCCGACGATCTGGAACATCATACCTTGTTGCGATCGGCGGAATTCACCCGCAATTGGGAGCGCTGGCTCGGACCGCGTGCGCCAAGAATATTCTCAAATACCCGCTTCATCGATCTCGAAAGCTCTGGCCTCGAACTGACGGCCGCCGTCGAAGGACTCGGCATTGCCATCGTCCGCCAGAAGCTGGTCAAGCAGGAGCTAGCGGACGGTCAGCTCGTTACTCTGTTTGAGAACGAAATGGTGCATGAGCACTATTTATTCATGTTCGCCGATCCGAAGCTTCGGTCCGAGAGTTTCCGGTTCTTTCGCACCTGGTTGAGAGATGCGGTGATGGAATAGGGCGGCCGATGATCCGGTCCGCCTCAACTGGCATCAGCGCCCCAGTCTCCGCATACACGATGTCTAGCTCACAAAGCGCATGACCGAATTGCGCTGCAGTTCAAAGCCCTTTAAGACCAACACCAATAATTGTTTTTGCTGCCAGCTTCGATATCTCGCGCATCGCCAATCGCAGGAATCGTTGGTTGCGAGCCGCCGATAGCTCCCGGCTTCGCGAGTTCCCGCTCGCGCTTCTTCATCCACGCAGCGGCCGCCGGCTGTCTGTTAAAAGTCTCCGTCTCGTGATAAGTCACGCCATCCCGCATAACTCGCACGCGTGCCATGTAGCTGACGCTGCCATCTTTTCGCGCGCGCGGGGTGGTAGCGCCCGTGACCGCATCCTCGTTTGGTAGATGGCGATAACAGTTGGTACAATGTATCAAGCCCATGTCCGAAACGGGCGGATTTGGGAGAAGATGAGCTTGAACAAGACGGAGAACAGAGTGTTCCAAGAGCCTGTAAAACAAGAAAAAAGCAGATATCTCAAGGCTCCAGTTTTCGCCGTCGCGCCGATGATCGATTGGACGGACAGGCATTGCCGTTTCCTGCATCGGCAGTTGTCGAAGGATGCGCTGCTCTATACCGAGATGGTGGTGGCCGACGCGATCATTCATGGGCCGCGCGACAGGCTCTTGTCTTTTTCGCCGGCCGAACATCCGGTTGCGCTGCAGCTCGGCGGTTCGGATCCGGCAAAGCTTGCCGAGGCGGTGCGGATCGCGGCCGATTACGGATACGACGAGATCAACCTCAATGTCGGCTGCCCGTCGGACCGGGTGCAGTCGGGCACTTTTGGCGCCTGCCTGATGCGCGATCCGGCGCATGTGGCCGACCTCGTTTCGGCGATGAAGCGGATGTCGAGCGTGCCGGTCACCGTCAAGTGCCGGATCGGCGTCGACGACCAGGAGCCGACGGACGTGCTGCCGGACTTTCTCGCCCAAGTGATCGGCGCCGGGGCCGATGCGGTCTGGATCCATGCCCGCAAGGCCTGGCTGCAGGGGCTTTCGCCGAAGGAAAACCGCGAAGTGCCGCCGCTCGACTATGATCTGGTCTATGCCATGAAGCGGGAAAACCCGGACGTGTTCATGGGCATCAACGGCGGCATCGCCGACCTCGAACAGGCGGCGACCCATCTCGCCCATATGGACGGGGTGATGCTCGGCCGCGCCGCCTATCACAATACCGGAATGCTGGCCGGCGTGGATGCGTTTTTGGCAGGTGGCGGTCCCGAAGGGGCTCAAACCCCGGATGTCGACTGGCCGGCGCTGCGTGATACGATGATGGCCTATGCGGCGGAGCTGATCGGCCGGGGCGGGCGGCTGCACCACGTCACAAGGCATATGGTCGGGCTGTTCCAGGGTTTTGCCGGCGCACGGCGGTTTCGCCAGATCCTTTCCACCGACGCCACCCGGCCGGGTGCCGGACCGGAGGTCATCGCGGCCGCCTTTGCGGCGGTGGACATCGACGGCGGGTCTCGGGTTCAACCCGAGGAGAAGAAACTGGCGGGGTAAGGGCGGAGATTTTCGAGTTCCCACCGGACACACTCCTCCCTTGGCGATCCTCGGTTTCTTTTCGTCATCCTCGGGCGAGCAAAGCGAGACCCGAGGATCGGACGGGGCGCTGAAAGCTGCCTCGTAAGGTAAGTAATAAGTGACGCCTCTCAGCGCCCCGTTCGGCGGTTAATATCCGCGACTTCGGTCCCTCTGCGATGACGGGGTTTGTGGGAACGGTTGCGTGCCCCTCCGAAGAGGGCGTCATGCACGCTCGCAGACCAGGATGCCGCAGGCCATGACTGCAGCCCGGCATCGTCTTCCACCTGCGCCGCGCAATCCGGGCTCTTTAAAAACCCTCGGACGCCGCGCGACGCTGCCCCATCACCCTGTGTGCCTCACAGGTACGCCCGGCGCACCATGACGGAAAACGAAACGAGAAGTCGGTCCGACAGCTTCTCATCCGTCCCGCGTCGCCGGAGGGAGACCATTTTCCGCGGACCCGAACGCCAAGGTTTTGCGTCTTGCCCTTGACGTCCGCGCCGGTCCCGCCTCGCCAGCACGCCTGCCGGTGTATCCGCAACGGAACGAGGGGATTTTAGGCACGGGCTGGGAGGACGGGGATGAGAGAGGGCGAGATTTGGGATAATCCCCTGAAAGTTTTACGGTTAATGTCGGAGAACTTCCCCATTGATGGAGCGGCAGAGCCTTACAGTGTGACGGAAAATCACCGTCGCACGCCGGAATTCGACGTGTCCCCCGCGGCGGATAAACAATATCGTCAGGGGCGTTGGCGGCTTCAACTTTAACGGTGCTTCAAGAAAAGACTCGCCTAAACTCTAAATCGGGATTTTACTAAGCCCAAAGAAGGTACGCGGGGGAAATTTTGTCTGATTCCGAGGGTGGGCAGCCTAGCGCCGGCTTGGGTATTGGGTTAGCGCGCGTTCTTGCTGGCGCTACGTCATTTAGGGACAGCGGGATCGCGAATGTCAACGCAACATATCATGGCCAGATTTATACGACTGATCATGAAACTCGATTCGCGATTATAAAAGACATACCGGCGAGAGAATTGGCCAATGAGATCATGGGCGCCGCAGCCGCGGCGGCTTTGGGATTACCGGTTCCACCCGCGTATCTCGCTTTCATCCCTGAAGGCGATCTTGAAATAAAACACGCACCACGTATTGAGGGCGGGCACATTCTGTTCGCAAGCGGTAACGTCGACTCACCGTCAGTTGCCAGCATTGTTAGAAAGACGGCTTTCTCCTCGGCCTCAATTCGAAAGATCGTGGAAGTCCTGCTCGGCGGTAATCTTGCAGGAGTTTACGAATTCGATACATGGAGCGCTAATGTTGATCGCCACCCCGGCAATATCCTGTTGTCAGGAAGTGGAACGTTCTGGTTGATTGACCAAGGCTACTGTTTTTCAGGACCTGATTGGACCCCTTCCGATCTGATTGCATCCGCAGCATTCACCAATCGGCTGAAGGACTGGGTGACGCCGCACCTATCCGAAAAAGAAGTAGATCGGTTGATGTCTGACATCGGAGCGATATGTTCAAAAGTAGAAGAGGTCGATCTAAGGCATGTCGGCAGACGAGGACTAGTTCCCGAATTGATCGGAAATGATGATTTCGAGGCACTCTTGGCATTTTTGACCGACCGACTTCCAGAAGTGAAACGACTGACGGCGGACGCTTTAGGACGACTGATGTGAACGCTTTGGACAAAACAATTTTTCCACAACCTCAACGCGGCTTTGTGAGAGCAAAGCGTGCTCCAGTTATATTTCGTCCTATTATCGGGTCGATTGAGCAGTTGGTCGTCGGGGCCATCGCATACGATAGTCGAAGTGCTCATCTCGCTAGGGCCAATCGGCTTGATCGACTGCATTGCTTTTACAATGAGCACGCCACCGGAGCCATCTTGGCAATCGAACTGGCGCTTGAGGAACTCGCGTTGGATTTGGGGGCGGACCCTTCTCTCGCATCCGGGGACTACCTCGCTGCCATGTCAGGTGTAGCCATCGGCCCATCCTATGATGCGGAAGGCGTGTCTCTGGAAATTATCGCATCGTCTTGGCTTGCGGGAATGTCATCGCTCTATGTGCCGGAGGTGTCCAATAATGGACTTATGAAGCTGACAATGGCAGGACGTGATATCGAGGAACCGCAGGTGTTTGACCGTGCCTCTGATCGGCTGGGCCAACTCTTACTCGACTATATTGGCGAAAAGCAGCCGAGGCTGATTGACGCGTTTAGCGAAGAAATACGAGCTCAGGCACGCCGCCGAAGGGGTAGCGCCCATAGCGTGTTCATTGATTTTGCGGGCTCTAAGATCGTGGCGAATTTTGGCATTCTCTCTACTAGCGGCTATGCAACTTCAATTGACCGGATCAAGCGTAGAATGTGGGATCTAAAAATTGCTCGCGATGACGAGCGTACCGGATTCTTGGGGCGGACCCATGAAATGCTGGTCCAACATCCACCGGAAAATGACCCTCAGCTAACACAGCGGCAGGTTGATAAAATTATGGAAAGCGTTCGTGAGCTTGAGAGGCAAGCTGACCAGGAAGAAATTCGCTTCCGCCCGATGACGACAATTGATCAGATCGGCGACCACTTGGTCAAAAGCGAAGCGGCGTGAACGCATCGTACTGGCGTTAGGCGTTCGGTAGCACGGTGCGCGGTAACATGCGGCCGCCCCTCTCAATCCCGCTTCATGCTCATCAGCACGTCCCACATATCCGCGCCCGTCTCGAATGCCGCGGCGTTGGCGGCAAAGCCCTGTGCCGAGGTGAAGGCGTCGAGCATTTCGCTGGCCATGTCGACATTCGAGCTGTCGGGGAAGGTGACCGAGGTGGAGGGGGTGACGGTGGTGGTGACGCCGCCGGAATTGGGGAGGGAGGAGACCTGGGTGTCGAGGCGGTTGTAGCCGGACGTGCCGGCATTGGCGATGTTGTTCGCCGCGKTCGCGAGGCGTCTGGCCTGGGCTTGCATGCCCGAAACCGCAATGTTCATCACCGCCGACAGACCCATTCCGCACATCCCCAAAAGCCGATGACGGATGTTTTAGGGCAAGAGCTTCAAGGAAGACTGAACGGGCAGGGTAAGGGAAACGTATTGCGGCGCGGCACAGATGTGCCGGAACGGTGCGAGGCAGGTTTTTGGGGGTGCGGCCGGGCGTTCCAGGTCTTCGGCGGCATTGACCGGATCGAAAGGAAGAGCGGGCAGGATCGCCGCTTTCCAACCGGCGGAGAATGCGGGTGATGGCGTCGCGGCGTCGATTTGGCCGACGAGGGATCGCAGCGGCCGGCAGCCAGCCATCCGGGCCGGCAGCGCCGGTTTCCGCCCGCGTTTCGGAGCGTTCCGCGCAGGCCGGCGACGAGGGGCGGTCTTTCCGGATTTCCTGGAAACAGATCCGCCAGGGGCTGTGGATTGCCGCGCTGGTGTTTCTCGTGGTCGGCAAGGTGTTTTTTGCCTTTCGCGACGACCAGGTGCGCAAGCAAGCCACGGAGGCGGATCGCCTTGCCTGCGCCAGCCAAAGGATGTCGTTTGCCCGCAGCGCCTATGTGAATTGTCTGATGCGGGTTGCGGCCGGCGGCAAGCCGTGAGGGGCGGGCACGGACCCGCATCGTCAATCTTCGGGGACTTCCAACTGCTTGGGCCTTGATATCGAATTGACCCTCGCTCCGGTCGTATGCCGATTTGCGGCCGCCAGAGGGCGTCGGGACGCGAGCGGGTGCGGCAGTCTTAACCCTCCCCTTGTGGGGAGGGCGGCCGGCAGGCGGGAGGTTTTTTGCCGGGCAAAAAGCCCTCCCTGCACGGGAAACCGCGCTACTCGGCCGCCTCCGGGTAAGTCTCCAGCGGCGGGCAGGTGCAGACAAGGTTGCGGTCGCCATAAACGTTGTCGACGCGGTTGACCGGGGACCAGTATTTGTCGACGCGGAAGGCGCCGGGCGGGTAGCAGGCCTGTTCGCGGCTGTAGGGGCGGTCCCATTCGCCGACCAGGTCTTCGACCGTGTGCGGGGCGTTCTTCAGCGGGTTGTTTTGCCGGTCCATGCGGCCGTCCTCGATGGCGCGGGCCTCTTCGCGGATTGCCAGCATCGCTTCGCAGAACCGGTCGATCTCGGCCTTCGTCTCCGACTCGGTCGGCTCGATCATCAGCGTGCCGGCGACCGGCCAGCTCATGGTCGGGGCGTGGAAACCGCAGTCGATCAGGCGTTTTGCGACATCGTCGACGCTGACGCCGGCCGAGACGTTGAGCGGGCGGGTGTCGATGATGCATTCATGGGCGACGCGACCTGCCTCAGACTTGTAGAGCACGTCATAGGCGCCCTTCAGGCGGGCGGCGATATAGTTGGCGTTGAGGATCGCCACCTTAGTCGCCTGGGTGAGACCCTCGCCGCCCATCATCAGGCAGTAGGACCAGGAGATCGGCAGGATCGACGGCGAGCCGAAGGGGGCGGCCGAGACGGCACCTTCGCGTCCATCCGTCGCCGGGTGGCCGGGGAGATGCGGGGCGAGGTGCGACTTGACGCCGATCGGGCCCATGCCGGGGCCACCGCCGCCATGGGGGATGCAGAAGGTCTTATGAAGGTTGAGGTGGGAGACGTCGGAGCCGATGTCACCGGGCCGGGACAAGCCGACCATGGCGTTCATGTTGGCGCCGTCGAGATAGACCTGGCCGCCATGCTTATGCGTGATCTCGCAGATCTCGCGCACGGTTTCCTCGAAGACGCCGTGGGTCGAGGGGTAGGTGATCATGCAGGCCGAGAGGTTCTCGGCATACTGTTCGGCCTTGGCGCGAAAGTCTTCAAGGTCGATATCGCCGTTGTCGCGAACCTTGATGACGACCACCTTCATGCCGACCATCTGGGCCGACGCCGGGTTGGTGCCGTGCGCGGACGTCGGGATGAGGCAGACGTCGCGGTGGGTATCGCCATTGGCGATGTGGTAGTTGCGGATGGTGAGCAGGCCCGCATATTCGCCTTGCGCACCGGAATTCGGCTGCAGGGAAAAGGCGTCGTATCCCGTGATCTGGCAGAGCTTTTGCGACAGATCGTCGATCATCTCCCTGTAGCCGAGCGCCTGGTCCGCCGGCACGAAGGGGTGGATGTCGGCAAATTCCGGCCAGGTGATCGGCAGCATTTCGGCCGTCGCATTCAGTTTCATGGTGCAGGAGCCGAGCGGGATCATCGCCCGGTCGAGCGCCAGGTCCCGGTCCGAGAGCCGGCGGATATAGCGGGTCATCTCGCTTTCGGCGCGGTTCATGTGGAAGATCGGGTGAGTCATGTAATCGGATTTGCGCAAGAGCGCGGTCGGCAGGCGCCAGGTGGGCTCGAAATCCGAAACCTTGAAATTGCCGCCGAAGGCCCGCCAGACGGCTTCGAGCGTTGCGGGACGAGTGCGCTCGTCGAGCGACATGCCGATGCGGGTTTCGCCGACCTTGCGCAGGTTGACGCCTTCCGCGACCGCGGCGCGCATGATCAGGCCCTGCATGTGGCCGACCTCGACGGTGATGGTGTCGAAGAAGGTGTCGGGGTCGATCGTGTAGCCGAGCTTTTCCAGGCCCTTGGCCATCAGCACGGCCTTGCGGTGGACCTGCTGGGCGATCGCTTTGAGCCCGTCCGGGCCGTGGAAGACCCCGTACATGGAGGCCATGACGGCGAGCAGGACCTGGGCGGTGCAGATGTTCGAGGTCGCCTTTTCGCGGCGGATATGCTGCTCGCGGGTCTGGAGCGACAGGCGGTAGGCGCGGTTGCCGCGGCTATCGACAGAGACGCCGACCAGCCGGCCGGGCATGGCGCGCTTGTGGGCATCCTTGACCGCCATATAGGCCGCGTGCGGGCCGCCGTAACCGACCGGCACGCCGAAACGCTGGGAGGAGCCGATGGCGATGTCGGCGCCCATTTCGCCGGGGGATTTGAGAAGCGTCAGCGCCAAGGGATCGGCGGCGACGGCGGCGACGGCGCCGGTCTGGTGCAGGCGAGAGATCAGGCCGGTGAAATCGCGGACATGGCCGTTGGTGCCTGGATACTGGAAGATCGCGCCGAACACGTCGACCGGATCGAGATCGGTCATCGGGTCGCCGATGATAACGCTCCAGCCGAGCGGGGCGGCGCGGGTTTCGATCAGCGCGATCGTCTGCGGGTGGCAGGCCGCATCGACGAAGAAGGCCGTCGCCTTCGATTTGGCCTGGCGCTGGCAGAGCGCCATGGCCTCGGCAGCAGCGGTCGCCTCGTCGAGCAGCGAGGCGTTGGCGACGTCGAGGCCGGTCAGGTCGCAGATCATCGTCTGGAAATTGAGGAGGGCTTCGAGGCGGCCCTGGCTGATTTCCGGCTGGTAGGGCGTGTAGGCGGTGTACCAGGCGGGGTTTTCGAGGATGTTGCGCTGGATGACCGGCGGGGTGATCRTGCCGTAATAACCCTGGCCGATCAGCGAGACGAGCGCCTTGTTACGGTTCGCGGTGTCGCGCAGCTTGTCGAGCGCCTCGCGTTCGGTCAGCGCCGGACCCCAGGCGAGCGGGGTCGTCTGGCGGATCGAGGCCGGCACGGTGGCGTCGATCAGCGCGTCGAGGCTTTTATAGCCGACGACCTTCAGCATCTCGGCCATTTCGGCCGGCGAGGGGCCGATATGGCGGCGGTTGGCGAAGTCGTAGGGCTGGTAGTCGGTGAAATGGAAATCGGTGCTGTCGGTGGTCATGCGATCAGTTCCTGGTAGGCGGCCTCGTCGAGCAGCGCGTCGGCGTCGGAGGCGGTCTTGAGCTTCAGCTTGAAGAACCAGCCTGCTCCTTGAGGATCGGAATTGACGATCGAAGGATCGTCGACGATCGCCTGGTTGACCTCGGTAACTTCGCCGTCCAGCGGACAATAGACGTCGGAGGCGGCCTTGACGCTCTCCACGGTCGCGGCATTGCCGTCCTTGGTCAGTTCGGCGCCGACTTCCGGCAGTTCCACGAAAACGAGGTCGCCAAGCTGCTCGGCGGCGTGAGAGGTGATGCCGACGGTCGCGATACCGTCTTCGAGCTTCAGCCATTCGTGTTCAGCGGTGAATTTCAGCATGGTTCTCTCCGGAGGATTATCGTTTGTAGGTGGGGGTGACGAAGGGAAGGGCGGCGACCGTGACGGGCAGATATTTGCCGCGCACCTCCGCAAAAATCTGGCAGCCAGGTTCGGCAAAGCGGGTCGGCACGTAGCCCATGGCGACGGGGCCTTCGACCGAGGGGCCGAATGTGCCGGAGGTGACTTCGCCGAGTTCGGTCTGGCCCTCGGCATCGGCGTAAAGTTTTGCATGTGCGCGGATGGGCGCCTTGCCCTCCGGCTTCAGGCCGACGCGGCGGCGGGAGGTGCCGTTCGCCAGCTCGTCGAGGATGCGGGCGGCGCCCGGAAAACCGCCGGCGCGGACGCCTCCGGTCCGGCGGGGTTTCTGGATCGCCCATTCGAGCGCAGCCTCGATCGGGGTGGTGGTCGTGTCGATGTCGTTGCCATAGAGGCAGAGGCCGGCTTCGAGGCGCAGCGAATCGCGGGCGCCGAGGCCGATCGGCTGGCAGTGCAGGTCTTCGAGCAGCGCCTTTGCAATCTGTTCGGCCTGATCTGCCGGAACCGAGATCTCGAACCCGTCCTCGCCGGAATAACCGGAGCGGGAGACGATACAGTCGACATCGTGCAGAGACGCGTCGCGGACGTCCATGAACTTCATGGAGGTGACATCCGGCCAGAGAGCAGCCAGAACCGCTTCGGCGCGTGGTCCCTGGAGGGCAAGGAGCGCGCGGTCTTCGAGGAGTTCGACGTCGCAACTGGAAAGATGCGCCCGCAGATGGGCGAGGTCGGCCTCCTTGCAGGAGGCGTTGACGACGACGAACAGGTGGTCGCCGCGATTGGTGATCATCAGGTCGTCGAGGATGCCGCCGTTGTCGTCGGTGAAGAAGCCGTAGCGCTGGCGGCCGGGCTTCAGGCCGAGGATATCGACCGGCACCAGGGTTTCGAGCGCAAGTGCCGCATCCTCGTAAGCGCCGGATTTCGCACGGATGACGACCTGTCCCATGTGGGAAACGTCGAAAAGGCCGGCGGCGGTGCGCGTTTGCAGATGTTCCTTCAGCACGCCGGCCGGATATTGCACCGGCATGTCGTAGCCTGCAAAAGGCACCATCCTGGCGCCGAGCGACAGATGGAGGGCGTGAAGCGGGGTGGTCTTGAGAACGGTCTGATCGTCCAAGGACGCCTCCAGGGTTGGCGCATTTCAAGCGCCGGCTCAGATTCAGGCGCAATGACGCACCGGTTTATGAGCCCCCTCTGTCCTTGTCGCCTGAGATTGTTATCCCTTCGGCGGGCCCTCTTCGGGCCTCTCTCCAGAGTTCCTGTCGGTCGACTGCTGGTCCTTTTGCCTGAGAGTTTCCGGGGCGGTTGCTCCTTCGGCACCGCATTCAAGCGGCTTCTCCCAGCGAGTCTGGGTGGTATTATCGGCCTGGATCGCCATTTGGCAAGCCCTGCATGTCGCACCGAACACTATTTTTGTCGCAACGCAGCAAACGCGATTTGATCTAATGCAATGCGGGGTGAAATGGGTTCTGTATCACGCGACAAAAGGGCTTTTGCGCTTTATCGTGATTTGGATTATTCCCGCATCACTCGAACAGGCGAAACGATGACGGCAAGACTGGACATGGCGGCGACCTCAACGCGCATTTTCTGCGCGATGCTGCTGCTTTTGCTGGGGTTTGCCCATCAGCCCGTGCAGGCTTCCGCGCCGCTCGATTCCTACAGCGAAGCCTATCGGCTGCCGGACGGCACCTTTGCCGATATCTGTTCCGAAGGCGACCGCGGCCATCGGATGCCAGCGGCAAAACCGCTCTGCGAAGTCTGCCTGCTTTCGGCATCTGTCATCCTGCCGCCGCCGGAGGATGAAGCCTTACTTGCGGCAGAGCGCGCGTCGCTTGCCAATCCCTTGCGCCAGTTTTCCGAACTGCTTGGTACGACCGCCGTCGCCCGGCCTAAGTCTCGTGCCCCGCCGATTTCGATCTAATGTTTTAACGCTCTCAGATCAATCGCGGTCGACCGGTACAGATGTCGTCGCCGTATGGGGATATTCCATGAAGACTTTCACCAAACTCGCTTTCCTCGGCATTTTCGCAGCGACTGGCATTATTATTGCGGGAGCTACGGCCGCTCAGGAGGCGCCCACCAAGCTCGCCGACCTGGAAGTGACGGGCGCCTTCACCAAGGCGATGCTGCCCGGCCAGCCGGTCGGTGGCGGTTATTTCACCATCAAGAACAACGGCAAATCCGACGACATGCTTGTATCGGTGTCGTCACCGGTCGCAGGCACCGTGGAGATGCACGAGATGGCGATGCAGGGCGAGGTAATGAAAATGCGCAAGCTCGATACCGGCATAGCCATCCCGGCGGGCAAGACTGTCGAACTGACGCCAGGCGGGCTGCACCTGATGTTCATCAAGGTCAAGGAACCCTTCAAGCAGGGCGGCAAGGTGCCGGTGACGCTGTCCTTCGAGAAAGCTGGGAAAGTGGATATCACGCTGCCGGTCGAGGCGGCGGGACCGGGCGGTCACGAACACAAGTGATTTCATGCCAAGGCCGTTCATACAGGACTTGTGCGAGCGGACTCCCGCTAGGAACATCGACCAATCGCAATTGCGGTAGAAAGCGGGTTTTGCGATGGTGCAGCCCGCAGGGCAAAATTCGATCCGAAACTTTGCTCTGCGGTGTGGAGAAATCATCGTGACTTCGAATGATATCGGCCCATTCCTAGCGGTAATTCTTGCCGCATATCCGGAATGGGAGAAGTTTCCTCTCGTCGAGCGAATTGGTGACGGTTGGCAAGGGATCGCGTTGACGATCGAACCGCCCGAAGGCTCGGATATCGACTTTGGCCTTGATATTGAAGAAGTCGGCAACGAAGTGACGATCAGCTTCGATTATGCGCATCTCCACATGCAATGGCCGCCAGTCTACTGGGAGGCAGTCGATCCGATCTGGTGGGATGCCCAGGCGCTTATCGCCGCAATTCTAGCGGACAGAATCGTGGCTTCATCCGGCTGGATCGACGGTGAGCTCCGTGCCGGGTCGTTGCACCCGCCCGAAGCGCCTGTCGAATTGCTAGTTCCCGCCCTTGAGCATATTCGCGTCAGATCATGGCAGGGTACGTTCAGTCGCGATGAAGGGATCGTTCAGCTGCAGCATCCCTGACCCTCGGCTGAACTTGCTTCTACCTCAACAGTTTGAGGCTGCCGGTCAGCGACTTTATCCATTTCGACGGCCCGGCGAGGCCAAGGCCGTCGATCTCTTCCTCCGCCAGATCGCGATCCGGGAAGGTGGCTTCATAGTCCCGATAGTCGTGCAGCGATCTGGCGAAAGCCGGAAAGGGGACGATCGCGTGGTCCTGTAGCGGCAACAGCGCCTTCAGCATCAAGGAGCGGATCGTCTCTGCCTGTGCCTGCAGGATCGGTACCGGCAGAGCGGAACTGATATCGATCGTCCGACTTTCGCGATCGGTCAGCCGGCGGGCGGCAAGTGCCGGCATGCGCGCACCGAGGCCGACCGAGATGGCGCCGACCGTGTTGGCGACGATGCCGAGCGGCAGGGCGGGGTTGACGATAATGGCGAGGCGGATGTCGTCGGTCATAGGCGGGCGGGGTATCCATCTGTCGAAGAGAACCGCAGCCTACTCCGAATTGGCCGGTCGATCCTGCCTTTCTCTTCCTGTTTTCGGCATTTTCAGGTAGGATCTACCTGAATGACTGGAGATATGGGTAGATTTTATGGCGAACGACGTCGAGCCGGCGGACATACGAATTCTGGAAGCGTTGCAGGAAGACGGCCGGCTGACCAATCAGGCGCTGGCCGACAAGGTCGGGCTTTCGACCTCCCCGAGTTGGCGGCGCGTGCGGCATCTCGAAGAGACGGGCGTCATCCAGGGCTACAAGGCTGTGCTGGACCGAAAGGCTATCGGCCTCGGCGTGCTCGCCTTCATCCGCGTCAAGATCGACAGCCATAGCGAGGAAGAGGCGGAAGCTTTCGCGACCGAGGTGATCGGCCTCGACGAGGTGGTCGCCTGCTACAGCATCGCGGGTGACGCGGATTTCCTGTTGCAGGTCGTCTCACCCGATCTCGATGCCTATGCGGATTTTGCCATGTCGACGTTGCGGCGATTGCCGCGCATCAAGGAAATGCAGACGACCTTCGTCCTCAAGGAGATCAAGGCTTTCGACGGTCTTCCGTTGCGTTTCGCGGACAACCGGACCTAGAAAGCCAAGGGATTTGCCGGCCGGGGCGCGCATTCAGGCTGACTGGCGCCGCGCGGACGACAACCGGAAGGGCTTTAGAAATTGCTTCGATACAACCTGATCGAGTTGCATCAATGAATCTTAACAGAAGTCCGCGATGAATACCGCCCAAGACCTCTCATCAAAGGTTTCGGCAATGGAACTGCGACGTTCTCGGGTGATTGCGGCGGCCATTTTCCTCGGCCTGCTCGGGGCAATCATTCCGATTGCCGCGATGGTCTATATTTCGTGGGTCATCACGGTCGAGAAACAGCAGAACAATCTTGAGCGGATCGCGCARCAGACGATCACGCGTGCGAGCAGGACATTCGAGGATGCGCGGGCAGCGCTTGATTCGCTCACCTATCCGCGCCTGGTACCGTGTTCGGACCAGCACATAGCCCGCATGCGGGTGATCGCCTTCAACACGCCCTCGGTCAAGGAAGTCGGTTATTTCGAGAACGGCCTGCTGAAATGCACCTCTTGGGGGATCGAGGAGCGCAAGGTCGACCGGCCGTGGATCGACTACATGACGCCCGACGGCGTGGAAGTCGCCACCCGCGTGCAGCCGGCGGTCAGCATGGGCAACCCGATGATGGCGCTGCACTACGGCCCCTATAACGTGCTGGTCGATCCGGCCCGTTTCGTCGACATCCTGGCGGATGCCGACATCTCGCTGGCGCTCGCCAACCGGCAGGGCATGCTGATCAACGAACTCAATTCCCCGGAAACGGCCCTCGTCAATGCGCTGATCGACGAGCCGAAGAACGGCATGACGTCCTCGGTGCTCTACGCGATCGCGCGCGACAAGGGATTGATCGCGATCGCCATGGAGCCGCGTTCCAACCTTGCCGGCAGGCTTCAGGCGGAACAGTTCCTGCTGCTGCCGGTCGGCGCCTTCATCGCCATCTTCATCGTCGGCGTCGTGATCTGGCTTTCCAGGAAGCGGCTGTCACCGCTCGGTGAACTGGTGATCGCGGTGCGCAAGCGCGAATTCATCGTCCACTATCAGCCGATCATCGAACTGAAGACTGGCATCTGCGTCGGTGCCGAGGCCCTGGTGCGCTGGCGGCGGCCGGATGGATCGCTGGTGCGCCCGGATCTGTTCATCCCGCTTGCCGAGGAGAGCGGGCTCATTCTGCCGATTACCGACCAGGTCGTCGAAGCCGTCATCGCCGATCTCGGGGCGCTGCTCGCGGCCGACCGATCGCTGCATATCGCCATCAACCTCTGCGCCGCCGACGTCACGTCCGGCCGTATTCTCGATGTTCTCGGCGACAAGCTTCCCAAGACGGAGATTGCGGCGGGGCAGATCTGGCTGGAGGCGACCGAACGCGGCTTCATCGATATCGAGGCGGCGCGGGCGACGCTCGCCCGGGCCCGGGAACGCGGCCATCTGGTGGCGATTGACGATTTCGGCACCGGATATTCAAGCCTGCAATATCTGCAGGGGTTGCCGATGGATGCATTGAAGATCGACAAGTCCTTTATCGACACGATCGGCCGCAACAGCGCCACCAGTTCAGTCACCGGCCATATCATCGAGATGGCGAAGACGCTCGACCTGCAGATCGTCGCCGAAGGCGTGGAGACGGAGGAGCAGGCCGATTATCTGAAGGCTCACGACGTGGGTTTCGGCCAAGGCTGGCTGTTTTCGAAACCGCTTCCGGCCGCGGATTTCATCGACTACCACCGAAACGCAAAAGCCCGCTCGGGGAGCGGGCAAAAGAACATCCGGTGCGTGGCGGCGTGAAAACTGCGGGAAGAAGATCAGTCTTCGAGGTCGCGATAGGCTGACTGCGCCTGGGAGAAAGTCGCCTGCGGATGATGATGCTGGTCGGTCGTCAGCACATCGATCGAGACCGTCGTGGCGGGGATCATAAATTCGATATCGCCGGGGTCGCCAGCATTTTCGGCGCGACGGGCATTGCGCTCGGAGTCGGCCTTGATGTCCTTGACCTGATCCTTGACGGAGAGGCGTCGTCCGGGCTTCAGTGCCTCGATGGCGAGTGCGGCGGTGTTCGCCGATATGGTGACCAGTTGTGTCATGGCGCCTGTCGCGTCTTTTCTCAGAATATGATAATTACGCCGGCCCTGATTTGTTCCCGTTTAAACAAAATGCGGGCATTTTATCGATTTGACGATTTCCGGTTTTGGCCTACAGAAAACCCCCATGAACAATATGCTTCTCGTCGCCATCGGCGGAGCCATCGGCTCTGTCTGCCGCTATATCGTCGGGTTCTGGGCGCTGCGCCTGTGGGGGGCTGCCTTTCCCTGGGGAACGCTTGCCGTCAACATCGCCGGCTCGTTCGCGATCGGCTTTCTCGCCGAACTCATCGTCCGACGGTACGATGCATCGCCCGAGATGCGGCTGCTGATCATCACCGGCTTTCTCGGCGGCTTCACGACGTTCTCAGCCTTTTCGCTGGATGTCGTGTCGCTCTTGGAGCGGGGTGCGACCATGGTCGGCGTCACCTATATCGTCGCGAGCGTGGTGATCGCGCTCGGTGCCGTCTTCGCCGGACTGGCGCTCGGGCGGGCAATGCTCTAAAGACCGGGCAAAGGCCGTTGGCCCACATCCAGATATGAAAGAGCTTTGATGGCAGGCATCGAGCATATCCGCGTCGAAGCGGACGAAGCGGGAATGCGTCTCGACCGCTGGTTCAAGATCCATTACCCGGGCCTCGGCTTCGGGCCGCTGCAGAAACTGCTGCGTTCCGGACAGGTGCGCGTCGACGGCGGACGGGTAAAATCCGACGCCCGCGTACAACCGGGACAGACGGTGCGCATTCCGCCGATGGAGGTCGACGCCAAGAAGACCGGGCCGATCGCCGGCAAGGATCTCAAGCATTCCAGCGATTTCGAACTCTTGTCGCGCATGGTGCTGCACGAGGACGAGAAGGTGATCGTGCTCAACAAGCCGGCTGGCCTTGCCGTGCAGGGCGGATCGGGCGTCGCGCGCCATATCGACCAGATGCTCGACAGCTGGATCAGCCCCAAGGGTGAAAAACCGCGGCTGGTCCACCGGCTCGACCGCGACACATCAGGCGTGCTGGTGATCGCCCGCACCCGGGGTGCTGCGCAGAAGCTGACCGCCGCCTTCCGCGAGCGCGATACCAAGAAGACCTATTGGGCGCTGGTCAAGGGCGTGCCGCGCAAGCACGAGGACAAGATCTCCACCTGGCTGGTCAAGGAACAGACGCCGGATGGCGACCGCATGCGGATTGCCCGGCACGGCGAGGACGGCGCCGACCACGCGGTGTCCTATTACCGGGTGCTGGAAATGGCGGCGCAGACGCTCTGCTGGCTGGAGATGGAGCCCTATACCGGCCGTACCCATCAGCTGCGTGTCCATGCGCTGCATATCGGCCATCCGATCATCGGCGACCCGAAATATTTCGACGACGATCACAACTGGGATTTTCCGGGCGGCATTCAGAAGAAGCTGCATCTCCACGCCCGCCATATCGACATTCCGCATCCGAACGGCGGACGGCTGAAGGTCACGGCACCTCTCCCGCCGCATATGGTGCAGAGCTGGAACCTTCTCGGCTTCGACATGGAAAACGGCCGCAGGGACGACGACGAATGAAACTGGTCCTTTTCGATTGCGACGGCACGCTGGTCGACAGCGCCAACCTGATCCATGAAACCATGCGCCGCACCTTTGCCCATTTCGGCAAGCTGGAGCCGAAGATGGAAGACACCAAGGCGATCATCGGGCTGACGCTCGACATCGCGATTGCCCGCATGCAGGGCAAGCCGCATGCGGATGAAGAAGCCGTCGAGATGATGGCTTATTACAAGACGCTGTTTGCCGTCGTGCGCCAGGATCTCGGCTTCAAGGAGCCTTTGTTCGAAGGGATCCGCGCGCTGATCGACGCGATCGGGCCGCGCGAGGACCTGCTGATCGGCGCGGTGACCGGAAAATCGCGGCGCGGGCTGAAGCTGGTGATGGAGACGCACGGGTTCGACAAATATTTCGTCGTGTCGCGCACCGCCGACGACTGCCCGTCGAAGCCGCATCCGGCGATGGTGACCGAATGCTGCGACCAGACCGGCATTGAGCCTTCCGATACCCTTGTCATCGGCGATGCGATTTACGATATGCAGATGGCGAAGGCGGCCGGCGCCACGGCGATCGGCGTTGCCTGGGGTTACGCTTCGGTGGACGAGCTGAACAAGGCCGGAGCCGACGCGATCATCCATCATCCGAGCGAGTTGCTGAGCCATATCGGCTGAGGTTTTATTTCTATGCGTGACATGTTTCCCGATCCATCCGAAGCGCTGAGCCATCCGGACCCGACGCGGCGGGCGCAGATCCAGATGCACAAGCCGCTGCCGAAGCGCTTCTACAAGGAAGTGTCGGTAGCCGAAGGCGAGGGCGGCCATGCCATTCATCTCGACGGTCGGCCGGTCAGGACGCCCGCAAGGAACGGGCTCGTCGCACCGACGGCGCGGCTTGCCGAACTGATCCGCGACGAGTGGGCCAATCAGGTGGACGTGATCGACCCGGGCACCATGCCGGTGACGCGGCTCGTCAACACCGCGATCGACGGTATCGCCACCGACCCACAGGCGGTGTTCGAGGACATCCTGCGGTTCTCTTCGAGCGACCTGCTCTGCTACCGCGCCGAGACACCGGAAAACCTGGTGGCTCGCCAGAGCGAACAATGGGATCCGATCGTCGACTGGGCCGCGAACGTACTCGGCGCCCGCTTCATCTTGGTCGAGGGCGTGATGCCGCAGGAGCAGCCGAAGGAGGCGATCGCTGCCTTTGCGGTGACGCTGAAGAAATACGATACGCCGATCGAACTCGCCGTGCTGCACACGGTGACGACGCTCACCGGTTCGGCGATCCTGGCGCTTGCCTTCGCGGAAGGGCGGCTCACCGCCGACGAGGCCTGGACGCTCGCCCATCTCGACGAGGACTGGACGATCGAACATTGGGGCGCGGATGCGGAAGCCGAGCATCGACGCGCCAAGCGGCTCGAGGAAATGCGGGCGGCGACCGAAACTTTTCTTGCGTTGAGGCCCTCGGTTTAATCGTTCTCTAACCGTGTTCGTTGGAACATCTGAAGGTGCCGTTTTGCAGGTCCCTTCATGCTCCGTCGTCTCTCTCGTTTCTGTCTTGTTGCTTTGACGGTCTTGCCGTTGATGTCGTTCCGCCTGGAACAGGCAAACACGGCGCAGGAAAAACTTCTCTACGACGTGCGCGGCGCCTTCGTGACCGCGCGGCCGGATGTGCCGAAGGGATTGGTGATAGCCACCGACATGCTGGTCGACGAGGCGATCCGCGCAACCACCAGGTCGATCGCCCTGCCGCGGACGATCATCTCGGTGCGAATAGACGAGATGTCGCACATGCCCATGCTGATCGGCAGCCGGCATGAGGCGAAGGTGACGGTCCAGGCGATATCCGTGAACACCGGCGAACCAATCGCCAGGGGAACGTTCAAGACGTCGATCTACCTGCTGGACGGGGACACCGCGGACCGTGACCTTGCCGAAAAGATCGCCGACCGCATCGCCGGCGAATTCCGTCTTGACGGCCAGCGCCGCCCGACAATGGCGACGGCGCTGTTTCCGTGAGACCTAGGAAACATACTTGTGCAGGATCGAATTGATCAGAGTCTGATAGGGCATGCCCTGTTCCAGCGCCTTGGCTTTCAGGCGCGCGAGGTCTCTTTCCGGAATGGAAATGGAAATCCTCTGCCGCTTGCCGTCGATCGTGTCGCGCGCGGCATTCTGCCAGAGACGTTTGCGTTCTTCGATTTCACCAACAGGCACCCATTCATCGGTCTCCGAGAGCACGATGATTTCCTGCTCACTCAGTTCACTGCCAAGTTTGCTCTTGCTCACGGCTTCTTACCGCCTTGCGACTGGGGAAAAAGGTTTTCAGAAAAACCCCTCCCTCCGTTTCGACATATGGCACTATGAAGGCATAGCCTTCGATTTCCACGACTAATTGACGCTGATGCGCATACCGCTCGATATTCACGTGGCGGCGGTCATCAAGGAGCATGCCCTCACTCAAGGCGATCACGATTCTCTCGAAGCCTAAACCGAACTTCTGTTTGAGAAGATCATTCTTTTCGTCCGACCAGTGAATCTCCATGCATATGGAATATATATCCGAGACTACTGTTGATCAAGCGCCTAGCTCAGCCGGTCCGCGTGCCAGCGCAGATGGTCGTCCATGAAGGTCGAGATGAAATAATAGGAGTGATCGTAGCGCTCGTGCATCCGCAGCGTCACGTCGATATCCGTTCCCTTGGCCGCTTCCTCGAACAGCCAGGGGCGCAGGCCGTTTTCGAGAAAACCGTCGGCCTTGCCCTGGTCGATCAGGAATTCCGGAAAGCGCGCACCGTCCTCGACCAGTGCGCAGGCATCATATTGCCGCCAGGCTGAGCGGTCGGCGCCCAGATATTTCTCGAAGGCGGGTGCCGACCAGTCGGCGGTCGAGGGCTGGACGATCGGCGCGAAGGCAGAGCAGCTCTTGAAGCGGTCGGGGTTCCGGAGCGCGATCGTCATGGCGCCATGACCGCCCATGGAGTGGCCGAAAATGCTCTGGCGGTCCATGTCCATGCGAAAATGCTGGCTGACGAAATTCGGCAATTCCTCGGTGATGTAGGTGTACATCTGGTAGTGCTCGGCCCACGGCTTTTCCGTTGCATCGAGATAGAAGCCGGCGCCCTTGCCCATCTGCCAGTTGGTGAGTTCGTCGGGTACGTCATTGCCGCGCGGGCTGGTATCCGGGCAGATGACGATCAGCCCGAGTTCCGCGGCCATCCGCCTGTATTCGCCCTTTTCCATGACGTTGGCATGGGTGCAGGTAAGGCCCGATAGATACCAGACGACGGGGCAAGGCTCCCTGATTGCCTGAGGCGGCACGAAGACGGCGAAGGTCATCTCGCATTTGCAGGCTTCGGATTCGTGCATGAACACGCCCTGCATGCCGCCGAAGGCAGTGTTCTGGGAAAGGACCTTCATCGATGCTCCTCGAGAATATCAATTGCCCATCGACACGACGGCGTTGACGGCCGCGGCGACAAGGACGGTGTTGAAAAAGAATGACACGACCGCGTGCACGAGATTGATGCGGCGCATGTCGGTCGTGGTGATCTGGACGTCCGATGTCTGGGCAGTCATGCCGATGACGAACGAGAAGTAGAGAAAATCGTAGGCGCCGGGTTCGTCGGTTTCGGGAAAATCGAGGCCGCCTCGCTTCGCCTCATTCTCTTCGGCCTGCTCGTCCGGCCGCCAGAAGCGATGGGCGTAATGCATTGCGAACATCGTATGGATCGTCAGCCAGCCGAGCACGACGGATGCGAAGGCTAGCGACACGGAGGCAAGGCCCGCAGGCTGCGAACGGTTCAGCGCTTCGAACAGCGAAACCACGGCGGCGGCAACGGCGAGCAACGTTACCCCTAAGATGACCGGCGCAGGCTCGTCGTCGTTTTGGCCTTTCTTTCTGAACGTGGCGCCATCGAGCTTCGGGATGCGGGCGGCCATCATGACGAGATAGATCAGGAAGAAGACGATGACCGCGATGCCGGGCGCAAGTTGCGGCACGGAAAGGAACAGGAACGGCAGACAGACCAGCGAAGCGATGGTGCCGGCGAAGAACGGGCCATGCCGGTGATAGGTCAGTTTGCGCCAGGGGCTCGGCATCCGGGTTTTCCGATCGCTCACGTGGCTGATTTGGCGCGGCGGCAGAGCCTGTCCAGCGTTTCTAGGAATTTCGAGCGGTCGCGCGGCGAAAAGGCGGCGTTATAGCCCTTGCTTTCGCCTGTTTCGCGCAGATGTGCTCCGAGATCGCGCATGGCGCTCGCCATGCCGATATTGGTTTCATCGAAGACCCTGCCGGTCGGACCGGTCACCAGCGCGCCTGAGGCAACACAGCGTACCGCCAGCGGCACGTCGGCGGTGACGACGATATCGGCGGGGCCGGCGCGTTCGGCGATCCAGTTGTCGGCGGCGTCGAAACCGGCGGAGACGATGACATTATGGACCATCGGGTCGCGGGATGGGCGAAGGCCGGAATTGGCGACGAACGTCACTTCGAAGTTATGGCGTTCCGCGACTTTCAGGATCTCCGGCTTGACCGGACAGGCATCGGCATCGACGTAGATCATGGATGGATACTCCGGCCTCAACCCGGTCGGCCCCCGAACGGCGGGAGGCAACGCAGCCCGCCCCGGCGGGCCGCGCGCGGGAAGCGGTATCAGGCTACAGCGGTCGTCTGGTCGTCGACCGTTGCGCCGGGTACGTTCTTCTTGATGGATTCTATGGCCGACACGGCAGAAGCCTTGGCCGAATAACCTTCGGAGGAGAACATGGCCTGACCGTTCGGAGCCTTGAAGCGGAAACGGTATTCCCCGGCCTTGTCCTTATAAATCTCGAATTTGTACATCTTCTGCATCTCCCATTCATCGGAGTTGAAATCGTGGACTTATTCGTAACAATGAGGCGCGTTCCGGAAAGCACCCGATACCGCGCTCAGTAAATCACTACGCTGCGAATCGATTCGCCGCCATGCATCAGCTCGAAACCCTTGTTGATGTCCTCGAGCGGCATCGTGTGGGTGATCATGGGGTCGATCTCGATCTTGCCCTCCATGTACCAGTCGACGATCTTCGGCACGTCGGTGCGGCCGCGAGCGCCGCCAAAGGCCGTGCCCATCCAGGTGCGGCCGGTGACGAGCTGGAAGGGACGGGTGGAAATTTCCTGACCGGAGCCGGCAACGCCTATTACCACCGACTTGCCCCAGCCGCGATGCGACGCTTCGAGCGCTTGGCGCATGACCTTGGTATTGCCGGTGCAGTCGAACGTATAGTCGGCTCCGCCGATCTGGTCGGCGCCGCGCTTCGTCAGGTTGACGAGATAGGGAACGATATCGCCGTCGACTTCCTTCGGGTTGACGAAATGGGTCATGCCGAAGCGTTCGCCCCAGGCCTTCTTGTCGTTGTTGAGGTCGACGCCGATGATCATGTCGGCGCCGGCAAGCCGCAGGCCTTGGATGACGTTCAAACCGATGCCGCCGAGCCCGAAGACGATGGCGGTGGCGCCGATCTCTACCTTGGCGGTGTTGATGACGGCGCCGATACCCGTGGTGACGCCGCAGCCGATATAACAGACCTTGTCGAAGGGGGCGTCCGGGTTGATCCTGGCGACCGCGATCTCCGGAAGAACCGTATAGTTCGCAAAGGTCGAGCAGCCCATATAGTGATGGATTTTGTCCTTGCCGATCGAGAAGCGCGAGGTGCCGTCGGGCATCAGCCCCTGGCCCTGCGTGGAGCGGATGGCGGTGCAGAGATTGGTCTTGCGCGACAGGCAGGAGGGGCATTCGCGGCATTCCGGGGTATAGAGCGGGATGACGTGGTCGCCCTTCTTCACCGAGGTGACGCCGGGGCCGACGTCGATGACGATGCCGGCGCCCTCATGGCCGAGGATCGCCGGGAACAGGCCTTCCGGATCTGCGCCGGACAGGGTGAAATCGTCGGTGTGGCAGATGCCGGTCGCCTTTACCTCGATCAGCACTTCGCCGGCGCGGGGGCCTTCGAGCCGTACGGTCATGACTTCGAGCGGTTTGCCAGCCTGAACGGCGACGGCGGCGCGGACATCCATGATGTTCTCCCTTGAGGCTTTATAGATTCGGCGCGACCTTGGCACAGGCGAGGGGGCCGGCTCAAGCCGGAACGAGCCGTTCGCGGTCGCATTTCGGTGAGCGGATCAAGGACCGATAAGCGGCACGTGCGGCGAGGTCGTGCGCGGCGCCAGGCCGGTCAGGCGCGGATCGTCCAGCACTTCGACCATCAGCGCGTAGGGCGTGAACCCGGACCGCTGATAGAACTGCATGGCGGCCGGGTGGTCGAAGTGACAGGTATGCACCCAGAAACGGCGGATCGGTTGCGCCCAGGCCCTCTCGATCGCCCAGTTCATCATGAAGCGGCCGGCGCCCTTGCCGATCGCACCGGCGACGAGGCCGAAATAGACGAGCTCGCATTCGCCCTGCTCCCGGAAATCCAGCTCCAAGAGGCCGATGCGGCGGCCGCCGTCGAGAAGCACGTAGATCTCGACCTGCGGATCGTTGAGAACCGAGGCAAGTTCGTCGTCCCTCATCAGCAGCCGCGAGACCCACATCCAGTTCTCGCCGACCGCCCGGAACAGCGCGCGGTATTCGTCGGGAGCAGGAGACTGCCAGCGTTCCAGGGTAAGCGTGTCCGGCGCCGTCGCGGTTTTCCTGCGCGGCTTCTCGAACATTTCGAGGCAGGTCACGACGGTGGCAATCTTGCCCGGAGGTACGGCGGAATAACCGGATGATAGTGCGGGGTTTTCGCTTTTCATGTAACCTTTGGAGCCGCTTGGCGGGTTGATGTCAATGGGCGGAGACGTCGATGTCGAGTGATATGGAGCGCGGGTGATCAGCCGAACAGGCGGTCGCAGGCGTAGACAAGACCGTAGGAATGGATGGCGACCGCGGCGTAGAGGCCGAGGCCCGCCATCAACCGCTCGCCGGGATGCATTTGCTCAAGGGTTTCGCGCGGCTTGACGGACGAAAAGCCGATCAGGCTCATCAGAGTGAACACGGCAAGTGCCGCGATCAGGGCGGTGGAGGAGAGCCCGATCCGGTAGCCGACCCACAACATCAAGAGCGTAATTCCGAAGCTGCCGGCGACGAGCAGGCTGCGGGTCGGAAAGATCTGCCTCAGTACCCTGCCGCCGTCGAAGCGGTACATGGGCAGAAGATTGAGGAGGTTGAAGGCACCCAATATCAGCAGGAAGACCAGCGCCGGTTGCCGCAGCGACGAAGAAAACAGGTGGGTAGCCGAGAGATCGTGGACGGAAATCACCACCGGCACGAGAAAGGCGGACATGCCAGCGCCCATGAGCGCGCAGGTGGCGACTTCGAAGCGGCTGTTGTAGGGCCGACCGCCGATAGCGATGCCTCCAAGAAGCGGAACGAAGATCATCCTGACCCTCTCATGCCCGAAGGCGCGATAGGCGGCCATGTGCCCCAGTTCGTGCAGCACGATGACCACCGTCAGAATTGTGGAGATCGTCAGACCTGCCGCAGTCAGCCCGAAAAAGGGCCAGAGCAGCAGCGTCGAGAGGAGTGCCAGGACTATCTGGGTGAGCGGATGTTCGATCATGCCGCCTGTTTTCGGCCGGCCGTTTTTCAGCCATGCAGTCAGCGACGAGAGCTCGCGGCGGATCATGAAATAACGAAACAGGTAAACGCCGAGGCCGCGATAGTTGTCCGTCTGGGCAAGGGTGATCGTGGAACCGCCAGGCGCGGCCGACACGGCGCGGTATTCCTCGAAGTTGCGCCAGAAAGAAATGTCGAGCGCGGTATCGTCCACCACGCGTGCACGGCTCTCATAGCTGAGCTGGGCACTATCGATAGTTTCCTCCACCTTGAAGACCCGCCGGATCGGCGAACCGTGGCGATCGGGATGGCTGTAGGCGATCTCTATCCCGCCGCGGTTCCGTTCCATCCCTGAGGAGAGGATCGAAGGGTTCCAGCTCGCCTCTTCGCCGCCGGGGTGAAAGGCGCGCCAGAGACGTTCCGGAGCGATTTCGAGCGTCCGATGCAGCGTGATGGTGCGGTGGCCGACGGGTGCTGCCATCAGCAGCCAGAGCAGGCCGAGATTGATCGTCAGCAACAGGACGGCGGAGACAATAGGCGTCATATCGACCTCGGGAGCCTGTCGGCTCGCGATTGGCCGATCATCACAGACACCATTAGGCCGATTGATTTTCCAGGCGGTTTAGCCAACCGATAAAATGCGAACGAGCAGCCGTGCAACGCGTCGCGACCGGCTGTTTGTCAGGCCGCCACCTCTCGCGTCAGCCGATGCCCGGCATCGGTCACCAGCCAGGGACCGGAGCGCAGCACTTCCTTCGGCCTTTCATAGGTCGCCACCGCCGCGATCATCTCCCGCCAGGCGGGATGATGGGCTCTAACATCGGTCAGTTCATCGATCTCGCGCAGGACCAGCGCTTCGACCGGCGAGAGCAGCAGCCGGCCTCGCTCCATCGCGCCGCGCAGCACCCGCCAGATATAGGTGAGATCAAAGGCTGTGATGCCGGCAGAGGCGGGGCGGGCGGCATGATAGGCACCGCGTGCCCCAGGATCGAGGGCCAGGCGAACCTGGTCGAGCGCAAAGGCCGACAGGCTCTCCGGTACCTCGGATGCCACTTCCATAGCATGCAGAAGCAATTCGAGCTCCAGCGCGGAACGAACGGCTCCGTCGACGGCGATCGTGCGCATTAACCAGCCAGCCTTTGCGTCGTCAATGCGCCCCATCGGATCGGTGTCACACACGAGATATGCCGCCAGGCTTTCGACGAAGTAGGTCGACCATTCGGGGCTTTGTTCGGGACAGCAGTCATTCAGCGCAAAAAGGACAAGCGCATCTTCGGAGGAGCAAATGCCGTCCGGGAACGCATATTTGCGCAGCATCAAAATATCGTCGGCCACAATCCGACCCTTCCCGGCGATGACACATGCCGGAAAAGAAAAGCGGAACCCGCTCATCTTCATTTCTCCGTTTCATCATGAAACTGAATGTGGGGGATAAATGAGAGAAGTTGAGAGGCAGAAAAGAAGCGCGGTTAACCGGCGGGAAACAAGGCCGTCAAACAGTTTCGAGCTGCTTCGATTTGGAACGTTCCCGCCAGATGATGAACAGGCCGGAGGCGACGATGACGGCGATGCCGAGCCATTTGGAGGCGGTCGGGAAATCGCCGAACAGGGCGTAACCGAGCACGGTCGCCGAGATGATCTCGAAATACTGGAAGGGTGCCAGCAGTGAAAGCGGCGCCAGCCGGAAGGCCCGTACCACGAGCAGATGCATGTAGCCCGAAATGGAGCCGAGCAGCATGAGCAGGATAAGACCGAGCCAGGAAGCGGGGAGCGACGGCGCGAAATCCGCGGCCCCGGCGTTATCTCCGGCCACAAGCGCCGCCGCCATGAACAGCGTGCCGCCGACGCCTGCCATGGTCTGCATGACCAGCGGCGAATCGGCCTCGCCGATCGCACGGTTGAGGAACAGGTAGAGCGTGTAGAGGAAGGCGCAGGCGACCGGCAGCAGCGCCGTCCAGCCGAAGATCGCATAGCTCGGCTGGATGACGATCATGGCGCCACTGAAACCGACGACGATCGCCAGCCACCGCCGCCAGCCGACCTTTTCCCGCAAGAAGATCGCCGACATCATGGTGAGCATGAAGGGTTCGACGAAATAGATGGCGAAGACATCGGCGAGCGGCATGTATTTGACCGCCGCGAAGAACATCAGGCTGGCGGCCGCATGCAGCACGCCGCGCAGCAGGTTCATCCACGGGCGCTTCGGCCGGAAGATGGCAGCCCCGGTGAAGACGACGAGCGGCAGGATGCAGACGAGCTGAAAGAAGAACCTGTAGAATGTCACCTGCGCGGGCGACATCGCCTCGAAGGTCGCCATATATTTGGCGATGGCATCCATCAACGGCAGGATGACCATGCAGGTGGCCATGATGGCCATGCCCTTCAGCGGATTTTCAGGTGTGGAAGAGGGCATGCCCGGCACTTTCGAGGAACCGGGTTCTTCAACCACAGCGGGCGGCAATGTTCAAGCCAAGATCAGGCGACCGCGGTATCGGAAATCGTGGCGCCGAAGATTTCCCCGAAAGCTTCGCGCAGGCGCATATCCACATCCGCCATCATCACCGGAAGGCCGAGATCGACGAGGCTCGTCACGCCGTAAGCGCTGATGCCACAGGGCACGATGCCGGTGAAATGCGAAAGGTCCGGCTCGACATTGAGGGAGAGGCCGTGGAAGCTGACCCAGCGGCGCAGGCGGATGCCGAGGGCGGCGATCTTGTCCTCCGCCATCGAACCGTCCGGCAGAAGCGGTTTTTCCGGCCGGCGCACCCAGACGCCGACGCGGTCCTCGCGTCGCTCGCCGCGCACGTTCATCATGTCGAGGGTGCGGATTATAAGTTCCTCAAGCGCTGCCACATAGGCGCGCACGTCCTGGCGCCGGCGTTTGAGATCGAGCATCACGTAAGCGACGCGCTGGCCGGGACCATGATAGGTGTATTCGCCGCCGCGGCCTGTGGAAAACACGGGGAACCGGTCCGGCTCGATCAGGTCTGCGGCGTCGGCGCTGGTGCCGGCGGTATAGAGCGGCGGGTGTTCGAGTAGCCAGACGAGCTCGTCGGCATGGCCATCGGCGATTGCCGCCACCTCGCGCTCCATCTCGGCCACGGCGTCCTCGTAAGGGACAAGCCCATCGGAGATTCGCCAGCGCACCGGCGGCGAGCCTGTTTGCGGCAGCATGGACAGATTGAGGTCGGTGCGTGTGAGCATGGAAAATCTTCTGGCAAAAACAAAAGGGTGCGGCAAGGGCCTGGTTTCGGCCCGGTTTATATAGGCATTCACGCTTGCAATTTTTATCCTTCAAAAATCTGTCACGGCGCACTTGTGCACCCCAAATGCTTTTGCTACATGCAGCCCCGCCGGCGCAAGTCGGCATCTACCACGATGCGGTCGTGGCGGAATTGGTAGACGCGCAGCGTTGAGGTCGCTGTGTCGCAAGACGTGGAAGTTCGAGTCTTCTCGACCGCACCAAAATAAAAACCCGCTTCGGCGGGTTTTTTGTTGCCCGGATGAAATTGCATCCGGGAAATCAGGCCCATCTGCCGCTTCGATGGCAAAACATCGAGTCATATCGCCCATTCCGGATGCGATCCTGAAATTCCTCGCTTATCTTGGCCTGATCCAAGCTCGTATGTGCAAGGTAAGGACAAACAATGGTCGAACTGAAAATCAAGACGCGGCCGATCGGCGCGACGGCGGTGCTCGGACGCCTCGGTCACCCGCAGGTGACGAGTGAGACGGGTGGTCAGGTGGAGGCCGTCACCGGCGCTTCCGAGCCGGGGTTCAATCCGCTCGACCTGATGTTTTCATCGCTCGCCGCCTGCCTCGTGCTCAGCGGCCGTATCGCCGCAAGCAAGCTCGGCATCCTCGACAGGCTGAGCGAGGTAAGGGTGCATGTGACCGGCGAAAAAGCCCACGAAGGCCCCTCCCGGATCACCAGGTTCATCGTGGATTTCCGGATCGAAGGGGATTTTAACGAGGAGCAGAAAAAGCAGATCGCTCACATGGCCGAGGAAATCTGCACCGTCAGCAATACGCTGAAAAGTCCTCCGGAGATTTCCCTGGC
The DNA here is from genome assembly GCF_056406795.1 of Neorhizobium sp. P1_A6. NCBI lineage: Bacteria > Pseudomonadati > Pseudomonadota > Alphaproteobacteria > Hyphomicrobiales > Rhizobiaceae > Neorhizobium > Neorhizobium sp. P1_A6. Next base: position 94,790 of record NZ_JBFTZM010000007.1, on the reverse strand, counting down.
AACCGATTAGTCATCGTCGGGAATGTGGCTGTCGACGCCTTCGAGGCGAAGGTTGTTGACCAGTTCGCGGACGCCGGCGACACGCTGGATCCGCCGGACGATCTTGCGCGAGGTCGCCGCATCGTCGACGGCGCCTTCGAGCGTGACGGTGCCATCCTCGACATGCACATCGATCGAGGCCATGTCGATCATGTCCAGCTCCTCGATCGCATCGGTGATCCGCTCTTCGAGATCGTCGGCCTCCTCGATTCCCTTGGTGCCGGGGCGAATGCTGTCGGCCAGGCGCTCTTCCGAACCGTCGCGTTCGACACCGTCCACCTGGTAGCCTCGGTTGCGGTCACTGTCGAAATTGGCCTTGGGATCGCCATAGGCGGCGTTGTCGACGGGGCGGGCGCCGGCTGCATCGTCGTAGGGCCAGCCTTCGTCGATGTTGCGGTCGTCGTAATCGCGAAAATCTTCCTCGCGGGAAATGTCGTCAGCTTTTTTCTTGCCCGGCACCGCAGTCTCCTATCGTTCCCACATGGACCCGGCGCACCCCCTCCTGAAAGGCCGGTGCGCCGGGGATTTCGCCTCAGTGGCTCGTGGATGCGCCATTCCGCTGACCCGTCAGGGTCAAATGGCTTTCGACATCATGTACGCCATCCACGGTTTCCGCGCTCAACACCGCCTTGCGGGCCGAGAACACGGTATCGACAGAACCCTCGAGGATAACCTTGGTTCCCTCGGCATGTGGTTCGATCATCGACGAATCGACGTCCGGCAGTGCAGCCAGGCGCTCGGACACCTGTCGCTCGAGCTCGGCTGCGGTCTTGTCTGCTGTCGCATTCATGGTCGTAGATCCTCGCTGGGCTTGCGACCTGACAACGGGCGAACGCGAATTTGGTTCGGCCGTGTTTTTATTTTCCCTTGCCCCATTTGCGCAGCAGCCGCTCGCGCTTCAGGCGGGACAGCCGTTTCAGCCAGAAGATCCCGTCGAGCTGGTCGATCTCGTGCTGCATGCAGATGGAATAAAAGCCTTCGGCGTCCTCTTCATGGACGACACCGGTGAGATCCTGGTAGCGGAACCGGATCCTTTTGGGGCGTTCTACCTCGTCATTGGCCCCGGGCATCGAGACGCTGCCCTCGGTATGACGCATCAACTCCTCCGAGGAGAGCAGGATTTCCGGGTTGGCGTAAAAGCGCGCGCCGCTCTCCTTCGACAGTTCGAGCACTACAAGCCGGGTGAAGACACCGACATGCGCGGCGGTGATGCCGACGCCGGGTGCCGCCCGCATCGTTTCGAGAAGGTCATGGGCCAGCGCCGTCAGAGCCGCGTCGAAAACCGTGATCGGCTCGCATGGCTTGGACAGGCCCGGATCGGGATATTTCAGGATGGTTCGGATGGCCATTTTCGAACTCCTCTTTCTGCCTATCGGGCTGCCTCTCGGGTTTTTCCGCATCGTTTCGCCATGCGCTCTGGACCCGGAACGGCAATTGTTCTAGCAGGAAAACCGGTGGCAGGAGCAATAGCGCCGGGTGCAGCTATCCGGTTGTTGACAATATGTTTTTTGCCGCCATTCTCGTTTTGTCAAAGACCAGCAGTGAGGGCGGAAGATGAGCGATATCGGCGAAGACCACCGCCTGCGCACAAAAACCGACGATGCCGGTGACGACATCTATTCCGAGGACGGAGCGATCCGCGCCGACTTCCTGGCGATGGTCGGCGCCGCAATCGCTGATCGCGACACGCTTTTCCTGCGCAGCCATGTGGCGCGGCTGCACGAATCGGAACTCGGCGACCTGCTCGAAGCGATTCTGCCCGACCAGCGCCATGCGCTTGTGCGGCTGCTCGGCGACGATTTCGACCTCACCGCACTGACCGAAGTCGACGAAAATATCCGAATGGAGATCGTTGACCAGATGCCGAACGCGCAGATCGCGGCGGCGATCGGCGAACTCGATTCGGACGATGCGGTCTATATTCTCGAGGACCTCGACCACGAGGACCGGGAAGAGATCCTGGCGCAACTGCCGTTCACGGAGCGGGTGAGGCTGCGCCGCGCGCTCGATTATCCGGAACAGTCGGCCGGCCGCCGCATGCAGACGGAATTCGTCGCCGTGCCGCCGTTCTGGACCGTCGGCCAGACGATCGACTATATGCGCGACGAGGAGGACCTGCCGGAGAGCTTCACCCAGATCTTCGTCATCGACCCGACCTTCAAGCTGCTCGGCGTGCTCGACCTCGACCGCATCCTGCGCGCCAAGCGGCAGGTGAAGATCGAGACGATCATGCGGGAGACGAACTATCCGATCCCCGCCGACATGGACCAGGAAGAGGCAGCCCAGCTCTTCGAGCAATACGACCTCATCTCGGCAGCCGTCGTCGACGACAACGGCCGGCTGGTCGGCGTGCTCACCATCGACGACGTGGTCGACGTTATCCAGGAGGAGGCGGAAGAGGACATCATGCGCCTCTCGGGCGTCGGCGACGAAGAACTGTCCGACTCGGTGCGCGAGACCTCGCGGTCAAGAGTGCCGTGGCTGCTGGTCAATCTGTTCACCGCCTTCATTTCGGCCTCGGTGATCTCGCTGTTCGAAGCGACGATCGAGCAGGTGGTGGCGCTCGCCATCCTGATGCCGATCGTTGCCGGCATGGGCGGCAATGCCGGCTCGCAGACGATGACGGTGACGGTGAGGGCGCTTGCGACCCGCAATCTCGACATTCACAATGCCTGGCGCGTCGCCCGACGCGAGGCGGGCGTCGGGTTGATCAACGGTGTGGTGATCGGCTGTCTCGTCGGCGTGGTGGCCGGGCTGTGGTTCCACGATGTCCATATCGGCGGGCTGATCGCCACCGCCATGCTGATCAACATGTTTGCGGCCGCCATGGCCGGCATCATGATCCCGCTGCTTCTCGACCGGGCCGGGGCCGACCCGGCGGTATCGTCGGCGGTGTTCGTGACCGCGATTACCGACACGACCGGGTTCTTCTCGTTTCTCGGCCTGGCGACCTGGTGGTTCATGCTCCGTTGAGCCCAAAAAATTGACTGTTACGTAAAAGTCAATTAGTTTGGCTGACGAGTAGCAGGACATGAACGTGAACAAATATTATAGCATTACGGAGCTGACGCGTGAATTCGGGGTATCGACCCGCACGCTGCGCTTCTATGAGGACGAGGGCCTTATCCACCCCGAACGCCGGGGTCGCACGCGGCTTTTCCGGGCAACGGATCGCCGGCTGATCCAGGAAATCCTGCGCGGCCGCCGGATCGGCTTCACGATCGCCGAGATTCGCGAAATCATCCAGGTCTACAAGGAACCGCCGGGCGAGCTCGGGCAGCTCAAGCTCCTGATGACGCGCCTCGATGAAAAGCGCAACGACCTGCGCCAGAAGCGCAAGGATATCGACGATACGCTGACGGAGCTCGACAATGTCGAGGAAGCCTGCCTGACCCGGCTGGCCGAAATCGGCGTCGGCACCTGATCTGCAAAACGACCGCTATTGCGCCTCGATCGAGCACTGTTCGGCGAGCGATTGCACCCGGCCGTCCTGCGGGGCGATGGCGCCGGACTGCAGCGGCGTCATCAGCGACTGGGCGATCAGCTTGTCGGCGGTGCAGCCGCAGAATTTCTGGCAGAGGCCGGCATCGTTGCCCTGGCCCGTGCAGCCTGCTTCGCAGCTTCTGACATAGCCGATCCGCGGATCCGGCGGCGGGGCGGGATGCACGAGCGAGAAGAGATAGACGAGCGCGATCAGCACCGGCTGGTGGACGAGGTAGACGATCAGGCTGTGGCGGCCGGCCTTCGAGAGAAGGTTCTCCTGCGTCTGGACCGCGGCGAGTTTCGGAAGCCAATTTTTGGATATCGCCAGCCTTGTGACTGCCACCCCGGCCAGAAGTGCCGCGATCCAGGGAAACAGCGGCACATAGTCGTTCGAACGCGGCGGGACTTCTGCAAAACCGAGCCAGCTCAGGTAACGGGCGTCGAACAGGGCCGAATCCAGCGCGCCAGGCACCAGGCTGTAGTCGATGATCATCGCCGCGACCACCAGGGCGACTGTCGCACCGGTCAACAACGGTGGCAGGCGCAGGAAGGCGAGACCGATCAGGCTCGACAGCGCGATATTGTGCAGGATGCCGAAATAGATCCACTCGCCCGGAAAGGCGACCAGCGTCGCGATGCTGATCGCGAGCGCAGCACCTGCAACCATCGCAAAACGTTTCCAGAAGGGCTGCCAGCGGATCTTCGGGAAATGCGCGAGGACGAGGCTGACGCCCGCCAGGAACAGGAATGAGCTGGCGATCGAGCGAGCATAGACCCGGAAGAAGCCCTGGGTCGCCGTGCCGGGATCGACATAACCGAAAAACTCGAGATCCCAGGTGAAGTGATAGGTCGCCATGGCGATGAGGGCGACGCCGCGCAGCGTATCGATCAGCGTGATGCGGGGTCTGCGCGGGGTGGGGTTCTGGGTTTCGGCAACAGTCACTGCTTGTCTTTCCGGATCAGATCTCAGGGCGTCCCGCGGTCTATGATCGCCAGCCGGGCCTCCGAGAAATACTGGCGGCGGGTGAGCACGACGACCACCACAAGGGTCATGGCAATGAACATATAGGGTCCGATGAACCAACCGAGATAGCCGACCGACAAAAACAGTGCCCGCAGGCCCGAATTGAAATGGCCTGCCGCGATCGTATTCATCCGTACCACCTGATCGGCGGCGCGTTCGGCCGCCGCCCGGTCGGCGTTGGTGTCGTGCATCATTGGCAAGGCGCCGAAAAGAATGGTGCAATAGTTGAACAGACGGTAGGACCAGCCGAATTTGAAGAAGGAATAACCGAACAGGAAGGTGAGGCCGGCGACCTTGAGTTCGAACGCGGTGCGGCCACCGTAGGCGACGAAGGGCAGGTCGCGGAAGACTGCCTCGACCTGTTCGGTGGCGCCGAGCAGCGCAAAACAGCCGCCGATCGCGAAGATCGATGTCGAGGCGAAAAAGGCCGTGCCGTTCTGCAGGCCCGCCAGAATCTGGGTGTCGATCATCTTGAGGTCGCGGCGAAGCGAATTGTAGATCCATTCCTTCCGCCGTTCGGCCATCGCCCTGTTGAGGCTGGCGCGCGGAAACAGCCGAGAGCCGGCGCCGGCGGTCACCCAGGAATAGAGGGACCAAAGGACGGCAAAGAGGGCAAGCGCAATATAATCGGCGTTCGTCATGGCTTCACCGGTTGGAATCGGTCTCTAATCCGTCTCGTCATGCTTTGTTTCGGTTTCGGCGGCAAGCCTTCTCGATCCGGATAGGAACCGCAAACGGCGTGCAGGCGTTACGAATGTGATCCGTCAAAGGTTTCCGCCATGTTTCCGCCATTTTCCGGATTGCGAAGGCGGCGGGATTTTAATAGACCATTAGCCATGACGACCGGGAGCGGACGTTAATCGATGCGGCATGAACCCGGAGACGACATGGAAGATACCGACCAGAAGTCCTGCTGGGGCGTGACCTTCAAGGCGCTCCTCGGATTTGCAGGGGCCTTGGCTCTCGCGTATCTGTTCGGCGCTATCTGATTGCCGCAGTGAAATTGCGGAATTTCCATCTCCGGCGTGGTATTCGTACCGCGCCGTTTCTATTTTAAGGCCATGTCGCGGCCGGTTCACCGGATGTCGGGCAATCGCCATGACATTACGCCAGCCTGACATAGGCTCGGCGATCGTTCCACTACCACACGGATTCTCATGTTCCTGTCCGTTTTCGACGTCTTCAAGATTGGTATCGGCCCTTCGAGCTCGCACACGATGGGACCGATGTCGGCCGCCAACCGGTTCCTGGGGCTCATCCTGTCCAACGACTGGCCGCGGCCGACCGGCGCGCATGTCGCGGCGCTGAAGGTGAGCCTGCACGGTTCGCTCGCGTTCACCGGGATCGGCCACGGAACGGGCAGGGCGGTGATATTGGGCCTGGTCGGCGAGGAACCCCACGCCGTCGATCCGGACAGGATGGACGCGATCATCGACGAGGTGGAGAAGACCGGCCGCGTCACGCCGCCCGGCCATCCGTCTTATGAATTCCAGCCGAAGACCGACCTGATCTTCGACAAGAAGCAGCCGCTGCCCGGCCATGCCAACGGCATGAGCTTTTCAGCCTTCGACCGGGACGGCCGGCTTCTCCTGAAGCGGATCTACTATTCGATCGGCGGCGGGTTCGTGGTGACGGACACCGAGCTTGAGGCTATGCGCGGTGCCAAGAAGTCGGCCGGCGACTCGCGCATTCCCTATCCATTCGCCTCGGCAAAGCAGATGCTCGATATGGCGCGCGGCTCAGGCCTGACGATCGCCCAGATGAAGCGCGCCAACGAAGAAACCAAGATGAGCTCCGCCGAACTCGATGTCGGTCTCGACCGCATTTGGGAAGCGATGTCCAGCTGTATCGACCGCGGCCTCAAGGTCGACGGGATCATGCCGGGCGGGCTGAAGGTGAAGCGCCGGGCGAGAGCGATCCACGACAAGCTGAACGAGGAATGGCGCAGCAACCGGCTGAACCCGCTGCTCGCCAACGACTGGCTGAGCGTCTACGCGATGGCGGTCAACGAGGAGAACGCCGGCGGCGGACGCGTGGTCACGGCGCCGACCAATGGTGCAGCGGGCGTCATTCCCGCGACGGTACGTTATTACCTGCATTTCCACGAGGACGCGACCCAGGCGGACGTCCATAACTTCCTGCTGACGGCCGCTGCCATCGGCGGCATCATCAAGCACAATGCCTCGATCTCGGGCGCCGAAGTCGGCTGTCAGGGCGAAGTGGGTTCGGCCGCCGCCATGGCTGCGGCGGGGCTTGCGGCCGTCATGGGCGGTTCGCCGGAGCAGATCGAGAACGCCGCCGAGATCGCGCTGGAACACCATCTCGGCATGACCTGCGACCCGATCGCCGGCCTCGTGCAGGTGCCCTGCATCGAGCGCAACGCGCTCGGCGCTGTCAAGGCGGTCACCGCCGCCTCGCTCGCAATCAAGGGCGACGGCACGCATTTCGTGCCGCTCGACGCCTGCATCGAGACGATGCGCCAGACCGGCAACGACATGAGCGAGAAATACAAGGAAACCTCGACCGGTGGCCTCGCCGTCAATGTCGTCGAGTGCTGAGCCGGCGCGCCGCTGTGGAGTGAGCCGAGCAAACGCTTGACCTCGCCCCCGGATGGGTCTTCAACGAAGCCATGGCTCTCCATCTGATCAAACTCTGCGTCGGCGCCGATTCCATCCAGGATCTCCAGGATTGGGTCACTGAGCGCGCGCTCAATGCAATCGCTGCCGGCCTTGAGCCGCACAGCATCCACACGACGCGCATGGTGCCGAAGCGCATGCAGGAACTGCTCGACGACGGATCGCTCTATTGGGTGATCAAGGGGCAGGTGATGGCGCGGCAGAAGCTGCTCGACATCCGCACGGTTACCGGCGACGACGGCATTCAGCGTTGCCAGCTGGTGCTCGGGCCCGAAGTTATCGAGACTGCACCGCAACCGAAGCGGCCTTTCCAGGGATGGCGCTACCTGAAAAGCGAAGAAGCGCCGCGTGACCTCGGCAAACTGGGCGAGGACGTTGCGGCGCTTCCGGAAGATCTGCGGCGAGAACTCGCCGAGCTTGGACTTCTGTAACCGGGAAACTTCCGATCAGCGAAGCTTGATGCGGACCGGCGCACGGCCGGCGCGGATGCCGACATGCAGGTGGATATTGGCTTCCGGCTGGGAATGGCGCCAGGCGCGCGCGCCGTGGCTGAGCAACAGGGAGACCAGATCGCGGGTCTTTTCCTTGGAGCGGTTCAAGCCGAGACCGGCAAGCCGCATGGCCGCCTCGTGAAGCGGGTTGAGGGCGACGCCCTTGGCTCTGGACTTCTGCGCCGGTTTGAAGGCGAGTTCAGCGCTGTTTTCATTCATCATCATCGGAAACCCCGTCTACGCGTTACTTTCGAGATCTCTCCGCGCCGAAGAACCGGCGCGGGTATTTCCTTGATCGCCGGTGGCGATTGCTCACTGGAGCGAAGCCCAGCAGCTGATGCCCTTCTTCTTCAACACGTTGCAGGCATCGACAGCCGTCTTCTGGTCGTCGAAGCCGCCGAAGCGGGCGCGGTAGATCTGTTCGCCATTGTTGCTGAAGGCGACAGTGAAGGGTTTGGCGGAACGCAATACCTTGCCGCCTTTATCCTGCGCATTCTGCAGGAGATCCTGAGCTTGTTTCTGGTTCGGCGATGCGCCGATCTGGATGACCCAGCCGTTGGAAGCCATCGAAGCCGCAGCCGCCGACTGAGCGGCCTTCGCGGACACGGCAGACACCTTGGTGGATGCCGTCGTGACGTCGTCCACCGTGGAGCGGCCGGCACGGTGTGCGACGGCTTCCTCGGTGCGGGCGGGCATATATTCGGGAGCCGGGGTCGGGACGGCAGCCACACCGCCCATGGCCGTGTTCATCGCCTGGGTGATGACCTTCTTCTGCTCCGGTTCTGCGGCATAGGCCGATGCGGCGGCAGGCGCCATGGCTGCAGCCTGCTGTTCGGCATAACGGGCGCCCGGCCGCGGGCCGCTCGGCGGCAGGTCGAGAGCCGCCATCTGGCGCACGTCGGACTGGGTCGCGGCAACGGCCGGAGCGGCGCGTACCGGGGCTGAAGGAGCGGGCGCAACCGGGGCAGGGGCCGCTGCCTGGGCGATCAGGTTGCTGTTGCCGCCGCGAGAAGCTTCCGGAAGATAGTCGGCGACCAGCTTGCGCATCGTCGCGTCACGGACGGCGCTGGAGCGGCTGCCGAGCACGACGGCGACGATCGAGCGGCCATCGAGTTGGGCCGAGGTCGCAAGATTGCTGCCGGCGGCGCGGGTGTAACCGGTCTTGATGCCATCGACACCCTTGACGTTGCCGACCAGGCGATTGTGGTTGCCGATCGTCTGCTTGCCGAAATTGAAGCTGCGGATCGAGAAGTAGCCGTAATATTGCGGGAAGTGCTGACGCAACGCCATGCCGAGCCGGGCCTGATCGCGTGCCGTCGTCATCTGCGCGGTGTTCGGCAGGCCGTTGGCATTGCGGTAGGTGGTGCGGGTCATGCCGAGTGCGCGCGCCTTTCCGGTCATCAACGAAGCGAAGCGTTCTTCGGAGCCGCCGACGAATTCGCCGAGGGCAGTGGCCATGTCGTTGGCGGAGCGGGTGACGAGGGCGCGAATAGCCTGATCGACCGAGACCGAACCGCCGGCGCGAACACCGAGTTTCGAGGGTGGCTCGGCTGCAGCGTGAGCAGAGACCGGAACCTGCGTGTCGAGGCTGATGCGGCCGGTTTCAAGCGCTTCGAAGGTGAGGTAGAGCGTCATCATCTTGGTGAGCGACGCGGGATAGCGCAGACCGTCCGGATCCTCGGAATAGAGAACCTTACCGGTCTTGGCGTCAACGACGATGCCGGCGTATTTCGGACCGGCAGCAGCCGGCGTCGAAAACATCGAAATCGCCACAGCCAACGTGAAGAGAAAACCGAGGAACCGTCCCGGGACCGTCGCATCACCCTTGGAAAGGGATGCAGATATCATTTTTTTCGACACTGCCGCACTCATCGCTTGCATCACATTAGTCAAATATCCGGACGCGCCCCCGCCACGGCCGTTACCGTTCAATCTAGGGGATTAGCGTTACCAAGAGGTTTATGATGAACAGCAGCTTACCTCGATATGCTGCATTTTAGACATCATCCCAGGCTTCGACCCGACCCGTCCGCGGCGGCTTATTTCGCCAGCCGGTTTTCGACAAAGAGGCGAACTGCGGCATCAATATGTTGCCAGTCCCGCAAAAGCACGCTGGAGAAGCGATAGAGCACCGTCAGGTCCTGTCCGATGTGGATATCCCGCTGGCAGTCGCCGCTGGTGGCTTTGTCGCCGGGGGCAGGCAGCACGCAGCGCACGGCGTAATCCGGGGCGCCGCCGACCTGGCCAGTTAGAACCACCTCGCTGCCATAACCTGAATCGGCGCGCAGCCGGTGAAGGGTCAGTCCGAAGGCGGCCTGCTGCGGCGCGCCATCGAACAGTTTGGAATAGATCGGCTCCAGCCGGCCGGACATGTCGCGCGACATGGTGCTCTGGGATAATTGGAGGAAAATCAACGAGGAAGACTGAGCGACATCATCGAAGCGCGACCGCAGGCCTGGGCTATAACCTTCGAGTTCCGGCCAGGTGAGATAGAGGTCGACGCGCTCGGTAACGCCGGCCTGACGCTGGTCGCGGAAGCGAATCGTGTTGGCTGGAAGCTTGAGCTTGTCCTGGCCGATCTGGATCGGGAATTCTTCCCGGCTGTCGGTATGGCCGGCAAGCGCGATGCGCTGCCCGAACCAATGGCCACCGACACTGATCGCAGCCGTCAACAGAGCAAGGACCGCGATGACGGCCGCCAGCCGGTAGACGAAACGGTTGGAGAGGAGCGGCGCTTCTTCTGCAGCCGAGAGGTTCCGGGCTGGACCTGCTATCACGCGCGCTCCATGTTCTCATTCGAGAGGTAATTCGCCAGCGCCGGAATGGGACAGAACGCGGATACGAACGCGGCCAAGCGATTTGGCAGCAGTCTGGATCGTTATGATTAACGCTTCGTAAATAAAGCTTGATCCGGGATGGTGACAGCCTCCCAGTAATCCCTTCGGCGCCCACCTTCAGTCCTGCACATTGACCGCGGCTCGGATCGCCGTGGTCTTTTTCGTCGATGGGTAGGCGAGAGATTACTGGCCGACGGAGCCGACTGCGGTGGCGCGGCCATCCTGCAGCTTGACCCAGCGGGCGGGATCGTCGTTCGCCTGGCGCTTCAGGAAGGTGTATTCGGTATCCGACCAGATCATGACCTTGTTGCGCATGTTGTCGAGCACGAAGTCGCCGCGATCGGTGCGGACGGTCAGCACCGCATGACCTTCGCCGTTCGGTTGCAGCACGACGGTGATCAGCAGGTCGGACGGCGAGAAACCTTTCGCCATCAGCATCTTGCGCTTCAGAAGCACGAAATCTTCGCAGTCGCCGACGGTGCGGGGATAGGCCCAGCGCTCTTCGACGCCATAAATTTCCTGGTCCGTCATCGGCGTGATCGAGGAATTGACCGTGTAGTTGACGTCGAGAAGCGTGCGCCACTTGTCTTCGGTCAGTGCGAGCGGGCCGGCGTCCTTGTAGGTCGCGGCGCATTCGCTCACATAGGTCTTGCAGAATTCATAGTGGCCGAGCGGCGGATTGGCCTGGCCGAGAACGCGCACCGTGTTGGCCGGCATGCCGAAAGAACTTCCGGCGGTAAAGATCGCCATGACGGCGGTGATGGTGGCGAGGCCCAGTCCCTTGCGGTATTTCATTTTTATGTCTCCCCGTTGTGAGGAGAACACTGCCAGACAGGGTTTGATTGACCGCAAAATCTCGCAGTAAAATCAATATCTTATTTGAATTCAATTCGCCTAAAACACACATCAAATACATCTCGAACTTTCACAAAATTCGAGCCGAATTTGCCGATAATTTTCATAAAATGCCGATTATCGAGCGCCTGGCTCCTCGGAGCTTTCCCGCTATCTATCCGTGAATAAAGGAGTTTTTGAAATCCGCGGAGCAGCCCACTGAGCGTCGGAAATCCAGCAATGACGACGATTGGCCGTTGGAAACAGGGAAGGTAAGTACCGCATTGCGTTGCGTCATGACCAAATCTGGCTGATCGAGGCCGATTTTTGGGCTCGAAAAAAGTGCCGAAAGGGCACATTTTTTTTGAAGAAAGTTCATTTCGGCACAGACAGGCGGCTTTTCCTGGCCCGTCCCGCAATGAAACAGGACGCAAAGGATAGGGCACGCAACAAAAAAGCGCCCGGATGGGGCGCTTCTGGATTGCCGTCGTGAGAGCCTTTTTAAAGGAATTCGGTCAGCGTATCGCGTGACTGGACCGAATTGAACTCGATCGCCACGCCTTCCATGACGTGGCGTACGACGCGGCCGCGCATGTTGCCGAGCCGGACAGGCGTGCCGAGCGCGGGGCGGATGTCGATATCGATCGCCGCGCCGGACAGCGAAAGGTCCACGATGCGACAGGCATAACGCCGGCCGTCGTCGAGCGTGATCTCGGAGCGGGTGTTGCGCGGCGCCAGGCGATCATGGCGACGATCTTCGGGCAGGCCGAGTTCGTGCTTGTTGGCGATCCATGTCAGCTGGGCGGCCAGTTTCTCGCGCTTGCGGTCCGTCGCGTTGATCGACATCACGAAACCGGTGCTCGACAGGCTGATGACCATGCCTTCGAGACGACCGATGTGATCGAGATAGGCGATGACGCGTTCGCCGACGAGCGGCCGGCCGACGCAGGCGAAGCTGACGTCGCCCGGCGACATATCGACGACGTCGCAGGGAAATTCCTCATGCGTCGCCAGCATCAACCGTCCTGGAATACTGACGGACACGCGCTGAAAGGAACGCTGTGCGGGAACGCTGGATGTCGATGGAGTATGAGATGGCTGAAAAGAATACATTTGAGAGAGCTTTTCTCTTCTAAGTCTATCGTTAAGAGTATTAGCGCGCCGCGGTTAACAGAAGGTTTTGGCAGGGACCGTCAGCCGCGCGTGCTGCGATGGGATGTTTCCCTCAAGACGGGCTGCGGCCGGGTGTGTGGGAGAAACTGCGGCGATCGCCCGTGACCGGCACACCGAAATGTGAACCGCCGCCGGTCAGGAACGTCCAGTTCTCGAGCGTCAGAAAAATGGCCGGCGTTGCCGTTACGGGGTAAGGAGAAACCACCGGCAGAAGAGCACCAAAAATCCGATCGCTTGGCGCCGCCTCCACCGATCGGATTGGCAGAAGCAGCATTTCATAGGCGTGGCGGATGTGGCTATTCGAGGCACGGACATCCAGGAGTGCCGGCTGCTGGGAGTGAATGACGCCGTGGGCGATCTCCACCGGCTGCCGGTGATCGGTCTCCTGCCAGACGTCCGCGAACGGCTTGCCGCGAAACTCACGGTCGAACAGCTCACAGATGCGGGTTCCCGCCAGGCGGAACGCCAGCGTGCCGGCCGGGTCCATGGCGGCCATGAAAAGATGCGGGAGAAGATGACGCAGAGCGGTCGGGTCGATCTCGGTCTTGAGGGGAGCCATCCCGTCGCGTTTGAGATTGATCCAGTAGTCGAAGATTGCCCTGGTTGCCTGATTGCGCATCCATCTTACCTGTCATATTTCGATACAGGCCGCGCTTCATGGACGGCCGATCCTCCTCACGCAGCGAAAACCATGCCACGGCGAGGGTATCATGGTTAAGGATTTGCGACCGATCATGGCACCCGCGCGACCGTGATCCTGCCCGCGCTTTCCTTTGAACAGCCGCTCCTATATGGCTGTCGGACCCATCCGATAGGGGACGAGAAGACAGAAGGGACTGGCATGAACGACGGGCCGGATATGGCTGACGAGCAGCGCGAGACGGATGACGGCGGCGAGCGCTCGCAGCCGATCTTCAATCTTCCGCGGAGCCTCGTCGTGACGCTGGCTTTGCTTGCAGTCATCTACATTGTGCAGGAATATCTGCTGGACGAGGACACGCGCGCCACCATGGTGGTGAACTTGGCGTTTACGCCGCTGCGCTACGTCTATCCGCTCAGCGAGCAGGGACTTGCCTGGGCGTGGACGCCGGTCACGTATTCGCTGCTGCACGGCAGCATCGAGCATATTCTTTTCAACGGATTGTGGCTGATGGCCTTCGGGGCACCGGTGGTGCGGCGGATCGGCACTGTGCGCTACGTGATCTTCTGGATTCTCTCGGCAGTGGCTGCCGCCTTCTTCCATGCAACGCTCAACTGGGGGGACGAGACGCTGCTGATCGGTGCGTCAGGCGTCGTCTCGGCTTTGATGGGAGCGGCCTGTCGTTTCGCCTTTCCGGAACGCCGAGGTTATGATCGGACCCATGGCCATCTCTATCCGCGCCAGTCTATCCTCGGCTCGTTCCGCAACCGCACCGTCGTCATCTTCACCGCTATGTGGTTCATTGGCAACCTTCTGATCGCCTTCGGGGTGACGTTGTTCGGTGCGGATATGGGACCGATCGCCTGGGATGCGCATATCGGCGGCTTCCTGTTCGGTTTCCTGCTGTTTGACCTTTTCGATCCCCTGCCGCCCAGCGTCATGCCCATCACGCAACCCTGATCTTTCTTGATCTCTTTCCGGCATCGCTCTACACTTCTGTGCACGTGCAGGGACGGTTCCTCCACCCGGGCGCTTTGCTTCTCGGGAATGGGCGACGTCCAGGCCGAGCAGGTTGGGAGGAGAGAGCCATGGCAATAATCGTCAAGAACATGTTGGATGCAAAGGGTCGTGACGTGGTCACCGTCGACCCCGACAAGACGCTGCTCGAAGTCGCCGGGATTCTCAACGACAAGAAGATCGGCGCCGTCGTGGTAACCGGCATGGAAGGCCGCATCGCCGGCATCTTTACGGAACGCGACCTGGTGCGCGCCATCGCCGGCAAAGGCGCCAGTGTGCTCGACCAACCGGTAAAGTCGGCAATGACCACCGCGGTGCAACGCTGCAAGGATGACACGACCGTCGATGAACTGATGGGGATGATGAGCAGCGGCCGTTTCCGCCACGTGCCCGTCGAGCAGGACGGAAAGCTCGCTGGCATCATTTCGATCGGTGATGTGGTCAAGTCGCGCATTCGCGAGATCGAACTCGAGGCCGAACAGATCAAGGCCTATATTGCCGGCTGACCGCTTTCGGCTAAGCCTCGCCCAAGGGCGGGGCTGTATCACCTGGTGACGAGGCATCCCCCGCTTAGCGGGCGAAAACTTCCTGCATGCGCTTCAGCGCTGAGATCTGCGCCATGGTCTCCGTATAACCGCGGTCGATCGCTTCGCCGGCGCGGTGGAATTCGGACAGGCCGATATCAGCAAGACGCGGATGCAGCGCCAGATCCGGAGGGTCGCCTGCCAGGCGTGCGCGGGAAATGCGTTCCTGGATGATGTTGAAGGCCTGCACCATGGTGCCGGTCAGACCGACACGGATGTCCTCGGGTTTCTTGCGCCCGTCATCGATCGGCTGGACGCTGGCATTGTGCTTGACGACCGCCGAGCGGCCGAAAATCTCGTAGTTCAGGTTGACGGCGACCACGAGCGGCTGTTCGTAGGCGCGGCAGACGGAGGTCGGCACCGGATTGACCAAAGCGCCGTCGACGAGCGTCCGGTTGTTGCATTTCACCGGTTCGAAAATGCCAGGCAGTGCGTAGGAGGCGCGAAGCCCGGTGATCAGCGAGCCACTGGAGATCCACACTTCGTGCCCGGTATGGAGTTCGGTCGCAACCGATACAAACGGGCGGTCGAGATCCTCGATCGACAGGCCTTCGAGATGTTCCTGCATCCGCTTGGTCAGCCGCATGCCGCCGAGGAGGCCGCCGCCGCCGATCGTCAGGTCCAGCAGGCCGGCAATGCGGCGCATGGTCAGCGAGCGGGCGAAGGTTTCGAGTTCGTCGAGCTTGCCGGCGAGGTAACATCCGCCGACCAGAGCGCCAATCGAGGTGCCGGCGATCATGCCGACTTCGATGCCGGCTTCGTCGAGAGCCCTGAGGACGCCGATATGAGCCCAGCCGCGCGCGGCACCGCCGCCGAGAGCGAGGGCAAGCTTTGCTTTTTTGGGGGCTTCAACGATGGGAGGAGGGGTGGGTTCGAGGATTTTCGTTTCGTCGCCTTCGGCAGATGCCGCAAGCGGATCGTGACGGTTCCAACTCCAGTTCAGCATCGACAAAAATCCTCCACAGCTGAACAAACCCCGGTCTGACGATTAACGCATCGACAGGTTTCGAAATCGTTTATTCAGTCGAGACACGCCAAAAAACGAGGCAAATGCCTAAATGGTTCCTTGATCGGAATAGACGACGTTTGGATCAAAATGACGCTGATTGTCGGTGATTTCAAGAACCGCCCGACCATCACTTTGGGTAACAACCCGATAGAAACAGGAGCGACGGCCGGTATGGCATGTAGCGTCGTGTCCGGCGACCGAGACCTTGAGCCAGACGGCGTCCTGATCACAATCGGTGCGCAGTTCATGGACGGTCTGCAGGTTGCCGGAGGATTCGCCCTTCTTCCAGATTTTGGCACGCGAACGGCTGTAATAATGGGCGATGCCGGTCTCCACCGTCAGCGCCAGCGCCTCGGCATCCATATGCGCGACCATCAGCAACTCACCGTCACGGACATCGGTGACGACGGCGGTGACGAGACCGTTCTGATCGAAGCGGGGCGTGAAGGCGCCGGCGCCTTCGAGTTCCGTCTTGTCGACGGAAGGCTGGTCGAAAGAAAGCGTCATCAGGAGACTCCGCCCGGAAAACCGCCGATCAGCGGTTGCGGGCCAGCGTGAAGAAACGGGCCTGTTCGGCGGCGTTCGCCTTGAACTCGCCGGTAAACGTCGTCGTCATCGTGTGCGAGCCCTGCTTCTGCACGCCGCGCATTTCCATGCACAGGTGCTCGGCCTCGATCATCACGGCGACGCCACGCGGCTTTAAAGTTTCCTCGATCGCATTGGCGATCTGCGCCGTCATGTTTTCCTGCGTCTGCAGACGGCGACCGAAGATCTCGACGACGCGGGCGATCTTCGAAAGACCGAGGACCCGGCCGTTCGGCAGATAGGCGACATGCGCCTTGCCGATGATCGGCAGCATATGGTGTTCGCAATGGGAGAAGAACGGGATGTCGCGCACCAGCACGATATCGTCATAACCCGAGACTTCCTCGAAAGTACGTCCAAGCACGTCTTCCGGCGACTGTTCGTAACCGGAAAACAGCTCGCTATAGGAGGCGGCGACGCGCTTCGGGGTGTCGAGCAGGCCTTCGCGGGCCGGATCGTCACCTGCCCAGCGCAAGAGAACGCGCACGGCTTCCTCAGCCTCTTGCTGCGAGGGGCGGACCTGCTTCTCTTTCGAAGCCGGGAAATTCTTCACAATGGCATCCATTTATCGTCTCCTGATGCGGTTCAAGGCCGCATCCGACTGGCGTTACTCACGGACTGATCAGCTGCTAGGCATCGGCGGCTGATTTTTGGGCAATCCGGGGTTATCTGACCTTCGGCGAACATTTTTACAAGATATCCTATTCCGTTTTCGGTAGGATTTCGTGAAAACATCCTTTCTTGATGATCTTGCCCGGACATCACATATAATGGCAGGAACCCTTTTATGGTAGTCCGCCTGACGTGACACAGTGTTCAACGAGCGACGGCCGGACTCAAAGCGAGCCTTGATGGACGACATCTATAACAGCAAGATTCTCGAATTCGCCGGCAATATCACCCATGCCGGCACGCTTCCGGATGCGGATGCGAGTTCCGAAAAACATTCGAAGCTGTGCGGCTCGAAGGTGCGGGTGCACCTGAAGATGGACGGCGACCGGGTCACCGATTTCGCCCACGAGGTCCGCGCCTGCGCGCTCGGCCAGGCCTCGTCCTCGATCATGGCGCGGCATGTGATCGGCGCGACGACCGCTGAGATCCGCAAGGCGCGCCAGGACATGCTCGCCATGCTGAAGGAAGACGGCGAGGGGCCGGACGGCCGGTTCGAGGAGATGCGTTACCTGAAGCCGGTCAAGGACTACCGAGCCCGCCATCCCTCCACCATGCTGACATTCGAAGCGGTCGTCGATGCGATCGACCAGATCGAGGCGAGGCAGTTGGCAACGGTCGGATGACGATGGCGTGCCGGGATACCCCCCTCTGCCCTGCCGGGCATCTCCCCCTCAAGGGGGGAGATCGGATGGGGGACCGTCTTCGCTTATTCTCGGATGTTTCGCGCTCGGCGACGTGTGCCGTTTCCAATGAGGTGCAAACAGCGCCACGAGTCGATCTCCCCCCTCGAGGGGGAGATGGCCGGCAGGCCAGAGGGGGGCTGGATCGGCACGCCCTAAGTGACGTCCTGCCATCAACCGCGGTTCACCCCTGATGTGCGGCGCCCCAAACTGTCAGCACTCCGAACGCCAGGCGAAGGCAGGCCGATCCCGCAACTGGTCCGGATCGTTCCGGAAAACACCCGGCCGGCTGTTCGGCATGGGTCTGATCCGCCTCTACCAGCTGACACTGTCCGGCTTCATAGGCAATTCCTGCCGGCATATTCCGACCTGTTCGGAATATGGATATGAGGCGGTGGCGCGGCATGGGCTGTGGCCGGGCGGATGGATGACGCTGTTTCGGGTGGCGCGCTGCGGGCCGGGGGGTACAAGCGGGCTCGATCCGGTGCCGGAAGCGCTCGAAATACGGCAGCACTGGTGGATGCCGTGGCGATACTGGCGTCGCCATGCCGCGCCGGTATCGCCTCGATGAGGAACCGATGATCACATATGTCGCGCTGCTTCACAGCATCGTTCTCGGCAGCGGTAAGCGGGTCATCATGGCGGACCTGCGCGCCATGGCGGAGGATCTCGGCTACCGGAATTGCAGAACCCTGGTTTCGACCGGCAATCTCGTCTTCGAAGACGGCAGGTCGGCGATCGGCGACATCGAGCAGAGACTGGAGACTGCCTTCGAGAGGCGGTTCGGCAAACATGTCGATATCATCGCCAGGACCGGTGCCGACTGGCTGAAGCTCGCGGCCGGCAATCCCTTTCCGTCGAGGGAGGGTTCCGAGGTCGGCGTGCGGGTGATGCGGGCACCACTCGACGAAAGCGTCCTGGACCTGCTCGAACGCCACCGCGGCGAGGAGAAGATTTCCATCGTCGACGGCGATCTCTGGGTGGATTTCAGCGGCAAGGCGAGCGAGACGCGGCTGCTTTCGGCGATGACCGCCAAGAAGCTCGGCATCGGCACGATCCGCAATGCCAATACGGTCGCCGGGATTGCCGAAATGATCGGCTGAGCGGCCGCTCGCCTTTACTAAAACGCCAAAAACATTTATCAGCCACGCCGGCTGCGCCCGAAGGGTGAACCGCCATTTATTCCAACACCACCCGCATTCGTTGGCGGGACTGGACAGGAGAAAGACATGTCCCAATCCGTTTCCCTTACATTTCCCGATGGCTCCGTTCGCGTTTTCGACGCCGGAACGACCGGCCGTGACGTTGCCGAGAGCATTTCCAAGTCGCTCGCCAAAAAGGCTGTCGCCGTCACCATCAATGGCACCGTGCAGGACCTTGCCGAGCCGGTGACAGACGGAAAGATCGAGATCGTCACCCGCACCGACGCCCGAGCGCTGGAACTGATCCGCCACGACGCCGCCCACGTGATGGCGGAGGCCGTGCAGGAGCTTTGGCCGGGCACGCAAGTCACCATCGGCCCGGTGATCGAAAACGGATTCTATTACGATTTCGCCCGCAATGCGCCTTTCACGCCCGACGATCTGCCGAAGATCGAGGCGAAGATGAAGGAAATCATCGGCCGCAACAAACCGTTCACCAAGCAGGTCTGGTCTCGCGAGAAGGCTCGCGAAGTCTTCGCAGCCAGGGGCGAAGGTTACAAGGTCGAGCTGATCGATGCGATCCCGGACGACCAGGATCTGAAGATCTATTATCAGGGCGACTGGTTCGATCTTTGCCGCGGTCCGCATATGGCCTCGACCGGCCAGATCGGCACGGCCTTCAAGCTGATGAAGGTTGCCGGTGCCTATTGGCGCGGCGATTCGAACAACGCCATGCTGACCCGCATCTACGGCACCGCCTGGGCGACGCAGGAAGAACTCGACCAGTACCTGCACGTGCTGGCGGAAGCCGAAAAGCGCGACCACCGCAAGCTCGGCCGTGAAATGGACCTCTTCCATTTCCAGGAAGAAGGTCCGGGCGTGGTGTTCTGGCACGGCAAGGGCTGGCGCATGTTCCAGACGCTGACCGCCTATATGCGCCGCCGGCTCGCCGGCACCTATGAGGAAGTCAACGCGCCGCAGGTTCTCGATGCCTCACTGTGGGAGACGTCGGGCCACTGGGGCTGGTACCAGGAGAACATGTTCGCGGTGAAGTCTGCCTATGCCTTCACCCATCCGGAAGACAAGGAAGCGGACAACCGCATTTTCGCGCTGAAACCGATGAACTGCCCGGGACACGTGCAGATCTTCAAGCATGGTCTGAAGTCTTACCGCGAACTGCCAATTCGGCTTGCAGAATTCGGCCTCGTGCATCGCTATGAAGCATCCGGCGCCTTGCACGGGTTGATGCGCGTGCGCGGCTTCACCCAGGACGATGCGCATGTCTTCTGCACAGACGAGCAGATGGCCGCCGAATGCCTGCGGATCAACGACCTGATCCTGTCGGTCTACGAGGATTTCGGCTTCAAGGAAGTCGTGGTCAAGCTATCGACCCGGCCGGACAAGCGCGTCGGCACCGATGCGCTTTGGGATCGTGCCGAATCCGTCATGCTCAATGTCCTGAAGACGATCGAGGCGCAGTCGGAAGGCCGCATCAAGACCGGTATCCTGCCGGGCGAGGGCGCGTTCTATGGTCCGAAGTTCGAATATACGCTAAAAGACGCGATCGGCCGCGAATGGCAGTGCGGCACGACGCAGGTGGACTTCAACCTGCCGGAACGGTTCGGCGCCTTCTATATTGACCAGAACTCGGAAAAAACCCAGCCGGTGATGATTCATCGCGCCATCTGCGGTTCGATGGAACGTTTCCTCGGCATCCTGATCGAGAACTTTGCGGGCCACATGCCGCTCTGGTTCGCGCCGATGCAGGTGGTGGTGGCGACGATCACCTCGGACGCGGACGATTACGGCCGTGAAGTCGCAGAAGCTCTGCGCGAGGCGGGAATGGTCGTCGAGACAGATTTCCGCAACGAGAAGATCAACTACAAGATCCGCGAGCACTCGGTCACCAAGGTGCCGGTGATCATCGTCTGCGGCAAAAAGGAAGCCGAGGAGCGTTCGGTGAACATCCGCCGCCTCGGCTCGCAGGCGCAGACCTCGATGACGCTCGACGAAGCGATCTCTTCGCTGACCCTCGAAGCAACGCCGCCGGATGTGTTGCGCCGCCTTGAAGCGAAGAACAAGAAGAAGGCCGCGGCCTGATCGATAATGACAGCGCCTGCCGAACGGCGGGCGCTGTCAGAACTCGGCTATATCGACGGGCCTTCTGGGGACTGATCTGTCGGCTGGAGAAGCCTGCCTGGACCTGTCAATTCCGGTCGCTGGTGACCCCGCCGGCCACCTGAGGTGTATCGCGCATCAGCACTTCGACCTCGGTATTTCGTCCGGCTTTGACGGTGAACGAGCGCTGATAGATCTTGGTCTTGTTGCGGGCGACGGCGAGATACTCGCCTTCCGACAAGACCATCGTGGAAAAAGCGCTGACGCTTTCGTTGACGACGTCGCCGGCCGCGGTCAGTACCGACCAGGCCGTATCGGCGATCGCTTCACCACCTTTTTGAGAAACGAGCTTCAGGGTGATCTGCGCGGCGCGGTGCTGCAGTACCGCCTGGGTGAGCTTGCCGGCCTCCACCTGGATGTCGGCCCGAACCACTGCATTGACGTCCCCATATTCCGAGACGACGTGATAGGTGCCGGCATTCAGACGCACGACCGTATTCGGCTTGACGTCCGACATCACCAGCGCCCGGTCGCCATTGTCGCGCACTTCGGCAGAATAGACCGAAAAGCTCAGTTCCTTCGGCGGGATGCGCTGGTCGGTACCGGCAACCGCATTGAGAACAAAACCGCCGGCGTCGAGCACCAGGGTCTGTTTCGGCACATTGCCGTTTTCGGGGACTTTCAGTTTCTTGGTGACGCCGGCGCGGCCGAACGCGCAATTGACGAAATAATCGCCGGGGGCGAGCTGGAATGACGCGGAGCCGCCTTCGGAACTGGCCACCAGCGGCAATTTGCCGTCGTCACCGGCGATCGGGCTGAAAACGCGCCAGGTCAGGCCTTCCTGCATCGGCTGGCCGTCGGACGTCAGCTTGGCATCGAACTGCACGTCTTTTGAGAGAATACCGGACGGACCGCCCGGCAGAGCCGAGAAAGCGTTGAGCTTCGGCATCTTGCCGGTGCTGTCCGGCGTGCGAAAATTCTTGAAGGCGTCTTCCTGAGCGAATGCGCCGAAAGCCGGGCCGAGAGCCATCACTCCGGCGAGGAACCAGCGTGCCGCAAGGGAAGTGCCTGCCATCTGTTGTCTACCGGTTGACTCTTGTTTTCCGAGACGGCACTTGAGACCAATGACAAGGCAATTTCAAGACCTTCCCACCGCGCCAGCTCCAAATGAAAGCTTTGACCATGCAAAATGACGTTAAACTCATCGATTTTCTGCGCGACAGGCATTCCACGCCAGTAGCACAGTTCAAGGAGCCTGGCCCGTCGCGGGAGGAATTGGAGGCGATTCTGACCTTGGCCACCCGCGTTCCGGATCATGGCAAGCTCGCGCCCTGGCGCGTCATCGTGTATCGCGGCGACGTGCGCAGCAGGCTCGGCGAACAGTTCCTCGCCCTGTCACTCAAGAAGATGCCCGAGATGACCGATGCCGCCAGAGAGGCGGAACTGGCGCGCTTCACCCGCGCGCCGCTAGTCGTCGCCGTCGTCAGCACCGCGGCACCGCATCCAAAGATCCCCGAATGGGAACAGGTGCTTTCCGCCGGCGCCATCTGCTTCAACATGCTGATGGCCGCAAACGCGCAGGGCTACGTCGCCAACTGGCGTACGGAATGGGTCGCCTATGACGACGAGGCGCTGGCGCTCCTCGGTTTGAAGCCGGGCGAAAAAATTGCCGGCTTCATCCATATCGGCTCGAGCGATTTTGCGACGCCGGACCGCCCGCGGCCGGAACTGTCGCAGATCGTCACCTACGCCGGCGAGTAGGGTTTTCGATGTTCTACACGACCGATACCAACCAGCATGGACTGAAGCACGACCCTTTCAAGGCGATCGTCGCGCCCCGCCCGATCGGCTGGATCGGTACGAAGGGCAGGGACGGATCGATGAACCTGTCACCCTACTCCTTCTTCAACGCCATTTCCGACAGCCCAAAACTGGTGATGTTTTCCTCCAGCGGCCGAAAGCACAGCCTGAAGAACGCCGAGGAAACCGGTGTCTTCACCGCGAGCCTCGCAAGCCGACATCTGGCGGAGAAGATGAACGCCTCGTCGGAAGCGGTGCCTTACGGCGTCAGCGAATTCGAGGTGGCGGGGCTGACCGCCAAGATGGCGGAACTCGTCGATGCGCCTTACGTCGCGGAAGCCTATACGGTGCTGGAATGCCGCGTCACGCAGGTGGTCCAGCCGGTGGGATTGGACGGCCAGGGCGCCGAGGCCTACATGGTTTTCGGCCAGGTGGTCGGCATCCATATCAGCGAGGAGATCCTGCGGGGCGGGCGGATCGACATGAGGCTTGCCCGGCCGATAGCGCGGATGGGCTATCGCGATTACGCCGACGGCGGCGCGGACGTGTTCGAAATGACCCGGCCGGCCGGCGCCGAGCCTAGACGCTGAAAACCCGATTGACGATCGCAACTTGATCAGGGCTGCGGCAGAGCTTGGCGGAGAAGCCGTTCGCTCTTGCTCTTTCGCATTCAGACAGAAAAGCCGCCGCGTCCCCAGCCGGCGAGACGGCATCGACGGCCGTTATGCCGGCGGCGGCGGCGGCAAGCGCGATGGTCGCAGCCGCGATACGCGCGGTATCGGAGAAGGGCTTATAACCACCTTCCCAGCCAAGGGCCACCAAGCAGCGACTGCAGTGCTCGAAGCTCGGGGCGGTAAGGATGCCGGCGGCATCGGCAAGCGCAACGATCTGCGTCCTGCCCGGTGCCAATCCTGCGCGGATTTCCGCCACCCGCAGAGCCATATCTAGCCTCTGGACCTCGGCCCCGCTGCGGGCGCCGGACAGAATGACCGAGGCGGCGCGACACTGGCTGGCGAGCGCGACGGCGGCCTCCGTTCTTCCAGAAGAGAAAGCCGGCAGAAGGAACGCAAGCTGTCCGACCGGCGCCAGGTCAGTCCATTGGCGCTCCGGACTCGAAACCGTAGTCCACGACTCAGGCGGGCCGGTCAGGTCGACAACGATCGCATCCGCACCTGCCGAACGGACCGTTGCGGCCTCCACGGAGGGGTCTACGACAAGCCAGGACCGTATTTTCAAAGACTTCGCCATGGTTAAGGAACGTGGTGAACCAATCTTAAACTTTTTGCCACTAGCGTGACTTATCAAGTCAGCCAGATCCGAACTGGCATGTGTAGTCGAGGCCGAGTGTGATCGTACAGGCATTTCTTCGTTGGGCTGAAACAGCAAGAACGGGCGAGAGGGCAAAGGCGGCCAATGCTCTCGGCCGGGCCTATCTCCACTCGCCGATGGGCAGCGATCAGCGTCGCGCCGCAGCGCTTGCGATGACCTATCTGCTCGACGACCCATCGCCCCACGTGCGCCTGGCGCTTGCGGAGGCTCTGGCGGGCTCCCCCGATGCGCCGCGTGCCGTCATCGTCTGCCTTGCCGAGGATCAGCCGGAGATCGCCTGTACGGTCATCGCCTGTTCGCCCGTCCTTACCGAAAGCGATCTCGTCGATCTTGCCGGGCGCAGCGACAGCCTGACCCGTGCGATGATCGCCGCAAGGCCGAACCTTTCGCGCGGGATCGCCGCCGCGATCGCCGAGATCGGCGACGAATGCGAAGTCACCCTTCTGCTGGAAAACGAGACCGCTTCGATCACCCGGATTTCGCTCAGGCGGATCGCGGAACGGTTCGGGCAGTGCTGCCAGATCCGCAACCTGCTGCTGGAACGCGATGCACTGCCGGCGGATGCCCGCCACATGCTCGTCAACCACATTACCGCGGCACTTGCCGGCTCCGGACTGGTGCGGACCAGCATGGCGCCAGCGCGGATCGAGCACATGACCAGAGAAGCAGGCGAGGCTGCGACCGTCGCCATTGCCGGCACCGTGCTGCAGGAAGAAATCCCCGGCCTCGTCGAACATCTGCGCACGGCCGGACGGCTGACGCCCGCCTTCCTCATCCACGCGCTCTGCAGCGGCAAGGTCGACTTCTTCGCCGGCGCAATGGTCTCGCTCTCCGGGCTCGACGACCGCCGCGTGAGAGCGATTCTCGCGACCGGCCGCATGCATGCGGTGCGGGCGCTTTTCGAAGCTTCGGGCCTTGGGCGGGATATCGCAGCCGTCTTCGTCGAAGCGGTCTTCCTCTGGCGCAAGGCGGCGGCAACCGGCGCGCTCGACAATATCGCCGCCATGTTGCTCGAGAAATTCCAGCGACCGAACGTGCAGCTTTCGCCGGTCAGCGAACTTCTCGACATGATCGAGAAGCTGCATAGGCTGGAGGTCCGGCTCAGTGCGCGGTCTTATGCCAACGGCGTGTCGCTGGCGGCGTAACCGCCTGCTTACCGGAATTTCTTGGCAACCCAGGAATAGCCATTCTCGACTAGCCGTACCGGACTGGTCATCAGCGTTTCCACGCCTTCAGTGGTCGGCAATACGGTCTTGACCCGCTGGATAGCGCGACCCGCAAGCGTTTCCTTCTCCTGTTGCGTCACCGGCTCCGGAGCTGGCGTCGCGGCTGGCTCTGCCGATGGTGCGGGCATCGCCGTCTCCGGTCGCGACTGCGGCACCGGCGCCTTGGCGATCTCCGTCGCTTCCGGTTTCTGGCAGACGGCGATGAGCATCGGGTAGGCCTGGTTGGCATAACCGGAGAGCTGTTGTTCCGATACCGAATTGCACATCTCGATGCTCGGCCAGCGGTTTTCTGCGGTCGCGATATAATGGCAGTCCGTCCCGGCGTCGTTGCAGCCGAGAATGGTCATGACAATCAGTGCGGAATTCATGGCGTTCCCCGAAATATGGTGAGCGACTTAAAGCGAGCAATCTTGGCCCGACCAAGGCAGCTTCAACGGATCCGCCATATCGGGCCGTTCGGAGATTACCGGACCGATCCGCTCAGCATCTTCATGGAGAAGAGACTTTCCTAACGACGGGAAGATCTGGGGGAAGCTCCGGAGATGTCGCCGGCCCCTTGGGCATCTCGACGGTTTCAGCCTCGGTCACTTCGGCCATCTTCACTTCGCGGATCCATTCGCGCCAGATCGACACGAGCAGCGCCATCAGGACCGGGCCGATGAACAGGCCGAGGAAGCCCATGGTGCTGACGCCGCCGACGAGACCGAAGAATGTCGGCAGGAAGGGAAGCTTGATCGGGCCGCCGACCAGGCGAGGCCGCAGCGTTTTATCGACGATGAAGAGTTCGACCGTGCCCCAGAGGAAAAGACCGCCGCCGGCGAAGTAGGCGCCATTGGCGACCAGATAGAACGATATCAGCGAGAACGACAGCGGCGCGCCGCCCGGGATAAGCGCCATCAGGCCGGTCAAAACGCCGAGCGTGACGGGCGAGGGGACGCCCGCGATCCAGTAGGCGATGCCGAGCACGATGCCTTCGCCGATCGCAATCAGCGTCTGGCCGGTCACGGTGGAGCTGATCGTCCTTGGAACGACGCGCGAGATACGCTCCCAGCGAGTCGGCAGGATGCGCTCGCCGAGAAGATCGATCTGCTCGCTGAAGGAACCGCCGTCGCGATAGACGAAGAACAGCGCGATCAGCATGAAAAGCAGTGTCAGGACCAGATGGAAAGCGCCGTCGCCGGCGGCTACAATGGCCCGGTAGATATTACCGATATTGGCGCCCGAGACGATCTGGATCAGTTCGCCGACCGCACCGGGCGAGCCGACATGCTGGACCCATTGGATGCCGAGCCATTCGCCGACCCAGGGAAGGCCGGTGATCCAGGCAGGGGGTGGCGCGCCGAAACGGTTCACTTCGGCGGCCCAGATGATCCACTGGCGCACTTCGCCGATCGTGTAGGAGATGGCGATGCCGATCGGCACGATGAGGAAGGCCAGGATGAAGATAATGGCGAGCGAGGCGGCGATCGTCGTGTTGCCACCTGTACGGCGCAAGAGCTCGCGGTAGAGCGGCCAGCTTGCAAAGCCGATTACCAGGGCGGCCAGAACGGGGACCAGGAAGCCGTGGAAGAAATAGATGCCTGCGGCGGCGACGAGCACGAGAAGCCAGCGAGCAGCCGAGATCGGCGGGATCAGCGCGACCCTGCTCGGTGCAACTGGCCCAAGCCAACGTGGCTCTTTCGGGCCTTTGCGATCGTTATTTCCGCTCACCGCATTTCCTTTTTTTCATTTTCACCATCATATGGCTTATGAGGCTGCCTGGTACAAGACTAATGCGTCATCCATTAAAAGGAAGCTTACTCCTTGCCCTAGACGGCAGATGCGATAGAAATATGAAATCACTTCCGACAAAGCCGGAAGTACGGAACAAACCTTCTTGATGAAGTTTTCCCAGCCTCGATGGAATGCCCAAGCGTCTGCTGTCCCATCTATTGGCCGGACTGCCTTCAGGGACTTGTAATATGCCTTACAGGGATACGGTCGATCTTACCAATTGCGACCGAGAGCCGATCCATATCCCCGGCAGCATTCAACCTCATGGATGCCTTATCGCCTGCGATGCCGCCGGATCCGTCGTCATGCAGCATTCAGCCAACGTGGCGGACATGCTTGCGATCACGGGAGAGATTAACGGCCAACGGCTGGAGGATATCGTCGGCGGGGAGGCGGCCCACACATTGCGCAATGCGCTCGCCACGTCCGACAATCCGGCGCGGCCGGCGCTTCGGCACGGCCTCAAGTTTGCCTCGGGTGCCGCTTTCGACGTTTCGATCCATCGTTTCGAGTCCAAGGTGATCCTGGAGTTCGAACCGGCCTCGACCGATTCCGACCAGCCGCTCGAAGTGGCGCGCATGCTGATCAGCCGCATCCGCAACGTCGCCAGCCTCGACCGGCTGATCGAAAGCTCGGTGCGGCTGATCTATGCCATGCTCGGCTACGACCGGGTGATGATCTATCGTTTCGAAGAGGATGGTGCCGGAAAGGTCGTCAGCGAATACAAGAGACGCGACCTCGAAAGCTTCAAGGGCCAGTATTTCCCGGCGGGCGACATTCCGAAACAGGCCCGGGCGCTTTACGTGAAGAACACTATCCGGGTGATCTCCGACGCCGGCAATCCGCGCATCCCGATCGTGCCGGAAACCGACGAGGCAGGCGAGGCGCTCGATCTGTCCTTCGCACATTTGCGCAGCGTTTCGCCGATCCATTGTGAGTATCTGCGCAACATGGGGGTCGCCGCGTCGATGTCGATCTCCGTCGTGGTCGATAACGATCTCTGGGGCCTGATCGCCTGCCACCACTATTCTCCGAAAGTACTCTCGATGCCGCAGCGTGTGGCGGCGGAGACTTTTGGAGAATTTTTCTCGCTGCATCTGAGTGCGTTGAAGCAGCGACAGCTCATGGAGACTGCCGGCCAGGCTCGGCGGTCGCTCGACCGCTTCCTGCAGGCTGCCTCCCATCATGCGGATATTACCGCGCTGCTGCGCAATTCGCTCGCAGAGTTCGGCCAGATGCTAGCCTGTGATGGCATAGGCCTGTGGCTTGGCGGCGTGTTGACCGAGGAAGGCGCCGTACCGCCGCAGGACCTGATCGCAGAGCTCGCCGAGTTTGTCGGCGGCGTCGCAGGCGGCAAGATCTGGTCCAGCTTCCAGCTCTCCACGGATCTTCCGGGGATACGCATCTCTGCCGACACGGTCTGCGGCGTGCTGGCCATCCCGCTTTCCCAGCGACCCCGCGACTACCTGTTCTTCTTCCGCCGCGAAATGGTGCAGACGGTCAATTGGGCCGGCAATCCTGAGAAATCCTATGAAACGGGGCCCCTCGGAGACCGCCTGACGCCCCGCAAGAGTTTCGCGATCTGGAGGGAGATGGTGCATCGGCAAGCCCAGCCCTGGAGCGATAGTGACCGTGAGATCGCCGATGCGATCCGAGCCGTGTTGGTCGAGGTGGTCCTCCACCACAACGAACTGCTGGCCGACGAGCGCGGCAAGGCGGACGTACGTCAGCGGATGTTGAACGAGGAGCTCAACCACCGGGTCAAGAACATCCTTTCGGTGATCAAGGCGCTGGTCGGGCATTCGGTCGATGCCGAAGTCAGCCTCAAGGATTATATCGGCTCGCTCAAGGGACGCATCCAGGCGCTCGCCTTTGCCCACGACCAGGTGGTGCGCGGCGGCGACGGCGGCGGGCTGTCCGATCTTCTCGAAGCTGAGCTGAAGCCTTATAGCGAGGGAACGCGCAGCGTCACACTCAAGGGGCCGCGCGTCTGGCTCGACAGCCGTGCGTTTTCGGTCATGGCGCTGGTATTGCACGAGATGTCGACCAATGCGGCCAAATACGGCTCGCTCTCCGTCAACGGCGGGCGGCTGGATATCGAGTGGCGGCGGCTTGCTAACAACGATTGCGAACTTGTGTGGACCGAAAATGGCGGGCCGTTGGTAAGCCCCCCGTCCCGGGCCGGGTTCGGCAGCGTCCTGATCACCCGCAGCGTGCCCTACGAGCTCGAGGGTGAGGCGAAGATCGAATATCCGCCCGAAGGGGTGAGGGCGCGCTTCGTGGTACCGTCGAAACACATCCATGGCGATGAGGAGTTGGCGGACGTGGAAGCCGGGGAGAGCGGCAGCGTCGTCAGCCACGACGCCGTTGCTCCGCGGCTTCAGGACCTCGAATTCCTGCTGGTAGAAGACCAGATGCTGATTGCGGCGGACGTGGAAGCAATGCTCGCCGACCATGGCATCGACAAAGTGACGACGACGCCCTCGGCTGCCGACGCCTTCCGCAAGCTTGAGGACATCCGGTTTGATGTGGCGATCCTCGACGTCAATCTCGGCTCCGGCACATCGCTGCCGATTGCCGAGGAACTGATCCGCCGGAATATTCCGTTCATTTTCGCAACCGGCTATAGCGACAAGGCAATCATCCCGGCAAGCTTCTCGGCACCGGTGGTGCGCAAACCCTATGAGGCGGCCGCGCTGATCAGCGCCGTTACCAAAGTGCTTGGCGAACGGAGCTGACCGTCGTGGCGATGCCGGAGATATCCAAGCCGGAAATCCGGCTTAGATATCGAGGTTTTCCGCAAATGCGGCACGCTCCTGGATGAAGCGGAAGCGGGCATCAGCCTTGGTGCCCATCAGGTTGTCGACGGCCTCGCGCGTGCCTTCGAAATCCACGTCGTCGATGGAGATGCGCAGCAGCGTGCGATGGGCGGGATCCATCGTGGTTTCCTTCAGCTGCGCCGCCATCATCTCACCAAGGCCTTTGAAGCGGCCGATCTCGACCTTCTTGCCCTTGAACACCGTCTCCATCAGCTCCGCCCGATGGGCATCGTCGCGGGCATAGACGGTCTTGCCGCCCTGGCGCAGGACGTAAAGCGGCGGCACCGCCAGATAGAGATGGTTGCCGCGGATGAGCTCCGGCATTTCCTGGTAGAAGAAGGTGATCAGCAGCGAAGCGATATGGGCGCCGTCGACATCCGCATCGGTCATGATGATGATGCGTTCGTAGCGGAGGTCTTCCTCGCGGTATTTGGTGCGGGTGCCGCAGCCGAGCGCCTGGATGAGATCGGCGATCTGCTGGTTGGCCGACAATTTTTCACGGCTGGCACTGCCGACGTTGAGGATCTTTCCGCGCAAGGGCAGGATGGCCTGATTGGCGCGGTTGCGGCCCTGCTTGGCGGAGCCACCGGCCGAGTCACCTTCGACGATGAAGAGTTCGGCACCCTCGGCGGTGTTCTGCGAGCAATCGGCGAGCTTGCCGGGCAGGCGCAGCTTGCGCACCGCCGTCTTGCGGTTGACTTCCTTTTCCTTGCGGCGGCGCAGCCGCTCTTCGGCGCGTTCGATTACCCATTCGAGGAGCTTTGCAGCCTCGGCCGGATTGCCGGCAAGATAGTGGTCGAAGGGGTCGCGCAAGATGTTTTCGACGATGCGCTGGGCTTCGACAGTTGCGAGCTTATCCTTGGTCTGGCCGACGAATTCCGGCTCGCGGATGAAGACCGAAAGCATGCCGACCGCCGAGATCATCACGTCGTCGGTGGTGATTTCCTTTGCGCGCTTGTTCTGGGTCAGATCCGCATAGTTCTTGAGGCCCTTGGTCAGCGCGATGCGCAGACCCGCCTCATGCGTGCCGCCTTCGGGGGTCGGGATGGTGTTGCAATAGGAATGCAGCTCGGGATCGCCGCCATACCAGGTGATCGCCCATTCCATGGCGCCATGGCCGCCGGTCTTTTCGGTGCGGCCGGCGAAGATTTCGCGGGTCACCGTGAAGTCCTTGCCGAGCGTGGCGGAAAGATAGTCCTTCAGGCCGCCGGGGAAGTGGAAAACCGCCTTTTCGGGGATGTCGCCGCCTGCCGGCACCATTCCGGGATCGCAGCTCCAGCGGATTTCGACGCCGCCGAACAGATAGGCTTTTGAGCGCGCCATGCGGAAGATGCGGCCGGCATCGAATTTCGCATGATCGCCGAAAATCTGTGGATCGGGATGGAAGCGTACCCGGGTGCCGCGGCGGTTATGGACGTCGCCGAGTTCTTCCAGGCCGCCCTGCGGCATGCCGCGCGAAAAGCGCTGGCGATAGAGTTTGCGATTGCGGGCGACCTCCACCTCGAGAAGGTCGGACAGCGCGTTGACAACGGAAACGCCGACGCCGTGTAGACCGCCTGATGTCTCATAGGCCTTGCCGTCGAACTTACCGCCCGCATGCAGCTTGGTCATGATCACTTCGAGCGTAGACTTGCCCGGAACCTGGGGGTGATTCTCGACCGGGATGCCGCGGCCGTTGTCGGTGACCGTCAGGAAACCCTCGGCGTCGAGATGCACGTCGATGAAGTCCGCATGGCCTGCAACCGCTTCGTCCATCGAATTGTCGATGACTTCGGCGAAGAGGTGGTGCATCGCCTTTTCGTCGGTGCCGCCGATATACATGCCCGGACGCATGCGCACCGGTTCCAAGCCCTCAAGCACGCGGATGGAGGAGGCGCCGTAGTCGTCGCCGGACAGGGTGGTCGGCGCCGGGCGCGGTGTCGAGGGCTCGGCCTTGACGGCGGGCGTGGGTTCGACGGCAACTGCCTTGGCTGTCACCGGCAAATCGGCAAAAAGGTCATTATTGTCATCCATTGGCTGCGTCGGTACTACCTGTCGGGGTGCGGAAGAGGAAGCCATACCCATCTCGTGCTGTTTCGAATCACTCGCGATTCTGCCAGAAACCCGGCTTTTTCGCGATGCCGCATGGAAACGGTCGTTTTTCACCAATGCTGCGCCGATCGGGCCATGGCAAGCTTGCGAGGCTGAAGGAACCGGATGAAACAAAGCATGTCCACAGTTCATTTCGTTTTCGGCACGTTTCTTGCTGTGCTGGCAACCCTTGCCGCCGCGCCGGCAGGGGCGCAGGAGGGGCCGATAAAGCCTTTCAAGGATGAACTTTTCTCCCAGATGAGGGTGTTGCAATCCTCAGACGGCGGAGCCAATGAGGTGATCGACTACCAGGAAATGCGCGATATCAACGGCCGCGACCGCGAGCCGGAACGGCGCGTGAAGGACGACTATGTTTCCCCGGGTGTCAGGCGCTATCAACAGAACGAGACGCTGAACCTGGCCGGGCGCCGGCTCGATGTCACCAGGGTGGGACAGGCGGACGGAGCCGCTTTCACCGTGATCTTCGTCCACGGCCGCGGCGGCGACCGCCGACTCGGTGTCAACGACTATACGTTCGGCGGCAATTTCAACCGGCTGAAGAACCTCGCCACCGGCAATGGCGGCACCTATTATTCACCGAGCGTCACCTCGTTCGACGACAATGGCGTCGCCGATATCGCGGCGCTGATCCGCTACGCGTTCGACCAGTCGGCCGGGCGGCCGGTGATCCTCGCCTGCGCGTCGATGGGCGGGTTCATCTGCCAGGGCATCAGCCGCGACAAACAGGCGGTGCGGTATCTGAAGGGCGTGGCACTGCTCGGCGGCCCGCCGGACCCGGAATTGCCGAAATCGCTTCTGGCCAAGCGCAAGCTGCCCATTTATTTCGCGCATGGCGGCAGCGACAGCGTCTACAGGTCCGAGGATCAGGAAGCGGTCTATCGCAAGCTGAAGGCAGCACGTTATCCGACCCGGTTCACGCTGTTTGCGACTGGCAGCCACGGCACGCCGATCCGGATGGTCGATTGGCGGAAGGTCCTGAATTTTCTGCTGACCGGCCACTGAAATGCCGGTTGTTAACCAAGGTCCTGAACCAAAACCTGTCTTTTGCATACCAATTCACGCAGGATATGTCTAAAAACAGTTTCCCGAATAGACGGAGGCCTCGGTTTTGCTGGTCGGAACCGAACGGAGAGGAAATATTTGCCTATGACGCCTGATGTGCGCCCGCTCGTTGCCGGAAACTGGAAAATGAACGGCACCCGCGAGTTCCTGACCGAAATCAAGACGATTGCCGATGGCGTGATCGGACCGTTGTCGGAAAAGGTCGATACGCTGATCTGCCCACCGGCGACGCTGCTCTATGTCGCAACCGCCTTGGCGACAGACAGTCCGCTGGAGATCGGCGGCCAGGATTGCCACCAGAACATGTGCGGCGCCCATACCGGCGATATTTCCGCGGAGATGATCGCCGACTGTTTCGGCACCTATGTGATCGTCGGACATTCCGAGCGCCGAGCCGACCATGCGGAGACCGATCATCTGGTCCGCGCCAAGGCGGAGGCCGCCTATGCCGCCGACCTGACGGCGATCGTCTGCATCGGCGAAACCGGCGACGAACGCGACGCCTACCAGACCCTTGATATCCTGAAACGTCAGATTTTCGGCTCGCTGCCCCAATCGGCAAACGCCGTCAACACTGTTGTCGCCTATGAACCGATCTGGGCGATCGGCACCGGACTGACGCCGACCGTCAAGGATATCGAAATCGCCCATGCCTTCATGCGGGCAGAACTCGTCCAGCGGTTCGGCGAAGAAGGCAGGCTGATGCGCATTCTCTATGGCGGTTCGGTCAAGCCGGGCAATGCCCGGGAGTTGATGGGCGTCGAGAATGTCGACGGCGCACTGATCGGCGGCGCGAGCTTGAAAGCGGAAGATTTTCTCGCCATCTATCGGGTCTATGAGGGACTGACGGCCTAAAGCTTTTGATAAGGGCTTGGAATGCGCGCAGGCCTCATGTAAAGAGCCGCCAATCTTCTTCTATTGCCTCGTCGAGGGGCAGGGATCTTTAATTCATGCAGACCGTTCTGATTGTCATTCATCTCATGATCGTGCTGGCGCTCGTCGGCGTCGTGCTGATCCAGCGCTCCGAAGGCGGCGGGCTTGGCATCGGCGGCGGCTCCGGCTTCATGTCGGCACGCGGCACCGCCAATGCGCTGACCCGCACGACCGCCATCCTCGCGACGCTGTTCTTCATCACCTCACTGGCGCTCGGCATCCTGGCGCGGTACGAAGCCCGCCCGAGCGACATCCTGAACCGCATCCCGCAGAGCCAGCAGGGCACGGGCGGCGGCATTCTCGACCAGCTCGGCCCGGCGCCTGCGCCCGCTCCGGCAGGCAACGGCGTTCCGTCCGGTTCCGGCGCATCCGCTCCGGCGGCCCCGGCAACCGGTGCTGCGCCTGCAACGCCCGCTCCTGCTGCCCCCGCGACCGGTTCGGCGCCTGCCGCCCCGGCTGCGCCGACGGGCGTTCCGACCGGCCAGTAAGGGCCTGGTCCACGTTTCAAGCTCCGGCAGGCCAAAAGCCTGCCGGTTTTATTTTGTGAAGATTCCACAGCCGATTTTATAAAGCGGACGATTTAGGCTGGCGGAATCACCAATGAAAAGGTATCCGGTGAATCCCATGGCGCGATATGTATTCATAACTGGCGGCGTGGTTTCTTCCCTCGGAAAAGGAATTGCGGCCGCGGCACTCGGAGCTTTGTTACAAGCACGAGGTTACCGGGTTCGGCTGAGAAAGCTCGATCCTTATCTCAACGTCGACCCGGGCACGATGAGCCCGACGCAGCATGGCGAGGTTTTTGTTACCGACGACGGGGCGGAAACCGACCTCGACCTCGGTCACTACGAACGCTTCACGGGGCGTTCGGCGACCAAGACCGACAACATCACCACGGGCCGCATCTACAAGAACATCATCGACAAGGAACGCCGCGGCGACTATCTCGGCGCGACGGTCCAGGTGATCCCGCACGTTACCAACGAGATCAAGGATTTCGTCACCGAAGGCAATGACGACTATGATTTCGTCATCTGCGAGATCGGCGGCACGGTCGGCGACATCGAGGCGATGCCGTTCATGGAAGCGATCCGCCAGCTCGGCAACGACCTGCCGCGCGGCACCGCGATCTATCTCCACCTGACCCTGATGCCGTTCATTCCGGCGGCCGGCGAATTGAAGACCAAGCCGACCCAGCACTCTGTCAAGGAGCTGCAGGCGATGGGGATCGCCCCCGACATCCTGCTGGTGCGCGCCGACCGGGAAATCCCGGAGCCGGAACGCCGCAAGCTGTCGCTGTTCTGCAATGTCCGCCCGTCCGCCGTCATCCAGGCGCTCGACGTCGCCAATATCTATGACGTGCCGATGGCCTACCACAAGGAAGGCCTCGACAATGAGGTTCTCGCCGCCTTCGGCATCGAACCGGCCCCCAAGCCGCGCCTCGACGCCTGGGAAGAGGTCTGCAACCGCATCCGTACCCCGGAAGGCGAAGTGACGATCGCGATCGTCGGCAAGTATACGGGCCTCAAGGACGCCTACAAGTCGCTGATCGAGGCGCTGCATCACGGCGGCATCGCCAACCACGTCAAGGTCAACCTCGAGTGGATCGAGTCGGAGATCTTCGAGAAGGAAGATCCGGCGCCCTGGCTCGAGAAAGTCCACGGTATCCTGGTACCCGGCGGATTCGGCGAGCGGGGCTCGCAGGGCAAGATCCATGCGGCTCGTTTCGCGCGCGAGCGTAAGGTACCGTATTTCGGCATCTGCTTCGGCATGCAGATGGCCGTCATCGAGGCCGCCCGCAATCTCGCCGGCATCGAGAAGGCATCGTCGACGGAATTCGGTCCTTCCAAGGAGCCGGTGGTCGGCCTGATGACCGAATGGGTGAAAGGCAACGAACTCGAAATCCGTTCAGTGGCCGGTGACCTCGGCGGCACGATGCGCCTCGGCGCCTACAAGGCGGCGCTCAAGAAGGACACCAAGATCGCGGAAATCTACGGCTCGACCGATATTTCCGAGCGTCATCGCCACCGTTACGAGGTGAATGTCGACTACAAGGACCGGCTGGAAAACTGCGGCCTGGTATTCTCGGGCATGTCGCCGGACGGCGTGTTGCCGGAGACGATCGAATATCCGGACCATCCGTGGTTCATCGGCGTGCAGTATCACCCGGAACTGAAGAGCCGGCCGCTCGATCCGCATCCGCTGTTTGCGAGCTTCATCGAAGCGGCCCTGGAACAGAGCCGCCTCGTCTGAGCAAATCCAAGAAGGCAGGGTCTCGCATTCTGCCTTTTTGCCGTCAGGCGGAGACCTTCTGTTTTCGCACTGGCGGGAGTGCTTCAAAATCCCCTATGCTTCGCCGAATTGCTCTTTTCATTTCAGCGGTGCGATATGGCTATTTTCGACAGGTTTTCCCTCATTGGGCGCGTAGCGCTTGTGACCGGCGGCGGCCGAGGGCTTGGACTGCAGATGGCGAAGGCTCTGGCGGAGGCCGGCGCACATGTCGTGCTCAGCGGCCGCTCCCGCGACATGCTCGAACAGGCCGTTGCCTCCATCACGGGTGAGGGCGGCAAGGCGAGCGCTGCCGCCTTCGACGTCGCAGATCTCGATGCCGGACGCGAGGCGATCGCAAGGCTCCACACAGATCATGGCCGGCTGGATATCCTCATCAACAATGTCGGTGCCCGCGACCGGCGCCCGTTTGCAGCGTTCAGCGATGCCGAAATCCTGAACCTGATCCAGACCGACCTGCTCTCGGCAATCGCGCTGTCCCGCAAGGCCGCTGATATCATGAAGGCTCAGGGCCGTGGCCGTCTCATCTCGGTCACGTCGATCATCGGCAACATGGCCCGTTCGGGTGACGCCATCTATCCCGTCGCCAAACAGGGCCTGACCGGTCTGGTCAGAAGCCTCGCGGCCGAATACGGCCCGTTCGGCGTCACCAGCAATGCGATTGCGCCTGGCATGTTCGCCACCGAGACCAATGCAGAGATTTCCGCAAACCCCGACATGAACGCATTCATGCGCCAGCGCGTACCGCTGCAACGCTGGGGCCGGCCCGACGAGATCGCCGGCGCCGCATTGTTTCTGGCAAGCGACGCCGGGTCCTTCGTCAACGGCCATGTGCTGACCGTCGACGGCGGCATGTCCATTCAGATGTGATCGCGATTCACGCCGCCTGGGGAAGGGGGCCGACATAGACCGAGCGAGGCCGGATCAGCCGGCCTTCCAGCGCCTGTTCGCGGGCATGGGCGATCCAGCCGACAGTGCGGCCGATCGCAAAGACGCCGGTGAAGGCAGCCCGCGGAAATTTCAGCGCATCGAGCAGCAGGGCAGTATAGAACTCGACATTGACGTCGAGCGGCCGGTCCGGCTTGCGCTCCCTGAGGATGGCGAGCGCCGCCTGCTCGACGGCCTCGGCCAGCCGGATGCGGTCCGGGTCCACCTGTCCGGTCATGACCAAGGGCCGCAACGCGCCTTTCAGCGCGTCGGCGCGGGGATCGCGGACGCGGTAGATGCGGTGGCCGAACCCCATCAGCCGCTCGCCGCGATCGAGCGCCTGGCCGAGCCAGGTCTTGGCATTGTCCTCGCCGATCGCGTCCAGCATGTCGAGCACCGGTCCCGGCGCGCCGCCATGCAACGGTCCCTTGAGCGCGCTGATGGCGGCCAGCACCGATGACGTGAGACCGGCGCCGGTCGAGGCGACGACGCGTGAGGCGAAGGTCGAGGCGTTGAGACCGTGATCCGCGATCGTCACCAGATAGGCGTCCAGCGCTGCGACCTGTTCACGCGTCGGCAGGCTGGCGTACAGCATGGCAAGGATATCGGCAGACTGGGAGAGCGACGCGGTGGGCGCCACCGGCGTCTCTCCCTTCTGGAGCCTCAGCACGGCCGGCAGGAAGACGGCGGGGGCCGCGAGCAGTCGAAGCGTCGTTTCGAAATCCTCTCCGTCCGGCAGCCGCGCGATCAGGGCGCGCACGGCATCGACAGGTGGCAGGTTCAGAAGCGCGGCATCTGCGGCGCGCACATGCGCAAAAACTTCGGCACGGGCCTGGCCGAGGCGGGCCTTGAGATCGACCGCGGTGACGGGATGTTCCAGAAAGCCGTCCAGGAGCAGCGCTGCAGCATATTCATAGGTCGCGCGCTCGACAAGCAGGTCGAGAGATACGCCGCGAATGACGAGGCGTCCCGCTTCTCCGTCCACGTCCGAAAGCCGGGTTTCGGCGGCGATGACATCTTCAAGTCCGTTGTTTTTCATGGATGTTTCTCCTTTACGGGCTTGATGATCCGACCTAGTCTTATTGACGTCAATCTTGATGCAATCGATCAACATGAACATGCTCTGGATCACCGCCGAAGAGGCGCTCTCCCGCCTCGGGACCAAACCGCAGACGCTTTATGCCAATGTCAGCCGCGGCCGCATCCGCGCGAAGCCGGATCCTGCCGATCCGCGCCGCAGCCTCTATCAGGCCGACGACGTGAAGCGCCTTTCGGAACGGCATGCCGGGCGGCGACAATCGGCGGCGGTGGCGGCGGACGCGATCCGTTGGGGCGATCCGGTCCTGCCGACGACAATCTCGACGATTTCCAATGAGCGGCTTTTCTATCGCGGCCGCGATGCCGCCGAACTATGCGAACATGCCACGCTGGAAGAGGTCGCAGCACTTCTCTGGGATACGGAAAGCGTGTGCGCCGCCGCAGGCGAGGCGCGGTCGAGCGGCACCACCCGCCTGGCTGTGGCCTTTGCCGGGCTGGCGGCCCGCGTGATGAACGACCTGCCGGCGCTGCGGCGAAAACCCTTCATCCTCCGCGCCGAAGCAGCCGATGTTCTCTCGACCGTCGCCATGGCGCTTGCGCCATGGCCGGACCCGCTGCCCCTGCATGAGCGACTGGCGCTCGGCTGGCAGCGTCCCGATGCGGCCGAGCCTATCCGCAGGGCACTGGTGCTGGCGGCCGAACATGAACTTAACGTTTCCGCCTTTGCGGCGCGCGTGACGGCGTCGTCGGGCGCCGCACTCTCCGCTGCGACGCTTTCCGGCCTTGCGACGCTGACGGGGCCGCGGCATGGAGGCGCCTGGACCAGCGTCACGGTGCTTGCGGAAAAGGCGGGCTCGGTCGGCGTGCGAGAGGCGATCCGCAGCATGCTGTCCTCGGAAGGCGTCGTCAGGCCCTTCGGCCACCGGCTCTATCCGCATGGCGATCCACGGGCACGGGCGCTGATGGCGAGTTTCGAAGCGCCGCCGCTCTACGTCACGCTTGCCGAAGCCGGGGAGGAACTACTTGGCGAGCCTATCAACATCGATTTTGCACTTGCATCGCTTGCCGCGACTTTCGCGCTTCCTGAAGACGCGCCGCTCGTCATCTTTGCGCTTTCGCGCACCGCCGGCTGGCTGGCGCATGCCATGGAGCAGGTCGAGAGCGGACACCTGATCCGGCCACGGGCGCGTTATACCGGCCCGGGCAGCGAATCCGGTGCATAGCGTCCGTTAAAGGGTGGCGGCCCCCACGGCTGACATGACACCACCACAATAACTCCTTTATCCTGCAAGGGGAATCACGGGTGAGCATGGACGATGTTGGGCAGCAATTTCAGCTTGAGTTTGAGCCTGTTCGTGGCGCAGGGGCGCGAACGCAACACGGCCGAGTTCTACAAGAACGTCTTCGGCGCCACGGAAACCAATTCCTATGAAATGCTGCGCCTGACGATGATCGAGCTGCAGCTCGGACCGATCGGCATCGTCGTTTGCGGGTCCGATCCGGAAAGGGAGTCCGCGCCGTCCTATCAAGGGCCTTACCATCCGAAAAACGACGGCGCCGTCAGCACGATCTTTCAGCTGACGGTGCCGGACGTCGAAAGCGTCGTCGATTTGGCGTTCGAATTCGGTGGCATGATGCGCGACAGAATCCAGACGGACATGAACGGCCGCCAGGTGGCGTCGATCTTCGATCCGGCCGGTCATGTCTGGGTGCTGATCGAGCGGGAGCGGGAGCAGGACGAGGAATAGGATCGTCGCGGCCGTTCGGGGCGCGGATAGAGACCGGGCCGGCTGACGGAACTGCTCAGCTCAAGGGCGGATCAGCAGGATCGGGCAGGGGGCGCCGGCCGGCAGCTCCGGCGCGTGC
The DNA here is from genome assembly GCF_056406795.1 of Neorhizobium sp. P1_A6. Lineage (NCBI taxonomy): Bacteria > Pseudomonadati > Pseudomonadota > Alphaproteobacteria > Hyphomicrobiales > Rhizobiaceae > Neorhizobium > Neorhizobium sp. P1_A6. Next base: position 54,673 of record NZ_JBFTZM010000007.1, on the reverse strand, counting down.
GCCGGGCGGATGATGAGGCCATCGGAATGGGCAAAGATCTTCATCATCGATGAATCCTGCTTCGCGAAGGCCTCGGCGACGAGATTGCCGTCGCGGTCTCTCGTCAGCCTGGCGCGCAGATAGTCCTGGCGCTGGTCGTTGGCGAGAAGTTTGCTTGCCGCGACACCCTGCACCTCCCTGCGCTTTTCCGGCAGGTGTGCGAGCTTGCGGATCAGCGGTTCGAGGAAGAGCAGACTGGTGACGAGGCTCGCAACCGGATTTCCCGGCAGGCCGAGAACCTGCATTTCGCCGAGCGCGCCGACCATCAGGGGCTTGCCCGGCCGCATGGCGATGCGCCAGAAATCCAGTTCCATGCCGGCGGCTTTCAGCGTCGATTGTACCAGGTCATGATCGCCGACCGAGGCGCCGCCGAGGGTCACCAACACGTCGGCCTTGGCCGCACGGGCCTTGTCAATGGCCGCGGTGATATCTTCAGGCCGGTCGCGGACGATTCCGAGATCGAGAACTTCGCCGCCATTGTCGCGCACCAGCGCGGAAACGCCGAAGGTGTTGGAGGCGATGATCTGCGCGTTCCCGGGCGTGGCGCCGGGCGGCACAAGCTCGTCTCCGGTCGCAAGGACTGCGACGCGGGGCCGGCGATAGACGGAAAGCTCCGGGTGGTTCATGGCCGCGGCGACCGTCAGATGCGAGAAGTCGATGAGCGTGCCGGCCGGGAGCACGGTTTCGCCCTCGGCAAAATCCTGGCCGCGAGGGCGCACATGCCGGCCCCTGGTGACTTCGAACCTGGTGCGAATGCGGTCACCTTCGAGCTTTTCGGCATCTTCCTGGATGAGGATGGAATCGGCCCCTTCCGGCAGGGGCGCACCGGTGAAGATGCGCACGGTCTCGCCCTTGCCAACCGTGCCTTCGAAGGCATGGCCGGCGGCGGCGGTACCGATCACGGTCAGTTCGGCCCCGATCGCCGGTGCGTCGGAAGCCTTGAGCGCATAGCCATCCATGGCAGACGCCTCGAAGGGAGGCTGGGTGAGGCGGGCAACGAGGTCCGTCGCAAGGACTCGGCCGTTCGCTTCGCCAAGCGCGACCGTCTCCACCGTGCCGATCGGATTGGCCTTGCCGAGCAGGCGGTTCTTTGCTTCGGAAACGGGCAGTAGCGCCATTCTCAGTCCTCTGCGCGATAGGTTCCGGATTTGCCGCCGGTCTTTTCGAGAAGGCGGATGCCGCCGATCTCCATGGCCCGGTCGACGGCCTTGGCCATGTCGTAGATCGTCAGGCAGGCGACCGAGGCGGCCGTCAGCGCTTCCATCTCGACGCCGGTCTTGCCGGTGAGTTTCGCGGTTGCGGTCACCCGGAGGCCCGGAAGCTGCTCGTCCTCGGTGATGTCCACGACCACCTTGGTCAGCATCAGCGGATGGCAGAGCGGGATAAGATCCGAGGTCTTCTTGGCGGCCATGATGCCGGCGAGCCGAGCGGTGCCAATCACATCGCCCTTCTTGGCATTGCCCTTCCGGATCGTTGCCAGCGTTTCCGGCAGCATGCGGATATAACCTTCGGCGGTCGCCGAGCGGCTGGTTTCGGCCTTGTCGCCGACATCGACCATATGCGCCTCGCCGGACGCGCCGATATGGGTGAGGCCCGTCATTATTCCGCCGCCTGGGCCGCAGCCTCGCCGGTTAAAAGAAGGCGGGTAGCAGCGGCCACGTCGTCCTTGCGCATCAGGCTTTCGCCGACGAGGAAGGTGTTGATGCCGACCTTTTTCAGGCGCTGGCAGTCCTCATGGGTGAAGATGCCGCTTTCGCCGACGAGCAGCCTGTCGGCCGGCACCATCGGCGCCAGCCGCTCGCTTGTTTCGAGGTTGAGCTCGAAGGTGCGCAGATTGCGGTTGTTGATGCCGATCAGCGGCGAGGGGAGTTTCAGCGCCCGCTCTGTTTCCTCTTCGTCATGCACCTCGATCAGCGCATCCATACCGAGTTCAGCGGCAACATCGTAAAGCTCGCGCGCCTCGTCGTCGGAAAGCGATGCCATGATCAGCAGGATGCAATCGGCACCCCAGGCCCGCGCCTCGTGGATCTGGTAGGTCTCGAACATGAAATCCTTGCGCAGCGCAGGCAGCGAGCAGGCGTTGCGGGCAGCGCTCAGGAATTCTGGCGCGCCCTGGAAGCTCGGCGCATCGGTGAGGACGGAGAGGCAAGTGGCGCCACCGGCTTCGTAAGCGGCGGCAAGCGACGGCGGATCGAAATCCGGGCGGATAAGGCCCTTGGACGGGCTTGCTTTCTTGATCTCGGCGATCAGGCCGAAGGCACCGGTATCCTGCCTAGCCCTCAACGCGCGATGAAAACCGCGCGGGGAAGGCTGGTCCGCAGCGCGGGCCTTCAGCTCCGCAAGCGGTACGCTCGCCTTGGCAGCAGCGATCTCCTCGCGTTTATAGGCTTCGATCTTCTTGAGGATATCCGTCATGACCTCAATCCTTTTCGTTCGAGACGGCAACCAGACGGTCGAGCGCTGCCGCCGCCTCGCCGCTCTCCAGCGAACGGGTGGCAAGCCTCATGCCGTCGGCGATCGTTTCCGCCTTGCCGGCAACGATCAGCGAGGCGGCCGCATTGCAGAGCGAAATATCGCGATACGCATTCTTCGCACCGCCGAGCACGGCGCGCAATGCCGCCGCGTTGTGGACGCCATCGCCGCCCTTGAGCTCGTCCAGCGTTGCAGGCTGAACCCCGAAATCCATCGGCGTCAGCTCGAAGGAGCGGATCTTACCGTCTTCCAGCGCCGTCACCTGGGTAATGCCCGTGGTGGTGATCTCGTCCATGCCGTCGCCGTGGACGATCCAGACGGTCTCCGAACCGAGATCGCGCAGGACTTCGGCGATCGGACCGAGCCATTTTGGCGCGAAGACGCCGAGGAGTTGGCGCTTGGCGCCGGCCGGGTTGGAAAGCGGGCCGAGCAGGTTGAAGATCGTGCGGGTGCCGAGCTCGACGCGGCTCGGGCCGACATGGCGCATGGCCGCGTGATGCATGGAAGCGAACATGAAGCCGATGCTGGCTTCCCGGATGCAGCGGGAGATCTGGTCGGGACCGATCTCCAGGTTGACGCCCAGAACGCCAAGCGTATCGGCCGTGCCGGATTTCGAACTCAGCGCCCGGTTGCCGTGCTTGGCGACCGGGACGCCGCAGCCGGCGACGATCAGGGAGGCAAGCGTGGAGATGTTGTAGGTGCCGAGGCCGTCGCCGCCGGTGCCGACGATATCGATGGCGTTAGCGGGGCCGGAGACGGGCAGCATCTTCGATCGCATTGTTTCGACCGCGCCGGTGATCTCGGCAACAGTCTCGCCACGAACGCGCAGCGCCATCAGGAAGCCGCCGATCTGCGACGGCGTCGCCTCGCCGGACATCAGGATGTCGAAAGCGCCTCGCGCCTCTTCGTGACTGAGGCTCTCGCCATTGGCAACCTTGGCAAGCAGGGGTTTCAGCTCAGGCATGGTCGGCCGTCCCTCTGTTTCACTGGAGCATGGCCCGGTCGACCACGGTCTGGTTGACGGACACGCCGTAGCTGGTCTTCAGACTGTTGACCATCTGATCGAGCATGTCGTCACCGGCAGCGTTCGCCATCTGCTGCAGCTGCTGGTCGCCGGAGAGCGCATCCGTCGTCGCCTGGTCGACGGCGGCGACCTTCATCAGAAGGCGGCTTTCGCCGTCGGAGCCGAGCGCGGTCGCGGTTGTATTGACCGGGCCGGCGAAGGCTGCCGAAATCGCCTCGTTGCCGAAGATCGCATCCTCGGCGCCGCGGCGCAGGCCCTGCTTGTTTTCGACCGCAACGCCAAGTTCGGTGGCGATGGCTGCCAGCGTCTCGCCCTTGTCGAGGCGGCCCTTGAGTTCGGTCGCGCGGGCGGCAAGCGCCTGGCGCTGCTGTTCGGCAGTCCAGTCGGCAACGGCCTTGTCGCGCACATCGGCGAGGGGGCGGTCGCGCTCGGGCACGATGTTACGCACCTCGAACCAGACATAACCGTCATTGCCGAGGTTCACAGGAATGGTGTCGGCGCCCGGTTCGGTGCGGAAAACGTCTCCAAGCAGCGTGTTCGAAGCGGGAAGCTCGGTGATCCGCTGCTCCTTCTCGTTGCGGCCGGAGGCATCCGACGTCACGGTGACAGCCTTGAGGTTGAGCGCCTTGGCGGTATCCTCCAGCGAGGTGCCGCCGCTGCGCATATCCTCGAAACGGTCGTGGACGCTCAAGACTTCCTGGGACGCGGAAGAGACGGCAAGCCGCTTGCGGATCTCCTCCTTGACCTCGTCGAACGATCGCGTCGTCTCCGGGCGGATATTGGTGACGCGCAGGATGACCGGGCCGAAGGTGCCGGCGATGACAGCCGTCGTTCCGCCGCTGGCAGTGATCTTGAAGGCCGGATCGGCAAAGGCCGGATCAGGCACGTTCTCCTTGGTGAAATCACCGAGCAGAACGTCCGCCGCGGTCTTGCCCTGATCCTTGATGATCTGGTCGAAAGTGGCGGTACCGTCCTTCAGCTGTGCCGCTGCGGCCTGCGCCATTTCCTTGTTGGGGAAGGGGAGCTGCTCGATGGTGCGGGTTTCGTGCGTCTTGTAGCTATCCTTGCGCTTTTCGTATTCGGCGCGCGCTGCTTCGTCAGTCACCGAAGATGCATCGGCAATATCGCCCGGCTGCAGCTTCACATAGGCAAAGGTGCGGTATTCAGGTGCGCGGTAACGGGTCTTCACGCCTTCGAACCAGGCAGAAAGCACATCGTTCGCCGGCGCCTTCACAGGGTCGATATTGGCATTGGAGAGCAGGACATAATCGATCGAGCGGGTCTCGTCACGATAGCTCTTCAAAGCATCGACCAGCACTTTCGGCGGCTGGAAGCCATCCGAAACCGCCTCGACGATCTGGCTGCGCACCGCAACCTTGCTGCGCTCCTTGATGTAATCGTCTTCGCGGATGCCGGCATTGCGCAGGCGCGAGGTGAAGAGATTGCGGTCGAACTGGCCGTTGACGCCCTTGAAGGCCGGGTCTTCGGCGATCAGTTTGGCGAGGCGGTCTTCCGACAGGCCGAGGTTCATGTCACGGGAAAGCTGATCGAGTGCTGCACCAGCCGCGAGCTGTGTGAACACCTCGTTCTGGACGCCGAAGGCGCGAGCCTGCTCGGCGGTCAGCTGCGTGCCGAACTGGCGGCTGAGATTGGCGATCTGGCGCTGATAGGCGAGGCGGAATTCCTGGCTCGAAATCTGCTGGTCACCGACGGTCATCACCGTGTTGCCGCTCGCCGTCACCAGGGAGTGCGAAACGCCCCAGATAGCGAAAGACGCGACCAGAAGCAGGAGAAGCGACTTGGCAACCCAGGAGCGGGCGGCGTTTCTGAGGGAATCAAGCATCGATCAACATACCTTGCGAACAGTCCTGCCGCCCGGAAAAGGCGGATTGAAGGACTGTCTCTAAATCAAACCGAGATGGAAATGAAGGCATGCTGACGGAAAAGCGAAAAGCTCCCGTTCAGGCGCGTCTGGCGGTCTTCACACTCGCCGCAATCGGACCTGCATTCAGCCGGTCGGCCAAGGCCTGTGCGTCCCGCGGTGCGCGCACTTTCACGTCGTTGTCGAAGTAGACATAGACATCCAGCCCATGCGCCCGCGGCGGGGAGGGCGGCCCCACGCGCTCCGCGTCCTTCGGGTCGCGACCCTTGGCCCATTGGCGAATGAGCTGCGCCCACCGGTCGAGGGCCTTGTCGTCATATCCGCTGACGTAAAGTTGTTCGGAGCCATGCAGGCGGCAATAGACGAAATCGGCAGTGAGATCCATCAGGAGAGGCCATTCGACCGTATCTGCGACGACCAGGCCGACCTTGTAGCGACGCAGCAGGTCGACGAACTCCGGCGAGCGGAAGCTGTCGTGACGGATTTCCAACGCGTGGCGAATCGGCCGGTTCGCATCCGTTTCGACATAGGAGCGCCCATCGAGACGCGCGTCGTGCCGCCGGGCGAGCGCGACGGCATCCTCCGTGCTCTTCGGCAACAGCTTCAGAAAGGGCTCGAAACGTTCCGCATCGAATTTCATCCGCGGGGGAAACTGCCAGAGAATGGGTCCGAGCTTCTTGCCGAGGCGCAGGACGCCGGACGCCAGCAAATTGGCAAGCGGCGTCTCGATGTCGGTGAGGCGGCGCATATGGGTTATGTAGCGCGAACCTTTGATTGCGAAGACGAAGTCGTCGGGCGTTGCATCATGCCAGGCGGCAAAGCTCCGCGGCCGTTGAAGTCCGTAGAAGGTGCCGTTGATCTCGATCGAGCGGAAATGCTCGGCGGCGTAGGTCAGCTCTCGCTTCTGCGGCAGGCCTTCAGGATAAAAAACGCCGCGCCAGGGCTTGTAGGTCCAGCCCGAAATGCCAATCCGGATATCGCCCGACTGCTTTTTCATCGCACACCTGACGTCGTCATGGTGATCCGAACCCATCTGTGGTGCGCGGGTTCCCGACGTCTGCGCTATTTCGTGAAGATGAAGAAGGATCCCAGCGCGATGAACCCGAAGCCGACGATCTGCTTCCAGTGAATCGGCTCGCCAAGATAAAGTACGGAGAAAATCACGAAGACAGAGAGCGTGATGATCTCCTGGATGGTCTTCAGCTGCGCTGCATTGAAGTAACCGTAGCCGATGCGGTTGGCTGGCACCTGGGCGCAATATTCAAAGAACGCGATGCCCCAGCTCACCATGATGACAAGATAAAGCGGCTTGCTTTCGAATTTCAGGTGTCCGTACCACGCGAAGGTCATGAAGACGTTCGACAGAATCAGAAGACCGATCGTGAGGAAGGGCGTGGCGCTTGCGAACATAATGGGAGAATCCGTTGGAAGTGGCCGATGCCATACGGCAACCGGGTTCGTCTGCCAAACACAAGACTTCGTGAAGTAAGGTGCAGCCCGGGCATGCGAGCCCGCAGAGCTTTGCAACTCAGGCGGAAGGCGGACCGTTGGGCTCGACTTTGCTGCGGCACCGCTAGAGGCATTCGTTGCCGCTGCATGAGGATAACGGGATGGCAGTGCTTTTCGCGACGTCCTGGCGCTAGAGGCCTTCATGGCCCGGCGTTCGAACGGCGCGGCAAGATTTAGTGAAAAGTTTCGGGACGGACTTCGTCTTCGAGAATGCGGAAGGCTTCATAGAGCGCCTCGACCAGGATATCGGTCAGCTTGTCGGCGTCGTTGTCCTGAAGGAACAGCGCAAGAGACTGTTCAGACGGCTGGTGGGTATTGGCTTCGTTCGACATATCATTGTCCTCAATCTGAACCGGAATCATTCCGGGTGAGGTCGACGGTAGGGACGCTGGCTTGCACCAAGCTTGACGACTTGTGCCAACGACCAAGACAAGCCGCCGGGCATCTTCAGCGGGAGGGAACGGGAATACGCTGATAACGTTCCCCGACCATATGCGAAGATCGCATAAGATAGATTATGGAACTAACCGAATTGCAAAGAAGCCCGGCAGACCTGGGGTTCTTGGTCACTCCATAACCCCGCAGCGATCAGAGATCGACGGCAACTTCGAACGTCAGGCCGTCATAGGCCGGTTCGACATGTGGCGGCGTTTCCGCCATTACCGTATCGTAGTCGAGCGGAAGATGCATGTGCGTCAGGATAGCGTGCTTCGGCGCAAATTTCGCGATCCATTCGAGCGCCTGTTCCAGCGACAGATGGCTCGGGTGATATCGGTACTGCAGCGTATCGATGATGAGCGTATCAAGCCCGCCGAGCCTCGGAACGCTTGCAGGCGGAAAGTCGCTCACGTCGCTGCAATAGGCCACGTCACCGATCCGGAAACCCAGCGAATGGATGTCGCCATGCACCTGCAGATGCGGCAGGAAACGGATCTGTCCGCCGGGTCCGTCGATGACGATCGGCTCCTCAAGGGTGTCGATCAGGAACGGCCGCACGATCGGCGGATAGTTGCCGCCCGCCGGGGTTTCGAGGCAATAGCCAAAACCCTGGCGAATCCGTTCCATGGTGAATGCATCGGCATAGATCGGGATGCGATGATGCTGCAGGATGAAATAACCGCGCAGGTCGTCGATGCCGTGCAGATGATCCGCATGGGCGTGGGTATAGAGAACCGCATCGACCCGCTGCACCTTGGCGGCGATCATCTGTTCGCGAAAATCGGGGCCGGTATCGACCACCACCACCGTGCTGCCGCCATCAGGCCCGATCTGCTCGACCATGAAGGCGGCACGCGTGCGGCGGTTCTTCGGGTTGTTAGGATCGCAGGCGCCCCAGTCGCCATTCAGCCGCGGTACGCCCGGCGACGACGAGCAGCCAAGAATGGTGAAGCGTCGCCGATACCTCGCCACAGGTCAGAGCCTCGGCATCTTGGAGAAGATACGGAACGCGTTCTGCGTGGTAACCTCAGCGATTTCCTCGTAGCTGACGCCCATGCATTCGGCCAGCACTTCGGCCGTGTTGACCACGTAGGACGGCTCGTTGCGCTTGCCGCGCCAGCGTTTTGGCGCCAGGTACGGCGCATCGGTCTCGACCAGCAAACGGTCGAGCGGCACGGTTCTGGCGATCGCGCGCAGGTCTTCCGATTTCGGAAATGTCAGGATGCCGGAGAACGAGACGTAACCGCCGAGTTCGACGCCGATCCGGGCAAGGTCTGCGCCCGAGGAGAAGCAATGCAGGATGAAAGGGAAGGCCCCCTTCCCGCTTTCGGTCGTCAGGATCTCGGCCATGTCCTCGTCGGCGCTGCGGCTGTGGATGACGAGCGGTAGGCCGGTTTCTCGGGCGGCGGCGATATGGCGGATCAGCCCGGTCTTCTGGTCGGCCGGCGTCTGCGTATCGTAGAAATAGTCGAGCCCGGCCTCACCGATCGCGACGATCTTCTGATGCGCATTGGCAAGCCGCACCAGGTCCTTGGTCTGGATGTCCAGCTCTTCGCCGGCGTTGTTCGGATGCGTTCCGACTGAGCAGAAAACCGACGGATATTGCTCGGTGAGGGCCAGCAGTCCGTCCAGTTTTCGAACCCGCGTCGAAATCGTCACCATCTGGGCGACGCCGGCCTCGTGGGCGCGCGACACGATCGCGTCGCGCTCCTCGGCGAAATCGGCAAAATCCAGGTGGCAATGGGTATCGATCAGCATGGATAAGGCCTTATGCGCTCGCTTCCGGCGCCACGTAACGCGGGAACACCGGCGTCGGCGCTTCGAGCGGCGTGCCGGGCTTCAGGCGACCGGCTTCGCCGAGTGCCGCAAAATCCCGTTTATCGATCGGAGACGCCACAAGATCGAGCAGCTTGGCCGACGAGTCCGGCATGAAAGGCTGCAGCAGGATGGCGATCTGGCGCACGACTTCCGCCGTCACGTAGAGCACCGTGCCCATGCGGGCCGGATCGGTCTTTTTCAGCACCCACGGCGCCTGCGCCGCGAAATAACGGTCGGTGTCGGAAACGATACCGATGATCGCCGCAAGAGCGCGGTTGATCAGCTGCTTGTCCATTTCCTCGCGGCAGACGGCAATCAGGCCGTCGGCAGCCGCAAGCAGTTGCTTGTCGGCGTCGGTGAGTTCGCCCGGTTCCGGAACATGGCCGTCGCAGTTCTTGACGATCATCGACAGCGAGCGACTTGCAAGGTTGCCGATGCCGTTGGCCAGATCCGCATTGACGCGGGTGGCGATCAGCTGGTCGTTGCAATTGCCGTCCTGGCCGAAGGAAATCTCGCGGCAGAGATAATAGCGCACGTAGTCGAGCCCGAACTTCTCCAGAAGCTCGAACGGATCGACCACATTGCCAACTGACTTCGACATTTTCTCGCCGGCATTCAGCACGAAGCCGTGGGCAAAGACGCGCTTCGGCAGCGGCAGCTTGGCCGACATCAGGAAGGCCGGCCAATAGACCGCATGGAAGCGGATGATGTCCTTGCCGATGATATGCGCGTCCGCCGGCCAGTATTTGGCGCGCGGGCCGTTCGGGTCTTCCATGTAGCCGGTTGCGGTGATGTAATTGGTCAGCGCATCGACCCAGACATACATGACGTGCGCCGGATCGTTGGGTACCTTGATACCCCAATCGAACGTGGTGCGCGATACCGACAGGTCCCGCAGGCCGGATTTCACGAAGGAGATCACCTCGTTGCGGCGCTCGTTGGGGCCGATGAAATCCGGGTTCTCCTCGTAGTGCTTCAGCAGCTTGTCGCCGTATTCGGAGAGCTTGAAGAAATAGCTCGACTCCTCCACCCATTCCACCGGCGTTCCCTGCGGTCCATAGCGGACGCCATCGCGGACCGACGTTTCGTCCTCGGCATAAAACGCTTCGTCGCGCACCGAATACCAGCCCGCATAGGTGTCCTTGTAGATGTCGCCATTATCGGCCATTCGGTTCCAGATGTTCCTGGAGGCCTCGTGGTGGCGCGGCTCTGTGGTTCGGATGAAATCGTCGTTGGACGCGTTGAGCAGCTTGCCCATCGCCCGGAATTCGCTCGAATTGCGCTCGGCAAGCGCTTCTGGCGAAATGCCTTCGGCGCGCGCCGTCTGCTGCATCTTCTGGCCGTGTTCGTCCGTGCCGGTCAGGAAAAAAACATCCTTGCCGTCCAGGCGCTGGAAGCGCGCCATGGCATCCGTCGCGATCAACTCATAGGCATGGCCGATATGCGGCTTGCCGTTCGGGTAGGAAATCGCAGTGGTGATGTAATAGGGCGTCTTGTCGGACATCGGGGGCACTCGGGCACTTGGATTTGGATCATGCCGCTCTTAGCGCATGTTTCGCTGATGCGAAACACAAAGTTCCTTATGCGGTTCCCGCCCCTGCGCTTAAAGTTCAGCGTCGCGCCGCTTCGAGGATCGACAGGATCGTCTGCTTGCGGTCCAGATTATAGGCCTGCGCGATGGTGATCTTCTCAGTCATGTCGCTGACCAGTTTTGCCTGCCGGTCGGCCGTTGGTAGATCGCCGGCAAGGGCTGCGTTGCGCGCTTTGTCGATCAGGTGATCGCCCAGGTGCTCCAGGAAAAAGCCGAAGATCACTTCGCTGTCCTTGCCGGACAGCACATCCGCGAGCCGGTGCATCGCCTTGCGGGCTGTCGGACCGTCGGCTGCGACGACCTCCTCGAAGGCGGAGATGATCTCGGTGCCGCCATAGTTCAGGAGTTTCAGCGCCTGGGAAACGCTGCCCTTGGACATGCGGAGCACCATCTCTTCCATCTTGCCGCCGTCAAGCGGCGTACCCAGACCCGCGAGCGCCTTCGCAAGATCGCTGTCACCGAGCGGAGATAGCCTCAACGACTGGCATCGCGAACGGATCGTCGGCAGCAACTTTCCGGGCGCATGGGAGAGGACCAGGAAAAGCGCCCGACGCGGCGGTTCCTCGAGGATCTTCAGGATGGCATTCGCCGCATTGCGGTTCAGATCGTCGGCCGGATCGATGATGACGATCCGCCAATTGCCGGTGCCTGACGTCTGCGAGAAGAAATGCCCGGCCCGACGCACCTCGTCGACCGTGATCGCCGTTTTCGTCTTGCCGGTCTTCTCGTCCACCGGGCGGGCGAGATGCAGGAGGTTATGTGAGGCGCCGGACGCGATCTGCCGGCTGACGGACGAATTGAGATCGGGATCGGCGAGATGCTCGGGCGCAGTCGCGGGATCGGGATGCGAAAGCACGTGGTTGGCAAAACGGAAAGCGAGCGTCGCCTTGCCTACGCCTTCCGGTCCTTCGATCAGGATCGCATGGTGACCCTTCCCCGAACGATAGCTGCGGGCCAGAAAATCCTCGGCGGTCTGGTGGCCATAAAGATGCGGATTGCGCGCCGGCGGCACGGCGCCTTCCAGAATACCGGCGGTTTCCTCGCTCATCCGACCGATTCCGCACTGCTCTTCTGGGTAAAGCTCAGTTCCCGCACCAAGGGCTCGACGATCGCGAAAATCTCGTCGGCGATCTCGTCTTCGGAGCGCTCGGCGTCGACCACATGGCAGCGTTCCGGTTCCGCCTCGGCGATTTCGAGATAGGCCTCGCGGCGTTTTTCGTGGGTTTCGATCTCTTCGCGCTCAAAACGATCGGGCGCGCTGTCGGCTCCGCGTTTGCGGGCACGTTTCAGGCCGACTTCGGCCGGCAGATCGAGGATCAGCGTGCAATCCGGCACCACGCCGTTGATCGCCACCCGCTGCAGCGCCTCGATATAGTCAGGCTCCAGATTGCCGGTGACGCCCTGGTAGACGCGCGAGGAATCAATGAACCGGTCACAGAGCACGACCGCGCCGCTTTCAAGCGCCGGGCGGATCACCTCTTCGACATGATCGTTACGGGCCGCGGCAAACAGGATCGCCTCCATCCGCACGCCGAACTCTTCCGCCGCACCCGAAAGCAGAACATGGCGCACGGCTTCCGCGCCCGGCGAGCCGCCAGGCTCCCGCGTCATCAGCACATCATGGCCGCGGCGGCGCAACTGATCCGCCAGCCGGCGAATCTGGGTGGATTTGCCAGCCCCCTCGCCGCCTTCGAAAGTTACGAACAATCCGGAATGTTCTGCCACGCGTCTTTCCGCACTCATTTTTTGTCAGCTTATAACGCATAAGGGTGCGCTGCGAAACATCGTGTTGTCAAAGCCAGAAGAACATCAGTTCAAGCAACGCATCCGTCGCCTGGCTGACGAGGCTGCCCGTTCCGACCGGTTTGGCGGTTACCAGCGGCACTTCCCGCACCACCCGGTCGCCTGCCGAAATCCTCAGCACGCCGACATCCTGGCCTTCGGTTACCGGAGCCCGCAATGGCCACCGATAGACGATTCGCCCGGAAAGGCGGTCGGGATTATTGGCGGGCAGGTAGATATCGACCGGTTCCTTGGCGACGAGATCCACATGGCCCGTCGTACCGCCATAGACGCTCGCCTGGCCGATCACTTCGCCCTGCTTGAACAGGACCTTGGTCTCGAACGAGGAAAGCCCCCATTCGAGCACCCTTTTCGCTTCATCCAGCCGCTCCTTGTCGCTTGCAAGCCCACCCATGGCGAGGAACAGCCGCGTGCGGTTGCGCGCCACCGAGGCCACCAGGGCATAACCCGAACCTTCGGCAAAACCGGCGCCCAGGCCGTCAACGCCGATATTGAGTGAAAAAAGCGGGTTCTTGTTGCGCTGGAAGATCTTGTTCCAGGTGAAATCCGGCTGCGCGTAGATCGGATAGAATTCCGGATATTCGCGGAAGATATGGCGAGAGAGTTCGACGAGGTCTCGCGCGGTCGTGCGGCTCTCCGTGTCCGGCAGACCGGTGGAATTGCCGAAGACCGACCGGCCGAGACCCAGATCCTTGGCGCGCGCCGTCATCCGGGCTGCAAATTCGCGTTCGGAATGGGAAATGCCCTCTGCCAGCACGATGCAGGCATCGTTGCCATTCTGGACGACGACGCCTTTGACGAGGTCTTCGACGCGTATTTGCGATTTCAGCGCCGCAAACATGGTCGTGGTGCCCGAGGGCGCCCCGCCGGTGCGCCAGGCAAATTCAGAAACCGGATAGGTCGTGTCGCGGCTGATCTCCCCGCGCTTCAACGCACTGAAGACCACTTCCATGGTCATCAGCTTGGCAAGCGACGCCGGGGGAAAACCCTGGTTTTCGTTGGAGGCGAGCAGCACCGTGCCGGTCTTTGCCTCGACCATATAGATCTGCTTCGCCTTGGTCACCAAGGCGGGTGGCGGTTCCTGCGCGTCGACGGCTTGCGAAAGCAAGCCGGCTTGCAGGAATACCAGGCAAAGAAGAATCAGCAGGCGCCGCATGATCACCCCACGAACCGTTCCGCCCTATGCGTAGCAGCGGCGATTGCACCCGGCAATCGCCCATGCGTCAGCGCCCGGGCTTTTGAGCGGCCTTGGGACCTTCCAGCACCATGTTACCGAACATAACCTGCGGAGTTTTAGCCTGAGGCGCCGATGCGTAGGCGGATTCCACGCTCCGCCCCTGCGGTGGCCTTGCCTGAGTTTCGAGCGGATAGGAAGACGCAACCTGGCGGGTCTGCGCGGCAACGACGCCGCCAGCAACCGGCCGCTCGATCGGGTGGGGACCGACCTGCGGCAATGTCGAGAAATTCTCGAAGGCCTCGAAGGCCTCTGGCGCGGTGGATACCGGCGCCGGGCCACTCGGCGTCCGGCCGGCCAGCGCCATCGGACGCGGTATGGCCGAGCCGTAGCTCTGGAGCTGGTCGCCCAGCGTCTGGTTCGACGCGACCATGACGCCCGTGGCGATCTGGCCTTCCGGCCGGATCGACGGCAGGCGATCGCCCTTACGGATGTAGGACGCCATCAGGAAAGGCATGTCCTTTCCGTCCATGCGGGCGCGGCCCACATATTGCACGTTCACATGAGCCGTGCCGATCCGCTTCATGTCGAGCATCTCGGCCGTCTTGTCGGAAACGTCGATGATGCGGCCCGGATGATACGGGCCGCGGTCATTGACCCGGACGATGACCGAGGTGCCGTTGTCGATATTGGTCACGCGGGCATAACTCGGCAGCGGAAAGGTCGGATGCGCGGCAGACAGGTGGTCGCTATCGTAAACTTCGCCATTGGCAGTCAGGCGACCGTGAAACGCCGAGCCGTACCAGGAGGCGAGACCGCTCCTGTTATAATTCGGATCTTCCTTCGGAACGTAAGTCTGGCCCTTCACCTCATAGGGCTGGCCGACCATGAACCGGCCGCCACCCTTCGGCACGGGCCGGCCGTCGCCGACCACGCGCGGGCTCGCCTTAACGCCATATTCCTTTTCGGAGAAATACTCTTTGCTGCGGGGTTTCGATTTCGGTGCCTCGGTCGTGGCGCAGGACGCCATCCCTGCACAGACCATCGTCATCCCGAGCCATTTCGCACCCAGCGAAAGCTTGCCGCCACTCAAACCCAAACTCATCCGTCCCATGCCGCCTTCACTGCGATACGCCGCAAACGGTCCTCGTAACCGCGCCACTTTTCACAGCCATTGAACCGATCCGAGACATACCCCTATGCCGCGGACTTAATGGAAATGAACTTTTGCTGGCAACGTGGCGAAAATGCGAGTGAAATTGGACACATAGATAAAATTCTATTCAATATGGTTAATGATGCGTAAATAACGGCTGCTTTAAAAGCCAAGTACACACCCGAATAACTTCGAGGTTACATAGTCAGAGTTCCGGTTCATCATGCCACTGCGTCTGGAACGACAGGCGCCCGGTAAACACCGGCTGACCATGTTCGTTACGGACTTCGATCGAGATCGCCCCCTTCCCCCGCTCGGGGAACTCCTCGCGGGCAATGTCCGCCAAGATCCGGCTGACCTCCCGGCTGATCTCCTCGCGGGTCGATATTTCCTGGCCCTCATTGTCACGCACAGGTCCGTCACCGTTGATCAAATCGAAGAAGTATCGCGCCATGCCATGCTCACTGCCCTGAGTATTTATCGTCCCGAATTTCCTTTGCAGGCATTTGTTCCCGGCCAGGGGTCAGTCTTTCCGATGGATCTATATAGCCTCCTCATCCGTTCTTTACCTCGATATTGATGCCCCGCCGAGGATAACCGTGATCGACTCTCTACTTCTCAACCTCGAACAGCATGACGTTCTTACCGATGAAGAGCGCAACATTCTCAGGCGCATCGTCGGCCGCGAAAGGCGTTTTCTGGCGGGAGAGGATTTCGTCGCGGAGGGATCGAGGCCCGGCTACAGCAGCCTGCTCGTCGACGGGTTCGCTGCCCGATACAAACTGACGGCGGAAGGCACGCGGCAGATCACGGCAATCCACGTCGCCGGGGATTTTGTCGACCTGCACGCCTTCCTGCTGAAAACCATGGACCACGGCGTCGTCGCGCTTTCCCCATGCCATGTCAGCCTTTGCGACCATTCAGACCTGAAACAGGTGACGGAACAGCATCCGCACCTGACCCGGATGTTGTGGCTCGATACGCTGATCCACGGCTCGATTCATCGAGCCTGGATCGTCGCCATGGGGCGACGTTCCAAAGTCTCGCATCTCGCCCACATTCTTTGCGAACTCTACGTCCGGCTGGACGTGGTCCGCCGCACCAACGGGTGGACCTTTCACCTTCCGCTCTCGCAAGGCGAGATGGCTGATGTCCTGGGATTGTCGCTCGTCCACATGAACCGCGTCATCCAGACGCTCAGGCGGGAACGCCTGATCTCCTGGTCCAACCACACGATCACCATTCTCGACTGGGACCGGTTGCAGGAAGTGGCGGAATTCGACCCGACCTACCTGAGCCTCTCCGTGGAGCCGCGGTGACAAGAGGTAAGCTATCGCTGCGGTATCAAGATACGCCAGGGGGATGGCAGACCCTGCGCCACCGCGCCATTAACGACACCGCGCGGAAGTCGATGTCACGGGCGGTCTGCCATACTCATCTGCGCGGCTCAGCTTGAATGCGGGGCTTCGTTCGCCGCAGGCGGCAACTGCACCACAGTATCCGACGCCCCGAGTATGCGCCCGTCCTGCGAACGTAGCTCCAATCTCTGAACCGGCTGGCTGGTCTTCCTGTCGACCAGTTGCGCACGCATCTCGTCTGGCTCAAAGAAAAAGTCCTCCCCCCATTGCCGAAGCGCGACAAGAAGGGGGAACAGCCCGCGTCCCTTCTCGGTCAGGATGTATTCCTGATAGGGGCTGCCGTCCGACGCAGGTTCGGTGTCCATGATGCCATGCGCCACCAGACTGCGCAGGCGGGCCGAGAGGATGTTCCTGGCCAGCCCCAGGCTCCTTTGAAACTCCCCGAACCGACGCAGGCCATCGAAGGCATCGCGGACAATCAGCAGCGACCACCAGTCGCCGATCGCATCCAGTGGGCGAGCGACGCCGCACGGCGCGTGCTTGTGACTTATCCTTTTGGCCATCGTTACCAGCCCGTCCTCTCATTGCCGTGCGTGACCTATCCGGAAAGGCGGCGGCTCCTGCTGTGATCATAATGGTTGCAAGTTAAAACTACAAGCGCTAAGCATCAGTGGTTTTAATTTGAAACCACAATTTGTCGAGGACCACGATGATCCCACCCAAAGCCACGTTCGGTGACACATTCCCCTTCGCGCCGTATTTTACCGGAGCCCCAGGGTTCCAGATGCACTATGTTGACGAAGGGCCGCGCGACGGCGAGGTCGTTCTCTGCTTGCATGGTGAGCCGACCTGGGGATATCTGTTCCGCCATCTGATTGCGGTCCTGCGCCAGACGCACCGGGTGATCGTCCCGGATCACATGGGCTTCGGAAAGAGCGAGACGCCTTCCGACCGAAGCTATTGGCTACAGGACCACATCGACAATCTGGAGAAATTCGTCCTTGCCCTCGGTCTCACCGATATCAGCCTTGTGATGCACGATTTCGGCGGTCCCGCGGGCATGGGGCTGGCTGCCCGGCAGCCGGAACGCATCCGCCGGATCATCTCGGCAAATGGGCCGACACCGTTCGGCCAGCCGGACCTTATCGACCACGTCACGGCCAATGCTTCCGTCTCGCCCTGGTTTCAGTGGATCGCCAAGGCCGAGGCGGACGGTACTCTCGAGCCCGTCCTCGGGCAGCTCGGCTTCAACATCCTGAGCACCCTCAAACTCAACGGCTTCGAGAACAATGCGCTCATCACCGACACATGGCTCTCCGCCTATGGCGCGCCCTTCGCAAGTCCCGCCGACTGCCGCGGCGCGATCGGTTGGGCGAAAGGCTTTGCGACCGGCATGCACCGCTTCGAGACGCCCGATCCCGCGGCCGACCGGATCATCCGCGGCAAGCCGGCCCTGGCGATCTGGGGCGAGCAGGACCGCACCCTCCGGGCCGAGCATTTCCTCCAAGTCTTCACTGCGGTTTTTCCTGCGGCGCCAGTTAGACGTCTCGCGGGCGTCGGGCATTACTGCTTCGAGGATTCGCCAGAAGCCGTCGTCGGCCTGATCTCGGACTTCATCGGCGAAACCTGATCACGGCGCGAGCGGGTCGGCGTAGGAGACGAGTGGCGTTCTCACTGGGGCGAAGTCCGCATTGGCGCAGCCACTATTCCCGACTGGGACGCTGCGGCAATCGACAGCTATGGAGGATGCAACCGGGAAATCGGCGGCGGGATGGCGGAAGAGGTGGGATTCGAACCCACGGTACGGTTTCCCGCACGCCGGTTTTCAAGACCGGTTCCTTAAACCACTCGGACACTCTTCCCCGTGCGCTGGCTTTATAACGGTCGCAGGTCCAGCGTCAACCTCACCTGCTCTATCAGCCCTCGGCAAAGCTTTTCAGCGTCTCGCCGGAAAGCCTGTAACGGATCCACTCGTTCATCGGCTCGGCGCCGATCGCCTCGTAGACGCGGATCGCCGGTTCGTTCCAGTCGAGTACGCTCCATTCGAAACGGCCGCAATTGTTGTCGATGGCGATCTGCGCCAGCCGTTTCAGCAGCGCCTTGCCGGCGCCGAGCCCGCGCGCCTTCGGCGTCACATACAGGTCTTCGAGATAAAGCCCGTTTCTCGCCTGCCAGGTCGAATAGCTGAAGAACCAGATGGCCATGCCGATGGGAATGCCGTCCTGTTCGCAGACCAGCGCATGGGTCACCGATCCGGTGCCGAAGATGGAGTTCCCAATCGTCTCGGCGGTCGCCGCGACCTCGTGCTCGGCTTTTTCGTAGATCGCCAACTCGCGGATGAAACCGAGTAATGTCGCCGCATCCTCGCGGACGGCCTCACGTATGGTCAACGCCATCGAAAACCCTTTGGATTGAACGGGCTGAAGCTATGTCTTGAAGCTATATTGGGTGTCAAGACCGGCTGTACGGCCTACTCCGCCGCGGTCTTGATCTCGATCACCTCGACCTCGTAGGAATAGCCATCCAGCATGCCATAGGCCTGCTCGATGTTGCCAATCTCGGTCTCGGCCTTGCCGATCGCGTCGTCGATCGCCACGCAGCGGGATTTCAGCATGCGCCCTAGGACGTCCGCGTTAGGCTTGCGGCCGATGCGATCGATATGATTGCGGATGCGGGCGCGATGGCGCTCCATCTCCAGAATATGGAAGCGGGCGTTGACGATCTTGTCGGTCAGCTTGCGGCGCATGGCAGCGACCGGATCGAAACTGCCTGGCTCGCGCTCGTCGAGGATGATCTCGTTGACCAGCGTTTCGAGAATCATCAGCCCCTGCAGATCCTTGGTATCGGCGAGTTCCGGGTCGTAACCGGTGTCGTCGTAGACCTTGCGGCGGACGGGATCGCAAAGAAGTTCATAGGATGCCGTCAGTTTTCCGAACGCATCGACGTCGCCGCCGGCGTCCGGATGAACCGTTTTTGCGCGTTTGCGATAGGCCGACTTGATGGCAACGCCATCCGCCTCCCGCGAAACACCAAGCATCTCATAAGGGTCGATCACAGTGTCACCTGTTTTCGGCAAATCCGATTTCATTGTCTAACGGCTAAGGCCAGTGGTCTCAACCCCTCGCCCACTGTTATGGCCAATTATGGGCAGGGTCATGCCCCTGCCCGCCTTTCCCACAGGCTAGTCCGATGGGCCCGCAGGCTGGCCCGTTCGGGCTATCTCCGCCGGCGCGGCCAGGACAGGCGGCGGCCTTCGGCGACGGGCGCCATCAGGAAGCTGACCAGCACGCAGGGCAACAATACCAGGAAGGTCGCGACAAGGCTGACATGCTCGGCGATGAAGCCGAGCAGTGGCGGCACGCCGATCGTCGACAGCATCAGCGTCAGCGACAGCGCCGCAAGGTTTTCCGAGGGCCTGCCCTTGCCGAGCGCGATCGTCGTCGAGACTGCCAGCGGAAAAGCCAGCGCCACGCCGCAACCGATCAGAAAAAGTGCGGCGCCGGCAAGCGTCAGGCTCGGCATCGCCACAAGGAGTACAATCCCAAGAGCAACGGAAACGGCCGAGGCCCGCACCAGGATCATGGGGCCGAAACTATCCCGCAGCATGTCGCCGGAAAGCCGCGTCAACCCCATACCGACGGTAAAGGCAGCATAAAGCACGCCGGCAATCGCCGGGTCGGCCTTCAGCTGTTCGCGCAGAAAAAAGATGCCCCAGTCGTAGACCGCGCCCTCGACGATGCAGAGGCCGAAAACCATCACGCAGATCAACACGATCGTCCTGTCGGGAAGCACGTAGGCAGATCCCTTGCGATCGGGCGGCGTCTCCGGTGCCGGGTCTCTTGGGGTAACCCAGAAGACGAACAAACAGGCGGCGATAACGAAACCGGTGGCGAGCGTCTGCTGCACAAAGGGCGTCACCGCCTTTTCGGCGAGGAAGCCGGAACAAAGAGAGCCGGCCAGCAGGCCGACCGACCAGAAACCATGGCTGCGGGACAGTACCTTCCGGCCCGTCCGCTGCTCTATGCCGGCGGAAATCATGTTGGCCGCCACGTCGAAAATGGTGCGGAAAAAACCGAACAGAAAGAAACAGATCACGAACCCGGCGACCGGAAGAATTGTCAGCGCCGGCGTTAGCAGGGCGCAGATCGGCAAGGTGACGAGCGCCGTCAGCCGCGGCGTCAGACGGTCGTTGATGCGGCCGGCCAGCGGCAACGCGAGAAAGGTGCCGACAGGTGCGCTCAGCAGGGCCAGACCGAGGCCGGCCTTGTCGATTCCAAGCGACGCCTGGATAGCCGGCAACCGCGTGAACAGCGAAATGAAGAGGATGGCATTGCTGAAATAAAGCAGCGCCGGCGGTAAAAGATTTTTCATCGAAATGCATGTCCGGGCGAATCAAATTTCCCGCTGCATTCCTGACAGCGTCGATGGATACCGACAAGCCGCGATAACGGGACGCTGCCTTGCGCCACCCACAGGCGGAATATCACGAAAACGTGCGGATAACGGCAGGGGCCGCTTCGACACGTCATCATTCTGTAATCATTCGGATTCGCTTGCCTTCAGGAAGGCGTTGCGCGAAATTTTTGCAGGCGCCATCTTCTCCTTGCGCCTAAAGGCGCTAGCCTTCTGGTGCTCGCCCTTGGAGAAAGCCCGATGCTGGTTCGATTTGTTGCTGTCGTTCTGTGTTTCGCTCTCTGTTCCTTTACCGCCGTCAAAGCCGAGGACCCCGTCGCCAATGCGCAGGCGGTGATTTCCAGCCAGATCGCTGCGCTGATGCATGACGACGCGGAAAAGGCCTATTTCTTCGCCTCGCCCGGGATCCGCAGTCTCTATCCCAACAAGGATCGGTTCCTGGATATGGTGCGGAAAACCTACGAGCCGGTCTATCACGCCGGCAACTATGCCTTCGGCCGCTCGAAGATGATCGGCGGCGGTGAAGTGGTGCTGCAGGAAGTGATGATCAGCGCCAGGGAAGGCAAGGACTGGACGGCCATCTACGAGATGCGGCTGATGGACGATGGGTCCTACAAGGTCAACGGCGTGCGGATGATCCGCAACACCGCCAGCCAGGGTATCTGACGCCCGTTTGATCAGACGGGATCGATATCGCCCTTCGCCCACATTTCCTGGGTTTCGGCATAGAAATCGGCGAACCGGCCCTCGGCGATCGCCTGACGGATGCCATTCATCAGGTCCTGATAATAGTTCAGGTTGTTCCAGGAGAGCAGCATGCCGCCGAGCGCTTCGTCGGCTCGCACCAGGTGGTGCAGATAGGCGCGGGAATAATCGCGCGCCGCCGGGCAGTTCGATTCCTCGTCCAGCGGCCGCATGTCCTCCGCATGGCGGGCATTGCGGATATTGACCTTGCCGCGCCGGGTGAAGGCAAGCCCGTGGCGGCCCGAACGGGTCGGCATCACGCAATCGAACATGTCGATGCCGCGCGCCACCGATTTCAGCATGTCGTCCGGCGTGCCGACGCCCATCAGGTAACGCGGCTTTTCGAACGGCAGAATGGGAAGCGTGGTTTCGAGCATCTTCAGCATGACGTCCTGCGGCTCGCCGACGGCAAGGCCGCCGACCGCATAGCCCTTCAGGTCGAGCTGTTTCAGCCCTTCGGCAGAGCGAATGCGAAGCTCAGGCTGGTCGCCGCCCTGGACGATGCCGAACATCGCCTTACCCGGCTGATCGCCGAAAGCGGCGCGGCAGCGCTCGGCCCAGCGCAGCGACAGTTCCATCGCCCGTTCGATCTCCTTGGGCTCGGCAGGCAGCGCCACGCATTCGTCGAGCTGCATCTGGATGTCGGAGCCGAGCAGGCCCTGAATCTCGATCGAACGCTCCGGCGACATATGATGCAGGCTGCCGTCCACATGGCTCTTGAAGGTGACGCCCTTCTCGTCGAGCTTTCGAAGCCCCGACAGCGACATGACCTGGAAACCACCGCTATCGGTGAGGATCGGATGTTTCCAGCGGATCAGTTCATGCAGACCGCCCAGCCGCGCGACGCGCTCCGCACCCGGGCGCAGCATCAGGTGGTAGGTATTGCCGAGAATGATATCGGCGCCGGTATCGCGCACCTGGTCGAGATACATGGCCTTGACGGTGCCGACCGTGCCGACCGGCATGAAGGCCGGGGTGCGGATCGTGCCCCGCGGCATGGTGATCTCACCGAGCCGCGCGCCGCCATCGGTGGCCTTGAGATTGAACTGGAAAGTCTCGGTCATCGGTTGTCCCGGAAAAGAAGGCTGGAATCGCCATAGGAGTAAAAGCGGTAACCGGTTTCGATCGCGTGGGAATAGGCCGCCCGCATCGTCTCCAGACCGCAGAAGGCCGAAACGAGCATGAACAGCGTCGATCGCGGCAGGTGGAAATTGGTCATCAGCATATCGACCGCCTTGAAGCGGTAGCCCGGCGTGATGAATATGCCGGTCGCGCCGCTCCAGGGTTTTATCGTGCCGTCATCGGCAGCGGCGCTTTCGATCAGCCGCAGCGAGGTGGTGCCGACGCAGACGATGCGCCCGCCGGCGCGTTTCACCGCATTCAGCCGGGAGGCGGTCTCGGCGCTGACATGGCCGATCTCCTGGTGCATCTTGTGCTCGGCCGTGTCGTCGGCCTTGACCGGCAGGAACGTCCCTGCCCCCACATGCAGCGTTACGAAATGCCGTTCGATACCGGCGGCGTCGAGGTTCGAGAAAAGCTCCGGCGTGAAATGCAGGCCGGCGGTCGGAGCCGCGACGGCACCCTCCTCGCGGGCGTAGATGGTCTGGTAGTCTTTTTGATCCTGTGCATCTTCCGGGCGCTTGGCGGCGATATAGGGCGGCAGCGGAATGTGGCCTACCGCCATGATCGCTTCGTCAAGTGCCGGGCCGGAAAGATCGAAGCGCAGGGTGACTTCGCCGCCCTCGCCCTTGCCTTCCACGGTTGCGGCAAGCGAACCGATCAGGCAGGCGTTGCCACTATCACCGAATTCGATCCGGTCGCCGGTCTTGATGCGTTTTCCAGGCTTGGCGAAGGCCTTCCAGCGATCTGGGGCGACGCGCATATGGAGCGTCGCGGAAACCTGCTGGCCGCCGGCTCCTTCGCGATGGCGGATGCCTTCCAGCTGCGCCGGTATGACCTTGGTGTCGTTGAAGACCAGCGCGTCGCCCGGTCTCAGGAAACCCGGCAGATCCGACACGCGGTGATCGGCAAGCACCGTCTGGGCTTCCGGCCGCACGACGAGCAACCGGGCGCTGTCACGCGGGCTGGCGGGCCTCAGCGCTATATTTTTTTCCGGGAGATCGAAGTCGAAGAGATCGACGCGCATGGATTTTCCAAAAAAGCGAAGCCCGCCCCGCCGGCAGACGGAGCGGGCTATTCATTCCGTCGAGATCAGACGTCGGCGGCGACGCGGACCGAAACGATCGAGTCCGGATCCTTGACCGGCTCGCCCTTCTTGATCTGGTCGATGAAGTCCATGCCTTCGATGACCTGGCCCCAGACGGTGTACTGCTTGTTCAGCCACGGTGCATCGGTGAAGCAGATGAAGAACTGCGAATTGGCCGAGTTCGGGCTCTGCGAACGGGCCATGGAGC
Source organism: Neorhizobium sp. P1_A6 (assembly GCF_056406795.1). Lineage (NCBI taxonomy): Bacteria > Pseudomonadati > Pseudomonadota > Alphaproteobacteria > Hyphomicrobiales > Rhizobiaceae > Neorhizobium > Neorhizobium sp. P1_A6. The sequence goes on along the minus strand of NZ_JBFTZM010000007.1, from coordinate 30,838 downwards.
AGGTGCCGCGGACATGCGGAACGGCGGAGAATTCAGCCTTCAGGTCCGGCTTTTCCGAGCCGCCCATGCCGGCACGGGCCGGGTTGAAGCTCTCGGAGCCCTGCTTGCCGAACTTCACGTCACCCGTCTGGGCCATGAAATCGGGAATGACGCGGTGGAAAACGACGCCGTCATAGGCATTTTCGCGGGCAAGTTCCTTGATGCGGGCAACGTGGCCCGGCGCCAGATCCGGAAGCAACGAAATGACAACCTTGCCCTTGGTGGTTTCCACAATGAGGGTGTTTTCCGGATCCTTGATCTCGGCCATGTGCTTTCTCCTTAATTCGGCGCCCGATTGTCGTCCGCGACGGGGCGCCCTTCGTTTAGTTCTTCGCCTTTTGGGCGCCTACTTCTTGCCGACAGTGACCTTGATCATCTTGTCGGGATCGGTGACCTCGCCGTTGCCGCCCTGGCCACGCTTGATCTTGTCGACGAATTCCATGCCCGACACGACCTTGCCGACCGCCGTGTACTGGCCGTCCAGGCTCGGATATTTGGTGAACATGATGAAGAATTGCGAGTTCGCGGAATTCGGATCCTGCGAGCGCGCCATGCCGACGATGCCGCGCTCGAACGGTACCTTCGAGAATTCGGCCGGAATGTTGGGCATTTCAGAACCGCCCATGCCGGCGCGGGCCGGGTTGAAGCTTTTGCCGCCCTGCTTGCCGAACTGCACGTCGCCCGTCTGGGCCATGAAGCCGTTGATGACGCGGTGGAAGACGACGTTGTCGTATTCGCCCTTGACGGCGAGCGCCTTGATCTGCGCCACATGTTTCGGCGCGACTTCCGGCATCAGCTGGATCACCACCGGGCCATCCTTCAGCTGGATGGTCAGGAAGTCATCCGGCGCGGCAAGAGCCGGCAGGACCATCGAAGCGAGTGCAAAAGCGCCGGCAACGGCAAGACGAAGCAGTCTCATGGGAAGAACTCCGGGGTTCGGAAACGATCAGCGTTTCAGCTTGTTGTTCAGGGCCTTGAGGACCGCGGCAGGCACGAAGGCGCTGACGTCGCCGCCCATGGCCGCGATCTGCCGGACCAATGTGGCCGTAATGGGCCGCGAGGCGGTGCCGGCCGGTAGGAAAACAGTCTGGATATCCGGCGCCATCTGCCGGTTCATGCCAGCCATCTGCATTTCATAATCGAGATCGGTGCCATCGCGCAGGCCTCGGATCAGAAGCCCGGCGCCGTTGGCGCGGGCGGCGTCAACCACCAGCTTGTCGAATGAAACGACCGAAACATGGCCCGCCCTGTCCGGCAGCGCCTCTGCAAGCGACGCCCTGATGAGTTCGGCCCGCTCCTCGAAGGTGAACATCGGCACCTTGCCTGGATGAATGCCGATGGCGACGATTACCGTGTCCGCGACATTCAGCGCCTGGACAAGCACGTCCAGATGGCCGTGTGTCATCGGATCGAAAGAACCGGGATAAAAAGCAGTTGTCATGCCGAGGTCCGGGCCTGTTTCAGCGAAATTTTGACGCCTTTTGTCACGGAAGCCGCTCTACCGCAAGCATCTCGCAATTCTGAACGAAAGATGAATGGCCCGTTCAAGGGCGTTTCAGCGGCCCTGTGGTCTTATGACGATCGTGGCGGGTGAAAGACCCGTCCGTATCTCGGGAGAAACGACGACAAATGCTGGCTTTGATGGTGATGGGAGCCGTGGTTCTCGCTTTTGCACTGGAGGCTTTCGTTGTCGCCTTCGGATCGGAAGAAGCCTGAAAGACTTTGAATTCTGAACGCCAGATGAACAGAGCATTCAAGGAGGCTTCAGAGCGGCAAGGTTAAGTATCTCTCAAAATGCGGTGGAACCTGTTTGCGCGGTGCGCGTTCAGGCTAACAAGAAGGACAGATGGCGATGATCGCGAGAAGGAAAACGATCATGCTGGACAAGATCACCATGATCAACCTGGTTTGGACGGCCATGATTGCGGTGATGCTGACGGCAACAGTAACCCTTTATCAAGATAAATCCCAATTGGCAGATCTGAATTATCCGCAGGTAACGGGTCGTTATAGCGATCTCTCGTACTACTGAGGCGGATACATGGACCAGAAAGGATTCCCATGTTCGTGACGTTGACAGTACTTGCAGGTTTGATCAGCATCATGTTCGTGGCTTCCGTGGCCTCAACGATTTCCGAGCTCCAGCGCGAACGTGCCGACATGAAGGATTTCAGGGATTTCGCGCGCCGTCACAGCGCATTCTGACGATTTCACTGTAGCGAACCGCCTTCACAGACTTTCCCGTCGCAAGCGGTTCAAACAAAAGCCGGAGGATTTTCATCCTCCGGCTTTTTAGTGTGCCCGGTTTTTAGGGGGAATGCGGCCTATTCGGCCGCACCCTCATCCGTCGGGCCGGCTTCCGGGGCGGCGGCGCCGAGATCACCGGTTTCGCTGACGATTTCCTCCGGCAGGCCATTGCCGTTCTCCTCGTCGCCTTCCGGCTCGCTGATACGCTCGACCGAAACAACCTTCTCGTCTTTCGCCGTCGAGAAGATCGTGACGCCCTTCGTGGCGCGGCTGGCGATGCGGATGCCGTTGACCGGAACGCGGATCAGCACGCCGCCATCGGACACGAGCATGATCTGGTCGTTGTCCTCGATCGGGAAGGCGGCGACCAGTTCGCCGATCTCCGCGGTCTTGGACGTATCGGTGGCGCGGATGCCCTTGCCGCCGCGGCCCGATGTGCGGAAGTCGTAAGAGGACGACCGCTTGCCAAAACCCTTTTCCGAAACCGTCAGCACGAACTGTTCCCGTGCCTTCAATTCCTCGTAACGCTCGTCGGAGAGCTGTCCCTCTTCGGTGACTTCCTCACCCACGAGAGCGATGTCCTCCTCGTCCACGCCAGCGGCGCGACGTTCGGTCGCCGAACGCTTGAGATAGGCCGCACGCTCCCAGGGCTCCGCATCCACATGGCCGACAATGGTCATGGAGATGATGCGGTCGCTGTCGCCCAGCGTGATGCCGCGCACGCCGATCGAATTGCGGCCGGCAAAGACGCGCACGTCACCGACGGGGAAGCGAATGCACTGGCCGAGCGCGGTGGTCAGCAGCACGTCGTCCTGATCGGTGCAGGTCTCGACGGAGAGGATTTCGTCGCCCTCCTCCTCGAGCTTCATGGCGATCTTGCCGTTGCGGTTGACCTGCACGAAGTCCGACAGCTTGTTGCGGCGAACGGTGCCGCGAGTGGTCGAGAACATGACGTCGAGGTTATCCCAGGTTGCCTCGTCCTCGGGCAGCGGCATGATCGTGGTGATGCGTTCGCCGGGTTCCAGCGGCAGCATGTTGATCAGGGCCTTGCCGCGGGACTGCGGCGTGCCGATCGGCAGGCGCCAGACCTTTTCCTTGTAGACGATGCCGCGCGAGGAGAAGAACAGTACCGGTGTGTGGGTATTGGCCACGAACAGGCGCGTGACGAAATCCTCGTCGCGCGTCGCCATGCCGGAACGGCCCTTGCCGCCGCGACGCTGGGCGCGATAGGTGCCGAGCGTGACGCGCTTGATATAACCGAGATGCGAAACGGTGACGACCATGTCCTCGCGGGCAATCAGATCCTCGTCGTCCATTTCGAGGCCGGCATCGAGGATCTGCGTACGGCGCGGGGTGCCGAATTCGTCACGCACGGCGGCGAGTTCGTCCTTGACGATCGTCTGGATGCGCAGGCGCGACGACAGGATGTCGAGATAGTCGCTGATCTCGGCGCCGATCTTGTTGAGTTCGTCACCGATTTCATCGCGGCCGAGCGCCGTCAGGCGGGCGAGACGGAGCTCGAGGATGGCGCGGGCCTGTTCCTCGGACAGATTGTAGGTGCCGTCCTCATTGATCTTGTGGCGCGGATCGTCGATGAGGCGGATCAGCGCATCGACGTCCTGAGCCGGCCAACGACGGGTCATCAACTGCTCGCGCGCCGTCTGCGGATCGGGAGCGCGGCGGATCAGGAGGATGATCTCGTCGATATTGGCGACTGCGATCGCAAGGCCCACCAAGACGTGGGCGCGTTCGCGAGCCTTGCGCAGCAGGTATTTCGTGCGCCGGCTCACCACTTCCTCGCGGAAGGAGACGAAAGCGCGCAGCATGTCCAGCAGCGCGAGCTGTTCCGGCTTGCCGCCGTTCAGTGCCACCATGTTGCAGCCGAAGGAGGTCTGCAGCGGCGTGTAGCGATAGAGCTGGTTGAGGATCACGTCCGCATTAGCATCGCGCTTCAGCTCGACGACAACCCGGTAACCCTGGCGGTCGGATTCGTCGCGCAGGTCGGAAATGCCCTCGATACGCTTTTCGCGCACCAATTCGCCGATCTTCTCGACCATGGTCGCCTTGTTCACCTGGAAGGGAACTTCGGTGATGATGATCTGCTCGCGATCGCCGCGCATCGGCTCGATCGCCGCGACGCCGCGCATGATCACCGAGCCGCGACCGGTCTCGTAAGCGGAACGGATACCGGCGCGCCCGAGGATCAGCGCCCCTGTCGGAAAGTCCGGACCGGGAATGATCTCCATCATTTCCGGAAGTTCGATGGCCGGGTTGTCGATCAGGGCGATGCAGCCGTTGATCACTTCCACCAGATTGTGCGGCGGGATGTTGGTCGCCATGCCGACGGCGATGCCGCCTGCGCCGTTGACCAAAAGGTTCGGGAATTTCGCCGGCACCACGACGGGCTCCGAGAGCGTGCCGTCATAGTTGTCGCGGAAATCGACGGTTTCCTTGTCGAGATCGTCGAGCAGCGCATGGGCGGCCTTCTCGAGGCGGCATTCGGTGTAACGTTCGGCTGCCGGCGGGTCGCCGTCGATCGAACCGAAATTGCCCTGACCGTCGATCAGCGGCAGGCGGAGCGACCAATCCTGCGCCATACGGGCCAGCGCGTCATAGATCGCCGAGTTGCCGTGCGGATGGAATTTACCCATCACGTCCCCGGTCACACGGGCGCATTTGACGTATTTCTTGTTCCAGTCGATGCCGAGTTCCGACATGCCGTAGAGGATGCGCCGGTGGACCGGCTTCAATCCGTCGCGGACGTCAGGAAGGGCGCGGCTGACGATGACGCTCATTGCGTAATCGAGGTAGGACCGCTGCATCTCTTCCATGATGGAAATGGGTTCGATGCCTGGAGGCAGCTTTCCGCCGCCGGGTGTGCTTTGCTCAGTCAAATCGGATCACGATCTCTGTTCGGAATCAGTTTCTTTTTTATAGCGGAAAGCGGTTCCGAGCGCCAATTTCCACAATGGTTTTGAACAGCTTTTGCGGCTTTAACACGGCTTTTGAACAAGGTCGAAACATGCCGCGACGCGGACGGAGTGGGGTTTCTTTCGCTGCCGGCCTGTCCTAACAATCTTCGCATGCGACTGCAAGGATTGCAGCCTGACAGGGAGAGGATATGGCGACCCCCGATATGCTGGTCAATGCCCTGACCACGATGCTCGTGACACTCGACCCGCCCGGGCTGGCGCCGGTCTTTCTGGGCCTGACCGTCGGCATGACTGCCCTTCAGCGCCGCCAGGTCGCCTTCCGAGGATCGCTGATCGCCTTCGGCATCCTCGCCGTCTTTGCGCTGTTCGGTTCGAGCGTGCTCGGGCTGCTCGGCATATCGATCGGCGCCTTCCGCATTGCCGGCGGCCTGCTGCTCTTCTGGATCTCCTTCGAAATGGTGTTCGAGAAACGCCAGGAGCGGAAGGAAAAGACGTCCCAGGCCGCAATCACCATCGACCATATCCACAATATCGCGGTGTTTCCGCTGGCGTTGCCGCTGATTGCCGGTCCGGGCGCGATCTCAGCCACAGTCCTGCTTTCCGGCACCCTGCCCGGCATTCTCGACCGGGCGCTTCTTATCGGCGTCATCGCGCTGATCATGCTGCTCGTCTACGCAACGCTATTGGTCGCCGAACGGCTCGACCGTTTTCTCGGGGTCACCGGACGGGCAATCCTCACCCGTCTGCTCGGCGTGATCCTTGCGGCGCTCTCCGTCCAGTTCGTCGTCGACGGAGTACGCTCGGCCTTCAATCTTTAGGCCCGCACTCTTCGGGTAGGACGCAGCCTTCGGTAAGACCCGGGCGACAGAGCGGAATTTTCTGCTAAAACGCGATTCAACCCCACCTCACTCGAAGGTCTCCATGATGCGCCGCATGTTGCGCCGGCTCCTGCCGGAAGCCACCCCCGTCAGTCCCAAGGAAAGATTGCGTGCAGCGCTTGGCGCACTCGCGGGCATTCTGGTGACCGGACTGCTGGGAAGCCTGGCTTTGAAGGCAGATGCAACGCTTCCGGCACTGGTCGCCCCTATGGGGGCTTCGGCCGTGCTGCTGTTTGCAGTGCCTTCCAGCCCGCTTGCACAGCCCTGGTCGATCATTGGCGGCAATATCGTCGCCGCCCTGGTCGGCGTGACCGCCGCTCTTTTGATAACCAATCCGTTCCTGGCCTCGGCGGTGGCGATCGCCGTTGCCATCGCGGCGATGATGACGCTTCGCTGCCTGCATCCCCCGAGCGGCGCGATCGCGCTGACCGCAGTGCTCGGCGGACCGACGATCCATGAACTCGGATACGGTTTCGTGATCTGGCCGGTCGCCGGCAATTCGCTCGTCCTGCTGCTGATCGCGCTGGCCTTCAACAATCTGACAGGACGTCGTTACCCGCACGCGGCCAAGCCGGCGGCGGCCGATCACGGCACGAGAGATCCCGCCTCGATCCAGCGCATCGGCTTTACCTCCGCCGACCTCGACGATGTCCTGAAAGAATACGACGAGTTCCTGGATATCGATCGCGACGACCTCGAAACGATCCTGCGCCGGACGGAATTGCGCTCCTATCGCCGGCGCGCCGGCCACCTCGATTGCGCCAGCATCATGTCGCGCGACGTGGTGGCGGTCGCACCCGACAATACGCTGAAGGAGGCGCACGACCTGATGCGCGCCCACCATTTCAAGGCCCTGCCGGTTACCAACGACAGGGCGGAAGTGGTGGGGATCGTCACCCAGACAGATTTTCTCGACAAGGCGAACTGGACGAGAGGTCGGCCGAAAATCGGTTTTGCCCAGCGTATGCGCCTCGTCCTGTCGGGCGCCAGCGCACCGAACGACACGGTCAAGGACATCATGACGGCGCCGGTCAGGACGGTTGGCCCGGCCACGCCGATCGCAGATGCGATCGTCATCTTTGCCGAAGAAGGGCTGCACTACCTGCCGGTCACCCGGGAGAACAACAAACTGGTGGGCATTCTATCGCAATCAGACGTCCTGGTCGCGATGCTCGCCGACAAGGCGGCCGCCTGAACAACAATTCAGGCAGCCGCCATTTCAGAGATCGATGGTAACCGACAGATCAGAACGGGATGTCGTCGTCGAGATCACGGGAGAAATTGCCGCCTGCCGGCTGACCGCCGGAGGACTGACCGCCGCGGCTCGCACCGCCCGCAGCAGGCCGGCGATCGTAATCGTCGCCGCCGCCGAAGTCGTTGCCGCCAAAATCGTTGCCGACACGATTGCCGCCAGCACCGCCACGGTCGCCGCCGCCCTCGCCGCGACCGTCCAGCATGGTCAGCGTCGAGTTGAAGCCCTGAAGCACGATTTCCGTCGAATAACGGTCGTTGCCGGTCTGGTCCTGCCACTTGCGGGTCTGCAGCGCGCCTTCGATATAGAGTTTGGCGCCCTTCTTCACATATTGCTCGACGACCTTGCAGAGGCCTTCATTGAAGACGACGACCGTATGCCATTCGGTCTTCTCGCGGCGTTCGCCATTGTTGCGGTCACGCCAGGTTTCGGACGTGGCGATGCGAAGGTTGGCGATCGGCCGGCCGTCCTGCGTCCGGCGGATTTCAGGATCAGCCCCCACATTCCCCACCAGGATTACCTTGTTCACACTACCAGCCATATTCATCACCTCATCTGCCGCCCGGTAACGGCACCAAAAATCAATCGCGACACTCTAGCCCATTGGGGCCAGCCGTTGGGCTTTTGCGATCTTTAATCCACAGGCAAATTTGTTCTTTATTTGTTCTATTTTATTCCTATAGTGCTGTCAACCGACTCGGGAACGGCGCCGCATCGCAGCAGTTTCGTCTCGACAGCCGCGGATCAATCACTACATAAGGACCTTCAATCCTCCCGAGAGCATGAAGATGAGCGAACTGAAGAGCATTTCTATACGTGGTGCGCGCGAGCACAATTTGAAGGGCATCGATCTCGATTTGCCCCGCAATTCGCTGATCGTCATGACCGGCCTTTCGGGCTCGGGCAAGTCTTCGCTCGCCTTCGACACGATTTATGCGGAAGGCCAGCGGCGTTATGTCGAAAGCCTTTCGGCCTATGCGCGCCAGTTCCTGGAAATGATGCAGAAGCCAGATGTCGACCAGATCGATGGGCTTTCCCCGGCGATCTCGATCGAGCAGAAGACGACGTCGCGCAATCCGCGCTCGACGGTCGGCACTGTCACCGAAATTTACGACTACATGCGCCTGCTTTTTGCGCGCGTCGGCGTGCCCTATTCGCCGGCGACCGGCCTGCCGATCGAAAGCCAGACGGTCAGCCAGATGGTCGACCGCATCCTCGCCTTCGAGGAAGGTACGCGTCTTTATATTCTGGCACCGATGATCCGCGGACGCAAAGGCGAGTATAAAAAGGAACTCGCCGACCTGATGAAAAAGGGGTTCCAGCGCGTCAAGGTCGACGGCCAGTTCTACGAGATCGCCGACGTTCCGGCGCTCGACAAGAAATACAAGCACGATATCGATATCGTCGTGGACCGGCTCGTGGTTCGCTCCGATATTGCCGCGCGCCTGGCCGATAGTCTCGAAACCTCGTTGAAACTTGCCGATGGGCTGGCGGTTGCCGAATTCGCCGACAAGCCGCTGCCGCCGGAAGAGACTTCGGCCGGCGGATCCGCCAACAAGTCCCTCAACGAAACGCACGAACGGGTGCTGTTTTCTGAAAAGTTCGCCTGCCCCGTCTCCGGATTCACCATTTCGGAGATCGAACCGCGGCTGTTTTCGTTCAACAATCCATTTGGCGCCTGCCCCACCTGCGACGGTCTCGGCTCGCAACAGAAGGTGGACGAGGCGCTGATCGTACCGGAGCCTGCCCGCACGTTGCGCGACGGCGCGATTGCGCCATGGGCAAAATCTACCTCGCCCTATTACAATCAGACGCTCGAAGCACTGGGCAAGGTTTTCGATTTCAAGCTGTCCAGCCGCTGGAACGAGCTTTCCTTGGACGCACAGAAGGCGATCCTCGAGGGCACCGAGGAAAAGATCGAATTCCACTATGCCGATGGCGCCCGCTCCTACAAGACGGTCAAGAATTTCGAAGGCATCGTGCCGAACCTCGAGCGCCGCTGGAAGGAAACCGACAGCGCCTGGGCGCGCGAGGAGATCGAACGGTACATGTCGGCGGCCCCCTGCCCGGCCTGCAACGGCTATCGCCTCAAGCCCGAAGCGCTGGCGGTCAAGATCAACAAGTTGCATATCGGCCAGGTTACCGAGATGTCGATCCGGATCGCGCGCGACTGGTTCGAGGTGCTGCCGGAGCAGCTGAACGCCAAGCAGAACGAGATCGCGGTCCGCATTCTGAAAGAGATCCGCGAACGCCTGCGGTTCTTGAACGATGTCGGCCTCGACTATCTCAGCCTGTCGCGCAATTCCGGCACATTGTCCGGCGGCGAAAGCCAGCGCATCCGGCTTGCCTCGCAGATCGGCTCCGGCCTGACCGGCGTGCTCTACGTTCTCGACGAGCCGTCAATCGGCCTGCACCAGCGCGACAATGCCCGCCTGCTCGACACGCTGAAACACCTGCGCGACATCGGCAATACGGTGATTGTCGTCGAGCATGACGAAGACGCGATCATGAGTGCCGACTACGTGGTCGATATCGGCCCAGCGGCCGGCATCCATGGCGGACAGGTGGTGGCCGAAGGCACGCCCAGCGAGGTGATGGCCAATCCGAAATCGCTGACCGGCAAATATCTGTCGGGCGAGCTCGGCGTGCCGGTACCGGCCGAGCGCCGCAAGCCGAAGAAGGGCAAGGAAATCAAGGTTTTTGGCGCCCGTGGCAATAACCTCAAGAATGTCACGGCTGCCATTCCGCTCGGCGTCTTCACCGCCGTCACAGGCGTGTCCGGCGGCGGCAAATCGACCTTCCTGATCGAGACGCTTTATAAATCCGCCGCGCGCCGCGTCATGGGTGCGCGCGAGATTCCGGCCGAACACGACAGGATCGACGGCTTCGAGCATATCGACAAGGTGATCGATATCGACCAGTCGCCGATCGGCCGCACGCCGCGGTCCAACCCGGCCACCTATACCGGCGCGTTTACGCCGATCCGTGACTGGTTTGCCGGTCTTCCGGAGGCAAAAGCCCGCGGCTACCAGCCGGGCCGTTTCTCGTTCAACGTCAAGGGCGGCCGCTGCGAGGCCTGCCAGGGCGACGGCGTCATCAAGATCGAGATGCACTTCCTGCCCGACGTCTACGTCACCTGCGACGTCTGCCACGGCAAGCGCTACAATCGCGAAACGCTCGACGTCACCTTCAAGGGCAAATCGATCGCCGACGTGCTCGACATGACGGTCGAGGAAGGCGTCGAGTTCTTCTCGGCGGTACCGGCGGTGCGCGACAAGCTGCAGTCGCTTTTCGAGGTCGGGCTCGGCTATATCAAGGTCGGCCAGCAGGCCAATACGCTTTCGGGTGGCGAGGCGCAGCGCGTCAAGCTAGCCAAGGAACTGTCGAAACGCTCGACGGGACGCACGCTTTATATCCTCGACGAGCCGACGACCGGGCTGCATTTCCATGATGTCGCCAAGCTTCTGGAAATGCTGCAGGAACTGGTGAACCAGGGCAATTCCGTGGTGGTTATCGAGCATAATCTCGAGGTCATCAAGACGGCCGACTGGATCATCGATATCGGCCCTGAAGGCGGCACAGGCGGCGGCGAAGTGATCGCGGCCGGCACGCCCGAGCAGATCGTCAAGGAAAAGCGGTCCTATACCGGCCAATTCCTGAAGGAACTGCTGGAGCGTCGGCCGGTCAAGAAGGTGGAAGCGGCGGAGTGAATCTCTGCATGTGGGAGGGAATTGATGACCAAAGCCGGGACAATTCGCACGGGCATCGGCGGCTGGACCTTCGAGCCGTGGGAAGGCACGTTCTATCCTGAAAAACTGGCCAAGAAAAAACAGCTCGAATATGCCGCAAGCAAGCTGAAGGTGATCGAGGTCAACGGCACCTATTACGGATCGCAGAAGCCGGAGACCTTTGCCAAATGGGCATCCGAGGTTCCAGACGGCTTCATCTTTTCGCTGAAGGCCAGCCGCTTCACTACCAACCGCAAGGTTTTGGCCGAGGCGGGGGAGTCGATCGAAAAATTCCTGACCCAGGGCCTGACCGAGCTCGGCAATCATCTCGGGCCGCTGCTCTGGCAGTTCGCGCCGACCAAGAAGTTCGAAGCGGACGATTTCGAGGCCTTCCTGAAATTGCTGCCGAACAAGCTGGACGGGCTGAAGCTGACCCATGTGGTCGAGGTCCGCAACGACACGTTCAAGGTCCCGGAATTTATCGCGCTGCTGGCGAAATATAATATCGCGCCGGTCTGTGCCGACCATTTCGACTATCCGATGATCGCGGATGTCACGGCGGATTTCGTCTACACGCGCCTGCAAAAAGGCTCGGACGAGATCAAAACCTGCTACGCCGAAGAGGATATGAAGGCCTGGGCGAAAAGGCTGGAAACCTGGGCCGAGGGCGGCGTGCCGGACGACCTGCCGCTGGTCGATAACAAACATAAGCCGAAGAAGGAGCCGCGCGACGTTTTCGCCTTCTTCATCCATGAGGGCAAGGTGAACGCGCCCTATGGCGCGATGGCGATGCGCGAACTTCTGGAAAGCCGCAGTTAGAGATCCAGCCGTACGCCGGCATGGGTGGCGAGGTCTTCGGCCGTCACGCCCCTGCCCGCCCACTTGCCGGCTTCGCCATGCAGGTAGACGCCCGCAGCGGCCGCCTCGAATGCGGTCATGCCTTGGGCGAGCAATGCGCCGATCATGCCCGCGAGCACATCTCCGGAACCGGCAGTCGCCAGCCACGGCGGTCCGTTGGTATTGATGTAGGCGCGTCCGTCGGGGCTGGCGATCACCGTGTCGGCGCCCTTGTAGACAATGGCAGCGTGAGCGCGGGCGGAAGCCGCCACCGCCTTTTCCACCTTGCTCAGGTTGTCATCCGCGGCGATGTCGGGGAAAAGCCGGGCGAATTCGCCTTCGTGCGGCGTCAGCACCAGATGGGGCTCTCCGCCGGCAAAGGCATCGAACAGGTCCGAGGGCTTTTCCTTGAAGGAGGTAATGCCGTCGGCGTCGAGCACCAGGGGGCGGTCCTTCAACGCCAGTGCAAATTGCCTCGCCTTCTTGCCGATGCCGAAACCCGGTCCGAGCACGAAAGCGGCAAGTTTTGCCGTGCGAAGCCAGTTTTCCAGGTCTTTGAGCGTGTCCACCCGGTGCAGCATGATCGCGGTCAGCGAGGCCGCGTTGACCGGCATGGCGTCCTCCGGCGAACCGACCGTCACCAGCCCTGCCCCGGCCCTCAGGCCCGCGGTTGCCGAAAGGCGGGCGGCCCCGGTTTTGCCGGCCTCGCCGGAAAACACGGCCAGATGTCCCCGTCGGTATTTATGGGTCTCACTTCCCGGCTCGATCAGGAGACCGCGCCACGATTCAGGGCAATTCTCTTTCGTCCTGCCGGCAACCTCGCGAATGATGCGGGCTGGAATGCCGATATCGAAAACTTCGACGTCACCGCAGAGAGACCTGCCCGGCAGCAGCAGGTGGCCCGGCTTGCGAGTCATGAAAGTGACCGTATGGGCGGCCTGAAAGGCGGCGCCGAGCGGCACGCCCCGCCTCCCGCAGAGACCGGACGGCAGGTCCACCGCAAGAACTGATATCCCCGCCTCGCCGACCTCGCGGATCACCTCCGCGACAATGTCCGGCACTTCGCGCGTCAGGCCGGCACCGAACAGCGCGTCGACCACCACGTCACCGGTCCGCGGCTGATAGGCTTCGAGCGGTTTCGACGGCAGGCCGCAGAGGTCGCGCGCCCGTCTTGCATCGCCTTTCAGTGTTCTGGGATCGCCGAGATGATGGACGTCAACGGCGGCGCCGGCTTCGGCAAGCGCGCGGGCCGCGACATATCCGTCCCCCCCATTGTTTCCGGGACCGCAGAGTGCGACAAAACGCAACGCGCCGGGAAAATGCCGAAGCGCGGCGGCAGAAATCGCGCGGCCTGCCCTGTCCATCAGGTCGAAGGACGGAATGCCGGATCGGGCAGAGGCGGCATCCGCCGCCGTCATCTCGTCAGGCGTCAGCAGCAGTGAAACAAGCGAAGCATCCATAGCGCTATTGAACGGAAAGATGATCAGAAAACAAGCGCCACTTCTCTAGCCAGAATGGCATAAAAATTATGCAATTGCCTAAATAAGTGACCTCGCCTTGACTATATTCGATATCACTTAAGTTCCGAAAAAACTTCAAAAAACTCCGATTCTTGTGTCGCAACGCACAAATTTCGAGAAAAACGGAAGCAGTTTTGCCACTGAACCTGCTGTTTTATGGGGAATCGGTGCAAAACCGCATTGTTTTTTTGAAAGTGCCATGTGAGTTTGGCACGATAACTGCATTGGCATGGGCGAGCGGGTAACGGCCTGCTTCAAGAGAGAAGCGGAGATATAGTTTCTCATGAAAAAGATCGAAGCGATCATCAAGCCTTTCAAGCTCGACGAAGTGAAGGAAGCCCTTCAGGAAGTCGGCTTGCAGGGGATCACAGTGACCGAAGCCAAGGGCTTTGGCCGCCAGAAGGGCCATACGGAGCTCTATCGCGGCGCTGAATACGTCGTCGACTTTCTGCCCAAGGTGAAGGTCGAGGTCGTCCTGGCGGACGAGAATGCGGATGCGGTCATCGAGGCGATCCGCAACGCTGCACAGACTGGACGGATCGGAGACGGCAAGATATTCGTCTCCAACATCGAGGAAGTCATTCGCATCCGCACCGGTGAAACGGGCGTGGACGCCATCTAAACGCCCGCAAAATACCGCCCCAAGGCCAAAGGCCGGGGTTTCATCGTCATCGTACATCGAGGAGGTCATATGACGAGCGCAAGCGAAATCATGAAACAAATCAAGGAAAACGACGTCAAGTTCGTGGACCTGCGCTTTACCGACCCGAAGGGTAAGCTGCAGCATGTGACCATGGACGTCGTCTGCGTCGATGAGGACATGTTTGCCGATGGCGTCATGTTCGACGGTTCCTCGATCGGCGGCTGGAAGGCCATCAACGAGTCGGACATGGTGCTGATGCCGGACCCGGCGACGGTCCACATGGACCCGTTCTTCGCTCAGTCGACCATGGTCATCTTCTGCGACATTCTCGATCCGATCTCGGGCGAAGCCTATAACCGCGATCCGCGCGGCACCGCCAAGAAGGCCGAAGCATACCTGAAGGCATCTGGCATCGGCGATACGGTGTTTGTCGGCCCCGAGCCGGAATTCTTCGTCTTCGACGACGTCAAATACAAGGCCGATCCTTATAATACAGGCTTCAAGCTCGACTCGTCGGAACTGCCGTCGAACGACGACACCGATTACGAAACCGGCAACCTTGGTCACCGTCCGCGCGTCAAGGGTGGCTATTTCCCGGTTCCGCCGGTCGACAGCCTCCAGGACATGCGCTCCGAAATGCTGACCGTGCTCGCCGAAATGGGCGTGGTCGTCGAAAAGCATCACCACGAAGTGGCTTCCGCCCAGCACGAGCTCGGCGTCAAGTTCGACACGCTGGTGCGCAACGCCGACAAGATCCAGATCTACAAGTATGTCGTCCACCAGGTCGCCAATGCCTATGGCAAGACCGCGACCTTCATGCCGAAACCGATCTTCGGCGACAACGGCTCGGGCATGCACGTGCACCAGTCGATCTGGAAGGACGGCAAGCCGACCTTCGCCGGCGACGAATATGCCGGCCTTTCCGAAAGCTGCCTCTTCTATATCGGCGGCATCATCAAGCATGCCAAGGCGATCAACGCCTTCACCAATCCGACGACGAACTCCTACAAACGTCTCGTTCCGGGTTATGAAGCGCCGGTTCTGCTTGCCTATTCGGCCCGCAATCGCTCGGCTTCGTGCCGCATTCCGTTCGGCACCGGGCCGAAGTCGAAGCGCGTCGAAGTCCGTTTCCCGGACCCGCTGGCAAACCCCTATCTGGCCTTCGCCGCCATGCTCATGGCCGGTCTCGACGGCATCAAGAACAAGATCCATCCCGGCAAGGCCATGGACAAGGATCTCTACGACCTGCCGCCGAAGGAGCTGAAGAAGATCCCGACGGTCTGCGGCTCTTTGCGTGAAGCGCTCGAAAACCTCGATCGCGACCGCAAGTTCCTGACTGCCGGCGGCGTCTTCGACGACGACCAGATCGATGCCTATATCGAGCTCAAGATGGTGGAAGTCATGCGCTTCGAAATGACGCCGCATCCGGTCGAATTCGACATGTATTACTCGGCCTGATCCGATCAGTGTCTCGTGAAACTGGAAACGGCGGGTCGCAAGCCCGCCGTTTGTCGTTCCATAGCAGCGATATTCCTCGGCGAGACTTTCGAAACATCTCGCGCACCCGGCATCGTTCTCGTTGCGGGCGGCGTAGTTCTGGCGACGAAACGGCCGCAGGGGGCTACTAAGCCTTAAGTCTATCCCGTGGAACGATACGGGCCGGTCTGCATTAATCTCTTGATGTCGGAGAATTTTATTCCCACATTAGGATGCGAAAGGACATCGCACCATGAAACAACGCAACGCTAAATTTACCATCGGAGAAGTGGTCCGCCACAAGGTTTTTCCGTTTCGGGGCGTCGTGTTCGATGTGGATCCGGAATTCGCCAATACGGAAGAATGGTGGAATTCCATTCCCGCAGAAATCCGGCCGAACAAGGACCAGCCCTTCTATCATCTCCTCGCGGAGAATGACGAGACGGAATATGTCGCCTATGTTTCAGAGCAAAACCTGGAGCATGACGAAAATGATGCCCCGCTGCGCAATCCGCAGGTCTACCAGATCTTCGATCGCGGACCATCGGGCCAGTTGAAGCCCAAGATCATACTGGCCCACTAAACTCCATTCCGAGAACTGGAAAGGCGTCGGCATCCCAGCCGGCGCTTTTTTGTGTCCGGAATCAGAAAGCCCGGCGCGTGGCCGGGCTTTGAAATTGTCTGGCTCCCGCTGAAAGCTTACTGGCCCTGCTTTGCAGCGTTCTGGGCGTCTTCCAGCTTCTTGCGGGTTTCTTCCGCCTTGCGCTGCATGCCTTCTTCAAGGCTGCGCTGGCTCTGGGCGATCTGTTCCTGCGGCATGGCCGGGCCATCAAAGATGCCGGTAAAGCCGGTCAGCGGAACCTTGATCGGGTTCGGCGCGCGACGGAAGTTGATCGAGGTGAAGACCACCTCGCTGCCCTTCTTGAGGCTGGCGACCATCGCGTCCGTCAGCGGCACTTCGGCAGTGCACTTGTCCGGAAGGCAGACGATATAATCGAGCTTCTGGCCCTTGCCGCCATCGATCTGCATGACGATGCCGGGCGGCACGAGGCGCGCGGTCGGTACAGAGACCTGCATGATCTTGCGGTTGACCTTGCCTTCGACCGTGATCAGGCCGACGGCGGTGATGAGCTGACCGTTCTGGGCAGCAATGATGTTCTGCACGACGCAGAGGTCGCTGTCGTCCTGCTTTGTGCAGGTCTTGAACCAGCCGAGCGGCGGTGCGCCAGGAGCCCCCGCGGCCGGAGCATCCTGTGCAAGAGCTGCAACCGGCAGCGCGATTGCGCCGGCCGAAAGAGCGAGAGCAGACATTGCCGTCCGCAGAACTTGGGTTGCCTTAAGCATCATAACGAGATCCGTCTCCTGAAATCAGCTGGGTACGGCAGACGCCGTCAACTCCCTCGGGGTGTCCTACTGCCTGTGACCTGTCGGTCAAATGAGGCAATTGAATGACCCGCCCGTCTGGCCAACCTGTTACATCGGGCAGGCATCGATATCCAGTCCCTCTTTCGTATTTTTTGACAAGGAGTTAATGCCGACGATCACTCTTTTGCACATGGCGGTGGTTGGTGGGCCTGATGGCATGCGCTATTTTGCAGGCGAATCAGCGAGGATTTCACCGCCATGGGTGCCATGCGACGCTTCCTTCCCCTCATCGCCGCATTTCTGATCGGCGCTCCGGCATTTGCCGAACCGGTCCATGGGATAGCCATGCACGGCAGCCCGGCGCTCGGCCCCGATTACAAGCATTTCCCCTATGTAAACCCGGCCGTGAAGAAGGGCGGCAAGATTTCCTATGGCGTCGTCGGCACGTTCGACAACCTCAATCCGTTCATCCTCAAAAGCATGCGCACGACGGCGCGTGGCCTCTGGGATACGATCCTTGGGCACCTGATCTACGAACCGCTGATGACCCGCTCCAGCGACGAAGCCTTCACGCTTTACGGACTGCTGGCGGAAAGCGTGGAATGGGACGACAACCGCAGCTTCATCCAGTTCAATCTCAATCCGAAAGCCAAATGGTCCGACGGACAGCCGGTGACGCCTGACGACGTGATTTTCACCTTTGAGCTGCTTCGCGACAAGGGGCGCATCCCGTTTTCGAGCCGGCTCTCACCGGTCGACAAGGTTGAAAAGGTCGGCGAGCATGGGGTCCGCTTCACCTTCAATGCCAAGGCTGACCGGGAATTTCCGCTGATTCTCGCGACCTCGACGCCGATCCTGCCGAAACACGTGATCGATCCGGCTACGTTCGACCAGTCGACGCTGAAGCCGCCGGTCGGCTCCGGCCCATACCGGGTCAAATCCGTTTCTCCCGGAGAGCGTATCGTCTATGAGCGAAATCCGGATTACTGGGGCAAGGATGTTCCCGCCAAGGTGGGTTTCGACAATTACGATCAGATCAGCGTCGAATATTTCCTGCAGGACAACACGTTGTTCGAAGCCTTCAAGAAAGGCGCGATCGACATCTATCTCGATGGCAGCCCGACACATTGGGCGCGGGCCTATGATTTCCCGGCGGTCCAGAACGGCGATGTGATCAAGGATGCGTTCAAGCCGCAGCTGCCGACCGGCATGCTCGGTTTCGTGTTCAATACGAGAAGAGCGATCTTTGCCGATGTGAACGTACGCGCCGGCCTGTCGCTCGCCTTCGATTTCGAATGGGCCAACAAGAACCTCTTCGAAGGCGCCTATACCCGCACCGAAAGTTTCTGGCAGAACTCGCCCCTCTCCTCGCTCGGCAAGCCGGCCGACGAGCGGGAGCTCCAGATCCTGGGGGCCATCAAGAACAGGATCGAGCCGGCTGTCCTCACTGGCACCTACCACCTCCCGAAAACCGATGCCTCCGGTGCTGATCGCAAGGTGCTGCGCAATGCGGTCGATCTTCTCAAGAAGGGCGGTTACGCGATCAAGAACGGCAGGATGTCGGACGCTTCCGGCAGACCACTTGCCTTCGAGGTGATGACACAGAGCCAGGACCAGGAAAAGCTGGCGATCGCCTATCAGCGGACGCTGAAGATGATCGGCGTCGAGATGTCGATCCGCACCGTCGATGATGCCCAATACCAGGCCCGCTCCGGCAATTTCGACTATGACATGATCGTCAAATCCTATCCCTCGTCGCTGTCGCCCGGCATCGAACAGGCCGGGCGCTGGGGATCGGATTCCCGCAATCGCGACGGCAGTTTCAATTTTGCCGGCACTGCGGATGCCGATCTCGACAAGCTGATCGAGACCATGCTGACGGTGCGCAGCAAGGAGGATTTCGAGGCGACCGTGCGTGCCTATGACCGAATGCTGATTTCAGGTCACTATCTCGTTCCGCTCTATCATATCCCCGATCAATGGGTGGCGCGTCGCAAGTATATCGGTTATCCGGAGAAACTGCCGCTCTATGGCTACCAGCTCAACACCTGGTGGGATAAGCGGGCGCAATAATCCAGTCTCTAACGGTTACCGAAGAAAGGACGCCGCCATGGAGCGCGTAACCATCGACATCGTTTCGGACATCGTCTGCCCCTGGTGTTACCTCGGCAAGGCAAGGATGGAACTGGCGGTCGCCGAAGTTCAGGACGAGATCGGGGTCGACATCAACTGGCGCCCTTATCGGCTCAACCCGGACCATCCGCCCGAAGGCGTCGACCATCAGGCGGATCTTGCCGCCAAGCTTGGCGGCAGGGATGCCGTCGAACGCGCCCATAGCATGCTGAAGAAGCTCGGCGAAGAGGTCGGGATCAAGTATGACTTCGAGGCGATCAAGATCGGCCCCAATACGCTCGATGCGCATCGCCTGCTGCATTGGGCGATCGTCGAAGACCGCCAAATTCAGGACAAGGTCGCGACGGCCCTGTTCAAGGCGAATTTCGAGGAGGGCCGCAATGTCGGCGACCACGCCGTGCTCGCCGACATCGCCGAAAAATCGGGCCTCGACCGGAAGGTCATCGAAAACCTGCTGGCAAGCGACGCCGACAAGGACACCGTCCTTGGGGAGATCGAGGCGGCCCAGAAGATGGGCGTGACCGGCGTGCCGTTCTTCATCATCGACGGGCAGTATGCCGTGAGCGGCGCCCAGACGCCGGACGTATTTGCCAACGCGCTGCGCGAAATCGCCAAGCTGAAGGCGGAAGCCCGCAAGGGCATGATCTGAGAACGGCGAAACGCGTGCGTACCGACCAGACCCTGAAAGGCGTTCTTCTCGCCTTCGCCTCGTTTGCCGCCTATTCGTGGAGCGATGCCAGCGTCAAGATGATCGAGGGCGCCCTGACGCCCTATGAAATGGGCTTTTTCGGCGCCGTCTTCATGCTGGCCGGTTTTCCCTATCTCATGAAACCAGGCGACAGCTGGCTCGACGTGGTAAGAAGTACCAACCGGCCGCTATGGATCCTGCGCTTCTTCTCAGCCGCGATGGGGACGATCGGCAGCGTCGCAGCCTTCACCTATCTATCGATGGCGGAAGCCTTCGCGCTGATTTTCCTGCTGCCGTCCTTCGTGACGATCATGTCTGTGCTGTTCCTCAAGGAGACAGTCGGTATCCGGCGCTGGAGCGCCGTGATCATCGGCTTCATCGGCGTTCTTGTCATCCTGCGCCCCGGTTTCCGCGAGCTTTCGATCGGGCATGTCGGCGCGGTGTTTGCAGGGTTTTCCGGGGCGATCTCGATCATCGTCTATCGCGCCGTCGGGCCATCGGAGAAGCACATCTCGCTTTACGGCGCCGGCGTCCTTGGCGTTCTCGTCATCCTCGGCATCCTGATGATCCCGGACTTCCACTGGCCGACACTACCGCAATGGGCGATGCTGGCGGGTTACGGCCTGCTGGCGGCGCTCGCCACCGTCTGGCTGATGTATGCCGCCAATCACGCGCCCGCCGCCGTGATCGCGCCGACCCAATACAGCCAGATGCTCTGGGCCATCCTGTTCGGCTATCTGATCTTCGGCGACAAGGTCGACCTGCCGATGCTGGTCGGCATCGTGCTGATCATCGGCTCTGGCCTTCTGACGCTCGCCCGTGAGCGGGCACGCGATGTGCGTCTGCCCGCGTCCGTCGCGACCGATCAGCAAGCCGCCGTCGTCACCGTCCCCGACAATAATTCCGACACATAGTCACGATTTTGCCAGTTCGGCGAACTGGGTCATCACCTGGGCTGCGGCCGTCAATCGCTTTTCGGGGGACGGCAGGTCGCGGGTGAGGAAGACGCTGTGGTCCGGCCGGATCTTTGCGAGCGTCCCCTGCTTGGCGATATAACCGACCAGATTGGCGGGGTTCGGGAACTGCTTGTCGCGGAAGGTGACGACAATGCCCTTCGGGCCGGCGTCGAGCTTCTCGACATTTGCCTTGCGGCAGAGCGACTTGATGTAGACGACCTTCAACAGGTTCTGCACCTCGACCGGCATCGGGCCGAAGCGGTCGACCATTTCCGCGCCAAAACCATCGATCTCCGACAGGTCCGTGACTTCGCCGAGACGGCGGTAGAGGCCCATGCGCAAATGCAGGTCGGGAACGTAGGTTTCGGGGATCATCACGGTGATGCCGACGGAAATCTGCGGCGACCAGCCGGCATCGGTGATCTCGTCATCGCCCTTCACTTCTGCGACCGCTTCCTCCAGCATCTGCTGGTAGAGCTCGAAACCGACCTCCTTGATATGGCCTGATTGCTCTTCGCCGAGCAGATTGCCGGCGCCGCGGATGTCGAGGTCGTGGCTGGCGAGCTGGAAGCCTGCGCCGAGCGTGTCGAGCGACTGCAGCACCTTGAGGCGGCGCTCGGCCATCTGCGTCAGCGTCTTGTTGACCGGCAGGGTGAACAGCGCGAAGGCGCGCACCTTGGAACGGCCGACACGGCCGCGCAGCTGATAGAGCTGCGCAAGGCCGAACATGTCGGCGCGATGGACGATCAGTGTATTGGCGGTCGGCACGTCGAGGCCGGATTCGACGATCGTGGTCGAGAGCAGCACGTCGTATTTGCCGTCGTAGAAGGCATTCATGATGTCTTCGAGTTCGCCCGCCGCCATCTGGCCATGCGCAACCGCGACCTTCAATTCCGGCACGTCGGACTGGAGGAAAGCCTGGATTTCCGGCAGGTCCGCGAGCCGCGGGCAGACGTAGAAACTCTGGCCGCCGCGATAATGCTCGCGCATCAGCGTTTCGCGGATGACCAGCGGATCGAAGGGCGAGATGAAGGTGCGGACCGCCATGCGGTCGACCGGCGGCGTGGTGATCAGCGACAATTCGCGTACGCCGGTCATGGCAAGTTGAAGCGTGCGCGGGATCGGCGTTGCCGAGAGCGTCAGGACATGCACGTCGCTCTTCAGTTCCTTCAGCCGTTCCTTGTGCTTGACGCCGAAATGCTGCTCCTCGTCGATGATCAGCAGCCCCAGATTGGCAAACTGGATGCCAGCGCCAAGCAGCGCATGGGTGCCGACAACGATATCGACCTTGCCATCGGCAATGTCCTTCTTGGTCTGGGCCAGTTCCTTGGCAGGCACCAGCCGCGAGGCCTGCTCGACCTTGATCGGCAGACCGCGGAAACGCTCGCGAAACGTCTTGAAATGCTGGCGGGAGAGAAGCGTGGTCGGCACGACGACCGCGACCTGCGCGCCGTTCATCGCCGCGAAGAAAGCGGCACGCAGCGCCACTTCCGTCTTGCCGAAACCGACGTCGCCGCAGACGAGGCGGTCCATCGGCCGGCCGGCGCCGAGATCGTCACGCACGGAATCGATGGCATTCGCCTGGTCTTCGGTCTCGTCATAAGGGAAACGGGCGGCGAATTCGTCGTAGAGCCCTTCCGGCGTGGTCAGAACCGGTGCGCGGCGGGTGATGCGGGTGGCGGCGATGCGGATCAGCGCGTCCGCCATATCGAGCAGGCGTTTCTTGAGCTTGGCCTTGCGAGCCTGCCAGGCGCCGCCGCCGAGCCTGTCGAGCTGGGCTTCGGCGGCGTCCGAACCGTAGCGCGACAGGAGATCGATATTTTCGACCGGCAGGAAGAGCTTTGCCTGGTCGGCATAGTGGAGTTCGAGGCAGGCGCGCGGGGCGCCGGCGGCCTCGATCGTCACCAGGCCGACGAATTTGCCGATGCCATGCTCGGCATGGACGACCAGAGAACCTTCGTCGAGGCCGGCGACTTCGGTCAGGAAATTGGCGCCGCGCTTGCGGCGCTTGCCGCGGCGGACCATGCGGTCGCCGAGAATGTCCTGCTCGCCGATGACGACGATATTGCCTGTCTCGAAACCGGCTTCGAGGCTGAGGACCGCAGAAGCCGCCTCGCCTTTCTCGAGTTTGTCGAGATCGGCGAGCTTATCGATCTGGTTGATGCGCTTCAGCCCGCGCTCGTCGAGCACCTGCAGCAGCCGGTCGAGCGAGCCTGCGGACCAGCCGGTGACAAGAACCTTGGCGCCCTCGGCACGCTTGTCGGCGATATGTTTGACCACGAGGTCGAAGACGTTGACGCGTTCGTCGCGATCTTTCTCTTCCGTCTGGTTTTTCGCCCAGCGCGGACCGGCATGTGCGCCCAAAGTCACCACCCGGCGACCTTCCGCATCCATCTCGTTGAACGGCGTCAGCCGCACCGAGTTGACCGCATCGAGCGCTGCGGCAAAAGCCTTACTTTCGAGGTAGAGCTGCCCCGGTGAAACCGGCTTGTAGGGCGCCGCTTGAGCGGCCGCACCCTTGCCCTGGGTGCCGCTGTCGCGCCGTGCCTCGTAATAGTCGAGCACCAGTTTCGAACGCTCGGCGGCCGCTTCGCGGGCCGTGTGGTCGGTGACGATCCGGAAGCCCTTGAGGTAATCGAAGGCGGTTTCGAGCCCGTCGTAGAACAGCGGCAGCCAGTGTTCCATGCCGGGGTAACGCCGGCCTTCCGAAACTGCCTGATAGAGCGAATCGTCGCGGGTCGCGGCGCCGAAGAGAGAGAGGTAGTTCTTCCGGAAGCGGCTGATGGTGTCCGGCGTCAGCGTCACCTCGCTCATCGGGTTCAGGTCGAGGGCGCGCGCCTGGCCGGTCGTACGCTGGCTGGCGGGATCGAACGAGCGGATCGATTCCAGGGTATCCCCGAAGAAATCGAGACGTACCGGTTCCTCGGTGCCCGGCACGAAGACATCGAGAATGCCGCCGCGCACCGCAAATTCACCGACTTCGCGGACCGTCGCGACGCGCTCGAAACCGTTGCGTTCCAGCCGTGCGGCGATGTCGTCCATGCGGATCTGATTGCCCGGCTTGGCTGAGAACGCGAGACTTTCGATGATCTCGGCGGGAGCGATTTTCTGCAGCATTGCATTGACGGTGACGAGCACAATCGCTGCATGCGGCTTCCTGGCATGAGAGATCAGGCCGGACAGGGCCGCCAGCCGGCGAGCCGAAACGTCGGCGCTCGGCGAGACGCGGTCATAGGGAAGGCAGTCCCAGGCGGGCAGCGTCAGGACCGGGATTTCCGGAGCCACGAAGGACAACATCTGCTCCAGATCAAGCATGCGCTGGCCGTCCGACATGACATAGGCGACCGCCTGGCCGGCACGAGCGAGTTCGGCAAGGATCAGTGGCTCCATGCCCGGTGGCACGTTGCCTATGGTCAGCGGGGTCTGCGCCGCGGCGATCTTCTTCGCGTCGAATCCAGGAATCATCGGGCCAGAATTCATATCTTGTTTCCGAGCCTTGCTTCCAGGGAGGCTTTGGTGACGGGATCGAAATCGGGGTTATAGGCAGCGACGCGCGCAAAAAGCGGTGTCTTCCTGCGCTCGGGCAGGACTTGAGCCCCGGTGATCCAGGCATGCAGGTCGTGGTCGTCCTCGCCCATGATCGCCTCGAACTCGTCGAGTTCCGCATCCCCAAGATTGGCGATCTCGGCTTCCGCGAAGCTACCCAGAACCAAGTCCATCTCGCGGATGCCGCGATGCCAACAGCGATAGAGGATGCGCCGGCGGCGCGGGTCGAGATCCGCGCTGGTGCGGGATAGTCCTGTCATGGCCGTGTCCTTGTTTTGCCGTTCATATAGGACGCTTTTCCGCCCTCGTCACCTTGCCAAATGGGCAAAATCCATCGCATTTTGCGCGCCATGCGTCCCGCCATACTCGATCCGCTGTTCTCGCCCGTCGCCTCGCTTGCCGGTGTCGGGCCGAAGCTTGCCGAACTGATCGCCCGCGTCACCGGCCGTGAGGACCCTGACGATTGTCGTGTCGTGGACCTGCTCTTCCATGCCCCCTCCTCGCTGATCGACCGGCGCAACCGGCCGGGCATCGCGCTTTCGCCGCAAGGAGCGATCGTCACGATCGAGGGCCGGGTCGACCGGCATCAGCCGCCACCGCCCGGCAAATCCAACATGCCCTACCGCGTATTCCTGCATGACGATACCGGGGAGCTGGCGCTGACCTTCTTCCGTGCCAAAGGCAACTGGCTGGAAAAGTCGCTGCCGATCGACGAGATGGTGATGGTCAGTGGCAAGGTCGACTGGTTCAACGGCCGCCCCTCGATGGTGCATCCGGATTTCATCGTCAAATCCTCCGAGGCTGAAAACCTGGCGCTGGTCGAACCGGTCTATCCGATGACGGCCGGCCTAACGCCCAAGGTTCTGCGCAAGGCCGTGGACGGTGCCGTAGCTCGGCTGCCGGACCTGCCGGAATGGGCCGATGCCGAACTGGCCTTGCGCCAGGGCTTTCCCTCGGTCGCGGAAGCCTTTCGCGGGCTGCACGATCCGCGCGACGCAGCGGATATCGATCCGCAGGCCCCTGCCCGCCGGCGGCTTGCCTATGACGAGTTCCTCGCCGGACAGGTGTCGCTGTCGCTGGTGCGCCAGCGAGTACGTAAGGTCCCGGGCCAGCCAATCCGGGTAAAAGGCGATCTTGCCGCAAAGATCATCGCAAACCTGCCGTTCTCGCTGACGCCCAGCCAGAAGGCGGCTGTCGCGGATGTCATCCAGGACATGGCCGGCGAAGACCGCATGCTTCGGCTGTTACAGGGCGATGTCGGCGCCGGCAAGACGCTGGTGGCGCTGCTCGCCATGTCGGCGGCCGTCGAGGCTGGTGGCCAGGCGGTGCTGATGGCGCCGACCGAAATTCTCGCCCGCCAGCATTTTGCGACGATCTCCAAGCTCGCAGGTGCTGCAGGCGTCGCGGTCGAGGTGCTGACCGGCCGCACCAAGGGACGCGAGCGCGACCAGATCATCGAGCGGATTGCGTCAGGCGAAGCGCAGATCATCGTCGGCACCCACGCGCTCTTCCAGGATGCGATCAACTATCACAATTTGATGCTCGCCGTAGTGGACGAACAGCACCGGTTCGGCGTGCATCAGCGCCTTCGGCTGACGGCCAAGGGAATTTCACCGCATATGCTGGTAATGACCGCGACACCCATTCCGCGCACGCTGGTGCTCGCCGCGTTCGGGGATATGGACGTCTCGAAGCTCACCGAAAAACCGGCCGGCCGCAAGCCGATCCAGACCGTCACCATCCCAACCGAACGAATCGGCGACATCATCGCCCGGCTCAGGAGCGCGATCGGCGAAGGAAAAAAAGCCTATTGGATCTGCCCGCTCGTCGAAGAATCGGATGCCTCCGACCTGATGTCGGCGGAGGAGCGTTATGCTGTTCTCGCCAGGGAACTCGGTCGTGATGTCGGGTTGATCCATGGCCGGATGAGCGGGCCTGAGAAGGACGCGGTGATGAACGCCTTCAAGACCGGCGAAATCCGGCTGCTGGTCGCGACCACCGTCGTCGAAGTCGGCGTTGACGTGCCGGATGCGACGATCATGGTCATCGAACATGCAGAGCGGTTCGGCCTTGCCCAGTTGCACCAGCTGCGCGGCCGTGTCGGGCGCGGCGACGAGGCTTCGACCTGCATTCTGCTCTACAAAGGGCCGCTCAGCGAAACTGGCCGGGCGCGGCTTTCGATCCTGCGCGACAGCGAGGACGGTTTTCTGATCGCGGAGGAGGATCTGAAGCTGCGCGGCGAAGGAGAACTGCTCGGCACCCGGCAGTCAGGCACGCCCGGTTTTCGGATTGCCAGCCTGGAGGCGCATGCGGACCTGCTCGAAATCGCCCGCAAGGACGCGGCCTATCTGCTGGAGCGGGATCCCGAACTCACCAGCGAGCGCGGCCAGAACATGCGCGTGCTGCTTTATCTGCACCGCCGCGACGAGGCGATCCGGTTCCTGAGAGCCGGGTGATGCGGCCGTCGGCAGGGGGGTACGATGGTCAAGATCATCTGACGTTGATCTTCGACCTTCCCCCTTCCCCCCGACCGTCGGGGAGAAGGCTTGCGTTAGGGACTTATTTCTTGGCAACGCCCGGAAGCGTGACGCGGAAAACCTGGAACATGGTGTCGACATCTGCGCCGCCGGCCGCCTTATAGGCATTGCCGACCTGGAAACCGTCCTGGGTCAGGAAATCGTTGTCGTTGGCGACGAACAGGAAGAAGTCATCCGGAGCCGAGGCATCGAGCGCGCTTGCGATCGACATGGCTTCCCATTTTTCCGAAAGATTGTTCCTGTCGTTCGGCGCGCCGTTATGAAGGCCGAAGCGAGCGAGTTCCTGGGCGTCGTTTATGTCGATGAACGACGTCAGGACCGCAGGTTTCACGGTCTCGTCGACCTTGCCCTTCGAAGCGACCGGCTTGAGACCGTCGAAATCGGTGCCGGCAATATCGGTGGCACTGGTGAGATCGACCAGGCTGATCTTGCGGTAGACCGACGTGTCGCCCTTCACGCCCTGGCCGCTATTGCTGTCGCGCGCCAGAACCAGGAAGGCCTTGTCGGACAGCGCCAGGATTTCGCTCTCGGCCGCAACGGCAACCTTGCCCTTGTTGTCGAAGGTCGGCAGCGGGACGACATATTCATGCGCGAGCTTGAGGTTGTCGATGTCGGAAGCGTCATAGACCAAGGCGCGGGTATTCATGCGCGTCGAGCTGGAGTCGCCGCCATCCTGAATGGGCGCGGACTGCAGCAGAGCGATCACGAACTTGCCATCCGGGGTCATCGCCATGCCTTCGAGGCCCTGGTTGTTCTGGCGACCACTTTCCGGATCCTTCGGATCCGGTACCTTGCCGCCAGGGCCGGGATTGTTGGAAGAGAAGTCCAACCGGCCCTTGCGCATCGGCAGCAGGGCCTTCGGCGGCTGAGTGGCGGAGATCAGCTTACCATCAATGGAAAAGTGATAGATATAGGGGCCGTATTCGTCGCTGATCAAAAGCGAACCGTCCGCCAGGCGGATGACGGCCTCGGGATCGAGGGAGACCTTGCCGGTCGAGGCCTGCGGCATGGCCGGCATTTTGGCAGCAGCGGCGCGAACGCCCGATTCCGGATCGAGACCGGTCATATTTTTGCCGGCGTCGTCGGTCAGCAGCATGGTCTCCGCGAGCTTTGCCTGAACGCCAGCCTGCTGCTTGTCGGAGGACAGGGCCTGGCCGGCGGCAGCCGGCGCCAGCCGGATCTCGATCTTGTTGATACGCGAATTGTAATCGGTCGTGCCGTCGACATTGTAGCCGCGATCGGGCAGCAACCAGAGGGAACCGGCATAACCATCGGCATCCTTCTTCCAGTCGGTCGGGTCGATCGCCATGCCGGAACCGGACCCGAAAGTCTCGCCGAACTTGTCGCGCTGGCCGGCCGGAATGCGGCCGACGGCAACGAGGCCCTTGTTGACGACGGTGATGCCGGCGCCCGTTGCACTTGTCTCGGCCAGCAGGACCGAGTTCGAAATCAAAGACGAAGCAATCATTGTGGCCGCAAGCAGTGCGGCCTTATGCGCATAACCCATGGAATAGTTCCTTGTTGAGCCTCGGAGGGCCAGCGGCTTTCCGCCGTTACGCGTCGAATGAATGTTGCGACGCGCGCTCCCTGCTTCCTCTTAGGCGGCTGCGGTGACACTGACGTGACGCCCGCACGGGCGCTTATGGTGCCGGCAGGACGGCGGTCGGCAGGCCGGGGATGGGCTTGTAGTCCGGCGCGATGAGGCCACCCGATATCAGCAGCTTGGCACCCTCTTCCGGCGTCATGTCGAGCATGATGATCTTGCTTTTCGGCACGAACATCAGGAAGCCGGCGGTCGGAACCGGGGTCGGCGGCAGGAAGACACCGACCATTTCCTCTCCGTCCGCATTGAGCTTTGCCGCGATCTCTCCCTGCGCGTCGCCGGAGATGAAGACCAGCGCCCACATGCCGGGGCTCGGAAACTCGATCAGCCCGCATTTCTTGAAGGAGGTCGACTGTTCCTTCAGCACCGTCTCAAAGATCTGTTTGATGCTCTTATAAATGCTGCGGATCAGCGGCATCCGGTGCAGGATCGATTCGCCGAACTTGACGATCGAGCGGCCGATCAGGTTCTTGCCGAGAAAGCCGATAATGGCGATGAGCACCACGGCGATCAGCAGACCGGTGCCAGGAATGGTGATGTTGAAATAATATTGCGGATCGTAGCGCCGCGGAATGTAGGGCGTAACCCAGCTATCGGCCCAGTCGATAAAGGTGAAGGTGAGCCAGATGGTGATGGCAAGCGGCGCGCAGATGATCAGGCCGGTTAGGAAGTTGTTCCTGAGACGGCCGGCCAGCGATATTCGCTCTGGACTGTCGCTCATCCGATTTTCCTGCATACCCTGAGCATCGCCGCAATCATCTGTTGCGACAATGCCGGATGCGATGTTGCGATGCAAGGAAAAGCCGGTGGATATCACTCCACCGTGACGGATTTTGCCAGGTTGCGCGGCTGATCGACGTCGGTGCCCATGAAGACAGCCGTATGATAGGCAAGCAGCTGGATCGGCAGCGAAAAAATCATCGGAGCGATGATCTCGTCGACATTCGGCAATGCTATCGTCGCCATGGTCGGCAGCTTGGAAGCCGCCGCACCCTTTTCGTCGGTAATGAAGATAATCTTGCCGCCGCGCGCGGCCACTTCCTGCATGTTGGAAACGGTCTTTTCGAAGAAACGGTCATGCGGCGCGATGACGATTACCGGCATATGTTCGTCGATCAGCGCGATCGGCCCATGTTTCAGCTCGCCGGCGGCATAACCTTCGGCGTGGATATAGGAGATTTCCTTGAGCTTCAGCGCGCCTTCCATGGCGAGCGGAAAACTGGTTCCGCGGCCGAGGTAAAGGACATCCTTGAACCGCGACAGCTCGCGCGACAGCGCCTCGATCTGCGGCTGGATGTCGTTCAGTACCCGGCTCATGATCCGCGGCATTTCGGCGAGGTGTTTCACCATCGCTTTCTCATCGCCCGCCGTCACCGTGCCGCGGGCGCGGCCGGCACCGATCGCGAGTGCAGCAAGAACCGCAAGCTGGCAGGTAAAGGCCTTGGTGGAGGCGACGCCGATCTCCGGGCCGGCGAGGATCGGGAAGATCGCATCCGATTCGCGGGCGATGGTCGATTCCCTGACGTTGACGACCGCGCCGATCTTGAGGCCGTTGTCCTTGCAGTAACGCAGCGAGGCCAGAGTATCGGCTGTTTCGCCCGATTGGGAAATGAACAGTGCCGCCTGGGAGGGGGACAACGGCAGTTCGCGGTAGCGGAATTCGGAGGCGACGTCGATTTCGACCGGCAGACGCGCATAACGCTCGAACCAGTATTTGCCGATCAGGCCGGACAGATAGGCGGTGCCGCAGGCGGCGATCGCCAGGCCGGAAACCTTGCCGAAATCGATCGCCGTATCGTTCGCCTTCACCGTATGGGTCGCGAAATCGATATAATGGCTGAGCGCATGGGAGATGATCTCCGGCTGTTCGTAGATCTCCTTCTCCATGAAATGGCGGTGATTGCCCTTGTCGACCATGAAGGCCGACGCCTGGGAAATCTGGCTCTGCCGCGTCACCGGCTTGCCGTCGTAATCGATGATCTCGGCGCCCTTATGGGTCATGACGGCGCAGTCGCCGTCGACTAGATAGGTGATCTCGTTGGTAAACGGAGACAGCGCGATGGCATCGGAGCCCAAGAACATCTCGCCGCGGCCGTGGCCGATCGCGAGCGGCGGTCCGAAACGGGCGGCCATGATCGTGCCCGGGTCGTCCTCGAACATCACCACCAGCGCATAGGCGCCGGAGACCCGGTTCAGCGTCGCCAGCATCGCGGCGCGGTGGTCGAGGCCTTCGCGGGTGTATTTTGCGAGCAGATGTGCGACGACTTCCGTGTCGGTTTGGCTTTCGAAGACGGCGCCTTCGGCCAGCAGTTCATCCTTCAGCTCGGAAAAGTTCTCGATGATGCCGTTATGGACGACGGCGACGCCATCAACGAAATGCGGATGGGCGTTGGTCTCATTCGGGACACCGTGGGTCGCCCAGCGGGTATGGGCGATGCCGATCGTCCCGGGCAGCGG
>NZ_JBFTZM010000006.1:0-424843 GCF_056406795.1 Neorhizobium sp. P1_A6 | reverse complement strand
ACCTTCTCCCCGCTGGGGAGAAGAGACAAAGATCAGATGGGAGGACCGAATGACTGAACTCAAGATCACGACCAATGTGATCGCCGCTGAAAACGATAAGCGCTCCGCAGCGCTCAAATCCGATTACGATGCGCTCGGCGAGAACCTGTCGCGCCGCGGCATCGATATCGAAACGATCACCCGGGATGTTGAAAAGTTCTTCGTCGCCGTACCCTCCTGGGGCGTCGGCACCGGCGGCACGCGTTTCGCCCGTTTTCCGGGCCAAGGCGAGCCGCGCGGCATTTTCGACAAGCTCGATGACTGCTCGGTCATCCACCAATTGACCCGCGCGACGCCGACGGTCTCGCTGCATATCCCGTGGGACAAGGCGGATCCGAAGGAATTGCTGGCCAAGGGCGATGCGCTGGGTCTCGGTTTCGATGCGATGAACTCGAATACGTTTTCCGATGCTCCCGGCCAGGCGCACTCCTATAAATACGGCTCGCTCAGCCACACGAATGCTGCGACACGCGCTCAGGCGATCGAGCACAATCTCGAATGTATCGAGATCGGCAAGGCGATCGGCTCCAAGGCGCTGACGGTGTGGATTGGCGACGGCTCGAACTTTCCGGGTCAGAGCCATTTCACGCGGATGTTCGAGCGTTATCTTGCGTCGATGGCGGAGATCTACAAGGCGTTGCCGGACGACTGGCGGCTGTTKTCCGAACACAAGATGTACGAACCGGCCTTCTATTCGACGGTGGTGCAGGATTGGGGCACCAACTACCTGATCGCCAATACGCTCGGACCGAAAGCCTTCTGCCTCGTCGATCTCGGCCATCATGCGCCGAATACCAATATCGAGATGATCGTTGCCCGCCTCATCCAGTTCGGCAAGCTCGGCGGCTTCCACTTCAACGATTCCAAATATGGCGACGACGACCTCGATGCGGGCGCTATCGAGCCCTACCGCCTATTCCTCGTCTTCAACGAACTAGTGGATGCCGAGCATCGCGGCATCAGGGATTTTCGCCCGGCGCATATGATCGACCAGTCGCACAATGTCACGGACCCGATCGAGAGCCTGATTTCCAGCGCCAACGAGATCCGCCGTGCCTATGCCCAGGCTTTGCTGGTCGATCGGGTAGCACTTGACGGGTTCCAGCAGGAAAACGATGCGCTGATGGCCTCAGAGACACTGAAGCGGGCTTATCGCACCGATGTGGAGCCGATCCTCGCCGAAGCCCGCCGCCGTGCAGGCGGCGCGATCGATCCGGTCGCGACCTATCGCGACAGCGGCTATCGGAAAAAAGTCGCGCTCGAACGTCCGGCGTCCACCAGCGGCGGTGGCGGGATCGTCTGATCCTTTCAGTCTGCCATCATGCCGGCGGATGAGTTCCGCCGGCGATCACTTCTTCTTATTCGTTCGAATGAACTGATCAGGTATTCCGGCCGAGTGCGCGTTCCATGCGACTGAGGCCTTCCTCGAGAAGGGCGCGCGGGCATCCGAAATTGACGCGGACGAAGTTGCCATAGGCCGCGCCGAATTCCGATCCGGCGTTGAAGCCAACCTTGCCGTGCTCAAGGAAATAACTCTGCGCATCCGGTTCCAGACCCAGTTCCGTGCAGTCGAGCCAGGCGAGGAACGTGCCTTCCGACGGGATGAGCTTGATCTTTGGAAACCGGCGCACGATTTCGGCCGATAGAAAATCGCGGTTGGCCTCGATATAGGCGAGCATCCGCGTCTTCCAGTCGCCCGCCTTCGAGAAGGCCGCAAGCGTCGCTTCGAGGCCGATAATATTGGCATTGTCGACCATTCCAAGCCGCGCCTGGTTGAATTTTTCGCGGATCGCCTTGTTGCCGATGATCGCGAAGGCGGTCTTGAGGCCGGCTATGTTGTAGGTCTTGCTGGCGGCCATCAGGGTGATCGTGCGGTTGGCGGCATCTTCAGAAAGCGTGGCGATCGGCACGTGGCGGCGACCGTCGAACAGAAGGTCGCAATGGATTTCGTCGGAGATGATCAGCGTATCGTTCTGGCGGCAGAGGTCGGTGATCGTCCTCAGTTCGTCGGCGGTAAATACCTTGCCCGTCGGGTTCTGCGGGTTGCAGAACAGCAGTGCTTTCGATTTTGCCAGTTCCGCGGCGAAGGCACCGGCATCCATCACATAGCCTTCAGCGGCCGGGGTAAGCGGTGCTTCGTGCCGGACGAGGTTCCAATTCGCGGGGGCTTCGAGGATCGGCCGATAGACCGGCGTCTGCACCAGCACGCCATCGCCGGGCTGAAGCATCGCGTGCAGCGCCATGTTGAAGCCGGGTACGACGCCTGGAAGGAAGACGATCTCGTCGGGCGAGACGGCCCAGCCGTATTTTTCCTGCATGTCGGAGATGATTTGGGCGCGCAGTTCGTCGCGGGCGACACCATAGCCGAGCATCGGATGTTCGAGCCGGTTGCGGATAGCGTCGACGATCTCCGGTGCCGCGGGGAAGTCCATGTCGGCGACCCACATGGGCAGCACGTCGTCCGGATACTTGCTCCACTTCGAGCTGCCGGTGCCCCGGCGTTCGTGCACGGCATCGAAATCGGTCATGTTCTCAAGTCCCCTGTTTATTATGTTGCCGATCGATGCGGATCGACGGCCCTGGTATGCGCCTGCCGCGAACAGGGCAAAGCGTGAAATTACCCTTAGCTTGTCCCTAACCAACGGCGCGGCTGTCAACGCCTTTCTTCGCTTTGGTGAGTCGTTCGGCGTTTTCCGCATCCGGCCTAATCTATCCAATTTGTAATCCGTGTCCGCGGAAAGCGCCTTCCATTGCAGGCATTAGACCAGTAGCGTTCAATCCAGTTGATTTTTCGAGCAGTCAAGAAGTTGCGGTCGATGGCGCGTAGGCATTGGGTCCTGGTTTCCGTGATAATCCTGGGCACAGCGGGCTTCGGAGCCTATGCGCTTCGGGACCGCTGGCTGGGCCGTGTGGAAACCATGCTCGGCTGGGCGCCTACGGAGGCAACCGCGGCGCAGCCGGCGGGACGACCTGCCGGCGGGCGCCGGCGCCCTGGTCGTCAATCGGGCCAATCGGAACCGGTTCCGGTGCTGGTGGCCGATGCCAAGGCGAGTGATGTGCCGGTGTTCATCGATGGCGTCGGCTCGGTCCGGCCGTTGAGCACGGTCACCATTCGCCCGCAGGTCAGCGGCAAGCTGGCTGAACTGCATTTCGACGAGGGGCAGGACGTCAGGAAGGGCGATGTCCTGGTGCGGATCGACGATGCGGTCTATCGCGCGCAGCTCGACCAGGCGATCGGCAAGAAGGCGCAGGACCAAGCGCTGCTGCAGAATGCCGAACTTGCTCTGGACCGGTCCCTGAAACTGGTTCAATCGAGCTCGGGCACGCAGCAGCAGGTCGATACGGCGCGCTCGCAGGTCGAGCAGTACCGGGCGGCCGTCCAGTCCGACGACGCGGCGATCGCCAGCGCCCAGGCCTCGCTCGACTATACGACGATCCGGGCGCCGATCGACGGCCGCACCGGCATCCGCAATGTCGATGTCGGCAATATCGTCAGTTCTTCCGATGCGGCGGGCATCGTCACGCTGTCGCAGATCAGGCCGATCTCGGTGGTCTTTTCCATTCCGCAGCAGCAGCTTGCGAAGGTCAATGCGGCGAGCGGCGGCGGGCAGCTTTCGGTCGAGGCGATCGCCGGCGACGGCAAGAGCGTGATCGACAACGGCGTGCTCGCGGCGGTGGACAATCAGGTCGACGCGACCACGGGAACGGTCAGGATCAAGGCCAACTTCCCGAACGACAAGCTGGCGCTCTGGCCCGGCGCCTTCGTTAATGCCCGCCTTCTCGTCGAGACGCTGAAAGGCGTGATCGTCGTGCCGACGGCCGCCGTCCAGCGAGGCCCTAACGGCACCTTCGTCTACCTCCTGAAGCCCGACCAGACGGTCGGCATGAAAATGGTCAAGCTGGGCCAGCAGGACGATGTGCAAACCGTCATTGCCGAGGGCGTGGCGGACCGAGACAAGGTGGTGACCACCGGTTTTTCACGGTTGAGGGACGGGGAACATGTGGAGGTTGCCTCCTCGCAGCCGCCGGCAGCAACGCCCGGCAATCCCCCCGGCAATCCCAATGAGGAACGCAGACCAAACCGCCGACCTCAGAAGACAGGCGGGCCCGAAGCCGCGAGTGCTGCGCCGGTCGCATTACCCGAAGCAAAACAATGAACACGTCGACGCTGTTCATCAAACGCCCGATCGCGACTTCGCTGCTCGGCGTCGCCGTGCTGCTGGGCGGCATTCTCGGCTATATCAATCTTCCCGTCGCGCCGCTGCCGCAGGTGGATTTTCCGACGATCCGGGTGACGACGCAGTTGCCGGGTGCCGATCCCGAGACGATGGCGGCGCTGGTGACCGCACCGCTCGAACGGCCGCTCGGCCAGATCCCGTCGCTGACCTCGATGACCTCGTCAAGCGCCTTCGGCATCAGCCAGGTGACGCTGCAATTCGCGCTCGGCCGGGATATCGACGGCGCCGCTCAGGACGTCCAGTCGGCCATCAATGCCGCCGGCTCAGGCCTGCCGCGCAACCTGCCCTATCCGCCGACTTATGCCAAGGTGAACCCGGCCGATACGCCGATCATCACGCTGGCCCTGCGCTCGGCCAGCTACCCGATCCGAGACCTCAGCGATTTCGCCGATACGCTCCTGGCGCAGCGGCTTGCGCAGGTTTCCGGCGTTGGCAATGTCTCGATCCAGGGCGGGGTGCGGCCCGCAATCCGCGTCCAGGCCGATATTCCGCGCCTGGCCGCCTATGGCATCGGCCTCGAAGATCTTCGAACCGCGATTTCCAGCGCCAGCGTCGCCGGCGCCAAGGGTGCGCTCGACGGCACGCATCAATCCTTCACGCTTGCCGCCAACGACCAGATCATCGATCCCGAGATCTACGGCAATGTCGTCGTCGCCTACCGGAACAATGCGCCGGTGCGGCTGAAGGATGTCGCCGATATCGTCCAGGGCCTGGAGAATACCCGCGTCGGCGCCTGGTATCAGGGCGAGCCGGCGGTCATCCTCGATGTCATGAGGCAGCCGGGCGCCAATGTCATCGATACGGTCGCCAGCATTCTGAGGCAGGTGCCGCGGCTCAGGGAAGTGCTGCCGGCGGGTATTTCGCTCGATATCGTCAATGACCGGACGGAAACGATCCGGGCCTCGATCCATGACGTGCAATGGACGCTCGGGGTCAGTATCGGCCTCGTCATTCTCGTCGTCTTGCTATTCCTGCGAACGCTGACCGCGACCATCATCGCGGCGGTCGCGCTACCGTTGTCGCTGGTCGCGACTTTCGGGGTGATGTGGTTTGCCGGCTTCAGTCTCGACAACCTGTCGCTGATGGCACTGACGATCGGTACCGGGTTTGTGGTCGACGATGCGATCGTGATGATCGAAAACATCGCCCGCCATATCGAGGAGGGCGAGGACCCAATGCAGGCGGCCCTGAAAGGGGCTGGAGAGATCGGCTTCACGATCATCTCGCTGACCGTCTCGCTGATTGCCGTGTTCATCCCGCTGCTGTTCATGTCCGGTATCGTCGGCCGGATGTTCCGCGAATTCGCCCTGACGCTGACGATCGCCGTCGTCGTCTCCGCGGTAATTTCGCTGACGCTGACGCCGATGATGTGCGCCCGCATCTTGCGCAAACCGGCGGAAGGACGCCGCGGCGTGCTTGCCGGTGCCGATCGTGTCATGGACCGCGTTATTGCAGGTTATCACCGAAGCCTGGTCTGGGTGGTCGACCGCAGCGCGCTGATGCTGATCCTGACCGTCGCAACGCTGGCGGCCACGCTTGCGCTTTATGTCTTCATTCCCAAGGGTTTTCTGCCGCCCCAGGATACGGGCCTGATCACGGCCGTCATCGAGACGGAGCCGACGACATCCTTCGACGCGATGAAACGGACCCAGGCCGTCGTCACCGACAGGCTGCGCCAGGATAAGGACGTGACCGGCATCGTCTCCGTGGTCGGCGCGAGTGCGAACAACCTGACGCTCAATACCGGCACACTGAGCCTCGTGCTCAAGCCGCGAAGCGACCGGACCTCTTCCGTGCCGGAGGTCATCGACCGGTTGAGGCGGGAGGTATCGCAATTGCCCGGCGTCCGCGTCACCTTCCAGGGGGTGCGGGATATCAGCATCAGCACCCGCGTCAGCCGCGCGCCCTATCAATACATTCTGACCGGTGCCACGGCGGCGAGCGTCTCAGATTGGGCGGACCGGCTGGCGACAAGGCTTGAGCAGCTTCCGGAACTGGTCGACGTTTCGTCCGAAGTCGAGATGGGGGGAGGGCGTCTGCTGCTCGATATCGATCGCGAGACGGCATCCCGTCTCGGCGTCTCGATGCAGGCGATCAGCGACACGCTCAACGACGCGTTCGGCCAGCGCCAGATCACCACAATCTATGCGCAGTCGAACCAGTACCGCGTCATTCTGGAAGCGGCGCCGCAATATCAGTCCGATCCGAAATCACTCGAACGGCTTTATGTGTCCGGAGCCTCGAATACGCAGATCCCGCTCGGGGCCTTCGCCAAGACGTCGTTTACGGCGGCGCCGCTCGTCATCAGCCACAACGAACAGTTCCCGTCGGTGACGATCAGCTTCGATCTTGCTCCAGGCGCGTCGCTCAGCGAGGCCGTCAGCGCCATCAAGGCGGCGGAAGAGGAGATTGGCGTTCCGGCGTCGATCCAGCGGGACTATTTCGGCGATGCGGAGGAGTTTGCCAATTCGCTGGCCGGAGAGCCCTGGCTGATCCTGGCCGCGATCGTCACCATCTACATCGTTCTCGGGCTGCTGTATGAAAGCGCCATTCACCCGATTACCATCCTGTCGACCCTGCCGTCCGCGGGCGTCGGCGCACTTCTGGCCCTGATGCTGTTCGGCCAGGATCTGTCGCTGATTGCCTTGATCGGCATCGTATTGCTGATGGGCATCGTCAAGAAGAACGCGATCATGATGATCGACTTCGCGCTCGAGGCGGAACGCGTCGAAGGCCTGTCTCCCCGAGAGGCGATCCTGAAAGCTTCGATCCTGCGTTTCCGCCCGATCATGATGACGACGCTTGCGGCGCTCTTCGGTGCCCTGCCGCTGGCGATGGCGGAAGGAACCGGCTCCGAGTTGCGCATCCCGCTCGGCATCAGCATTATCGGCGGCCTGCTTCTGAGCCAGCTTCTGACGCTCTATACGACACCGGTCATCTACCTGGCATTCGAGACCCTGCGCAGCCGCATCGTCGGCCGGACGACGGGACAATCGCCTTTGCCGGCGGAGAGCGAGCTCGGAGGGTCACCGTGAACCTCTCGGAGACCTTCATCCGCAGGCCGGTCGGCACGACGCTTTTGGCGATCGGCCTGATGATCCTCGGCATCGCCGCCTACCGTTTCCTGCCGGTTTCCAATCTTCCCTCTGTCGATCTGCCGACCATCCGGGTGACGGCGAGCCGGCCAGGCGCCGATCCCTCCAGCATGGCGGCGAGCGTCGCTGCTCCATTGGAACGGCATCTGGGTGCGATTGCGGGTGTTACCGAACTGACCTCGTCCAGCGCGCTGGGTTCGACCAACATCACCATCCAGTTCGATATCGCGCGAACCATCGACGGGGCGGCGCAGGATGTGCAGGCGGCGCTCAATGCTGCGGCGGTCGACCTGCCGTCGGATCTCCCGTCGCTGCCGTCGTTCCGCAAGGTCAATCCCGCCGCGGCGCCGATCCTCAGCCTTGCGCTGACATCGGACAATGTCGCGCCGAGTGCGATCTACGATGCTGCCGATACTCTGGTCGTGCAGCGCATATCGCAGGTGGATGGGGTCGGCGATGTCAGCGTCAGCGGTGCCGACCAGCCGGCGATCCGGGTGCGGCTCGATCCCAGCCGGCTTGCGGCGATCGGCCTGTCGCTCGATGCGGTCCGCACGGCCATCGTCAGCGCCGCCACATTGGGGCCGATCGGCTCGATCAATGGCAGCGACCTCGCCTTTTCGATCGGCATGAACAACCAGTTGCGGACGCCGGAAGAATATGGCCGGATCGTCATCCGCAGCAATAACGGCGTCGCCACGCGCCTGTCGGACATCGCCATCGTCGAGCCGGGCGTGCGCAACCGGCGTTCGGATGCCTGGTATAACGGCAAGCCGGCAGTGCTGCTCAATATCACCAAGGGAACCGACGCCAACGTCATCAAGACGGTAGATGCGGTCAAGGCGCTGATCCCGGAACTCCAGGCGCTGATGCCGGCGGGCGTCGAGATCGCCATCCTTGCCGATCGCACCACGACCATTCATGCGAGCGTCGACGACATGCAGTGGACGCTGCTGATCACCGTCGTGCTTGTCATGATGGTGGTCTTCCTTTTCCTGCGCCGCACGACGCCAACGGTTGCGGCGGGCGTCACCGTGCCGCTGTCGCTTGCCGGCACGTTTGCGGCGATGTGGGCCTGCGGTCTTTCGCTCGACAACCTGTCGCTGATGGCGCTGGCGGTGTCGGTCGGTTTCGTGGTCGACGATGCGATCGTGATGATCGAGAATATCTATGCCAATCTCGAAGCAGGCATGAAG
Organism: Neorhizobium sp. P1_A6; assembly: GCF_056406795.1. Lineage (NCBI taxonomy): Bacteria > Pseudomonadati > Pseudomonadota > Alphaproteobacteria > Hyphomicrobiales > Rhizobiaceae > Neorhizobium > Neorhizobium sp. P1_A6. The sequence goes on along the minus strand of NZ_JBFTZM010000006.1, from coordinate 416,278 downwards.
CCGATGCAGGCGGCGACGGAGGGGGCACGGCAGATCGGCTTCACGGTCATCTCGATCAGCGCATCGCTGCTCGCGGCCTTCATTCCGATGTTCTTCCTCGGCGGCATCATCGGCAAATTTTTCCAGAGCTTTTCGCTGACGCTCGGTTTTGCGATCGTCATCTCTACGGCGGTTTCGTTGACGCTGACGCCGATGATCTGCGCACACCGCCTGCGTGCGCATGAGAAGCGCGCTCATACGGGAGACCAGGAACGTGCGGGAATGCTGGGAGCGGTTATCGGCTTTTATGGCCGCACGCTCAAAGCCGTGCTCCACCACCAGGTCGCGGCCGTCATCGTCATCCTCGCCTGTATCGGCCTGACCGCCTACCTCTATGTGAAGATCCCGAAGGGCTTCATTCCGCAGGATGATACGGGCTTCATCCAGGGCGGCACGGAGGCCTCGACCGACATATCTTATCCAGCCATGGTCGCCCTGCAACGCCGCGCGGCCGAGATCGCGGGCCGAGATCCGGCGGTGTCCGGTATAGGCTCTTCGGCCGGCGGCGGGTTTTTCGGTTCGGTCAATCGCGGCCAGCTGACGATCGCGCTGAAGCCGCCCTCGGAGCGGGCGTCGACCGCGGAGGTGATCGAGCGGATGCGAAAGGAACTGGCGACCATTCCGGGGCTCAGTTCCTATCTGTTTTCGCCGTCCGATATCCGCATCGGCGCCCGTTCGACACCGTCGCCGTTCCAGTTCACGCTCTGGGACGAGGACTTCAACGAGCTGACAACCTGGGCGCCCAAGGTTCTCGAAGCGCTGCGCAAGGAGCCGATCCTCACGGACGTCAATTCGGACCGCCAGCCGAACGGCCTGCAGGCGACTGTCAATATCAATCGAGATGAGGCGGCGCGCCTCGGGGTCAGCATCCAGTCGATCGACAATGCACTGAACAGCGCCTTTGCCCAGCGGCAGGTCTCGACGATCTACACGCAACGCAACCAATACCGGGTGGTGCTGGAAGCCGATCCGCGCTTTGCGCGCGACCCGTCCGATATCTCCGGGCTCTACGTGCCGGCGGCGGGCGGGAAGCTGGTGCCGATCTCAAGCGTCACCTCAATCGAGCGGACACTCGCGCCGCTCGTCGTCAATCATCAAGGCCAGTTTCCCTCGGTGACGATGTCCTACAACGTCAAGCTCGGAGGTACGCTGCAGGATGCCAATGATGCGGTGCTGCATGCGGTCGGCGAATTGCACATTCCAGACACGCTGCATGCCGAATTTGCCGGCGATGCCGGGGCCGGCAGCTCGTCCAACAATCAGCCGCTGTTGATGGTCGCCGCCATCCTGACGGTCTATATCGTGCTCGGCATTCTCTACGAGAGCCTCGCGCATCCGCTGACGATCATCTCGACGCTGCCATCTGCAGGGCTCGGGGCGCTGCTTGCCCTGATGATCAGCGGCACGGAGCTGACGATCATCGCCTTCATCGGTATCGTTCTGCTGATCGGCATCGTCAAGAAGAACGGCATCATGCTGGTCGATTTCGCGTTGCAGGCTGAACGCCGGCTAGGGTTGGCCCCCGACGAGGCGATCTTCCAGGCGTGCCTGCAGCGTTTCCGGCCGATCCTGATGACGACGCTGGCGGCGATCATGGGCGCCGTTCCGCTGATCATCGCCACCGGGCCGGGTTCGGAGCTCAGGCGTCCGCTCGGCATCACCATCGTCGGCGGGCTGATCATCTCGCAGATCCTGACCCTCTACACGACGCCGATCATCTACCTGATCCTCGCAAAGCTGCATAACCGGCGATCGAACCGCCAGGCACTTGTTTCCGGCGAAGGAGCGGGTGATCCGGTACGGTAGTCGGGAACTGCGAAGTCCTGACCCGCAGCAAGCCTAGGCTCGGACCAGGATATGCGCTTCCTTCGCGGCCTCGACAAAGGCCTTTCTGGCGTCGTCCGGCTTGCTCTTTCCGGCATCCACCGCGGCGCAGACGGCGAGAGCCCGGTCGAGGGCCGTGCCATCCTCCACCGGCCAGTCCTCGATCATCGCCCAGGCAGCACCCTGCGTCGTCTCGATCGCGGTCTCGGCCGGCGGTTCGCCGATCGATATGACGACCGGCTTGTTCCAAGGCGTGTTCATTCTCTTAAGCGTCCCGTTTGGTCTGTGCCGGTCTCATAGGCCGACTTGACGGCCGTGGCGAGACGAGGCCGCTCCGTTTAGAGCAGTCCTCGCGCGGCGAGATTCTTCATCAGCGCCGAAATGCCGAAGCTCCACGGTGGGCATTCGGTGGAGAGGCGCACCGTGTTGCGCAGCGTGCCGAGGGCCGGGGACGAGATATCGACGATGTCACCGATCTTGTGGGTAAAGCCCTGGTTCGGAACATCGCGATCCTCGGTCGGCGCAAACAACGTGCCGAGGAACAGCATGAAGCCGTCGGGATATTGATGGTGATCACCGCAGGTGTGTTTGACGAGTTCGAGCGGGTCGCGGCTGATCTTCGACATGGAGCTCTTGCCGTTGAGGATATAACCATCCGGGCCGGTAACCCGCAGGTCGAGTTCGGCATTGCGGACATCGTCCAGTCCATAACTTTCATCGAGGAGGCGGATGAAAGGTCCGATCGAGCAGGAGGCGTTGTTGTCTTTCGCCTTGCCGAGCAGAAGCGCCGAGCGCCCTTCGACATCGCGCAGGTTGACGTCGTTGCCGAGCGCCGCGCCCTTGATCTCGCCGCGGCTGTTGACCGCGAGCACGATTTCCGGCTCCGGATTGTTCCAGGTCGAGACCGGGTGCAGGCCGACATCCGCTCCCCACCCCATCGAGGAAAGCACCGGTGCCTTCGTAAAGACCTCCGCATCCGGCCCGATCCCGACTTCGAGATATTGCGACCACATGCCTTCCCGGATCAGGGCTTCCTTGACCTTCGCGGATTGCGGGGAGCCGGCCTTCAGGTCCTTGAGGCTGCCGCCGATGATCGTGCTGACCGTCTCGCGGATCGCTGCCGCCTTGTCGGGGTTGCCGGCCGCCTTTTCCTCGATGACCCGCTCGATCATCGACTGCGCGAAGGTGACGCCGCAGGCCTTGATCGCCTGCAGATCGGCCGGTGCCAGAAGATGGGGACGCGACAGGTCGGGCCGACCCGTGCTGTTTCCGGCAATGTCTTCCAGCGTGCCGAGGACCGGGCCGGTCGCGTTGCGGACGAAATCCGCAGCATCTGCGCGCTCCAGAAGCGCGCTGACGGTCGGCGTCTCCTTGCTGGTGATGTCGACCAGATCGTCGTTGCGCAACGTGACGAGGCTAGGGCCTGAAGCAGCGGGATTCCAGACCCGGCCGAGGAAAAGGCCGTTCGTGGAAGTGTCGATAAGATTGTCGGTCATGTTAAAAATATGCCTCCCAGACGATGTGGCCCGAATGGGCCACATCCATCTCGTTTTGTCCATCTGGCTCGAAGGGCTGTTTTCAGCTCGCGGCCAGTTTGTCCTGGGTTTTGGTCTCGAAGTCGCTGGCGTCATGGCGCTCGTGAAGCTGGCCGGACAGGTCGCCGCTGAGGCGATTGACCATTCGACCGCGCTTGACGGCGGGGCGATCCAGAATAGCGTCGGCCCAACGCTGGACGTGGGTGTAGTCCTGGACCGAAAGGAATTCGCCGGCGCCATACTGCCAGCCCTTCGCGAGGCCGCCGTACCAGGGCCAGATCGCCATGTCGGCGATCGTGTAGGCGCTGCCTGCGATATATTCGCTTTCGGCAAGCCGCCGGTCGAGCACATCGAGCTGGCGCTTGGTTTCCATCGCGAAGCGGTCGATCGCGTATTCGATCTTGGTCGGGGCGTAGGCATAGAAGTGCCCGAAGCCGCCGCCGAGATAGGGGGCGCTGCCCATCTGCCAGAACAGCCAGGACAGGCATTCGGCGCGCTTGGCAGGCTCGGTCGGCAGGAAGGCGCCGAATTTCTCCGCGAGATAGACGAGGATGGCGCCCGACTCGAAGACCCTGATCGGCTGAGGCCCGGACCGGTCCATCAGCGCCGGGATCTTGGAATTGGGATTGACCTCGACAAAGCCGGAGCCGAACTGGTCTCCGTCGCCGATCTTGATCAGCCAGGCGTCGTATTCGGCGCCGGAATGCCCGAGTGCCAGCAATTCTTCCAGCATGATCGTGATCTTCTGGCCGTTCGGCGTCGCCAGCGAATAGAGCTGGAGGGGGTGACGTCCGACCGGCAATTCTTTTTCATGGGTCGGGCCGGCGATCGGGCGATTGATGCTCGCGAACTGGCCTCCATTGGATTTGTCCCAGGTCCATACTTTCGGCGGAGTGTAATTGGAATCGGTCACTTCTGGCTCCTAGCATTTGTAGAGGACGCGAAGGCTATCTGCTTTCGCCGTCGAAGACACGTTCGTCCAGCCCCCACGTAACAGAGAGCGCGAAATTTTGTGAGGGGCTGTCAGCGACTTCACGTAACATTGAGGGCTGCTGCAGGCGGTATCCATCATTTCAACCCGGCAATTTGCATAGGACCAGCGCATGTTCCCGCGCGCCCATTGACAGGCTGGCTGCGTTCTATATTCTGTTATAAAAGCTTATATAACATAATTGTGGAACAAAAAACGGGAGACTACCATGAGATTAAAGCTTGCATTCCTGGTTGCAACCGCGCTCGTCGCCACGCCGTCATTTCTGATGGCGCAGGAGAAGGGCGGCGTCGTCAACGTCGCCACCATCGGCGAGCCGCCGACACTCGATCCGATGACGTCGACGGCCGACCTCGTGGGTATCGTCACCCAGCACATTTTCGAGACGCTCTACACATTCAACAAGAAGTGGGATGTTACGCCGCTTCTGGCGGAAAGCCTTCCGGAGGTCAGCGCCGACGGCAAGACCTATACGATCAAGCTGCGCACCGGCATCAAGTTCCACGACGGCAGCGACATGACCTCGGAAGACGTGGTCGCCTCGCTAACCCGCTGGACCAAGCTCGCCTCTCGGGGCAAGCAGGCCGTCGGCTTCATCGACACCATTTCCGCTGCCGATCCGACGACCGTGACGATCAAGCTGAAGCAGCCGTATGCGCCGCTTGTCTCGTTGCTCGCCTTCAACAACTCCGMCGCGATCATCATCCCGTCGGAGAAGCAGGCCGATACGATGACCGATTTCATCGGCACCGGGCCTTACATGCTGAAGGAGCGCAAGGCCGACCAGTATATCCAGCTCGTCCGCTTCAAGGACTATAAGCCGCGTTCGGGCGAGAGCGACGGTTACGGCGGTGCCCGCCACCAGTATCTCGACGAGATCCGTTTCGTGCCGGTTCCGGACCCCAACACGCGCGTAGAGGCCGCCATTTCCGGCCAGTACGACTATATCGACTCGCTGCCGGTCGAATCCTTCGACAAGGTGAAGGCCTCGAAGGCCACTCAGCCGCTACTCCTGAAGCCGTTCGGCTACCCGGTCTTCGTCTTCAATACCGCCGAAGGTGCTGCCAAGAACCTCGCCGTCCGCAAGGCGATCCGCCAGGCGCTCAGCATGGAAGACATGCTTGCCGCCGCCTTCGGCAGCAAGGACTTCTACGCCCTCGACGGCAACATCTACCCGGCCTCCTTCACCTGGAGCACGGATGCCGGCGTGAAGGGCAATTACAACGTCGCCGATCCGGAAGGTGCCGCCAAGGCCGCGAAGGCCGCAGGTTATGACGGCAAGCCGATCCGTATCCTGACCAGCCGCCAATACGAGTTCCACTACAAGATGGCGCAGGTTGCTGCCGAATATCTGAAGCTTGCCGGCTTTACTGTCGACATGCAGGTGGTCGACTGGGCGACGCTCACCCAGCGCCGCACCGACAAGGCACTCTGGGACATCTACATCACCCACAGCCCCTTCCTGCCGGAGCCGGCATTGATCGGTTCGCTGGCCCCGACTTCGCCAGGCTGGTGGGATACGCCTGCCAGAAAGGCGGCCGTGGATGCTTTCTCGGCAGAGTCGGATCCGAAGAAGCGTGTCGAGCTCTGGGCCAATGTCCAGAAGGCCCTGTATGACGAAGCGCCTTTCATGAAGATCGGTGATTTCAACGCGGTCTCTGCGATCTCGACCAAGCTTCAGGGCGTCGATCCGGCTCCGTGGCCCTATTTCTGGAACGCCTCGATCAAGAAGTAACAACCCTCCCGAGGGACGCGGATGCCGGTCTACGGATCGGCATCCGCTTTCAATGATGTCCGCACGTCCGGACACAGGAACATCTTCGAATGATACGCTACATTCTCCAACGTCTTGCCGGCATGATCGTGGTGATGTTCCTCGTCGTCACGATCGTCTTCGTGATCGTTCGCGTGACGCCTGGCGATCCGGCCGCGGTCATGCTCGGCCCGGATGCCACGGCCCAGGACGTCGCCCAGCTGCGCACGCGTCTCGGCCTCGATCAGTCGATCGCGGTTCAATACGTCTTCTATATCGGCCAGCTTCTCAAGGGCGATCTCGGCCAGTCGATCTTCCTCAACATGCCGGTGACGTCAGCGCTTCTCGACCGCGCCGAACCGACTTTCTTCCTGACGATTTTCTCGCTGGCGATTGCCAGCCTCATCGCGCTGCCGATCGGCATCTATGCCGCCTATCGGCGTGGATCCTTCGTCGACCAGGCTGCGATGATGGTGGCGATGCTGGCTGCCAGTATTCCGAGCTTCTGGCTCGGGCTCATCCTGATGCAGTTCTTCGCGGTACGGCTCAACATCTTCCCGGTTTCCGGTTACGGCGGGCCGGGCGCGAGCTTCGGCGAGCGCATGTATCACCTGACATTGCCGGCCTTCGCGCTCGGCCTCGTTTCCTCGGCGCTGATCCTGCGGTTCACCCGCGCCTCCATGCTCGATGTGCTTGGTGACGATTACATCCGCACTGCCCGTGCAAAAGGGCTGATCGAGCGGCGGGTGGTGCTGAAACATGCGCTGAAGAACGCGCTGATCCCGATCCTCACCGTGCTCGGCCTCACCGCCGCGGTGCTGATTTCCGGCGCCGTGGTCACCGAAACCGTGTTCGGCCTACCGGGCGTCGGCAATCTGGTGGTCTCGGCGGTGCTGCGGCGTGACTATCCCGTCATCCAGGGCGCGCTGCTCGTCATCGCCGCCCTCTATGTCCTGATCAATTTCGCGATCGACATGCTCTATCTGCTGGTCGATCCAAGGGTGCGCTACTGATGGCGGAAATTGTCACCACCAAGCCGGCCGCAAGCGAAGGAGCCAAGTTCTTCCGCCGGTTCCTGAAACGCAAGACGGTCGCGCTCGGGCTGGTCGTCATCGTGATCTTCGTCCTGCTGGCGGTTCTGGCGCCGTGGATAGCGCCTTATTCGCCGTCGAAACTGTCGATCGTCAACCGGCTGAAGCCGCCGAGCGAGATCTACTGGTTCGGCACCGACGAATTCGGCCGCGACATCTTCTCGCGCACCATTTTTGCGGGGCGGCTGTCGCTGCTGGTCGGGGCTGCGGTCGTCAGCCTTTCGGCGATCATCGGCGTGACGCTCGGGCTGCTTGCCGGCTTCTTCCAGAAACTCGATACGCCGATCGCCCGGCTGATCGATGCGATGATGGCCTTTCCGGACATCCTGCTCGCGATCGCGCTGGTCGCAGCGCTCGGGCCATCGCTGGTGACGGTGATCATCGCGCTGTCGATCGTCTATTCGCCGAGGCTTGCCCGTATCGTTCGGGCCTCGACGCTGGTGATCCGCGAACTGCCTTACGTGGAGGCGGCCAAGGCGCTGGGCATCTCGACCTTCCACATCATGACGCGGCACGTACTGCGCAACCTCATATCGCCGATCCTGGTGCAGGGCACGTTCCTGTTCGCCAGCGCCATGCTTGCCGAAGCCGGACTTTCCTTCCTCGGCCTCGGCGTCAGCCCGGAAATTCCCACCTGGGGAACGATGATTGCCAGCGGGCGCCAATATATCGGTCAGGCCGACTGGATGACCTATTTTCCGGGCTTTGCCATCATTCTTTCCGTTCTGTCGCTGCAGATGGTCGGCGACGGATTGCGGGACATGCTCGATCCAAGACTTCGAAAGGACCTTTAAATGACCGGTGAAACAGCGGGCCAGCCGCTCCTCCTCACCAACGTGAAGCCGATGGCTTTCGGCGACAATGCGGCCTCCGGCACGACCGACATCCTGGTCGGCGCCGACGGGCGGATTTCCGCCGTCGGCCCGTCGCTTGCAGCACCCGCGGACGCAATCCGGGTCGACGGCAATGGCGCCTTCATCTCGCCCGGCTGGATCGACCTGCATGTGCATATCTGGCATGGCGGCACCGATATCTCGCTCCGTCCGTCGGAATGCGGCGCCGAGCGCGGCGTGACGACACTGGTCGACGCCGGTTCTGCCGGCGAGGCCAATTTCCACGGTTTTCGCGAGTACATCATCGAGCCGTCCAAGGAGCGCATCAAGGCGTTCCTGAACCTCGGCTCGATCGGCCTGGTTGCCTGCAACCGTGTTGCCGAATTGCGTGATATCCGCGATATCGACCTCGACCGCATCCTCGAATGTTATGCGGAAAACAAGGAGCATATCGTCGGCATCAAGGTGCGGGCGAGCCATGTGATCACCGGTTCCTGGGGCGTCACACCGGTTAAGCTCGGCAAGAAGATCGCCAAGATTCTCAAGGTGCCGATGATGGTGCATGTCGGCGAGCCGCCGGCGCTCTACGACGAGGTGCTGGAAATCCTTGGCCCCGGCGACGTCGTCACCCATTGCTTCAACGGCAAGGCCGGTTCGAGCATCATGGAAGACGAGGATCTCTACAATCTCGCCGAACGCTGCGCCGGCGAGGGCATCCGTCTCGACATCGGCCATGGCGGCGCCTCCTTCTCTTTCAAGGTGGCGGAGGCGGCGATTGCTCGCGGCCTGCTGCCATATTCGATCTCGACCGACCTGCACGGCCATTCGATGAATTTCCCGGTCTGGGACCTGGCGACCACCATGTCGAAGCTGCTGTCGGTTGGCATGCCGTTCGACAAGGTTGTCGAAGCGGTCACCCATCACCCGGCCTCGGTCATCAAGCTTGCCATGGAAAACCGGCTGTCGGTTGGCGAGCGCGCCGATTTCACGATCTTCGATCTCGTCGACGCCGATCTCGAAGCGACCGATTCCAACGGCGACATTTCGCGTCTGCAGAAACTGTTCGAGCCGCGTTACGCGGTCATCGGTTCGGAAGCCATCACCGCCAGCCGCTACATCCCGCGGGCCCGCAAGCTCGTCCGCCACAGCCACGGTTACTCATGGCGTTGAGGCGTTTCCTTGAAATCGCATGACAGGAGTTGACGTGAATACGTCTTCAGCAAAGGCCGCTCCCACGGCACAGACACCCTACGATCGGCTGATCGAGCTCGGCATCAAGCTGCCGCCGCCGCCGCCGCCGATCGCCAATTTCGTCACGCATGTCCGTGAAGGCAATATGCTCTACCTCTCCGGCCAGGGGCCACGCGAGGCGGATGGCCATCTGCATGCCGGCAAGGTAGGCGCCGATGTCAGCGTTGATCTCGCCTATCAGCATGCGCGGCTGGTCGGCATCAACCTACTTGCGGTCATGCACGAGGCGCTTGGCGACCTTTCGCGGGTGAAGCGGGTGGTGAAACTGCTCGGCATGGTCAATGCCGTACCGGATTTCGAAGATCATCCGAGCGTCATCAATGGCTGCTCGGACCTCTTTATCTCGGTGTTCGGGGATGCGGGACAGCATGCCCGTTCGGCCGTCGGTTTCGGCTCGCTGCCGGGCAACATCACCGTGGAAATCGAGGCGATCGTCTCGCTGAACGACTAGGAGACAAGGTCAGTGGTTGCGCCAACCCATCAGCTTCTCGATCCGCTGGGCGGAAGCGCGGACGTGCTCCGTATAGTGGTTCCGGTCGGACACGACCTTCTGTTCAGGCAGCACGATGGAGATGGTGGCGACGCACTCACCGCTCCGGTCGCAGACCGGCGAGGCGATGCAGGCAACCGCATAATCGGACTCCGCCACCTGGATCGACAGCCGCTCCTCAAACGCCTTGCCGGCCGAGTCGGACAGCGTGCGGGCGTCGATCTCGGCGCGGCCGGTGGGCGAGGTGCGGGCGCAGCGCTTGAAAAGCTCGATCCGCTCGGCCTCGGGCAGGTGCCCGACGAGAAGCCGGCCGGATGCCGTCCAGTTGAGCGGCACGCGGGTGCCGACGCGCGAAGCGACCTGGTAATGGCTCGGGCCGTCCGCCATGGCGAGCACCAGCATGTAATCACCGTCGCGGCCGCAGACCTGCACGGTTTCGCCGGCCTGCCGGCAGAGGTCGTGCATTTCGTGGGTCGCGACGCTCATGAAATCCAGCGACCGGGCATAAGCGAGGCCGTAGTGGTAGAGGCGGGCGCCGAGCCAGATCGAACCGTCGGCATTGCGGGCAAGCATGTTCTTCTCGACCAGATCGTCAATGATCACATAGACGGTCGACAGCGGCGCCTTGACCGCCTTGGCGATCGCATAGGCGCCGGTCGGCGCACCCGTTTCATAGAGATAATCGATCACCTGCAGTGCGCGGTCGATGCCGCTCACGCGCGAGCGGCGCGCGCCCTTGGCTTCCGTCTCCGTTTCGGAAACGGCCTCAACGGAGAGGTCTGCGGATGAAGTCTTCGCGTCCAACTCGATGTTCCCCGTGGGGCTCCTCGTGTGATTTCGAGAGGCTATTACATTACTATGGCATAACTGTCGATGGCAATTCGCGGTTGGCCGTCACTTTGGAGAACGACAATGTCCGATGATATTCGCACCCAGATCGGCCTTCGCCCGGTCATCAACGTTTCCGGCACGATGACGAGCCTCGGGGCCTCCATCGTGGTTCCGGAGGCGGTCGCGGCGATGTCGGCGATCCTGCCGCAATTCGTCGAGATCAACGATCTGCAGCGCAAGGCAAGCGCGATCATCTCCCGGTTGACCGGCGGTGAGGTAGGCTTCGTCACGGCCTCCTGCTCCTCGGGTATCAGCCTCGCGGTCGCTGGCGCCATCACCGGCAACAACCTGCTGGCAATCGAGAAACTGCCGGACACGGTGCCGGACAAGAACGAAGTGCTCGTACAGATGGGCCATGTGGTGAGCTATGGCGCACCGGTGGACCAGGCGATCCGGCTCGCCGGCGGCAAGGTCGTGCTGATCGGCCAGGCGACCTCGACGCATCGCTACCATATGGAGAATGCAATCACGGAGAAGACGGCTGCGGCCGTCTATGTCGTCTCGCATCACGTCGTCGACTACGGCCTGCTCAACCTTGTCGAATTCGTCGAAATCGCCCATGCGAAGGGTGTGCCGGTCATCGTCGACGCGGCTTCCGAATATGACCTCAAGCTCTTCCTTTCTCAGGGTGCGGATATCGTCCTTTATTCCGGCCACAAGTTCCTCGGTGGGCCGACTTCGGGCATCGTTGCCGGCAAAAAGGAGCTGGTGCGCAGCGCCTTCCTGCAGAACATGGGCATCGGCCGGGGCATGAAGGTCGGCAAGGAAAGCGTGTTCGGCGTCATGGCGGCGCTGGAAGCCTGGGAAAAGCGTGACCATGCGGGTATCCGAGAGCGCGAAACCGGCTACCTGAACCTCTGGAAACGGACGCTCGACGGCCGCCCCGGCGTCACCGCGCTTATCGAGCCGGATCCGACCAACAACCCGCTCGACCGCATGCGGGTGATCATCTCGGCGCCGGAAGCGCATATCACCGCCTGGGATTTCGCAGCAGCACTCGGCCGTGGCAATCCGCCGGTCATCGTCCGCGACCATGAGGTGGAACATCACTATTTCTACCTCGATCCCTGCAACCTGCATCCTGGCCAGGAAACCATCGTCGCGGCCCGCCTGACGGAAGAGCTCGACAAGGCTCGGGCCTCCAACGAGATCATCGCGACGCCGATCGAAGAACGCAGCCGCCACCGTTTCGACGGCGCGCTTCGTTGGCCGGACTGAACTGACAACAACGACAGGAAGGGAACGATCATGGCCATTTCGCAAGCACAAGCCGTCCAGTCCACTCAGCCGGTCCTCTCCGTCGAGAACCTGACGACCTCGTTCAACGTGGACGGCGAGTGGAAGTCGGTCGTGCGTGACGTTTCCTTCACCGTCGCTCCCGGCGAAACCGTGGCGATCGTCGGCGAAAGCGGGTCGGGCAAGAGCGTCACTTCGCTCTCGATCATGCGGCTTCTGCAGGAAGGCACCAGTCGCATCGAGGGTAAGATCATGCTCGGCGGGCGCGATCTTCTGGCGCTTCCCGAACACGAGATGCGCAAGGTGCGTGGCAACGATGTCGCGATGATCTTCCAGGAGCCGATGACGAGCCTCAATCCGCTCTTCACCATCGGCGACCAGATTTCCGAGGCGCTGCTCTGCCACAAGGCGATGTCGGCGGCCGATGCGAAGGCCGAAACCATCCGGCTGCTCGAAAAGGTGCGTATCCCATCTGCGGCCTCGCGCTTCGACGAATATCCGCATCGCTTTTCCGGCGGTATGCGCCAGCGCGTGATGATCGCAATGGCGCTGGCGTCGAAGCCGAAACTGCTGATCGCCGACGAACCGACGACGGCGCTCGACGTGACGATCCAGGGCCAGATCCTCGATCTCATCAAGCTGCTGCAGGACGAGGAGGGGACGTCGGTCCTGTTCATCACCCATGACATGGGCGTCGTCGCTGAAGTCGCCGACCGGACGATCGTGATGTATCGCGGCGAGCAGGTGGAGACGGGCGACACGCCGGACATTTTTCATCGCGGCAAACACCCCTATACGCGGGCGCTGCTTGCGGCCGTGCCGGTGCTCGGCTCGATGCAGAAGTACCAGCGACCGCTGCGCTTTCCCGTCGTCAACACGGCGACCGGGGAATCCGACGTCCAGGTGGAAGTGGCCGATACGGTTGCCGCCAATGAGCGGCCGGTTCTGGAGGTGAAGAACCTCACCAAGCGTTTCGATATCCATTCGGGCTTGTTTGGTCGGGTGAGCGGTCGCGTGCACGCGGTCGAGAACGTCTCCTTCGATCTGCAGGCCGGCGAGACGCTGTCGCTGGTCGGCGAAAGCGGCTGCGGCAAGTCGACGACCGGCCGCGCGATCATGCGGCTGATCGAGCCGGACGCCGGTTCGGTGGTCGTCGAGGGCCGGGACGTGCTGGCATTGGACAAACGCGAAATGCGCGAGATGCGCAAATCCGTGCAGATGATCTTCCAGGACCCGTTCGCCTCGCTCAATCCCCGCATGACGATCGGCCAGGCGATCGCCGAGCCCTATCTCGAACACAGGATGGGGACGGCAAAACAGGCGAAGGAAGTCGTCGCCGACATGCTGCGCAAGGTCGGGCTGACGCCCGACATGGTGAACCGTTATCCGCACGAATTCTCCGGCGGCCAGCGCCAGCGCATCTGCATCGCCCGGGCGCTTGCGCTCGAACCGAAGGTGATCGTTGCGGACGAAAGCGTCTCGGCACTCGACGTGTCGATCAAGGCGCAGGTCATCAACCTGATGCTCGACCTGCAGCAGAGCCTGAACCTCGCCTTCCTGTTCATCAGCCACGACATGGCGGTGGTTGAGCGGGTCAGCCACCGGGTGGCGGTCATGTATCTCGGGGAGATCGTCGAGATCGGTCCGCGCGCCTCCGTGTTCGGCAATCCGCAGCACGCGTATACGAAGAAACTGATGGCTGCCGTGCCGGTACCGGACCCCGATCGTCGCCGCGAAAAACGGGTGGTCGCCAGCGACGAGCTCAAGAGCCCGATCCGCCCCGTCGACTATAAAGTCAATCCGCTTGGCTATAAGACTGTTTCACCGGGTCATCTGGTCGCGATGTAACGGTTGCGGCCAATCTCTGCAGCAATCAGTCGATGACGGTCTCGATCAGGAAAGGCCCCTTGCGGCTAAGCGCGCCGTCGAACAGCTTGACGAATTCCTCGATCGTCGTCGCACGGCCGGCTTCGACGCCGAGGCCCTTGGCGAGCGAGCACCAGTCGAGTTTCGGCGCGTCGAGATCGAGCATCCGCTGGGCATTGCGGCCGTAGGCGTTGACGCCGACATTGGTCATTTCGCCCTGAAGGATGCGGTAGGCGCTGTTGGCGAAGACGATGGTGACGACGTCGAGTTGCTCGCGAGCCTGGGTCCAGAGGCCCTGCACGGTATACATGCCGCTGCCGTCGGCCTGCATCGCCACCACCTTGCGATCCGGTGCGCCGATCGCAGCGCCTGCAGCCAGCGGAATGCCGATGCCGATGGCGCCGCCGGTGATCGGAAGGTGATCGTGGGGCGGGAGCCCGGGCGCCAGGACCGGATATTTGCCGACGGAGGTCAGGCCTTCATCGATGATGATGGCGTTTTCCGGAAGTCGGCGGCCGATGGCGAAGCTGATCGCATCGGGCGTCAGCGCGCCGGTCGGCACCTGGATATCACCCCGCGTCAACCGGTTGCGGATGAAATCCGCATCCGGCTTGATGCCAAGGGCATCGGCAAGCGTCGCCAGCACGTCCGCGAGATCGTGTTCGTGTTCGGCGAGTTGGATGATCTCGCAGGAGGGCGGCAGGGTCGTGCTCGGTTTCCCGGGATAGGCAAAGAAGGTGACCGGGCGTGGTCCGCCGATGCAGATGGCGACCTCGAAATCCTTGAGCGCTTCGACCGCGAGATCGATCTTGTAGGGCACCGGTCTGACGAATGCGCGCCCGGCGCCGCGGGCGCTACGGCCCGAGGACGTTGAAAAAAGTACCGCGCCGGTGGCGGCAGCGATCCGGCCGGCAGTCTCGACCGGCTTTTCCCGCATCGCCTGGCCGGCCAGCATGATCACGACACGCTTGCCGCTGCGCAAGGCGGCGACGGAGGAATTCAGGGCTTCGGGGTCGATGGCCGGCGGGGCAGGGACTGCGGCCGGCGTGAGCGTTTCCGGCGAGACCTCACCCCAGGCGGCGTCCGCCGGCAAGATCATGGTCGAGACGCCGCGATTGGCAAGCGCCGCCACATAACTCTCTTCGGTGCAGCGGCGGATATCAGCTGGGCCGCTGGCGCGTCCGACCCAATGGGACATCGGCCGGGCCAGGCTTTCGATATCGCTGGTCAGCGGCGCGTCATATTGAAGGTGATAGGAGGCATGATCGCCGACGATGTTCAGCATCGGCGTACGGGCGCGGCGGGCATTGTGGAGGTTGGCCAGACCATTGGCGAGGCCCGGGCCGAGGTGGAGAAGGGTGGCGGCAGGCTTGTCCGCCATGCGGGCATAACCGTCGGCAGCGCCCGTGACGACACCTTCCGACAGGCCGAGCACGCAGCGCATGGCCGGCTTGCGGTCGAGAGCGGCGACGAAATGCATCTCCGATGTGCCGGGATTGGCAAAACAGACATCGACGCCGTTCACCAGAAGGACATCACACAGCATATCGGCGCCGTTCATGCGCTTTTCCTTATCTTTGCAGCGTTCCCAAAGGCCACTGCGACCAAGAGAAACCGCGGGCCGGATCGGTCCTGCGGTCAGCGGCGATGAGTGAGGCTCAGGCGGCTGCCGAAGCGGTTGCGTCGGAGAATGCGGCTTCAATCGAAGCTTCGAGAATGGCGAGCCCTTCCTCCAGAACCTCCCACTCGATGGTGAGTGGCGGCAGCAAACGGATCACATTGAAGCGTGTCCCGCAAGACAGGAGGATCAGACCGCGGGCTTCCGCTTCCGCGACGATGCGGTTGGTGAGGGCAGGCGCCGCCGTTTTCGATTGGCGGTCCTCGACCAGTTCGAACGCGACCATGGCGCCTAGGCCGCGCACGTCGCCGATATGTTCCATGCCCTGGCGGGTGGCGATTGCCGTCAGCCGCTCGGTGATCCGGCGGCCGACTTCGGCGGCGCGTTCGCAGAGCTTCTCATCTTCGATGACGTCGAGTACGGCGTTGGCGGCGGCGACGCTCAGCGGATTGCCGGCATAGGTACCGCCCAGCCCACCTGGATGGGCTGCATTCATGATCTCGGCCTTGCCGGTGACGGCCGAAAGCGGAAAGCCGCCGGCGAGGCCCTTCGCCATGGTGATCATATCCGGCTTTACGCCGGCATGTTCGAAGCCGAACATCCTGCCGGTGCGCGCCATGCCTGCCTGGATTTCGTCGGCGATCAGCACGATGCCGTATTTATCCGCGACTTCGCGAAGGTGTACGAGGAATTCCTTCGGCGCGACGTTGAAGCCGCCTTCGCCCTGGACCGGTTCGACGATGAAGGCCGCAATCCGCTCCGGGTCGACATCGGCGGCAAACAGCCGTTCGAGGCCGGCGATCGCCTCCTCGGTCGAGAAGCCGAGATAGGGGTTGGGGAAGGGCGCATGGTAGATATCGGCCGGGAAGGGGCCGAAATTCTTCTTGTAGGGCATGACCTTGCCGGTCAACGCCATGCCGAGCATGGTGCGGCCGTGGAAGGCGCCGGAAAAGGCGATGACGCCGGCGCGGCCGGTATGGGCGCGGGCGATCTTCACGGCATTTTCGACGGCTTCAGCACCCGTGGTCACCAGCATGGTGCGGTTTTCGGCGCCGGTCGGCGCCATCGCGTTCAGCCGCTCGGCGAGCCGCACGTAACCTTCGTAAGGCGCGACGTGGAAGCAGGTATGGGTGAAATGTTCAGCCTGTTCGGCGACGGCGCGCATCACGGCCGGATGGCGGTGGCCGGTATTGTTGACCGCGATGCCGGCGGCGAAATCGACGAAGCGCCTGCCGTCGACATCCCAGAGTTCGGCGTTCAAGGCTTTGTGGGCGAAGATACCCCTTGTGCCGACACCGCCGGCGACGGCGGCTTTCTGGCGGGATTGCAGATCTGCTGAGACGGTCATGGCGATATCCCCTAAAGTCGATGACCTAAGCTATAATCTTGCTCATTATATTGAGCAAGAGGGGAATCGCGAAATCAGAGATAGGGCGGCGAGCAGGCCGAAATAACGATCGTCTGCCGGTCGGAGGGGTTGCGGAATCGGTGCGGAATACGGCTGTCGAAGAGGTAAGCCTCGCCGGCCTTGAGGATGCGGACGTCGTCGCCGACCGTCACTTCCAGCTCGCCCTCGACCACATAGCCGCCTTCCGAGGAACCGTGCTGCAGCCGTGTTTCGCCAGTGTCCGCATGGGGGCCGTAAATCTCGTGGAGGATCTGCAGGTTATGCGCCCGCGCATCGCCGATCTGGCGAAAGATCAGCGTGCCGTCACCGCCTGCAATCGGCGATGTGGCAACCCTGGAAGTCAGGTCGACCAGTTCATGTGCCGAGAAGAACGGGCCTTTCGGCGGGCTGCGCTCCGGCTCGAAAAAATCGCCCATGCCGACGCCGAGACCGTTCAGGATCTTGCGGAGCGTCGAAACGGAGGGACTGACCTTGTTGGTCTCGACATTGGATATCTGTGCGTGCGGAACGCCGGCCCGCTCGGCGAGCTGGCGCTGCGAAAGCCCGGCCGCCCCGCGCATGGCGTTGAGGCGCGCACCGATATCGAACTTTTCATCCATTGGCTTGGTCCCGACTGTTCGGGTCGGTTATGCCGTGGATCTGGATCGTGATCAACTGGATGATATTTTGAGCGGATGATGGCCGCAAGCTTTGGCGTAATCAACGTAGGGTCGCCCCCGTCGATAGGCCTAAGGATATAGCTCATTTGGCGCAACTGCCTGCGACTCACGCGCGTGTTATCCTCCGGCCCTGCGGATCACAGAGGATTTCGCCGATGTTCAGGTGCAGAGACTGCAAGGACACGGGCTGGGTTTGCGAAGCTCATCCCGCCAAGCCGTATACCGGTACCCGATGCTGCGGCTGCGGTGCGGTTGAAATGCCATGTCCCCGCTGTTTCGCGACCCATGGCCTGGACAAATATCCAGAGGTCGGGCGGGTCTTCCCGAAGCAATTCGGCTTCGAGCTCAGGTCATCGGTTCAAGGTTCTGACGATCGCCCCTAGCGGAGCGATACCGTATCGAGATATCCGCCGACCAGTTCGGGTTCGGAGCGCTCTGATGTGGTGCAAGTGTAAATCTACGCACCCAGCGGAGTCTCCTTGAGGAAAGCTGCGGCATCTTCAGGAAATCGACCTTTAGAATGACAGCCTTTTCGTTGCCGCATTGAACCATGATTGGGCGAGCATCCCTATGCATTTGGCAGGGTGTTGGCTAACGGAGAAGCGCCCATCGCCGCCGTGTGATCCCCATCAAAACTGAGGGGAATGCGGAGGGGGGAACGCTATTTTTTTCCCGGTTTCCAAGGTGGGACGCCAATTCCAGGTTGACCGGCGCGATGGGTAATTTATATATCTGCTAATGTTCTGATTGAGCCTAAACGCAGATCGGGAGATGGGGGGTAAGCGCTTGGAGGTTGGAGCGCCCGCTTCCGTGACGGTTGGATTCGCAATTGAAGCGGCCGCCAGGCTAACCCCGGGGGAGTTTGGGTTCCATGGTGAAATATTTCCTGAATGTCGATCTGAAGGACGGTTTCATTCCGGATACGGAAGGACTTGATTTCCTCAACCTCGAGAGAGCCACAGCTGAAGTCATCTCCGGAATGAGAGACATCATCGTCGAGCATATTCAGCAGGGAGAAACCCTGGCGTTGCGGGCCATATCGATCACCGACGATGCCGGGCATCTCATATCGATCGTTACGCTGGCCGACGCCGTCAACGGTTTCCTGCCTGGGATGAAGGTCTCGGGCCTGGGGTAAGGCTTTGCGGATTTAGGTCGGGAAGCCGTAACGTTCGGTGATCCCCCAGAACATCCGGTTGATTGCGACGAGCGAGTTGATGCTCTCCTGAATACGGCCGATTTCCCGGGCGTCCAGCTCCTCGATCTTTCCGTATTTGATCTCGTCCCGGCTTTCGAAGATGCGCATCGATTGCGTGACGTTGCGGCCGCTGTCGGGATCGAATGAATAGATGCAGTGGTTGTATTTGTTACGGAGCTTGGCTTCCTCGGAAAGGCGGCGGGTGGCTTCCAGGATCTCCCTGCGGCAGACCGGTGCGGTCTTGCGCATCTTGGTCAGCCTGTCCACGAGGTCGATGCGCGCGCGCGTCGTGTTCAAGGTCAGGAAGATGACGATTGCCGTTTCCTTGTCCACTTTGGCAAGGCCGGCAATCATGTGGATCAACAGGCTTTCTGTGTTGGTCCACGTATAGTTCAGCTGCCCAATCAGGAGCAGGATGTCCTGCAGCCTAGTACTTGTCGCCCGAGAGGGAGCGGCCGTCCTGGCCGCGGTTCGTGTCGCCTGCATTGCCGGTTACATCCTTGCGTCTATATTCAAAATAGAGAGCGACGACTTCCGTTCTGTTATGCACGCCAAGCTTGGTAATGATGTTGTGAATATGAATCTTTACTGTGTGTTCTGATAGGCTCAGGGCGGCGGCGATGATCTTGTTCTGGTTGCCCATGGCCATTCTGGCGAGAATTTCGTTCTCACGCTTCGTGAGCTTTTCGATCGCCTGTTTGCCGGCATTGTATGGGGCCGGCTTGGTGTCAGCCGGATCCTCGCTTGTTTCCGGAGGCGGGCTTCGCTGAGCGCGGTAACCTGTCGACGGGAAATATGTACCGCCCTTCAATACGATCCGCAGGCCTGACAGGAAGACATCGAGATTGACGTTGAACGGCAGTATCCCCTGAACGATTTCAAGCTCTTTTGCTCTTTGATGATCGGAGGCTATTTCGCCGTCGTCGGTACCGATCAGCGCGAGTGTTGCAGCGGGATGATAGCGGGCCAGTTCCGGCCAGTATTCGGCGAGCGCAGAGGCTAGGCGGACATCCGCCAGCATGAGCTGAACCGGATTGTCAAATTCCGCCGAGGCCAGCTTGAGATCGGGAACCGTCTTGACGCAAAGCCACGGAAATTCGCTTTCGATGGCCGCAGTCATTGCGGTGGAGATTGTTCCCGGCGAGCAGATGAAGAGGAGTGTCCGGATTGCATTCATTCTCTTCAAGGCGTTTGTTGCCAGATCCAAGCCGACATGTTGTGAAACACCATGCGGAATTTGCATGGATAGACCTCCCTCCCGTCGTTGATCGAAAGTACACGCAAAGTGGTGCTCCGAAGATCTTATTAGGGAACGGTAAACCAAGACCGGAAGGGTGGGAATAGACCGAACGATTTACCGAATAGATCGAATCGGTGATGGGATTTGGCATTACAGGTCGTTTTTCCGCGAACGAACCATGATCAGACAGCGTTTCCTCCGGTGAGACGCGAGTTGCTGCATACATAAGGCTGCATTTATCACCGATGTGCCTACCTCTTCTTGGTTAGACCATTTCACCCATAGAACTATGCTCACATAGTATTCATCAGGTTGCGCTAGCTCGAAATATTACCTTATTTCTTCTGAGCAATCGGGACAAAGTGCCTCATCCCGAAGCAGCTGAAGAACGAGCGCTGAAGAACGTTCGTCGATGCGCGCTGTCACGAGCATACGGCCATGCCGCCGCTCGTTCCAGGTCTCTCGGGAAACTAGGGGAGAGCTAAAAAAATCAGACATCACGAGAGAAAGACCGGCGAACGGTCGCGTTGACGCGCGCCCTCTCGCCAGAGGCCAATGACTCACTTCAACAGCGACGAGCAAAGACCCCAAGAAGATGAATGGTGGTCACGCCGTCGCAGTCAAAGAGGATACTGTGATGGTAGACAAACGCCACGCGTTCAACACTGTTGTCGACGATCCGACGGACAGCCAGGAACAGCAACAGCAACAGCAGGAACAACAACAGCAGCAACAGTCCAGCGACCAGAGCCAGACGAGCGAGTCGACGAACGACAACGACAACTGGAATGGCAACGGCAATCTGAACCTGAACGGTAACGGCAACCTGAACCTCAACGGCAATCTCAACGAGAACGTCAACGAGACTACCGTGGGCGTCGCTGTCGATGTCGGTGTCGACCTTGAAGGTTACACGCCGACGGACGACGACTTTGCCGATGTCGACATGCAGCACAGTTCCATCGACGGGATGTTCAACATTCGCATCGATGACTTGCTCAACAACTCCCTGAACGGTGAAGGCAATGATGTCGGCAACGTCTTCAGCCAGGTCGCCAACATCCAGGACAATGACAAGCTCGAAAGCGCCACCGTCAGCAACGATGGTTCGTTCGAACTGAATGGCACTGCCGAGGGCGGCATTGCGCTTGCCTCCGACGGTATCAATGCCGGCGGCGGCGGTGGCAATGGCGGAAGCCATGCAGATGCCGATGGCGGTGATGGCGGCAATGGCGGTACCGCGCTTGGCGGCTTCGCGGTTGGCGGTGACGGCCTTGGCGGTTTGGCCGCAAGCGTCGCAGCCGGCGGTAAAGGCGAAGGCGGCGATGCCGATGGCGGCGACGGCGACAGCGGCGATGCCGAAAGCGATGCCGATGGCGGCAAGGGTATCGGTGGCCGTGGCGGCAATGGTGGCGACGGTCTCGGTCTCGGCCTGGGTCTCGGCCTCGGTCTTGGCGCCGGGCTCGCCTTTGCCGGCGATGGCGATCAGGGCGGCAGCAACACGGCTGGCGACGGCGCTGCAGGCGGCAATTCCGGCAACTCCACCGGTGGCAATGCTTCCGACGCCGGAGACGGCGGGGATTCGAACGGCGGAGCATCGGCAACCACGATCGGCAGCAGCCTCGGCTTGCTCAATCCGATCTTCGCCGACGGCGATGGCGGTGCGGGCGGCCCTGCCGGTGACGGTGGTGGAAACACCGGTGGTGACGGCGGCGATCCGACCGGCGGTGACGGCGGCGCTGGTGGCGACACCGCGGATGCCGGTGACGGCGGCGCTGGTGGCAGTGCCCTTGGGGCCGGTCTCGGAGCTGGTTTCGGCGCCGGGCTTGGTGCCGGGCTTGGTGGCGACGGCGCAGCAGGTGCCGCCGGTACCGGCGGCGCAGCAACATCCGACGCAGCAACCAGCGGCGATGCTACCGGCGGTGACGCAACATCGGGTGCCGGCGAAGGTGGCGCGGCGCTGAGTGGCGCATGGGCCGATGGTACCGGCGGTGGCGCGGTAGGTGGCTGGGCATTCGGCGGTGCTGGTGCTGCTGGCGGCGATGGCGGCCTGGCCTATACCGGCGCCGGCGGAGCTGGCGGCGACGGCGGTGTCTGGGGCTCGCACAACGGTGACGACGGTTTCGTGACCGGCACAAGCTCCGCTTCGGCCGATGCCTCAATCGACACCCACGCCTTCAACCAGGAAATCGTGATGGGTGCGAACCTGCAGCAGAACGCAATCGACATGACAATCGTCGGCGGCGATCTCCACAGCACGGTGGCAGGCGACGACACCCACGACGGCACCAGTCTCTAAGCCGTCGCTTTCCCTGCTCCAGGCAGAGACCTTCACATCGTGGACTGCGCAGATCTCCTGCGCAGTCCCTCATTCCGAACGACCTGTGGTCCAGGCATGCCCATACAAAGGCAGCGGTTATGACGATGATGGATACAATCACGGAGGAAATCGCTCATTTCATCGGGCTCTTCCACACGAACGTCGAGGATGCGCGCCTGCGGGATAATTATACCGATTTCTCGCTCAACACGCCCGAACAATTCATCCCGCCATCTGTCGCGACCCCATCCCATTTCGAGGCGCCTTACGACCTGCTCGGCTTCGATCCGTCGGTGGTCTACAAGGCTCCCGCCACTTTCACGCCCATCTGGCATCCCCACTTCGTGGGTCGATATGACCATCCGTCAATTCCCATCGTAGAAATCAGGACACATTACGGCCGGCATGAGATGCCGCGGCACGAGTATCCGTCCTATGCGAGCGGCAAGTCATTTACATTGGGGATACAGCCTCTTGGCTCGGTGGTGAACTTCATCGTTCAGGCCGCCTCGCTTTCCGACAATGACAGCTTCGGCGTCGGAGGACACGGCCTCACGTTCAATCCTGCTCCGGTTGACAACGGCGAGCTGCTGGATAGGGCGCAGGAGGTCTTGTCGGATGCGCCGATCGGCCATCTCGACATGCCCGAATCCTCGGCAGACCTTATCGAGATCATCAAGTCCGTCGCCAGCGAGCTGGAGTCCCTTTCAGCCGATTCCGGCGGGCCGATGGAAGCTTTCGTCCATCAATCCACGACGATCGAAGGTACCTACGTCAACGGAGTGCTCGTCGACGAGGCGCCGAAGCTGGAGGATTATCACTCCTTCGGTAAGGATACAGATGACGCCGACGCGGAGGAGGATGCTCATTCATCCAACGCCAAGATCTTTGCGGATGGCTCCGTCCAGGTAGACGCTTCGGTCGAACTGATCGGCGGCGCCAATACCACCGTCAACGATGCCGTCCTCAAGAATATCTGGACGGGCGCAACGGTGACGGCGGTCGTCGGCGATCATTTCGAGATCAACGCGATCATCCAGGTCAATGTCATTCAGGATGTCGACGCCATTACCTCGGCGATCAGCAGCTGGACGAACGACGGCGCACCCGACGAAATATTCAACATCGCCACATTCCACAGGGTCGATCCGCTGCAGGACGACAGTGCCTCCTCGCATGCCAGCGGAGGTTATCCCGGAAGCTGGATTGTCACGGAGATCCAGGGCGACCTGCTGATCGTCAATTGGCTGGAGCAGTACATCTTCATGTCCGACAATGACGTCGGCATCCTGTCGTCCTCCGGCGCCACCACCAAGGTCATTGGCGGCGACAACATGAGCGTGAACCAGACCTCGATCTACGAGCTCAGCCATGCCTACGATCTGATATTGGTTGGCGGCAGCCTTTACGACGCCAATATCATCCACCAGATGAACATATTGTTCGACAACGATGTTGTCGGCGCGGTCACGGGTTTCGAAACGACCGGCGAGGGCGCGTTTTCCAGCGCTGGGAACCTGCTCTGGAACCAGGCCCATATCTACAATATTGGCGGCGCCGATCGTTTCGACACGCTGCCTTCCGCCTACCTGGACACGGCGGCCGATTTTGCCGGCGGCGGAAGAAATCTCTCCAGCGGCGTTCTGACTGATCCGGCGTTTGCGGGATTGGCCGGGTTGCGCGTTCTCTATATCAGCGGCGACATGYTGAATATCCAGTATATCAGCCAGACCAGCATCGTCGGCGACAGCGATCAGATCGCCCTGGCGATGAATGCCGTCAATCCTCACGCGGAAGCGACATGGTCGATCTCGACCGGGGGAAATACGCTCATCAACAACGCCGCGATCGCCGACCTGGACTCTCTTGGCCATACCTATGTCGGCGGCGAGCAATACTCCCAGGAAACGCTTTTCCAATCGGGATTGATTTCAAGCCACCCGGAATTGGCGGCGCACGATCCCGATGCACTGGTCAACGAAGCGGTGGCCTTTCTCGACGATTCGATGCTGCAAGCCGATCCAACCGAGCCTGGATACGGCGTGCCTGTGGATCATGACGGCCACTATCAGAACGATGGACTGCAACATGTGCTCGGATAATGGGGGGAAACATGTCGGACGCCCAAAAGAGGGCCGACCTAGAACAGGCCCACGATCACGATGAAAGTCGGCAACTTGCCGGGGAGGAATTTTATGCAAAATTGGAGCGCGCCGTGGACGAATGCCTGAAAATGTCATCCGGTGACGCAGTCTCTTCAGCAACGATATCCAGGCTGGAACCCAAGAACTCACCACCGAGTTCATTGCGCGTGAACGAGGGCTCGTCGGGCGCCGATATTCTGGCCATGCCTGCCAATGGCAGGATCATCGAACCGGAGATCGAGCCGAAGCCTCCGCAGCGCGAAGCGACGGAGGCAAAGGCGCCGGAAGGCATGATCACGATCGATGCCGACACCGGGCCATTGCGGACAGAGGCAAAGCCCTTTGGAAAGCCGCCGACGACCGGTGGCGGGCGTGGCGGCGACGGTACGTTTCACAAGCGCCTCGCGCCGGTCGACTTTTCTGCCAGCCTGCGCGCCGGCGTTACTGCGGTGCGGCGGAACCTGGCGATCGTCATGTTTTTCACCGTCGCCAGCAATATCCTCGTGCTTGCGATTCCGACCTACCTGTTCCAGATATCGGACCGGGTGCTGACCAGCCGTTCTCTCGACACGCTGGTGATGTTGACGATCGTGATCGTCGGAGCGGTCATCCTGCAGGCGGCCTTCGACGCTCTTCGACGCTTCATCCTGATGCGGACCGCGGTGGAAATCGCGGCACAGCTTGGCGCTCCGATCCTGAGCGCCGCTGCCCGCGCCTCGCTTCAAAGCAATGGTCGCGAATATCAGGTGCTGGGCGATCTTCAGCAGGTTCGTTCATTCCTCGTCTCCAGGACCTTGCTGTCGTTTCTCGATGCGCCGATCGCACCTCTCTTCGTGGTGGCGGTCTTTCTCATCCACCCGCATCTCGGCTTCATCGTGGTGCTGACAGCCCTCATGCTGCTGGCCTTCACCCAGATCAACCAGCGGATGACCGCCGAGCCGTTTGCCGAAGCCAACACGGCGCAGGTGAAGGCCAACCTTCATCTGGAATCGATGTCGCGCAATTCTCAGATCATCAACGCGCTCGCCATGATCCCGGAGACGGTGCAGATCTGGGGCAAGGACACGGCTTCGTCGCTCAAGTCGCAGGTCATTGCCCAGGACCGGAATATCACCATTGCGGCCATATCAAAGGCCTGCCGCCTTCTGACGCAGATCGCGATGCTCGGCTGGGGCGCCTTCCTGTCGATCGAAGGGCAGCTCACCGGGGGCATGGTGATCGCTGCCTCCATCATTGCGGGTCGCGCGTTGGCGCCGATCGAAGGGGCCATCGAAGGATGGAACCAATACAGCCAGTCCCGCGCGGCCTACGGGCGCATATCGGCGCTGCTGAAATCCTCGCCATTGAATTTCGACCGCCTGAACCTGCCGAAGCCCGAAGGGCGCCTGGACGTCGAGCGCCTCCTTTATGTACCGCAGGGAACCAAGCGCGTCGTGCTCAACGGCGTTTCGTTTGCCCTGCAGCCGGGAGATTCCCTGGCGATCATCGGCAATTCCGGTGCCGGCAAGACGACACTCGGAAAAATGCTCGTCGGATCGGTCCTGCCGACGTCGGGGAGTGTCCGATTGGATCTGATGGATCTGAGGAACTGGGATCAGCGCCAGTTCGGCGAAAATATCGGCTACCTGCCGCAGGATGTGCAGCTCTTTCCCGGCACGATAAAGTCCAATATCGCCCGGATGCGGATGGACGCCGACGATGAGCAGATCTACCGGGCCGCAATGCTTGCCGATGTTCATGAAATGATAGCCAGCCTGCCACACGGATACGAAACCGTGGTGGCGGCCGATGGCTCTCCTCTTTCCGGCGGCCAAAAGCAGCGTATTGCGCTTGCCCGGGCATTTTTCGGCGATCCAAGGATGGTGGTGCTGGATGAGCCGAATTCCAATCTGGACAATGCGGGCGATGCGGCGCTGCTCCACGCACTTCAGCATGCCAAGGAACACAAGATAACCGTCGCGACGATCACGCAACGTCCGGCTCTCCTCAGCAGCGTCGACAAGGTCCTGCTGCTGGTCAACGGCACCGTCGCGCTGTTCGGAATGCGGGCGGATGTCCTGAAAGCCATCGAAGCGCGCGGCATCGATATCAATACCGGGTCATTCGGCCATCAGTTGCTATAGGGGTTGGGGCATGTCTGCTGTCGCGAAGGTACACGATCTCGAATGGTACTCGGAGGTTCCTCGGTCGGTCTGGAAACAGACGGTCGCCGGCCTTGCGCTGACGGCCATAGCCTTCGGCGGTTTCGGTACTTGGGCTGCGACCGCCCCGCTTGCGGCAGCCGTCATCGCCCAGGGCAGTTTCGTCGCAACCGGCCGCAACAAGATCGTTCAGCATTTCGAGGGCGGCATCATCAGGGAACTGCTGGTCAACGAAGGCGACCAGGTTGTCGAAAACCAGCCGGTAATCAGGCTGGACGAGACCGCGTCGCAGGCCAAGAAACGGGAATTCTTCCTCAGACGCGTCAGGCTGGAAGCAACGGCCGCCCGGCTTACCGCTCAATCCGAGGCCGCCGACTCCATGACGATTTCGTCATACCTCAACGATTTCAGGGATGACCCGGATGTTTCCGCGATTATCCTCACGCAACAGCTCAACTTCAAGGCCCAGCGCATGAAGCTGGCGACCGAGCTTTCTCTGCTGAAGCAGAATATGAAGGCATTGGAGTTCCGGAGCGAAGGTTACACCCGCCATCGCGATGCCATGTCGCGACAGCTCATGTTGCTCAAGGACGAATACGATACCAAGCGGGTCCTGCTGACCAAGGGATTGTTGCGCGCAACCGAGGTCAGAGCGCTTGAGCGGGCGATTGCCGATGCCGAGGGGCAGATCGGCCGCCTGGAGGCAGAAGTTTCGGAAACCGGAGCCGAGCTCCTGAAGGGGCAGCAGGAGATCACGCGTGCGGAGGAAACGTATCGGGAGGAGGCACTCGACCGCTTGCAATCGATCCAAGGCGAGCGTGATGCGGCGCGTGAACAATCACGCGAAGCCGACGACGTGCTGCGCCGGGCTACGATCCTCGCGCCGGTCTCCGGCACGGTCGTGCGGACCTACTACCATACGACGGGTGGCGTCATCGAAAGCGGCAAGGGGATCATGGAGATCCTGCCGGCCGGCGTGCCGTTGATCATCGAGGCAAAGGTGCCGCGCAACGAGATCGATAGCGTCAAGGTGGGACAAAAGGCGACGATCCGTCTCATCGCCTTGAACCAGCGCACCACCCCGGTCCTGAGGGGCGAGGTGTTTTATGTCTCTGCGGACGCAATGGAGGATAGCAAGGCGGGGCTCTCAAACCACGACGTCTATGTCGCGCGCATCAACATCTCGTCCGAGGAGATCGCCCGCATCAAGGGATTTACCCCGCAACCCGGCATGCCTGCGGAGATCATGATTCAAACCGCAGTCAGGACTTTTTTCAGCTATCTGATCAAGCCGGTTGTCGACAGCATGTCGAGAGCATTCACCGAACGCTGACAGAGTGTAACGCTCGTGGGGACGCCCGCACTTGGTGCTTCCCCGCTGCTGCCAAAAAAGAAGCCCTCGCCGATCAAACAGCGAGGGCGTCCACAAACGGGAAGTCATCGAGGCTGACAGGACGCCTCGCACACCATAACACCACGAGCCATGAGAAATGTCAGGTTCACCAAAAGGAGAAGGCCCGACCGTTTTTCCCGTTCGAGCCTTCAGCAGTCTGTTTGGCGAAAGTATTATTCCCTTATCTGCACACCATATCAACTCAATCAAAAGGATTAGGTTCTATCAAACGTTGCAGTAAGTATGTGATTTAATAATCACCGGTTGATTCCTCTTTTTCCACATAGGATTTGAGGCGATGTACATGAGGTAGATCGCTATTCACTCAAAATTTATTGAGCTAAATTAGGTATCGGAAAGTTACACTTGAGGTGTGGCCCGTTTGCAATATCGCCGATCTAGGATTGTGGTACTTTGTAGTGCGGACTTGAGCAGAACGCCTCGGGTTTCGGCGTGGTAGGCTGACCGGTTGCCATACCCAGGCAGCCGGTCAGTTGTTTGATGAATACCTTCATCGCATCCGCTCAATCTTTCGACGACCAAAGTCTGGCGGGCATCCGCTCCTCGAGGACATCGGATTTCAGGCCCATTGCTTTTGGGGATGGAGCGCATCAGGCGCCAACCGGCGTCCATGGCAAGGACGTATGTCCATACCTTTCGCGGTTCCGCCTTCGGGTGATGTCGCGGGTTCCAACTGCCGAGCAGAAGCGGATGAGACGGCTTACAGGGCAGGTTTGCGCTTAAGAACCTGTTGGATAGCTTGCCATTTCGGGTGGCTGCCGCCCTCTTCTTCCAGCAATCCCCAGCTGCCCCATTTGTTGGGTTCGCTCATCGACGAAAACACGGCGTAGAGGCCTCCGCCCGACATCCGCCAATTCTTGAGATGGCGAAGGTAGAGTTCGCCCATTCGGCGGTCGCGATTGGCTGCAACAAAGAGATTTGTCAGTCGTTCGTTGTTTTCCGCTCCGCTGCTGCCAACCAGATGTTGGCCCCCTTCATAGGCATAGAGCTTGACGCCGTATCGTTTGGCGATCGCTGCCTGCTCCTGAATGGTTTTCTTGTTGTCTGTCTCGACTTCATTCTCGAGTGCCGAGAAGAGGCGGTTGAGCGACCATCTCGAAACCTCTTCCTGTCGGTCCGGCGCGCCAAAGCCCCCACCGAAATAGGGAGCTATCGCAAGCACATCCGCATGCGCCTTGACACCTTTCCACGACAGGATCGTCTCGCTGGTCCAGACGTTTACGGATTGTGCCGAATAGACGCCGACGATCCTCTGTCTGGCGGCACCGAAAATGTCTTCCCAGATTGCCAGTATTTCGTTTGTCCGCTGTGCGTAATAGCGGAGCTGCGCTTCGTAGTCATTGGTCGAGAAGCCGAGAGCAAGGCCGCGGCTGCGGGCATGGTCGGCCTGATCGAAGCTGGTGTTCCAGACTTCATTGGAATATTCCACATGGATATTGAGATCCGGGTCGAGGTCTTTCCTGACCTGTTCCGCGAAACGACGAACATAGTCGTCGTCGGCAAGATGGGGCATGTTGAACCACGGATCCGATTTTAGCAGATTGCAGAGCTCGATCATGTGTTCGAGCGGGACGCCGAGTTCGGATTTACCGAACTGGCCGGGCCTTGGCCTGTCGCTCCAGCTCTGGACCTTCGAATTGTTGGTTCCCATCCAGTCCATGAAGCGCAGCGTCGACATGCCGCTCAGCCGGTCCAGAAATGGCGCCCTGAACGTCTCCTTCGGTATTGGTCCGCGCTCATACACCCGGATATTGCGGATCGGATCGGTGGGATCGGTTTCCATCACCATGGAGGTGAAGGGAGCATCCTTTCGAAGATTGCGCACATCGTCGCGCCCCGGCGACCGAGACTCCAGTTCGGCGCCGGCTATGTAGCCAAGCTTGCCCTTGCCGTCGTAGTGGACCGAAAGCTGGACCGGCAGGTTTTTTCGATGCGCTGTGAAGATCAGGAAGCTCTCGACGAACGATCCGGCCGGAACTCGCGTCGGATACCCGTCCTTGGTCATCGGCGGCAGCGGCGTGTCCCATGTGAAGGGGGCGTCCTTGACCTGCACCCGCCAGGGCGAAGCATTGTRGGCGAGGTTGGAAAAAGCCTGCTCGGTTGCCCAATAGCTCATTCCGGTGATGTTCAGTCCCACTTGCTCGGGAAAAATCTCGTCGCTCGCGTTGGCGCCGGAGGGGATGCCGCTCAGGACTGGTGCGATCGCGACATTCGACAGCATTTGGAGAAACATTCGGCGGTTCACGGCGGATCCTTTCCTGATGCTGGCGTTGGGTCGTCGGTTTCAATGGGCAGGAACTGTGGGCGCGGCCGTCTTGAATCGAACGGCATAGCAGGAGCGCAGGCAAGCAAGGCAAATGGCGGTACGGGGGCTACGATCGAAGTAGGCGTTAGCTCTTTTGGATATGTGTGGGAAGGCGAGCCGGGCGTGTAGCCTAAGTCGAGGCGCGCAGCCGGGGTTGCGCATTGGCAAGGGGCAGCCATATGGGGAAAAGTCGCAGCGCGAGACGTCTTAGCACGGGCGCGGTTTCAGGCGCGAGAGCTTAAATGCCTGAGTATCTCCGTGCTCTCCTCTACGTTCTGATCATCAGTGCTCCCGCGCTTTATATCGCCGGCAAGGTTGCCGTGCCCCTCATAGGCGAAGCTGAATTCAAGCTTTGGCGCAATTGCTGGGTCATCGCGACCTGCGCTACTTTCTTGTCGCGAAGTTTCTTCGATTTCGCTGCCGCGCTTGCGATCATGAGCCTATATATCCATCGAAATTCCAAGCAGCCCGTCCTGCTCTACGTGATCCTGATGTTCGTGGCGCCCTGCGTTCCGATCGGGGTGGGCATTCCGGGCGTTTTCAACAGGATCATCGATCTTGATCCGCCGCGCCTGCTGGCGGTCGTCATCCTGTTGCCGATCGCGATCAGGCTCTGGAGAGAGCACGACAATCGAGAACTTCGCGGCCCGGACGTCCTGGTCATCGCCTTCTTCGTCTATATATCCTTGCTCGCCCTGCGTCTGGGGGATCTGAATTCTATTCTGCGCGTGGTACCGGGCTATTTTCTCGACATTCTGCTTCCCTACTTCGTCTTCAGCCGATCGCTGCGCTCGGCGCTGGAAATAAACCAGGTATTGCTCGCCTTCGTCGTCGCGGCGCTGCCGCTTGCCGCGATCGGATTTTTCGAAATCTGGAGAAACTGGCGGATCTATTACGTGGTGGTGCTGCAATGGGACGTGGTGTTGATCACCGTCTATCTTTTCCGCGACGGTTTTCTGCGTGCCGCTACGACGTCGGTGGAGTCCATCGCGTTCGGATTCCTTTGCATGACCGCGGGTGGCTGTCTGCTGGCGTTGCGGACGCCAAAGTCGTTGGGCCTCTGGCGATATGCTGCGCTCGGCGTGCTGATGATCGGGCTTCTGTCCAGTGTCTCGCGCGGCCCCTGGCTTGGTTTCGCGCTCTGCGCAATGGTGCTGCTGCTGACCAATCTGCGGGTCTCGCTCAAGCTGCTGGTCGGAATGATCCCGGGTATTGCCACTCTGATATTTGTGCATCCGCCATTCATCGACCGGTTTACCAACCTGCTTCCATTTGTCGGTTCTGCCGACAAGGGCAGCGAGACCTATCGCTCCAGGCTTTTCGAAAACTCGATTATCGTCATCGAGCGTTATCCGCTTTTCGGATCGGACACATTCGTGCGCGAGCCGGAGATGCAAACGATGATCCAGGGGCAGGGCATCGTGGACGTGGTGAATACCTACCTGCAGATTTCACTCCATTATGGATTGATCGGCCTGCTGTTGTTCGCGATGTTCTTTGGCGTGCTCGCGATCAAACTCGCTGCCATGTTCTGGACGAGCAAATCGGATATCGTCAGTTATGAGGGCGTGCTTGCGCTCCTAGCCGCCATGCTTTTCACCATCGCGACCACCAGCAGCGTTTCGGTCATTCCCTATATCTACTGGCCGTTCTCTGGTCTCTGCGCCGCACTTCTGAGACGAGGCGCGGGCATGGAGTGGGAGTTTTTTCCGCTGGCCAGGGCAGGGATGAAAAGCATGGGAACCGGGCTGCCATACCCGGTCATGCAGACTTCCGTCGAGGTCAAAAAGATGCGGGTTCTGGGGTCGCGCCACTAGCGGCGGACAACCGCCGAGCCGGTGTTCAGCAATGGCTACTATTTATATTCGATGATCCGCTGTTGGCGATTGATCAGCCGGTTTACATAAAACTGAGCGATGCCCTGCATCTCCGGGAACTTGCCGAGGACATCGAATGTGGCGAAGATCCATCTATCACCTGGTTTGGATGCGGTTCTGAACGCCAGGCGCAGGATCTGAAGCGGATAGGCCAGCAGCAGCGCGAGGCCTACAGGATCGAGAACCGTGCCGAAGATCGCTGCCAGTGGTACCAAACCGCCCCAGAAAACCGCGCGCCTGAAATTCCTGGTCCATATCCTGGATGGAGATTTCCGGTGGAGATGGGACACCTGTGCATAGGCATGCCCGCAACGCACGCTTCTCCGCCACCATTGGCTCAGACGGCTTATGTCCGCATCGTGACGCGTCATTTCGCAGGGAAGGCGCCAGATCTTCCAGCCCCTCTCTCGCAGGCGGACGCAAAGTTCCGGTTCCTCTCCCGCGATCAGCTCGTTGGAGTAACCGCCGAGATCCTTGAGGGCAGAGGCTCTGATGAGGATATCGCCGCCGCATGCCGGGACTTCGCCGGGCGGGCCCTCCCATTCGCGGTCGCACATGGCGTTGAAGATCGTGCGGTCGGGATGCCGTTCGCGCCGATCTCCGAAGACCAGCGCGACATCCTTGCGCATGACCAGAAAGGTTGTGGCCGTCGCGATCCACCTGGCGTCAAGTTCGCAGTCCCCATCCAGGAACTGCACAAAGGCCGTGTCGGGCCAGCGCCGCATGGCAGCATCAAAACCCGCATTGCGCGCGCGTGCCGCCGTGAATGGAATTGTCATGTCGAGCGGCAAAACCTCCGCGCAGAGCTTGGCGGCCGCCTCGACGCTGCCGTCCGACGAGGCTGAATCCACGTAGATCGTACGCTCGCGATGGTTCTTCAGGGAATTGAGGCAGTCGATGAGCCGCTGCCCTTCGTTACGTCCGATCACAACGACACAGACATCAGCTCCGAGCCCGGAATAGGTGCCGCGGTGCATTTGGATATCCATGTCCATGTGCGCGTATCCCCCGGCCGTTGGTTTATCGGTAGTCATCTGTCGCGATCTCGGCCCCGGAACGTGATAAGCCTCTATACTGTCTGTATAATTTCAGCTCGCTGGTGTAAATTTACCTCTTTGGTGGAAGCCGATGCAGCGCTCCTAAGCTCTTTGTTGCACTGAGCCCGCGAAACCCTTTTTGATATACCTGATCCAGGGGAATTGCCGCTGATAGGCAAATATGAAGGGGCGCTTGTGGAATGCGGATTGCGTATTTCACCAATCAATATCCGGCGCCGAGCCACACGTTCATACGGCGCGAAATCGTGGCGCTTGAGGCGAGGGGGCATCGGGTCGAAAGATATGCGATACGCCCCTTTCGCGGCACATTGAAGGATCCCGAGGATATCGGGGAAGCCCGCCGCACCCGCCATATCCTGCGGACCCCGATGATAAGAGCCTTTGCAAGCGTCGTTCGCCAAGCGCTTGCCCGCCCCGGTCCCTCGTTGAAAGCCTTGGGAGTTGCGCTCCGGTTCGCGAGGACGTCCGGAGGACGTTACCTGCGTCACCTGGTCTATTTCTGGGAGGCGATGATCCTGGCCGATTGGTGCCGCAGGGATAAGATCGATCACCTGCATGTGCATTTCGGCACCAACCCCGCGACGGTCGCGACATTGGCGCATGAGATCGGTGGCATGAAGTTCAGTTTCACCGTGCACGGGCCGGAGGAGTTCGATCGGCCTGAGACGCTGGGGCTTGGCGACAAGATCCGGGCGTCGTCGTTTGTCGTCGCTGTCAGCTCCTACGGCCGCAGTCAGCTGCTGCGCTGGGCCGACCTTGGAGACTGGCGGAAGATCGAGGTGGTTCACTGCGGCATCGACCAGCGTTATCTGAGCGACGATGTGGAGCTAAACCGCTCCGATCCGCGTCTTGTCTGCGTCGCGCGGCTCTCCGAGCAAAAAGGCCATCTCCTTCTGCTTCAGGCGGCGGCTAACCTGCGGGCCGAGGGGACGCATTTCGAACTCGTTCTTGTCGGCGATGGCCCGTTGCGGGCCGAAATCGGACGCGAGATCGAACGGCTCGGACTCGGCGACACAGTCGTACTGATGGGCATGATCTCACAGGACGATGTGCGCAACGAAATTCTTCGCGCCAAGGCTCTGGTTCTGCCAAGCTTCGCGGAAGGCCTTCCCGTCGTGCTGATGGAAAGCATGGCGTTGAAGCGCCCGGTGATCTCGACCTATGTCGCCGGCATCCCGGAGCTTGTTCAACCGGACAATGGCTGGCTCGTTCCAGCCGGTGACCTGGAGGCATTGACCGGCGCAATGCGGCAGGCGTTGTTCGCAAGCGATGTCGAGTTGTTCCGCAAGGGCGAGGCGGGGCGGCGGCGGGCGCTCGAACGGCACGACATCAACAAGTCGGCGGCGGCATTGGAAATATTGATGGCCAGACCGGGTATTATTTGAGCCGGGTGTTGCTTGTGAAAGCGGTCAGATCCTGCGAAACGGCCCCGAGTGCCGGATGAAATCCTGCAGCAGATGCGGCGGCCCGCTGGATCTCTTGCCTTCGGCGAGAAGCCTGATGCGCCAGGCGATGTGTCCGCAAAGCCAGGCAAGGTCCGAGAGGACCGAAAAAGCAGCTCCGTGATGCTTGAGATGGTAACGCCGCCGGGACTCGAACCAGTAGGCTGGTCGCCTGGACGGTTTGACGTGTCGTGTCACGCCCGTCGACTGGCCGACCAGGTGAATGATGCGGCTTTGCGGCACATGCCAGCAGGACCATCCGGCGCGCGCTGCCCGAATGCAGAAATCCACTTCCTCATAATACAGGAAATATCCTTCATCGAGGGTGCCGATCTGATCGAGGACGTCTGTCCTGACCATCAGGCTGGCTCCGGAGACCCAGTCGATCCGGCTGGGCTCCCGCGGCATATCCGGAGCGATACGCCAGCGCCCGAGCAGGCGGGTAACCGGCCCCAGCTTCGCCTCGCTTTCAAATTCATTGGCAATCGAGGGAAATCGGAAAGCGCAGGCCTGACCTTTCCCGTCCGGATGTTCCAGACGGCTGCCGGCAATGCCGGCGTCGGGCTTGCGGTCCATGAATTCGACCAGGCGCGTAACACTGCCGGGGCGGGCAATGGTATCGGGATTGAGGAGCAGGACATAGTCTGGTCGACCGAAGTTTGCCATCGCATATTCAATGCCCCGGTTGTTGCCGTAGGCAAAGCCGCCGTTCACTTCCAGCGGAAGGCATACGGCATTCGTCCAGCCGTTCTTCTTTATGGCTGCTGCAATAAGATCGGCCGAGCGATCGCCGGATCCCCCCTCGACGGCAACGATCCGCGTCCCGTCCGGGACCGTGCCGGGGACGCTCAAGGATGCAAGGCAATCGATGGTGAGATCGGCGGTCCGATAGTTGACGATGACGACGACCAGTTTCAGCGCCGTGGCGTCGTCCTGCCGATTAAGTTCGACATCCATCAAAGGCCGTGCCTCTTCGTTTTGTTCAGGACCACCTGCATGTTTTTCTCGGGGCCAAGATAGCTCCGGCAGATCTCCAGTTCCGCAAGCTTTGACTTACCGATCGCGAGTACGATCAGGGCGGTGTCCGACATTTCGACAAACGGGATCACCTCATCCGAACTCAACATGGGCGGCAGATCGAAAAGAACGATCGTCGGTCTCAGCATCTGTCGCGCAAGATCGACCTGCGCCGTCATCCGCGCCAGGTCCGCCGGCAGCGGAATTTTGCCCGGCCCCCAGGCCGCGCGCAGCAGATGACAACGGACGCTTCGAATATCCACCGTCGTCTGCCAACCGTGAACCGGATCGTCCGATACCGGACGAGGCGACAGCCCGAGTATATTGCCTATTGCGGGATCCCGGGAGTTCGCATCGACGAGCAAGACATTAGCGCCGGGTACGCGGGCGAAACTGAGCGCCAGATTGATGGCGGTTACGGTGGTGCCGCATCCGATCGTCGGGGCGGTCACCGAAATCACCCGCGTGTCCCGGTCCTTGTGTGCGTTGAGCAACTGGTTTCGCAGGACGTCGTAGGAATGTGCCATCGGACTGTCGCTGTCGAAGGCGATGATGCGATTGGAATACAGAAAGGTGGGGGAGACTGGAGAGACGCCCGGCAGCGGCGGACATTCCTCATGGGAGTGGATGACCGAGCCGTTGAGGTAATTGGTATTCAGCTCAGCAAGGCCGGTCCCATCCAGCCTCTCCGCCATTCTTCCCCGAGATGAAATATTCTTGATGACTTCCATGAAATTCGTGCCCTGTCCCATCGATACCATTTTCAACTAGAGGCGGTTCGGCCGTAGTCGAACCACGTCACCCTCCCGCAAGCGGACTTGGGGTCGCAAAAGCGGAATTCCGGAATGCCCTGGCAATACGCCGCTTCGGCTTCCATCGTGGAATGACCACCAGCGTTTCTCCGGCCAGAGCGTCGCTGAGATCGAACGTGCCGCGGATGGTCTGGTCAAACAGATGCGCGCCGTAGATGCCCGCCGCCGCAGCCATGGCCGCTGCAGCACAGGCTCCAGCGATCAATTGGAGTCGCCGTGGTCCCGTAGCGGCTTTGGGAACTTCCGGCTCCTCGACCACCTCGATCTGCTGGGCGGCATCGCCGTCCTCCAGCCGCTCGCCAAGGCGTGCCGCGTCGAGCTTAGTCTGCATCTCGTCCATGTTTCGCTGCAACGACACCTTCTCGGCTTCATTCGCAGCGATCTGTGCTCCAACTTCGGGAGCGTGAGAGACAAGCTCCCGCAGCTTGGCGATGCGTTCCGTAAGGGCGCTCCTTTGGGCTATATTCTGTTGCTGGCGCGGCTTTGCCATCGCGATACGTTCTGCGATCAGCATGAGCTCGGGCGAAAGCGTCTTGATCTCTTCAGGCGTCGGCATATTCCCCGATGTGTCGCGCGGTGCCGGTGCAACTTGAGCCCGCATCTCATCGAGACGCTGCTTCATGGCGCGAATCTGGGGATGCGTGTCCGAATAAATGACCGACTTGACTGCGAAATCACGCTCAAGCTCGACGAGCTGTGCATGAAAACGCGTACTTTCGGTCGTCTGTCCGACGCCCATGCGCAGCTGGGCTTCGTAGATTCCTATCTCTTCGTTCAGCGCAACGGCGGCCCGGTCGAGTGCCGCGAGTTCCACTTCCTTTGCCTGAAGCTCAATCAGCAAGGTTGGGATTCTCGTGGGATGAGATTCCTTGTTTTCCTCGAGATATTTGGTCCAGACGCCTTCCCTATCGCGGAACCGCTGGGTGACGTTATTGGCCTCCTGCGTCAGGAATTTCGTTGCCTCCGAAGCGCGTGCCATGCGGATGCGCCGGTTTTCTTCGATAATTTGCGAAACGAGGTCCGAAACTACATTCGCGGAAATGATGGGATCGCCATATTTGAAGCCAATTCTGACCGAGGCGTTGCTTGCGACGCGGTCGGCACCCTCGGTCACCGATATCAGCAGAGTGATCTGGTTGCGTATCAAGGCCGCAAAATTGTTCTTGGCCAAGGTATCCGGCATATTTGGAAAGAGACGGTATTTTTCGGCCAGTGCCAGCAGGTTATTGCGCGACAATACCCGTTGCTCGATGAATTGCAGGCGGTCGTTCGATACGGTCGGTGATACGAGCGTCGTTGGTATCTGCTGAAATTCCATCAGCAGCAGCGCCTCGGAATAATAGCTCCGTGGCATCGTGTAGATGAAATAGGCGCCAACCAGAATGGCAATCAGTCCTGGTACGATGGCGTAGAGAGGTTTGGCGAGGGCGATTTCGATATAATAGAGAATATTGCGTCCTAACTCGTTGATCATGCTGTCGCCTCATTGCTTCGCGTACGAGATACATTGGTCATCACGAAGTCTCCGTCATCGAGCTGCCCTCGTTACTTCGGACGAGCGGGTTTCGGCTCGAGCCACCGGCTGACCAGCCCCCGCATCCCCGGTCTTTGTCGGGTCTGTGTAGACGACCCGCAACAGATCGCCCGGCAGGATCGGGGTCATCTCGGTTGCGACGAACTCGCGGGTTTCGCCGTTCGTGGTCCGCACGACGTGATAGCCGAGCTGCCGCCGCTCCCTCTGCTGGCTTGAGGCAGCACTCTCCCCATAGATGGTCATGATCCGCGTGCTGTCGGCCAGCCGCGCTGCGGTTTCTTCCTGCTCGCGCTGGGCCGCGTTGAGTTCGACCAGCAATTGGGTCCGCTGTGCCTGTCGAGCGCTATCGTAACGGGCGAGCTCCGCCATCTTGGTGCGCTCGGCAACTGCAATTTCAGATGTCAGTCGGCTGATCTGTCCCTCGAGCTCGGCGATCGTGCCTTCCTGGACCATCTGCTGCGAGCCTTCGGTCACGCCTTTGGCGACGAGCCCGGTGATGCTCTGGAGGCGGCGTTTGGCCAGGTCGATCCGTTTCGTCATGGTATCGACCTGCTCCTGCATCGCGAGACTGTTTCGCTCCGTGAGTTGGTTTGCCTGTGCCTGGGCTTTTTCCTCCATGGAAAGCGCTTCCATGCGGGCGTTCAACAGCGATTGTTCCTGGGCAAGGGCCGGATCGGCGGCAAGCGCTTCGGTCGTGCCGATGGATTTTTCGCCCCGCAGTTCCGCCTCGAGGCGGACGATGCGGGCCTTCAGTTCCTGCAGGCGTTTTTGGGAGTGTTCGACGTCGCGGCGTACAATCACGGACCGGTCCTGATCGGCGGCCAGTAAAGCCGTGCGGTAAACGCCGCCGGCAACGCTGAGGCCGTGAAGGACAGTCATGTTCGCCCGATACGGGTATGCGCCGGGTGTGGCGACCTCGCCAAGAACGTAGATCAGCTGCGGGTTTTGAGTGTTGGGCCGCAACATGATCGTCAGATTGGGTTTGTCGTTGAAATAGGTTTTCAGCCGATCGAGAAGTTGCGCCTCCAGTTCCGAAAGGGAAAGCCCGGCGCTCTGAATATGGCCTGCAAGGGGGAATGACAGCCATCCGTCCGGAGCAATGACGACCTCGCGGGTGAGCTCTGGCTCCTGGGCAATCCATACCTGAAGCGTATCGCCTGGCTGTAGGCGATAGGCTGTCTGGGCGGCAACGTCCCCAAATGTCAGGCAGAGCAATAGCCCCGCGAGACTCGTTATCCCACGCATCTGTAGACCCCCGGTGATTGGTAACCCCTTCCCATCCAACTGGGATAAGACGGTTTATACTACGGCCGCGTCGGGCACCTGCAAACAAGGCACAAAGAGGTACGTGTCCGATCCCCGTTCCTAACCCGAACGGATGAGTGCCAAGCGATCCGTCCCCTTTAGGATAAGGCCATCCGCCGCCAAGAAAGCTTGTGAAATGGCGACCTGGCGCTGACCATGATCCTTCTGCATTCAACCGATTAGTGCCTGCGGTTACCGGCCGCGCGTGGTCTGTCATGCGAGTGCCGCAGCCGACAAGGTCGCGTGTCGCGGGAGCGTTGGAACAAGGAGGGGTGATGGGTCGCAGGATAGGTTTCTTCATACCGGAATTTCCGGGTCAGACCCATATATTCCTGTGGCGTGAACACGAGGCCTTGTCCGAGCTCGGTATCGAGGCTCAATTCGTTTCCACGGCGCCTCCTCCGAAGGCGATCGCGTCACATGCCTGGGCCGACGAAGCCCGCAGGGAGACCGACTACCTTCTGCCGCTCGGCTTCCGCGGAGCGCTTGCAGCGATGGCGGAAATTGTTCGCGCCGGTCCGCGTCGGGTCGGCCGGAGTCTTGCCGCCGTTCTCGGTGCGGAAATCAAATCTCCAGCCGGTCGACTGCGCATGCTCGCCATCCTATTGGTTGCCGGCAAACTTGTGCGGCTCGCGCGTCGTGGAAACTGGTCCCATATTCATGTCCATTCCTGCGCCGACGCGGCGAACGTCGCGGCGCTGGCGTCGCTCTTGTCCGGAATACCCTATAGCCTGACGCTTCATGGCCCGACACTCGAGGGTTATGGTCCCAACCAGCGGCAGAAATGGAAGAATGCCGCCTTTGCGACGGTAATCTCCAAGCGGTTGTTCAACGATATCGATGTCAAGCTAAACGGCTCGAAACCGTCCCGGATCGCGATTGCGCCGATGGGGGTGGATCTGGAGCAGATTCGCAGGAGCCGTCCCTACAACCCTTGGAAACCTGGGGAACCATGCCGGATCTTTACCTGCGGCAGGCTCAATCCGGTGAAAGGACATGACCTCCTGCTTCAAACCGTCGAAATTCTGCGAAGGCGTGACATCGACGTCCGCCTGCAGATTGCCGGCGAAGACGAGCAGGGCGGCAGCGGCTATCGCAGGACATTGGAAGCCCTGATTGCGGAAAAGAAGCTCACCGGCTGTGTCGAACTTCTGGGAGCGGTCTCCGAAACCCGGGTGCGACAAGGGCTGGAGGACGCGCATATCTTCGTGCTCGCCAGTCTGAACGAAGGGATTTCGGTCGCCATCATGGAGGCGATGGCGATGGAGATGCCGGTGATCGTCACCGATGTCGGTGGAAATAGCGAGCTCGTCGACCATGGTGTGGATGCCATGCTGGTTCAAGCGCAGCGTCCGGAGGAGATGGCAGCCGCTATCGAAAGAGTATTGCTGAACGATGATCTCTCACGTCGGTTGAGGCAGGCATCGCGGGCCAAGATCGCCGCGAAATTCCACCATCGCATCAGCGCCCAGGCGATTGCTTCACTGCTGGAGCACGAGGAAAATATCGTTATCTGATACTTCGAAATGAGTAGGCCGATAACCCAAAGATCACGGCGAAACCATTGGCCGCTATGCGATTATCCTGCCCAGGGCGGTAGTTTGGGGGCATGGAGCCTCAGCGTTCGAAGCGCCGTCGCGGGCCCCGGGAGGATGGTTGATTGATATCTTTTCCGCCGATCATGCATTCTTTGAGAAGAGCGGCCCGGATCTCTGTTCCGGACATCGAGGCGGTCGCATGCGAACGTTGGACGATCGCTCCGCAAGTCAGACGCTTCATCCACCCTGCCAAATTTCTTCCGCATCATCTCGATCGCATCACGGGTGCGGAATTCGGTTCCGTTGCCGAGATATTGAAGGGCTTCAGGGGAAATTACGAAACCATCCAGGAGGCAACAGTCGGTTACCGGGTCAAGAATATCGACCTGATCGACGGCGTACTCTATGGGCAGAAGTCGTCGAGGAGCCTCAGGCCTCGCAGCCGCCGGCTGCCGGTCTATGTGCCCCCCAAGCAATCGGCCAGTGGGGCACTGTTCGAGAGCTGGGTCGGCAATCGCTGGTTCGGCAACTGGCTTTTGGATGACTGTCTGACTTATTCGCTGGCGGACGAATATCAGACGCCGGTCAGGACGCGGCTGGCCACGTGGGAGCACGAGCCGCAATACGCCCAGAAACTGGGCTTCAAGCCGATCCAGGTCAGCGACGTCCATTTCAACGAAGTGGTCCTTTTCCGGGACAAGGGGCAGAACGCGAGCAAGAGGAAACGGGCCGATCAGCTGCGCGAAAAGCTGCTGGCGTCGGTGCCGCCTTTTCCCGTTCATCCCGGTGTCTTCATCCTGCGGGGAAACGGGGGAAGCAGCCGGAACCTGACAAACGAGGCCGAGATCGCCGAACAGTTCGCATCGAAACTCGGATTCCGGATCCTCGATCCGATGGCGTCGTCGGTAGACGACATTATTCTTGCCTGTGCCGGCGCCCGCATCGTCGCCGGCGTCGAAGGCAGCCA
The DNA here is from genome assembly GCF_056406795.1 of Neorhizobium sp. P1_A6. NCBI lineage: Bacteria > Pseudomonadati > Pseudomonadota > Alphaproteobacteria > Hyphomicrobiales > Rhizobiaceae > Neorhizobium > Neorhizobium sp. P1_A6. The sequence goes on along the minus strand of NZ_JBFTZM010000006.1, from coordinate 374,481 downwards.
TCTGGTGCATGGCCTCACCGTCATGCCGCCGGACGCGACCCTCTTCGTCATCCAGCCCCCGGACCGGGCGGTTTCAGCTCTCAAGATCATCACCGATCGTCAGGGACAGGGCTACGCTCTCGTCATCGGCGAGGGAACCTGCGAAAACTTCAGGGTCGATTGGGATGATATCGGCCGCACATTGGAGATGGTGTTCGCATGACCTCACGGCTTCGTTTTCTCCACCCTCAATCGGTTGCGATGCAGGACCACAATAGTACGGCATCTCTGCAGGCGCCTCCCGTCCCGTTCGGCCAACTGGTGCGCAAGGACTATGACCGTCACGGCGGGACGGTCCTCAATGCCGCCTTTATCGCGCTGTTGGTCTATCGCTTTGGTCGATGGGCGGGCAGCCGCCGAAGCTACGTCGCCAGGCGGTTCTTCCAGAAGATCTACGGCGCGATCAACATGGTCGTTTCAACGCTGACGCGCGTGTGGATCCCGGCCGAGGTGACGCTTGGCGAGGGTTTTCACATCATCCACGTCGAGGGGTCGATCTCGATCCACCCGGCGGTCGTGATCGGAAAACGATGCGGCATCATGCACAATGTCACGATCGGCACGAACATGAGCGCCGGCGCGCCCAGGATCGGCGATGACGTCTTTATCGGCGTAAATTCCACCATTCTTGGCGACATTCGGATCGGCGATCGGGTGCGGATAGGAGCGAATACGGCGGTCTCCACCGATGTCCCGTCGGATTCGATCGTCGTCGGCTCACCGGCCAGGATCTATCCCCGCCTCGGCCCGTTTTTGAGCGAGCACACCAAGGCTGATGCCGGCCCTTGATCCACCCATCGCTGGAGGAGTTTGCCATGAACGCGTTGACCACCAACTTCTATCAGCTTCTGGCTGACAACCTTGATGCAAGGCCGGGCAAGCCGGCGATCATCGACGGTCATCGTGCAGCGAGCTATGCCGCTGTGGTGGCCGAGGTGGATCGGCTGGCGGGCTATCTTCAGAGCCGCAATATCCGGCCGGGCGACCGGGTGATCGTGCACCTGCGCAAGAGCATCGCAGAAGTCACCGCCATGTTCGCCATCGCCAAGGTCGGTGGAGTGATCGTCAACGTCAACACGCAATGGACGGTCGAGCAGCTCGAATATGTCGCCAACGACTGCGGCGCACGCCTGCTGATTGTCGAGGCAAGGGTCGCCGAGGCGCTTGGCGCACGCAAACTACCCGACACGGTCGACAATGTCCTGGTCAAAGGCAAATTGCCGGCCGACACCATATTCGATGTCTGGGATCATCTTCCGGAGGACTTTTCCAGCGACGAAATTGCGCGCCTCGACACAGAACTTGCAATGATCATCTACACATCCGGTTCGACGGGCATGCCGAAGGGCGTGATGCTGACCCATCGTAACATCGTTGCCGGCGCCCGGTCCGTGTCGCGCTATCTGGGCCTCAGGGAGGACGATCGGCTGCTCAGCGTCCTGCCCTACAGCTTCGACTATGGCCTGAATCAGCTGACGACGATGATGCTGATGGGCGGTACAGTCGTGCATCAGGCGGTGCCGATGGCGACCGAAATCGTGCTGGCGATGCAGCGGCATCGGGTGACGGGCGTCGCCGCCGTGCCGCCGCTGTGGAGCCAGATCGTGCGACTGCTGAAAGACAACCCCGTGGAATTTCCTGCACTCAGGCGGATCACCAATTCCGGCGGCAAGATTTCGCTCAATATCCTGGAGCAGATACCGCGGGTTTTTCCGGATGCGGATGTCTACTTGATGTACGGACTGACCGAGGCCTTCCGCTCCACCTATCTCTCGCCGCAGAAGTTCACCCGCAAGATGGGCGCGATCGGCCAGGCGATCCCCGGCGCCGAAGTCTATGTCATCAAGCATGGCGAAGGCATCGCCTATCCCGGCGAGCAGGGCGAACTCGTTCACCGCGGCCCGCTAGTGAGCCTTGGATATTGGGGCAAGCCTGAGGTAACGGAGCAAAAGATCAGGCCGTGTCCGGAGCTCTGGCACCTGATCGGCGACGAACCGGTCGTCTATAGCGGCGATATCGTCAGGATCGATGCCGATGGCGACCTGTGGTTCATCGGCCGTAACGACGCGATGATCAAGACCAGCGGCTTCCGCGTCAGTCCCGATGAGATCGAGGATCTCGTCTGCCGCAGCGGCGTGGTGGCGGAAGCAGTCGCCTTCGGTGTCGACGACGAGGAACTGGGGCAAACCGTGCATGTGGCGATAACGCCGATCGGCGAGTTCGATGAGGAAGCCTTGCTGCGTTACTGCCGGCGCGCGATGCCGTCCTATATGGTGCCGCGCCAGTTCCATGTGTGGGCGGAAGGCATGCCCCGGACGTCGAGCGGCAAACTGGCGCGACCGGATGTGGTGCGCCTTTCCCGCGAATGCATGCAAGGCGGGGAAATTGTCCTCAGTGCACCTCCGCTGGCAGTCCCAGTCAAAGTGATAGAAACGAGGGAGAACTTGCAATGAACCTTACCCATGGAAAATTGATCGGTTACCTGCGGGAGTCCCTGAATATCGCCCATGCGGACAGCGAGAGCGAACTGTTCTCCTCGGGGCTTCTCGATTCCGTCTCGATGGTGAACCTGCTGGCCTTTGTCGAGCAGACGACGGGCCTTGCCATCCGCGCCGAGGACGTGACGCTCGAGAATTTCGATACGCCGTCCCGGATCATCCGTTTTGCCGAAGCCAGCGCCTGATGAACCACTCTTCGGCGCTCGATGTCTGGCTGCAGACTGCGGCGGCATCATTCGGAACCCCCTCATATGTCTATCTCGCATCGGCAATCGAAAGCCGGGCAGCGCTCCTGAGGCAAGCCTTCGAGGGGCGTTTTGCGCTGAGCTTTGCCGCGAAGAGCAATCCCAATCCGGCATTGCTTTCCCTGATGAGGGGACAGGCTGAATATCTCGACGTCTCCTCCATCGGCGAATTCAGGACAGCTCTTGCAGCGGGATGGGAAGCCGCGCGCATCAGTTTCACAGGTCCGGGAAAACGGCAGTTCGAAATCCGGGAGGCGATCGAAGGCGACATTGGCGAACTGATCCTGGAATCGGTGCGCGAGGCCGTACTTGCCAATTCCATCGCCGCCGAACTTGGGCGTATCCAGCATGTCCTCGTCCGCATTGCTCCGACCACGGTTCCCAAAGGGTTTGGCGATCAGATGGCCGGCCGGCCTTCGGCCTTCGGCATCGACTGGGAAGATGTTGCGAGAGACATGCCTGAGATCGCGGCCCTGCCCAATCTCAAGATCGTCGGGTTGCACATCTATTCCGGCACGCAGTGCCTGAAGCCCGAAGCCATCTGCGAGAACTATCGCAACTTCATCGGCATTTTCCGGGAGGTCTGCGAAGCTTACATTCCGCTGCCGGAAAAACTGGTGTTCGGTTCCGGGCTCGGAATTCCCTATCATGACGGCGACTTGCCGCTCGACCTGACTGCCGTCGCTGCCGGCATCGCGGGGAATCTCGATGGTCTCAAGGCGTTGCCGCAATTTACTGCGACCCGGCTGGTGCTCGAACTTGGGCGCTATCTTGTCGGTGAGGCCGGATATTTTCTGACGCGCGTCATTTCGGTCAAGGAATCACGCGGCGTGCGGATCGGTATCTGCGACGGCGGCATGAACAACCACCTGCCGGCTTCCGGTCATTTCGGAATGGTGATGCATCGGAACTATACGATGCACAAGGTCGGTGGGCAGGGTGAACCGGAGAAAGTCAATCTCGTCGGCCCGCTTTGCACCTCGATCGACCGGCTCGCCGTCGGGGCGATGCTTCCGCGGATCAAAGAGGGTGATCTCATTGCCGTGCATAACAGCGGCGCCTACGGGCTGACGGCCAGCCCAATCCATTTCATCAGCCACGCACCGCCCTGCGAAGTCCTCATCGAGGCCGCCGGGATGCGGGATGTCACCCACATCCCGGCGCTGCCATCGGCTTAAAGCCTTCCGATCTTGCAGTGAATCAGTAGACCTTGCCGAAATCGCAGATCTCGATTGCGGTGCGGACGACGATCTTCATATCGAGCCAGAACGACCAGTTGTTGATGTACCAGAGGTCGTGGAATATCCGTTCTTCCATCTTCTCGATATTCGGCGTCTCGCCGCGGCAATTGTTGATCTGAGCCCAGCCGGTCAGCCCGGGTTTGACATGCCGCCTGAAGGCATATTTGGCGATCTGCGCATCATAGAGTTCGTCGTGGGCGAGCGCGTGCGGACGGGGGCCGACGATCGACATCTCGCCTCGGAGGACGTTCCAGAGCTGCGGCAACTCATCGATACTCGAAGCGCGGATGATGGCCCCCATCCTCGTGACGCGGGGGTCGTTCCTGGTAGCCTGGCGAATATCAGCAGAATCTTCCATGACGGTCATGCTGCGGAACTTCAAAATTCGGAACGAGCGGCCGCCATATCCTTTGCGGACCTGCCTGAACAGAATCGGACCCCTGGAATCGCATTTGATGGCGATCGCCACGACGAGCAACAACGGAAACAGCGAGAGGATGGCCAATAGCGAGAAGATGATGTCGAACGCGCGCTTGGTACCGCGTTCGTAGAGGTTCAGCGGCGGCCGCTGCGTCTGGAATGCTGTCATGCCGCCGATCTTGCGGGCCGGAGCGCTGGTAAGCCGGCCGACGACGCCATCGAAGATGACGTTGACCGGCGATGCAGAGCGCCTGAGTTCTCCGAGGTAGAATTCGAGCTTGGAGACATTCGGGTCCCGCCAGATGATGAATACTTCATCGATATTATCGGTCTCACTCAGCCTCAGTCTCTGCAGGGCGTTCACGGGCAGCAGATTTTCATCCGAGAGGCGGAGGACCTGCACGAGTGTCATACCGCTTGCGGCCGCCTTATGCTGCCAGTGTTCCGCCGAAAACTCCTCATGGCAGATCAGGAGTATCCGTTTCATCTTGAAGGACGCCGCAGCCGCTGCCGACGGCAGATACCAGTGCCAGAACAGGCGGGTGCAGATCAGCCCGGACAGAGAGATGACAGCTGTCATCAAGATCGCTCCGCGCGAGAAGGTCGTGCCGATTTTCAAAAAGAAAATGACCGTCAGCAGGAAAGCCAGAGCGCTTGGAATCAGAATGCAGATCAGCCGGATTTGTGGCCGCAGGAGCTGAATGCTCTCCGGGCTGTAGGCCTGGGCGCTGTGCATTGCGAGCACGAAGATCGTCGATAGAACCAGGCCGATCCCGATAAAAAGCGACGGATCGGGCGCAGATCCGAAAACGACATATTGATAGCCCGTGAAGCCGACGCCGGTCGCGCCGAGAAGATAGATGAAGTCGGCCGCGGCAGCCACATAGGCGATAACATGATATTCAGGCCCCCCGCGTTGAGACTTCTGCTCAAACGRGATGTAATCATTTCCAATCTTCGGCTCGAATGGTGTGATCATCGTTAAAAAACCCCTACCAGCGATAAGAGTATAGCCGAGGAGAGGGTAGGCACAATGTATCCAGCCTACCTCCTAAGAATGATCTCCCTATTACCTACTTTTGTTGCTGGACCGATTGAATACAATCTTTCCTCTATAAGGTTGAATCTGCCTTCGAGATTTCCGAGGTAATTTTATTTTGACTTAAGTTAAATGGTATAGATCAATTTTATATTTCGAACGAGAAGGCGGGACTGTCTTGCTCTGCCGATGAAAATGAACATTAGCAGCAATTTTGGATATCGGGGCTCAGCCGCCGGAGGGGTCCTGCCGGCTGAAGGCTAATCGCAACAGCCCTTTGTTTTCAGTTGGGGGTGTGGATGGAATTTGAATGGGACGTTGCCATCGTCGGCGCCGGAATGGGCGGGGCGGCAATGGGATACGCTTTGGCAACCGCCGGATATCGCGTCCTTTTCATCGAAAAAGGTCTGGCTGAGTTCCCGCAGGATGAAGCTGATGATCCTGACAGTCCGGATGAAACGAAACGCCTGAGAAATGGCCGGTGGCCGCAGCAGATTTCCGGCACGGTGGATGCCCATCCCGTGCGCTTCTTTCCTGCACTCGGTTGCGGCGTCGGCGGTTCGACGCTCATCTATGCTGCAGCGCTCGAACGGTTTTCCCCAAGCGACTTCAAAATCGTCGACAAGTCCGGCAGGTCGGCCTGGCCGATCGGTTACGAAAATCTGGAGCCTTTTTACCGCAAGGCGGAAGGCCTTCTGCACGTTCGCGGCAGCCAGGACCCGCTGCAGCCGCAATCAGATGTCATCGAGCCTCCCGCCATGACCCGATGCGACCAGCACTTTTTCGACTCCGCGCAGTCGAATGGAATGCATCCCTATCGGGTACACACGGCCTGTCGATATATCGACGGATGTAGCCAATGCGGCGGCTTCATCTGTCACAAGTCCTGCAAGCAGGACGCACGGCGGGCATTCGTCGAGCCGGCGCTCGCGACGGGCAATGCGATGATCATCGATCAGTGCAGTGTGGAAAAGATCTCGGCCGATGACCAGGCGGTCACGCAATTGTCTTGCCGGAAGAACGGGAACGAGCTGGCGATCGTCGCAAAGCTCTATGTGCTCGCCGCCGGCGCGCTTTCAACGCCCTTGCTGCTTCTCAATTCCACGAACGAGTTCTGGCCGAACGGCCTTGCCAACACGTCGGATCTCGTGGGGCGCAATCTGATGTTCCACGCGTCTGATTTCTTCGCTGTCTGGCCTCGCGGCAGAACCCGTGTTTCAGAGCCGGGAAAGGCTATCGGTCTTCGCGATTTCTATGAATATCAAGGCCTCAAGCTGGGCGTCATCCAGTCTACGGGTCTGACGGCGACCGCCAACAACGTGCTTCACTTCCTGAAATCGTTGATCGACCGGAATGGCTGGATCTGGCTGAAGCCGCTGAAGCCCTTGATGCGCATCCCGGCGATGATCGGCGCCCTTATCTCAGGCAATGCGACGATATTCACCTCTATCCTCGAGGATCTGCCTTATCCCGAAAATCGCGTCAGGCCCGATCCGGAAGATCCGGCCAGAATGTATTTCGAATATACCATTCATGCCGAGTTGCGGCAAAGAATGCAGGCATTCCGCAAACTATACCGGACAGCATTCAAGTGGCACCGGATGATGATGCTCGGTTCCGAAGTCAACCTCAACTACGGCCATGCCTGTGGCACATGCCGGTTTGGTTCGGATCCCTCTACTGCGGTATTGGATACCAACAACCGCGTGCACGATCTGGACAATCTCTATGTCGTCGATGCTTCGTTCTTTCCGACCAGCGGAGGGGCCAATCCAAGCCTGACGGTCGCCGCGAACGCCTTGCGTGTTGCAGAGCATATTGCTCAGAAACTCTCAGCGACAAAGACGAACCTGACGGAGGCCAAGGCCATCCCGGATCCCGCGTCCTGAGCCGACTTTCCGAAAGGGGAATGCCCCTCTCGCCCCGGATCAGTGGACCCTGGTTCGATCAGTTCTGATCCAGGTCGCCCCGCCGGCTTCGATGACATGGCGCGGATAGAGCCTCAGTTTCTTGAAGATGTATCCCGGGATGTCAGCCATGGCATGCATGGGAAGCGCGCGTCTGCCGTGACGCCACCAGGCTACCGACAGCGCGATATCGAAAGCCAGGATGCTGATGATCGAGATAGCCAACGGCGCGATCGCAATTCCCGAAGTCGCGAGGAAGACTGCCGGAAACAGTGAGAGCAGGAGAAGCGCTGCCAGCAATGTCAGCGGCGGTATGAGCGCATCAACGACGAGCGCCAGATAGGCCCTGTTCCGCAACGTGTTGACGTCAAGCAAGGCCGAGAAAAGGTGTGCCGCTAACGCCAAGCGGCCCGCGTTCCATCGGGAGGCTTGTGTTTCGAGGCCTTTCTTCGAATACGGAAACCTGCTGCTTACGGCTGCGGCATCGCAAAAAAGCGGAGCCTGGCCGATCCGCGCGAGGTCCAGCCCAAGCTTCATGTCTTCGACCAGATCGCCGTTCGCAAGTGCGGCGTCACGCAGGACGGCCCAGGGAAATGCCATGCCCGAGCCGGTCAATTGCGCAGGAAGCCCGAGTTTTGCCAGTCCAAGAAGCCGGATCCGGTTCTTCAGAAGAAATGCGAATTCGGAAACCGCGAGATTGATGCTTGCGTCCGGCGGCGCGAACATCAGATAGCGGGATTGCACGGGTCCGTTCGTTGCCGCAGCCATGAGGGCGAGGTTATCGAGCGCGCCCGGTTCCAGCCAGCAATCGGCGTCGACAATGACGACCACGTCCGGCGGCAGCAGGCCGAGGTACCTGACGCCGGCGTCGAGGGCGTATCCCTTGCCGCGGCGAAGCGGATCGAACCGCACGATGACATCTGCGCCCGCTTCGCGCGCCAGCGAGGCGGTGAGATCGTTGCAGTTGTCCGCCACGACGACCAGCCGATCGCCATCGCGCATCTGGCTTTGGATGCTCTGCAGGGTGCCGATGATCTGAAGCTCTTCGTTGTGCGCCGGGACAAGAACCGCGACTTGCGGTCGTCGGCCGTTCTGACGAGGCGGTGTGCTCTGCCGGCCGATGCTTCCCGCGAGGCATTCAATCGCGAAAAAGACAGTCGGAACAAGGACAACGACGGACAATAACAATGCTGCGGCGACCAGTATGTCCTGTTGCATGACTTCCCTCCGACGATAGCGTCTCAAGGAGTCAATCATAACGGGAGGGCCGAGCGTTCTAAGCTGACCACGCTACACAGTTCGAGTGAGCGCGGGCTCATCCTATTTTGGGGCAGGTAGGATCAGGTCGAACCTATCTACGCCCATTTGATGGCAGGTGGGTCAATTGAAGCCTGTTCTTCGTGCCAAAATGGTTATTGATCGAGTGAATGCAGCCGGCTACGGCAAAATGCCGCCACTGGCTTCCGGCCGGCGGCCTCATGCTGAAACGGGCTTGAACTGCGTCGTTCTTGGCGGTTGGCGGCCTGGGCCAGGGGCCGAGCAGGCTGCGGCCGATGCTTCAGCGGATGATCATGCCGGCGACGACATATCCGTCGCGCAGCCTGATCCGGCCCACAAGCCGGTCACCAGTCCTGAAAGGCGGGACATCGATCTCGAAATAAGCGGCGAAATGCCCGTCGGCGAGGTTCAATTCGATGCGGATGGCCTCGAAACCGAACATCGTGCGCGTCAGGCCGTACTGGCACTTGTAGGTGCATTCCTTGGCGCTGAAGATTGCCTTTACCAACCGGCCGCGAGTGCCCCATTGCTGGCGATTGAGCCATTGCCGCTCGCGGGGTGTGCAGATCTCCTGCGCATAGGTGTCGTCAAGCGGCGTCGCTTCCTCCAGATCGAGTCCGACAGCCTTGATGCCGTCCGAATGGCGGCCGATGGCCGCAACGCATCGCGTGGTGGAGTGGCTGATGCTTCCGGCAATGCCGGCCGGCCAGATCGGCGCCCGGTCGGCCCCCACGGGGATGGCCATAGCCGGCAGGCCCAGATGACCCATGGCCCGCCTGGCGCAGGTGCGGCCGGCGGTGAACTCCTGCTGCCGGCTCTTCACCGCCGTGGCGATCGCCGTTCTCTCTTCGGGATAGAGTTTCGAAACGTCGCCGTACAGGTCGGATTCGGCGACCGACACGGAAGAGTCGAATATTCCTTCCAGCAGCATAGCTAGACCTTTGTTTCCACGCGAACCAGCGTCGGGCGCCGTTCCATCGCATTGCGGCGCAATGCGGCTCGCTCGGCCACCCTGCTCAGCTGGATATCGGCCTTACCCTTGCCGGCGATATGGTCGGCCAGAAGGGCAACCGTCGGGAAACGGAAGAGGTCGGTGATCGTCAGATCCGGTGCCAGCTTTGCCTTCATTTCGCGATGGACCTGCACAGCGAGCAGCGAATGTCCTCCGAGTGCAAAGAAGTTGTCGAAGATGCCGACCTTTTCGAGCCCAAGTGCGCGGCTGAAGACCTCGCTGATGTCGCGTTGCAGACTGTTGGACGGTTCTATGAACGTCGCGGGCGTGGACTGGACCTTTTCCGTCGGAGCCGGCAGCTTGTTGCGATCCACCTTGGCGTTCGGCGTCAGCGGGAAGGCCTCCATCGTCACGAAATGCGATGGTATCATCGCATCGGGCAGAGCTTCGGCGATATAGGCACGCAAATCCTGTTCGGAGACGGACGTCCCGTCGGTGCGGATATAAGCCACCAGGCGCACGTCGCCGGGGTTGTCCTTGCGAGCGACCACGACCGCCTCGCGGATGCCGGCGAATGTGCCGATCCGCGCTTCGATCTCGCCAAGCTCGATGCGATGGCCGCGGATCTTTACCTGATGATCGGTACGGCCGAGGAAATGCAGGACGCCGTTCCTGTCGAAGCGCGCGAGGTCGCCGGTCCGGTAAATCCGGCCTTCCATGAACGGGTTCGGCAGGAAGCGTTCTTTGGTGAGCTGTTCGCGGTTGTGATATCCGCGGGCGACGCCGTCGCCGCCGATATAGAGTTCGCCGACATCGCCGGGCGGCACCGGATTATAGGCATTGTCGAGCACATAGAGCTGGGTATTGGCGATCGGATGGCCGATCGGCACGACGCCTGTCGATGGGCCGGCCGTGAATGTCGAAGACCAGATCGTCGTCTCGGTCGGGCCGTACATGTTTTCGATCGTCGCGTCGGTGACGGTTCGCAGGGCTGCGAGAAGCGACCCCTGCAGCGCCTCGCCGCCGAGGAAGAGATGCCTGACGTCGCTGAGTGCTGCGCGGTCCTCGTCGATCATCATGAACATGCGGGCCATCGAGGGCGTGCATTGCAGATGGGTAACCCGATGCTTGCGGATCTCTTCTGCAAAACCGTCTCCGGTCTCTTCGCTGACGGGATTCTTGCTCGTCTTGACCACTTCGGCCAACAGCGGCAGCCTTTCCATGACGATATCGTCGGCCAGGCCGAAATCGATGAGGCATGCAATGTCGTCGACGCCGGCCGCCTTGACCTGATCCAGCCTTTCCAGCGCATCCTCGACCGTGCCGAACAGGCCGCTGTCTTCGAAATAACGCAGGAAGGCGAATTCCAGGATGGCATCCATCTCCTCGGGCGCGAGCGACTGGAGGTCGATATCCATCGGCTGGGCGATGCCCTGTGGCTTCTTGAAGGCCGGAAACGCCCAGGCATATTGCTTGATGAGAGCGGCTGCGCTGCGCAGGTATTCCTTCATCGGGCCGCGCGCCAGATCCCGCACCTCGTTGCGATCTTCGCCGATCAGGGTGTGCAGCATTAGCGTGACTTTGTAATCGGCGGGGTCGCGGCCGGTCTCGGTGAGCGTCTGCCGATAGATTCGGATTTTTTCCGCAAGCTCGTCGACCGACTGGCCGAGCAAGTGGGTGAGCACGTTGGCGCCGAGCCGAGCGGCTTCCCGATAGCTTTCCGGATTGCCGGCGGTGGTTAGCCAGACAGGAAGTTCCTTCTGGACCGGCCGCGGCTGGGTCACGACTGCGACCGTGCCGGCGCCGAAATCGAAATCGACGCTGTCGCCACGCCACAATTTGCGGACGACCTCGATGTCGCGGGTCAGGCTAGCCTTGTTCTTCGGCGGCGCGTTTTCGGGCCGCAGCACGAAGTCCTCCGGCATCCAGCCGGAGGCGAAGGCAAGTGCGACGCGCCCATTGCTGAGATTGTCGATGACTGCCCATTCCTCGGCGACGCGCGCCGGATGATGGAGCGGCAGAACGCAGCTGCCGGCGCGGATCGAAAGGTTTTTGGTGACCGCCGCGACAGCCGCTCCGGTAACGGCCGGGTTCGGATAGGGGCCACCGAAGGCGTGGAAATGGCGCTCCGGCGTCCAGACGGAATCGAACCCATTTGCATCAGCGAATTTCGCACCTTCGATCAGCAGACGGTATTTGTCCGGACCAACTCCGCCGTCATTACCCCAGTAGAAGAGGCCGAAATCCAGATGGGTGCCTCTCCCGGCGGAAGACGCGCCCTTTGCCTTGGCTTCGATGACTTCCGAGGAATGGATGACGACCTTGAAGCCGCGGGCAAGGGTCCAGAAGAGTTCCAGAACGGAAATATCGAAAGAGAGGCTGGTGACGGCCAGCCAGACATTGCGACGATCGGCGGCGCGCGGCACCCGGTCATCCATGCCGACGAAGAAGTTGACCACGTTGCGATGCTCGAGCATCACGCCCTTCGGCAGGCCGGTGGAGCCGGACGTGTAGATGACATAGGCGAGATTGCTGGAAGTCACGTCGGTTGCCGGGCGATCGGCTGCGGCCTGGCTTCGAAGGACATCCTCGACACACAGAAAATTGGTGCCATCAAGCGTTTCGGATTTTGCCAGCCGCCGCTCGGTCAGAACCAGTTTGGCGCCGCTGTCCTTGATCATGAATGCGAGGCGGTCGGCCGGAAAATGCGGGTCGAGCGGAATATAGGCCCCACCCGCCTTCATGATAGCAAGCGCTCCGACCACCAGGTCGAGCGAACGCGGCAGGTATAGGCCGACGGTGACGTCCGGGCCGACGCCCTGAGTGACCAGCGCTTGCGCGATGCGGTTCGCCCGCTCGTCCATCTCGCGATAAGAAAGGGAACGGCCGTGGAATGCCAGAGCTTCGGCATCCGGCGTCCGGTCGACCTGCCGCTCGATAAGCTGGTGGACGCAGGCGGTCGTTTCGTATTCCCGCTCAGTCCGGTTCCAGTCGAAGAGGACCATGTTCCTATCGGCGTTCGACATCAGGGGCAGGTCCTGCAGCAACGTCGCGCGGTCCTCGAACGCCGAGGCCAGGATCGCAAATGCCGTCGCCAGATCCTGTGCCTGACGTTCATCGACGCGTGCCCGATCGTAGACGAGGTCGGCCCTCGTCTCGCCGAGCCGGAAGGTCAAGGCGCAGCCGTCGATTTCATCGGTGAGCGCCGGATTGGAGATGTCCGCGATACCGATTGTCAGCTCAGGCGCGATCAGGCCGGGATAACGGTCGACAAGATCGCGGCAATAACCCTGGCGTTCGTCCAGCACGTTGAGCAACCGGTCGACATGCCCGAGCAGGTCCTCGACCGAGACCTGCCCCGAGGCGTCGATCCGCAGCGGAATGGACTTGGCGAAATAGCCGGGGTGGCGGGCACCAAGGTCTATCAGCCTGTCGTTCGTATAAGCGAGGTCGAACATCGGCTGACCGGAAAGACGGTTCAGGAAGGCTGCCGTCAGCGCAACCCGTTCCAGCCGCGAAAGCTGTCCGGCAAAGGGCAGGGGGATGGTGCGAATATCCGGTACCTGGCCGGCTTCGAGCGCTTTTACATAAGGTAGCGTGATATCGGTGCTGGTTTCGAGCATGCGGCGGAAGAGGCCTTCATGTCGCGCAAGAGTGGAAACCGCTTGCGATAACGTGTCCTTCTCGCGGTCGTTCATAAGCGGCAGCCGGTCGCCGGGGCGCAGCACCGAGGAAAGGACTACTTGCCTGGCGCCGTCCTTGCGGACGGCTTCGAGCAGGACCGGCATGTCCGCGGTGCCGACCGTCACGCCATGGGCGCCGACCGACAGGACCAGGCCGGGTTCGCCGTTCAGTTCGCCGTCGAGGACGCGAAGATTTCTGACGGTGAAGACGTCGTTGCCAAACTGGACCTTTGGCGTTGCCAGCGGGTTGAGATAGGTCGCGCCGAAATCCAGGCCGCGCACCAGGCGCGAAAGTTCATTTGCCGAAGCGGTGAAATCGAGGGTGCCGGCGGCCGGAGGACGCTTGAGCTGTCCGTAATAGGCGCGGGTTGCGAAATCCTGACGGCGGGGGATCAGGGTACCGCGCTCGATGTCGCCGAGCATCTCGGAGAAAGTCGCAATCCCTGCTTCAAAGCATTTGGTGTTCAGCGTCAGCGCCGTCTCGTCCGCGCTGATCTCGAAATGCTGCTGCGCATAGATATCGCCTTCGTCGATACCTTCGGTGATTGCGTGCCAGGTGATGCCGTGCCGCTCGTGACCTTCGAGGATTGCCCAGGCGGGTGTGTTGAGACCGGCCATGTCCGGCAGCAAGCCGTCATGAAAATTGGTGGCGCCGATGCGCGCGTGCTGCCAGATCGCATCCGGGACCATTTTCAGGTTGGCGATGCTGAACAGCCAGTCGTAGTCATATTGCGTCAGCTGGGCGGCGTAATCGCCTTCGGGTGTTATGACCGGAATGTCCTGGGCCATCGCCCAGTTTCGAACCGATCCATTGGAGGTCGCTATGGCCTGGATCTTGTGTCCGCGCCCCCGCAGAATTTCAGCGCATTGAACCAGCAATAGTCCGCCACCGATCAAAACACACTTCAATTCGCCCATAAAGCTTGTCCCCACTCGTTGCTGTTCCAGGCACTTCGATAGAAACGGGGGGCGGTATAAAACTCAACATGCGCCTCACCACCCATGCGGATGATCGCGGCTAAGCCTGAATCGCGGGCCTTACCTGCCTCTCCCCCATACGGATGATGATGGTTTCCAAAGGAGTAATTGCGATTGCTTCTTAGCTGGAAGCACATTGAGAATGCGGGTTTGCGCTCGCGGTTTTTCAATGGAAGCGGAACGAGGCCAATGGCTCATTGGGGTGATGTCATCGGGCCGACCTCCGCGGGTTGGGACGGTATCGATGCTTGAGGGGTCTAACCAGGTCAGTGCCGGCGATATTGCGATCGTCGGCATGGCTTTGAGAGTGCCGGGTGCGCGCAATGTTTCGGAATTCTGGCAGAACCTGCGAGACGGCGTCGAGTCCGTCCGGACGTTTTCGCCGGAGGACCTGATCGCCGAAGGCGAAGATTCCGAGCGGCTCCACCATCCCAGCTATGTTCCCCGCGGCGCGGACCTTCCCGATATGGAGATGTTCGACGCGGAATTCTTCGGTCTGAACCCGAAGGAGGCGGCGATCATGGATCCCCAGCACCGCCATTTCCTGGAATGTGCCTGGGAAGCCATGGAGGATGCCGGCCGGACGCCGAACAATCAGCCCGGCCCGGTCGGTATCTTCGCCGGCTGCGGCATGGGCAGCTACTTCTATTTCAACGTCTGCAGCAATCGCAACCTGATCGATCAGGTGGGCATGTTTCTGTTGCGCCATACCGGCAACGACAAGGATTTCCTGGCGACTCGCGCCTCCTTCACGTTCGACCTGCGCGGTCCGAGCGTCAACGTCCAGACCGCCTGCTCGACGTCGCTGGTCGCGGTGCACTATGCCTGCCAGAGCCTGATTTCAGGCGAGTGCGACATGGCGCTTGCCGGCGGGGTGACGATCGAGTTCCCGCATCGGCGCGGATACACGTTCCAGGAAGGTGAGATCCTGTCGCCCGACGGGCATTGCCGGCCCTTCGATCATCGCGCTGCCGGGACTGTTTTCGGCAGCGGTGTCGGGGTAGTCGTGCTGCGCCGGCTTTCGGATGCGCTCCGCGACGGCGATGTGATCCATGCCGTGATCAAGGGCACGGCCGTCAACAACGACGGCGGCAGCAAGGCGGGTTATCTGGCCCCGAGCGTCAGCGGGCAGGCCGAGGCGGTTCTGGAGGCTCAGGGGCTCGCAGGTGTCGATGCCGACACTATTCAATACATCGAGTGCCATGGCACCGGTACGTTCCTCGGCGATCCGATCGAAATCGAGGCGCTGACGGCGGCCTTCAGGCAGAGCACCGACCGGACCGGCTTCTGCCATGTCGGGTCGGTCAAATCGAATATCGGCCATCTCGATACCGCAGCGGGCGTCGTCGGCCTCATCAAGGCGACGCTTGCCGTCAACGAGGGGGAGATTCCGCCGACGCTCGGCTTCGAGCGCCCCAATCCCTCGATCGATTTCGAAAAGAGCCCGTTCCGGGTCAACAACAAGCTGGTGAAATGGCCGCATGCGCCGGGCCCTCGCCGGGCGGCCGTCAACTCGCTCGGCGTCGGCGGCACCAATGCGCATGCCATCATCGAGCAGGCGCCGACCCGCTATGTGCCGGATGTGGTCAAAGGTGACGTGCAGGCCGGTGCCGATTGCGATCCGATGCTGCTGTTCCTTTCGGCCCGCCAGCGCAAGACGATCGACCAGGCGGCCGAGCGGCTCGGTTTGGCGATGTCAAACCAGCCCGGCCTTTCTCTTGACGACGTCAGCTTTACGCTGCAGCACGGCCGCAAACATTTCGACCATCGCATGGTGGTCGCCGTCCGTGGCCGTGAGGACGCCGTCGCGGTCCTCACGAACCCCGGCGGCCGCGGTTTCGTTCATCAACCGGTGCCGAACAACGCCGGTGCTATTTTCCTGTTTCCGGGCGGCGGCGCACAATATGTCGGCATGGCCAAGCGGCTCTACGAGGAGGATCAGACATTCCGACTGATCGTCGAAGAGGGGCTTTCTCATCTGCCGAGCGATGCGGCAAAGGAGATCCGCGCCACCTGGCTCGGGGAAAATACGGCCGCGACCGCAAAAGCCTTCCTCCGCCCGTCGCTCCAGCTTCCGGCCATCCTGATCACCGAAATCGGTTTGGCCCGCCTCTGGATGGATTGGGGTGTGAAGCCGAAGGCGCTGATCGGTCATTCCATGGGCGAGAACGCCGCGGCCTGCGTTGCCGGCGTGATGTCCTTCAAGGACGCCGTCAATCTCGTGCACCTGCGCGGGAAACTGTTCGAGACGATCCAGCCGAGCGGCATGATGAGCGTGCCGCTCGATCACGACCGGCTTTCCGAACTGCTGCCGTCATCGCTCGATATTGCTTCGGTCAATGCGCCGTCGCTTTGCGTCGTGTCCGGCCTCAACGAGGATCTCGACCTCTTCCTGGAGTTTCTGGCGGGGCAGGGCATCGACGCGACGCGCGTGCCGATCAACATCGCCGCGCATTCGCGGCTGGTCACGCCCATTCTCAAAGCCTTCGAGACTTTTCTGCGCGGTATAACCCTTCGCGCGCCGGCAATTCCGATCCTGTCGAATCGTACAGGCCTGCCGCTCAGCGCCGAAGAGGCGACGGATCCGATGTACTGGGTTGGCCACCTTCGTTCGACCGTCCATTTCGCGCACGGCATGGCCGCGCTTTCGGCCGAACCCGGACGGATCTATATCGAGGTCGGCCCCGGGCGGGTTCTGTCGTCACTGACGAAGGCGCAAGGGTCGATCCCCGCAAACCAGGTGATCAACAGCCTGCCGCATCCGGATGAGGCCGGCGATGATCGGCTTTATTTCCTCTCGGCCGTGGGACGGGCCTGGGCGACCGGCCTTGAAGTCGATATCGACCGCCTGTGGCAGGGCCGTTCGCCGCGCCGGGTTCGCCTGCCCGCCTATCCGTTCCAGCACAAGCGCTTCTTTATAGACCGTGCCGGAGCGAATGAGAGAGGCAAAAGCGCCGAGCCTGTCCTTTCGAAGGAACCGGATATCGCACGCTGGGGTTATCGTCCCTCCTGGAAGCAGACGCTTGCGGATCACGAACTCGGTGCCGAGAAAGAGGCGCAATCCTGGCTGTTCTTCCTCGATGATACCGGCGTCGGCGCGCGGCTGGTTGCTGCGCTGAGGACGGCAGGACACCGCGTCGTGACGGTGTCGCTGGGCGATGCTTTCATTCGCCGTAGCGCCGAGGATTATATGCTCTGCCCGGAACTGGGGCGTGCGGGATACGACGCCCTTGTTGCGGGACTTGTCGGCGATGGCGGACTGCCGTCGCGGATCGTGCATATGTGGCTTCTGACCCAGGCGGAAACCTTCCGGCCGGGCTCGAACTTCTTCCATCGGAATCAGGAATGCGGCTTCGACAGCATGCTGCATCTCGCCCAGGCTCTGGGGGATGCCGCCAGCGTTCCGGACATACATTTCACCGTTATCACCAACGGTATGCAGCAGGTTTCGGGCGAGCCTTTGCCCTATCCCGAAAAGGCCACTGTTCTTGGTCCCGGCCTGGTCCTGCCGAAGGAGATGGCCGGCGCGACGGTCAAGGTGATCGATATCGATCTGCCGTCCAAGGCTGAGCGGAACAGCAAGCGTTTCGCTTTTGCTCGTTCGGCAGAGAAAAAGGATGCCGTGGACCTGGCGCCATTGACCGAGCAGCTCTGGGAAGATCTGCACGCGAAGCCGGGGTCGGAAGTGGTGGCGCTGCGCAAGGGGCGGCGCTGGTCGCAGATCCATCAGCGGCTGCCGTTAAAAGAAGTGTCATCCGAGCGGGCAAAACTGCGTGAAGGTGGCGTCTATTTCTTCTCCGGCGGTTTGAGCGACGTCGCTCTGGCACTTGCGGACGAGCTCGCCAGCCAGTTCCGTGCGCGGATCGTGCTTGTCGGCCGCCTGGTTCTTCCGCCGCGCGAAAATTGGGAATTCTACGATCGCACCCACGGGCATGACGGAGTGCGGCGCGCGATTTCGGCGATCCGGAGGCTCGAAGACGAGGGCGCCGAGGTCCTTTATCTCGTCGGCGATGTCAGTAATCCGGAGCAGATGAGCCGGGCGGTCGAGACGTCGCTTTCCCGTTTCGGGGAAATCAACGGTGTCTTCCATGCTGCCGGCGCGGTCGATGACGGCCTGATCCAGACCAAGACGCGCGACAGCATCGACACGGTGCTGACGCCGAAAGTCCTCGGTACGACCGTACTGGATGCGGCATTCGAAAACGTCGTGCTCGATTTCTTCCTGATGTTCTCCTCCACCAGCACCGACGTGGTGCGGGCGGGACAGGTCGACTACGTCGCCGCCAACGCCTATCTCAATGCCTTCGCGCAGAGCCGCTCCCATCGCACCGACCGCGCGACCGTCGCGTTGCACTGGGGCGTCTGGAACGAAGTCGGTCTTGCGGCACGAGCGCTTGGCGCGTTGGAAGGCGGCGGATGGATCAGGCCGGTTGCCGGCCCAGCAGCGGGTCCGTTCTTCCATCACTGGAAAGAGGGCGAGACGGGACAGCCCTGGCTCGAGGCGCTGGTCAGCCCCGAGACGGAATGGATGCTCGACGAGCATCGGCTTCTCTCCGGCCAGGCGGTCATGCCGGGTACGGGCTATCTGGAATTGATTACACAGGCGTCTCGGGAATACGGACTTCCGTTTGCAGCGGAAGTGGCGGACCTCGTATTTCTGAGACCGCTTGTCTTTAGCGACGGAGAGATGAAAGCGGTTCGCGTCCGGCTGGAACCGGTGGCGGAGCATTTTCGCATTGTGGTTCTGGCGGGCCCGGCGGATGGCGAGGATGCGCTGTTCGTCAAGCACGCCGAAGCCGTCCTCAAGCCGCAGCCGCAACAGAGGCACGAAACCGTCGACATCGCCACTATAGCCTCTTCGTTTGACGAGACACGGGTTGCCGGAGGCGGCAGCGCGCTTCGTGCTGTCCAGGAGAAGCATATTCGCTTCGGCCCCCGCTGGTCGGTGCTGCGCTCCATGGCAATCGGTGGCGGCAAGGCGATTGCGGAGCTGAAACTGGACCCCTCATATGCGGATGATCTTTCGAAAGGCGTTCTGCTGCACCCGGGCCTGCTCGACATTGCGACCGGCTTTGCCATGGAACTTGCCAAAGACTACGACGCGGAGACTTCGCTTTGGGCGCCGGCAACCTATGGCCRGGTCGTCCTTCACGAGCCGCTGCCCGCCGAAATCATCAGCATCGTCAGGCTCGCCGACAGCAACGATTTCGGCGAGGGTTATGCGGCCTTCGACGTGACGATTACTGACCCCGGCGGCAATGTTGTCTTCGAAGCCGAGAAGTTCGTCATGCGCAGGCTGGAGAACGATCTTGCGCTCGGTCTAGCACCCCAGGCTGATGCACCGGCTGCTGCGAAACCGAAACATGCCCCCCTGTCTCCGGCGATGTTGAAGCTCGGCACCCAGGTGCGCAACGGCATTCTTCCGTTGGAGGGTTTTTCGGCGCTGCAACGCGCGCTCGCCACTTCCGAACCTCAGCCGATCATCAGTTCGATCGATCTCGAAACTCTGCGCGAATGGATTGCCGCCTCTGCCGAGACCGCGACGCCGTCTGGCGACAATTTCGAGAGACCGGACCTCGAAAGCGAGTTCGTCGAGCCGCGAAATCCGATCGAGGAAACGCTGGCCGGCTATTGGCGGGAGCTCCTCGGCATCGCCAAGGTCGGCATCCACGACAGTTTCTTCGACATGGGCGGGCATTCGCTGATCGCGGTTCGCCTGTTCCGGATGATCAAGAAGCAATACGCGCTCGACCTGCCGATCTCGACGCTGTTCGAGGCGCCGACCATCGCCCAGTGTGCCGAGCGCATCGCTGTGGAACTGCCGGATGGAGGCGAAGCCGCAGGATCCGAACTCGCGGGGAGCCTGCCGACGACGACGGCAAAGCCGGTTCATCTGGTACTGATGAACCCCGGTAAGAATGCAAAAGCAACCCCGCTGTTCATCTGCGCCGGCATGTTCGGTAATGTCCTGAACCTTCGCCATCTGGCTATGACCATGGGGGCGGACAGGCCAGTCTACGGATTGCAGGCTCGCGGTCTCTACGGAGATCACGAGCCGCATGCGACTTTCGAGGAAATGGCGGCCGATTACATCGCCGAAATCCGCACCGTTCAGCCCAACGGCCCCTATCTCCTCGCCGGCTATTCTGGCGGCGGCATAACCGCCTATGAAATGGCCCGACAACTTCAGGAGGCGGGAGAAGAGGTTTCCCATCTGTTGATGCTGGACACGCCGCTGCCGCGGCAACCGGGGCTGGATCTGCGTGACCGTATCACCATGAAACTGCAGGATATCCGCCGGCATAAAGCCAATTATCTCGCCAAGTATCTCCAGGACCGTCTGCACGACAAGATGAACGGCCGCGCCAAGCAGGAGGCGGAGCATCAGGCCGGCCCGACGGAGCATTTCAACAACGAGAAGATCGAGGTGGCGTTCAGGCGGGCGGCTCATCAATACCAGGTGAAACCCTATGCCGGAGCGGTGACGCTGTTCCGACCGAAGCCCGCCATCTTCTACCGGCTCAGCGGCGGACGCTGCCTCAAGGAGAACCGCGATATCCTGCTCTCCGACAACGGCTGGAGCGAGCATGTCGTGCAACTCAGTGTCTCTGAGGTGCCGGGAGATCACGACAGCATGGTGCTCGATCCTTATGTTCGCGTGCTCGCCGAGCGCATGCGCGCAATCGTTGCCGAGGCGGTGGAAAAACGGAAGTCAAAGGACGCCGGACCGGCGCAGCCGCTTCAAAGCAAAACCGTTGCCCAGAAACCGGTGATCGAGCTTGCGTAACGTTCCCCGGCAATCCGTTTCGATGCCGTCGCCCACGCTCGTGGCCTTGCCATTGGACGGGCCGCCGCCGCGACATCTTTCCCAGACGCAAAACCAGGCCAATAGAGTAGTGAAGTAAGGAGCCCGCGGTGGTCGAAGCAACAGTTTCTCCCGATTGGAATGGCGAACCTTCCGGTCCTGCGGGTGTGCTCGGCTCGCCCGCTCCTTCGGTCGAGGCGCAGCCGCGTTTCCGCAATATCATCATGCGGGCGGCCGGCTGGTCGATGATGGGGTATGTCCTGCTGCAGGTGCTGCGCATCGCCAGCAGCCTGATCCTGACGCGCCTGCTGATCCCGGAAATGTTCGGCATCATGGCGGTTGCCACGATGGTTCATGTCTCGGTGTCGATGCTCTCCGACCTCGGCCTCAGGCCGGCAGCGATCCAGAGCCGGATGGGAGACGAGCAATCCTATCTCGATACCGCGTGGACGCTGCAGATCCTGCATGGATGCCTGATCTGGTTTACCTGTGTGCTGGTGGCGATCGGGATCGGGCGTGCAGCCCATTACGGTCTGTTTCCCGCCGGGTCGGTCTATACCGTTCCCGAGCTTCCTGCGATCATCATGGCACTGTCGTTCTGTATGGTCATCATGGGCCTGCAATCGACGAAACTCATCTCCGCCTTCCGGCATCTGGATCTCGGACGGCTGACGGTTATCGAGATCACGGCACAGGTGATCAGCCTTACCGTTGCGGTTCTGCTCGCCTGGAAGACGGGGTCGATCTGGGCTTTCGTCGTTTCGACCTATGTATCCTGCATCGTCACCACTGTGCTCAGCCATGTGTGGCTCCCCGGCGTGAATAACAGCTTTTCCTGGGAGAAGGAGGCGGTTCGGGATCTCATTCGCTTCGGCCGGTGGATCATGCTGTCGTCGATCCTGACGGTGGTCGCGGCCAGCGGGGATCGCGTCTTTCTTGCCGGCTGGACGAGCCCCATGATGCTCGGCCTCTATAGCCTGGCCTTCAATCTCATTTCGATGCTTGAGGGCGCAGGCGGACGGCTTTTCTCAACCGTCGCGATGCCAGCACTCAGCAAGGTGGCGCGGGAGCGGCCCGAACAGCTGCGCGGCATGTTTCTGAAAATTCGCCTTCCCTTCGATCTCGTGTTCATAGGAAGCGCCGGGGCGATCTTTTCGGGCGGCAAAGCGATCATCGAGTTTCTCTATGACGATCGTTATCTGGAGGCCGCGCCGATCATCCAGATACTGTCTTTCAGCCTTCTCACCACCCGTTTCGGACCGCTGTCGGCGATATACCTTGCCGTCAACGAACCCAGAAACCAGACCATTCTGAATTTCGTCCGGGCGATCTCGATTTTCGTCTCAATTCCGGTCGCCTATTATATGTTTGGATTTTACGGTGCGTTGTGGGCGATCGCCCTTTACGGGCTGCCAGTTTTTGCCGTGATATTCTATTTCAATCGGCGCCATGGGCTCCACAGCTTGTCGTATGAAGTCGGCGTGCTTCTGGCCTGGCCAGTCGGTTTTCTGGCCGGAACCCTCGCGACGCTGATTTTTGAGCACGCCGGCAGCATATTCTGATCGATCCAAATCAGAAGGCGATCCGTCCTCAGTCGAGCGGTGGTGGTGGACGATTCCGTCCTACCCCTAAAGCAGTAATGTTCTCCCACTTCCGATAGATTGATGAAGAGGGGAAGGCGAAATAACATTCATCATCAATACATACTTGTGACGGTCGGCGAGTAGTGTTTGCTCAGCCGTCATGTCAGCAGGATTTCATCAATTCAATTTGGAAATACTACATGCGTGGCAACATAAATTTCCGGAATGTTCTGGCGTTGGTGAGATTTTTCCACCGGATTGGTGGCGTTGACTGCAAAGGGGTTTGTCAATGAGCGTGGCCGGGCCGCATTCCGATAGCCTTCCACAGGTCTTCCGCGCTTTCGCCGATAAACTTTCCGAGCAGAGCCGTGCCGGGAACGGGCTTCATTCCAATGTCGCGAAATCACCGGGCAAGGCGCTCCGGCCCTTGTTGATTGCCGAGGCAGCGAATCCGGAATGGACCAGCGTGCCGCTGGTCGGCTGGAACCTTGCGCATGCGATCATGCAGAAGACCGACGCTCTGCTTGTCACGCAGGTACGGAACCGGGATGCGCTTTTGCGCGCCGGGTTGGTCGAGGGGCGCGATTTCGTCGCCATCGACAACGAAAGGGTAGCGCGCGCCTTCTACCGTCTCAGCGAACGCCTGCGGGGCGGGGAGAACAAGGGCTGGACGGTCGTGACGGCCTTTTCCTCGTTCTCCTATTATAGTTTCGAGCGAGAGGTATGGAAGCTGCTGGGCAAGCGGCTGATGGCCGGCGAATTCGACCTGGTTCACAGGATCACGCCGCTCAGTCCCACGAGCCAAAGCCCGATTGCCAGGAGGCTGAAAAAATATGGCATCCCTTTCGTCCTCGGCCCCCTCAACGGCGGCGTGCCTTGGCCGAAAGGTTTTTCGGACGTGCGAAGCCGTGAGCGCGAGTGGTTGTCGGCAATTCGCAAGCTCCATTTTTTGATGCCGTACTACCGGACAACGCGATCGGAGGCGGCAGCGCTGATTGCGGGATCCGGTCATACGCTGAGCGAGCTTCCCACGAGTTGTGCGGAAAGAGCTTTTCTCATTCCGGAAAACGCGGCCGATCTGGATCGTTTTCCATTTCAGTTGCGCGAACTCTCCGGCAACAGGTTGGCCGTCGCCTTCATCGGCAGGCTGGTACCCTATAAGGGCGCAGACATCCTCATCGAGGCCGTGGCCGCCTATCGGGGGCGTTTGAATATCGAGGTTCTCATTGTCGGTGACGGTCCCCAGCGAAAAGAACTGGAGGAGACCGTGCGTCGAAAGGGGCTTCGGGATTCCGTCAAATTTGCGGGATGGGTGGAGCAAAGGGACCTGGCTTCAACACTGGCCGGATATCAGGTGCTGGCATTGCCGAGTGTCCGGGAGTTTGGTGGCGGAGTCGTTCTGGAGGCAATGTCCATGGGCCTCGTCCCGATCGTTGCCAATTACGGAGGCCCGCCGGAGCTCATCGACGATCAATCGGGCATAGCGGTAGACTTCCACGATCGCGAGACGTTGATTACCGGTTTCACCAAGGCGTTCGAATACTTGGAAAGCAATCCCGGGCTTGTCGCTCTACTCAGCGACGCAACTTCAAGACGTGTTCGGGAAAGATACAGCTGGCATGCCAAGGCGGCCCAGATGTTCGAGATTTATAACTGGATCCTGTATGGCGGTCCAAAGCCTATATTTTGACGTACGCGTTAACTATAAGCAGATATCCAATTCCCTATCGGAACTTAGCTCGCCACTTTGATAAATATTTTTATCTATTTGCTTACTTGCTGATAGACTAAATTACGTATCAGTTGTATATTGACGTTAATAAAAGGTTGATGAGGTGGTAAGACAGTCTGTTGGCGTACTTATAGTTGCGGTTCCTGAAGGGGACAATCAGTCCTAGACTTCAGGCAAGGGGGTAAGATGAGTTCCACACCAAGCGGCTACAGCCGTTCTCCTGCTGTGGCAGATTCCTTTCGCATTATGAATGACATCCCGAAGCTCGCCGAACGAGATGATCGCGGCGGTGAGGGGGTAAACCACGATGGATGCCTGGTGATCATCGACGCGAGAGCGCTTGATCGCGAATGCCTTGCCAAAGCCCTCATCGGGCGTGGCCTCGAGATGGATGTCTGCGCTGTCGGCTCCATCGAAGAATGGAAGTTAGAGAAAGATCTCTATCCGCCCGTTCAAGCCGTTCTATTCAATATAGGCAGCCGAAAGGCCGACGATTCAGCACTCGCGGCCGACATCTCGAAATTGACGACCGAGTTCAAGTCGCCGCCGATCATCGTGCTCTCCGACTCCGATGATCTCGCGCAGGTCGTGAAAATGCTCGAGTATGGGGCTCGGGGTTTCATTCCGTCCTGCGTCGGCATCGGCGTCTGCGTGGAAGCGATCGGCCTGGCGGTTGCCGGCGGGATTTTCGTTCCTGCAAGCAGCGTCCTCTCCATGAGGCATCTGGTCAGCGCTGCGACGCCGTCGGCTGAACATCGGCCGCTCTCGGGGATGTTCACGCTGCGCCAGGAAGCGGTGGTCGAAGCGCTTCGCAGGGGCAAGGCCAACAAGATCATTGCCTACGAGCTCAATCTTCGGGAAAGCACGGTCAAGGTTCACATCCGCAATATCATGAAGAAGCTGAAAGCGACCAATCGAACAGAGGTCGCCTACAAGCTCAATGACCTCTTCCCGTACGGAGCGGCTAACTAGATCCGCCGTTCACCTGACGGACCATCCCCAAGATATCACGGCTGCGAAATCCGAACGTTCGCAGCTGCATGAAGACTACCAAAAACCACGTCAACGCTGACAGGGGCGTCGCCGCGGTACTGCCTCCTGACCTTGAAGAACTCCCGGCAGGGATCGTTCTTTGACGTTGGTGGTCGTGCATGCGCCATTGCATTGGCGAGAGACAAGGAACGGCGCAGCGCGCGCGTTCTGAAACGAATTGCGAATTCAATCTGTACGTCATCCAATCTGGCAGTCAGGGCAATGCCGATAGGGGTTCGGTGTGCCGAGACCGTGAGATCGGATTCGTGTGTCCTGGCGGTTGGATGCGGGATCGTCAGGCCCCGCCGGGCATACCATCATCGGGATGACAAGGAGTTAGGGCGACGGCTTTGACAGGGCCTTCCAATTGGGATCCGGCCAGACAAACGGGTTGTCTCCGGGTTTCGGATGGATTTCGGCAAAATAGCTCTGGCAGCGACCGACTTCGTTCGGCTCACCGGCCAGCGTCCAGTAGCTTCGGCAGACCTTTTCGACGATGACGTGCCGGCATTCTTCCATGCTCGGCGGGTCCAGGCTTTCCTGCTTCAGAAAATCGCGAGTCACGGTCCAGGCAATCTTCTGCAGTTCCTTTGCAAGATCCCGGGGTATGGTCGGCGGTGCCGCGGCACCCTCGGGCGACTGATGGTAGATCGACGCGTAATGGACTGCGGCCACAAAATAGATGCCGATATCGGTCAAATGGACATTGTCGCGGAAAATCCGATCCAGCTTCTGCCTGGTGCTTCCCGTCAGGCCGACAACTTTGTCGTCAAGTGTTCTTTTCACCAGTTCCACCAGCGCCGTGCCGGCCGGCACGACAGAGAGATTGGCCGGGCGTTTTTCAGCCTGCAGCGTCAGCCTCGCTTTCTCCGCTATGCATTGCCAGACAACCGACGCGTTCGTCTCGTGTTCCAGCCAAAGCGCGGGCTTGTCCTTGTCGACATCCAGCCAGGTGTGGACATAGAGAGTTCGGCCGTTCGGATTGCCGTCGAGAAGGCGGTCGTGAAAGTGGCGCAGGTAGCCGATCGCGTTTTCCCATATGATCGAGCCAATCGACCCATGGCCTTCCGCCACGACAAGCGTGTCGTAGGGTCGTCCGGTGCGGACATGGGTCGGGTGCAGCAGCTCCTCAATGACATTCATTTCGTCGCCATTGCGGTTCTTTCCGTATTTATATCCTGCCCAGCCGCTGCTTTCGGCGTCGTCGCCCCGGGTGCGGACCCTCAGAGGCGAGCCGATGACGATCTGTTCCTCCCAGGCAATGGTCTTGCCCTGGCTTTTGGCGATCAGCTCCACCCAGTCGGGCAAGGGATTGTCGATCAGGCTATGGCCGGTGAAGAAAACCTGTGCGGAATTTCGTGCATCGGAGACTGGCTTGGTTTCTTGCGACAGTGCGGCGCCAGACAATAGACATCCGAGAGATGCTATGACGAGGCGCTTGCGTCCTCTAGATCTGGTCAGGAGCATCGGCCTTCTCCTTTGATCTGGAGGTGTCTCCCTGCAAAGCTGCGAAATGCCTCGGTTCGCCGTTTTCCTGTTGCCCGGTCGGGACCAGTTCGCCCGCGCTCGATGCGCTGCCGAACACCCAATACTTGTTGAGAAGAAAAAGCGCGGCCGGGACGAGGGTCGCCATGAAGGGCAGGGCATAGATGCCTGGATAATCCAGCCACGTGACGATCACGAAGACGATCGACGTATTGAAGGCGAACCCCGCGACACTCGCAGCCAGAAAACGCGTCAGGCGGGCGGATGTGAGCCAACCTCCACCCGCATCGTCCCGAAAGGTCCACCCCGCTTGTCCGGTAAAAGAAATTCCGAATGCCAGGACAAAGGCGATGGCGTTGGCTGCCAGGGGCTCGACAACGAGAAGTTCGCTCAGCACGGAATAGATGGTCAGATGGGCGGCCGTCGCGAGGACGCCAACGGTTGCAAAGCGCCAGATCTGTCCGACAAGCGCCGCCGTTCCGGATCCGCGTTGAGTTCCGGCCGCTGATCTAGCTAGTTCAATCATCAGACCCCGCCCAATCAGGAGTGCGAATGATTTCGTGGACAGAGAAGTCCGGCGAAATCTTCCCAAGACGACCATACACGTCGGATAACCGCACCATCATCCTGCCCAAAAGGCGTAAGGCTGACCGTATCGGAGATACAGGCGGTTCCATCAAAAGCATAAGTGGGCAAGGGTGGAGAGGTCGGCCTAGGATTGCCGCATCGAACCCGCGAGGACTGCGATGCCGAAGCGCCCAATCGAGAGCAGGCCCGTATCGACCATTAGTCTGATCATTCCGGTCCACAACGAAGAAGCGGCCATAGCGCCATTTCTCGAAGCGGCCCAGGAAGCCCTGGATCCTTTGCGCGACGACGGTATCCTGTTCGAATTCATCTTCATCAACGATGGGAGCCGGGACCGCACCCTCGATCGTCTGACGGAGGCCCAGCACGACGAACCGCGCATCCGGATCATCGACCTGTCGCGCAATTTCGGTAAGGAGGCGGCAATGACCGCCGGACTGGATGCCTGCCAGAGCGATGCCGCGATCCCGATCGATGTCGACCTGCAGGATCCTCCCTACGTCATCCCCTTGCTGATTGCGAAATGGCGCGAAGGTTTCGACGTGGTGCTGGCCAGGCGGGCGGACCGTTCAAGCGACGGATTTCTCAAGCGCCACACCGCCTCGATGTTCTACCGGCTGCACAATCTGATCGCCTCGCAGGAGATACCGTCCAACGTCGGCGATTTCCGGCTGGTAGACCGCCAGGTGATCGATGCCCTCAGACAGCTTCCGGAACGACGCCGTTTCATGAAGGGCCTGTTTGCCTGGGTGGGCTTCAAGACGACGGTTGTCGAGTATGTCCGGGAGCCGCGCGTCGCAGGGCAGTCAAAATTCTCCGGCTGGCGGCTTTGGAATTTCGCGCTGGAGGGGATCACTTCCTTTTCGAGTGTGCCGCTGGAGATCTGGACCTATGTCGGAGCATCGATCTCGCTCGCGTCCTTCGGTTATGGCCTGCTGACCATCTTCAAGACGCTGTATTTCGGCGTCGAAGTTCCCGGTTATGCGTCGCTGCTGGTCAGCATGCTGTTCCTCGGCGGCATCCAACTGATCGGTATCGGTATACTCGGCCAGTATCTCGGACGCGTTTATGCCGAGATCAAGCAGCGACCGATCTATATCGTGCGCCAGAACCCCGCCGCACAGGCTCCGCAGGACAATCTGGTTTCGATCGGTCCGAGAGTCCGCCGTCGGCGGGCCACGATATGAGCGCCAATATGGACGCCGTGCGAATTGCCTATCAAAAGGCAATCAGGCGCAAGGATGCTGCCGCCGACTACGAGAAATCCTCACCGCGCGGCGGAACGCCATCGGATGTATCGGGTGATACGCGGAGATGGGGCAACATCCCGACCTTTCTCGTCGCGCTGATCGCTACCGGCATAGCGCTCCGGATTCTCAACCTGACCCTCGACGCTTCGCTATGGGAGGACGAGGTGTTTTCCGTCGCACTGGCCGAAAGCCCGCTGATCGACCTCCTATTCGCGGCGTTGCGCTTCGACACGCATCCGCCGCTCTATTATGTCCAGCTGCACATATGGGCGGCGTTCGGCGACAGCGACCGCTGGTACATCCTCAACTCCACGCTTCTGAGCATTGCAGCCATCGCGGCGATCTACGAGGCTTGCAGGCGCGTCCACGATCGCAGCGTCGCGCTCTGGGCAGGCGCCATCTTCGCCGTGATGCCGCTCCAGCTTTTCTTTGCGGAAAATGTCCGCATGTATCCGATGCTCGCCATTTTGGAGATCGCCCTCTGGTACGTGCTGCAGACGATGGTGAGAGATCGTCATGCGTCGAGAGGGCGGCTCATCGCGGCGCTCTGCCTCGGGCTTGCCGTAACCCTCACCCACGGGCTCGGGTTCTTCGTGACCTTCTTCCTCTTCCTGCATGCGGCGATCCGGCTTAGACGGGCCGCCTCCGGCCGGGATCTGCTATTCCTGATAGGGATCTACGTGGTGGTGGCGCTGGCCGCGCTCTATCCGCTGGTGATCGGGGCAATCCGGCAGACGGAGGGTATAGCCGGTTTCGATCTGCCGGCGATCGGCATCCATCTGACGCTGACGCTTCTCGGCCTGGAGTTTCCGTGGCCGACCGTTGCGGGCTTCCTGATGCTGCCGCTGGTGACACTTCTGCCGCTTTCCGAACCCCGGGCCCGTTGGCCCGGCGGTCTCCTGGTCCTGTTGCCGCTTGCGGTGCTGCTCGCCATCTCGCTGCTCTTCAAGCCGGTCTTCATCTACCGGACGCTGGGGCTCTTCCTGCCTTTTCTGGCAATCTCGCTTGCCCTTTACGCCGATGCGGTTTTCAAGGCGCATGCCATCGCACAGCGGATTGTCGTCTCGGCCGTTGTTCTGCTGATGTTGGCCGGCGGCCTGAACTACACCCTGAAATTCGAAAAGCGAGGATATCGCGAGATCATAGCCGCATGGGAGGCACAGTCTCCGACGGACGCCGTCCTCATGACGAACGGGCCTTCGGAATTCTGGGCAGTCCTGCGATACCTCAATAACGGAGAGGGAAGACGGAGCGCCCTGGAGGTTCAGCCGCCGGTCAGGGACGGCATGCTGCGGATCAAACAGAAACTGGAGGGTGTCGGCGCCGCGAGCCTGGGGCTGTTCGGGCGTTCGAATTATGCCCAGGTCGGAAACCGCAGGATCTATCCGTATTTCGCCGAGGATGTCGCGTCCGGCCTTTCTGCCTTCTGGACCCTCAATCCTCCAAAAGCCGGCTGCGCCTTGGCGAATGCGGGAATTGGTGCGGATGTCTCCGGCTACCGGGAGGATGCCGATATCTCGCTCAGCGGCCACCATCTTGCTGAATGCCGCAATTTGCGGTTCGGCCCGAAAGCATAAACCGCAGCTTGCTGATCCGGTGAGGCCGGAGTCCGAGAGAGATGATACAAATTTTATTAAAACTTGATATAGTATAGTTTGCGGATTGCTCGGCTTCTTACGGAACGTTGCTTGAATGACCGAACAATCATCGTTTCCGGCAGCGAGTCCGCGGGTCTGCCAAAGCAGACTCCGCATGCCAGCCAGTAAAATCATCGCGTTATAGCTTGCTTGGCTTATCCAACACCCAATCTGATTGGGCCTATCCGCCACCGGCCAGGCAAAATTGCGGGCCGAATCAACCCTCGTCCGTCGGCGAATCGGTTGCCTGAGACGGCCCTAGCCCGATCAGGTCGAGCGTATGCCTGTAGCAATCATCCAAGATACCGTTTGGAAACCATGTTTTTAGCCCGGTAGGGGCAAGATGTGTGGCTTTAATACGTCTCCCGGGACCCCAGTTAACCTTCCGTCAACAATTCCTTTCCCCGCACATAACCGGCTATATCCCGAAGGTTAAGGAACTCTTGCTTTATATTTGGGGGCGGAGTTGATTGCGGCACAGTTTTTATTGGGGGTTAGAGTCATGTCCGTTGAAGATCCGCGCCTGTCGAACATCTCGGAAGAAAATCTGACTGAGAATTTCTCGTCGGATATCCAGGAGGAAATTGCATCCTCCTCGACACCTTCTCCGATCGAGCACGAGATCCAGGTGGCGCAGGCCGGTGATGGCCGCACTCCGACGACGGGCCGCGTCCCGACGGATCCGAACGCGCCGGTGGCTCCTCCTGCAGCTCCGGCCGCGGAAGTGACCCCGGATGCCAACAACATCGTTCACCTGGCGGCAAACGTTGCGATTGACGATGTCCACGTCGACGGCGCGAACCTGATCCTGGTCCAGGCGGACGGCACCGAGATTGTCATCCTCAACGGCGCCACCAAGATCCCGACGATGCTGATCGGCGAAGTCGAGGTTCCCCAGCAGGTGCTTTTCGCAGCGCTGGAAGACAGCGGCATCAACGTCGCGGCCGGCCCCGATGGATCCTATAGCGCAAGCGGCCGCCCCGACAGCTCCGGCGCTCAGTTCGAAGACTCGATCCAGGGGAACCAGAACGGCCCCATTCAGCTGGCCTCCCTGCTCGGCGACACGGACTTTGGTGGTGGCGGAGGGCTTGACGCCCAGACGGGCGCAGACGATCAGCCGATTGCTATCAATATGTCGACGCCGTTCGCTCTGACCGAATCGGTGCTCGTCGACGGCATCACCGGCAACGAGACCATCACCGGCGTGCTGCAGTTTGACGGCGGCGGCGACTTCGGAATTGTGACTTCGGTCAATTTCAACAACGCCAACGATCTGAACGAGGGGCCGACCCCGACCCCTGGCGCCACGGAGGCGCTGTTCTCAGGCGGCCATCCGGTCACCGTCACGACATCTCCGGACGGCCTGACGGTCACCGGGACGATCACGGTTGGCGATGTTACCACCGCGGTATTCACGTTCCACGTCACGAATGCGGTGACTGGTGAATTCACCTTCACGCAATCCCAGCCGCTTGATCATCCGGATGGCAACGAGGTCAGCGCCGACGATATTCTGCGGTTGAACTTCTCGTTCACGGTTACCGACAAGGACGGCGACGCATCCACCGGTTCGTTCATGATCGATATCGCCGACGACGGTCCGTCGATCAGCGGTCCAGTGAAGCTCGCTTCGGTGAACGAGGACGATCTTTCGAATGGCAATGACGAGGGAGAATCGCACGAGAGCCTCGTCAGTTCGGCAGCTCTTGGCATTTCCTGGGGTGCCGACGCCAATGTCAAGGGCGAGTCGGAAGGCGACACTTTCGGTCGCTCGATTGCCTTCAATAGCGACGGCCTGCCGCAGAACCTGACGTCGGGTGGCGTTGGAATCGTCTATGGCGAGGCGACGGTTTCGGCCAATGGTACGGTGACCATAACGGCATACAAGGGCGTCGAAGGTCCGGCGGTGTTCACCGTCACCCTCGATCCGACCTCCGAGCATGGCACGGCGACGTTCGAGCTGAAGGGGCCGCTTGACCATGCTTCCGACAGCGATGCTCTTCCGCTGACTTTCAATTATACGGCAACGGACGCCGATGGCGATTCGCAGACCGGCAGCTTCTCCGTCACGGTCGACGACGATATTCCGACGATCGGCGAGAATTCGCTGGTTCAGCTCGACGACGATGCGCTGACCGGCGGTAATCCGGCAGGCAACGGCGATGATGCCGACTCCGTCAACGCCACGGGCGTACTCGCGCATTCTTACGGCGCCGATGGCGCCGGTTCGGTGCTGTGGATCGGCAGCGGCCTGACGCTGCCTGAAGGCTTCACCGCGACGCCGTCCGAAGACGGCAAGGTGATGACCATTTATCAGGGCGAACGCGCAGTCGTTTCGATCACCATCACCGACACGGTGACGGGCGCCTATGAGGTCACCCAGCTTGCACCGATCAACCATCCGCAGGGGACGATCCCGGGGACGGAAGACAATGTGCAGTTCACGATTTCCTACCAGGTCACCGACAAGGACGGCGATGCGGCTGCAACGCCGGGTACACTGACCATCAATGTCGACGACGATATTCCGACGATCGGCGAGAATTCGCTGGTTCAGCTCGACGACGATGCGCTGACCGGCGGTAATCCGGCAGGCAACGGCGATGATGCCGACTCTGTCAATGCGACGGGCGTACTCGCGCATGCTTACGGCGCCGATGGCGCCGGCTCGGTGCTGTGGATCGGCAGTGGCCTGACGCTGCCTGAAGGCTTCACCGCGACGCCGTCCGAAGACGGCAAGGTGATGACCATCTATCAGGGCGAACGCGCGGTCGTTTCGATCACCATCACCGACACGGTGACGGGCGCCTATGAGGTCACCCAACTTGCACCGATCAACCATCCGCAAGGGACGATCCCGGGGACGGAAGACAATGTGCAGTTCACGATTTCCTACCAGGTCACCGACAAGGACGGCGATGCGGCTGCAACGCCGGGCACGCTGACCATCGATGTCAATGACGACACGCCAGTCTCGAAAGGTGTGGTGACGGCTTCGCGTGTTCTGGACGACGAAGCGCAGAGCGAGTTCACGCCGGCCAACAATGGCGGCTTTAACGATGCGAACCCGAACTACAGCACGGTATCGGGCGGTGCAGGTGCGCTGTTCACGGCGGGTGCGGACGGGGTGAAGTCGGTCGCGATCTCTGGTCCTGCCTTTGACGTGGTCTACAAGGATGCTCAGGGTTTTGCGAAGACGGAAGCGGTTTCGTGGAGCGGCGGTGTGGTCGGTTCCGACGGGACGACGACGTTCACGGCGACGAGCGCCAACTATCCGGCCGGGACCCCGGCTGCGATCCTGGTGATCAAGGCGGACGGCTCCTACACGCTGACGCTCGGTGCGCCGGTCGCACATGACACGGTAAGCATCTTTGAAGACAACAAATCGCTGTCGTTCGACTTTACGGTGACGGACGGCGACGGCGACAAGGCGACGGGTACGCTGAAGGTTGAGATCGACGACGATACGCCGGTGTCGCAGGGTACTGTGACGGCGTCGCGTGTTCTCGACGACGAAGCGCAGAGCGAATTCACGCCGGCCAACAATGGCGGCTTTAACGATGCGAACCCGAACTACAGCACGGTGTCGGGCGGCGCGGGTGCGCTGTTCACGGCGGGTGCGGACGGGGTGAAGTCGGTCGCGATCTCCGGTCCTGCCTTTGACGTGGTCTACAAGGATGCTCAGGGCTTTGCGAAGACGGAAGCGGTTTCGTGGAGCGGCGGTGTGGTCGGTTCCGACGGGACGACGACGTTCACGGCGACGAGCGCCAACTATCCGGCCGGGACCCCGGCTGCGATCCTGGTGATCAAGGCGGACGGCTCCTACACGTTCACGCTGGGTGCGCCGGTCGCACAGGGCTTCACCTTCCTGCCGGGCGTCGAAGAGAGCAAGACGCTGTCGTTCCACGTGACGGTGACGGACGGCGACGGCGACCATGTGAACGCCACGCTGAAGGTCGACGTCAACGACGATACGCCTGCGCCGATCGTCTCCTTCGTGTCCGGTTCGGCGATGCTGGACGACGAAGCGCAGAGCGAATTCACGCCAGCCAATCTCGGCGGCACCAATGACGCGTCTCCGGACGTCAAGATCGTCACGGGCGGTGCGGGCACGCTGTTCAAGATGGGTGCAGACGGGCTTGGCGCGCTTGCGGTCGATCTTCCCGGGTTCAGCGTCGTCTACAAGGACGGCAATGGTTTTGCCCAGACGGAATCGGTGACCTGGGGTGCTGGCGTTCGCGGTGCCGACGGCATGACGACCTATACGGCGACGAGCGCCAACTATCCGGCCGGGACTCCGGCTGCGGTCCTGGTGATCAAGGCGGACGGCTCCTATTCGTTCGAACTCGGTGCACCGGTTGCCCATTCGGCCGCGGGGACGTCGGAAGAGAACAAGTCGCTGACGTTCGATTATCTCGTGACGGATGGCGACGGTGACCATGCCGGCGGYGYCCTGACCATCRATGTCAAYGACGAYACGCCGAAGGCCAATGTGGTGACCTCGACGACGGTTCTCGACGACGAGGCTCAAGGGTCGGGTAATGCCGGCGGTTTGGGCGACGTTGCCAACGAGCATGTCGCGATCGGGCTTGCCGGTTCGCTGTTCACCGCGGGCGCCGACGGCGTCAAGTCGGTGGCCATCAACGGTCCGGCATTCAGTGTGATCTACGAACAGGGCGGCCTTGCCAAGACGGAATCCGTCGACTGGAGCAATGGCGTCAAGGGCGCCAATGGCTCGACGACGTTCACGGCGACCGGCCATGTCTCCGGCCAGACCGCCGCAGTTCTGGTCGTCAACGCCGATGGTTCCTACAACTTCACCGCCGAGGCGCCGATCGTCCATCCGACCGCCGGCACCACCGAAGAGAACACGACCCTGTCGATCGGCGTCACCGTTACCGATGGTGACGGCGACACCTCCTCCGGCACCCTCAATATCGTCGTCAACGACGACACGCCGGTTTCCACCGGTGTGATCGGCACCGGCGCGATCACCGAAAGCGCCGCAGGCGGTTCGATTGCAGGCGAGCTTTCCGCCCTGGTATCGCCGGGCGCTGACGGTCTTGGCCGCTACTCGGTTGAAACCACCGGTCTGTCCTCCAGCCTGACTTCGCTGACGTCCGGCGGTGTCGCGCTTACCTATTCCGTTGTCGGCAATGCCCTGGTGGCGAAAGCCGGTGCGGCGACGATCTTCACCTTCAGCGTCGATCCGGCCACCGGCCATTACACCTTTACGCAGACCGGCCCGCTCGACCACACCGACAGCGTGGTTATCGATGGCGTGTCGATCCCGGCTGCTACTCTCGATGCTGCCGGCAGTCATGCGGCTGTCGCTGATGTCGGCGGCAACGATCTCGCCTTCGTGGGACACATGCCGGACGGCGACGCGATTATCCGCGTCAGCAATTCTGGCAATTCCGCAGTCACTTGGACGCTGGACAACAATAACCCCGGTGGAACGGACTATGTTCTCAACATCCCGGCCCACACCACCTGGTATGTGAATGTCGGCAATGTCCCGAACCAGACGAAGTTCGATCTTGACGGTGTAGGTTCGCCGAATGGCTCTACAACAGTCAACAATGGTCATTCGATTACCTTCACCGACGGCGACGGTTCGCTGGCGCTGGACCTTTCGTCCGCCGTCACGGTAACCGATGGCGACGGCGACAGCGTGGCGCTCCATGACCAGCTGATCGTCACCGTCACCGATAGCGTGCCGACGGCCGGCCCCAATGCCATCGGAACGGTCGAGGAAGGCGGCTCGGAAACCATCACCGCCGCCCTGACAGGCCTCTCCTGGGGTGCGGATGCCGGCAGCGCGCGTACGCTTTCCTTCACTGGAAGTGTCGCGACAAAGGATCAAAACGGAGCGTCGGTGACGACGCTCAGCTCGAACGGCAATCCGGTGACGATCGCCGTCATCGGTGGTGTGCTTACCGGGTTCACCGGCTCTGCCAACCCGCCGGCGCTGGACCATATCGTCTTTACAGCATTGCTCAATGCTGCGACCGGCGGTTACACCTTCTCGCTGCTTCAGCCGCTGGACCATACGGCGCCGAATGCGACGAGCCAGTATCTCGATCTGGCCCTCGGGTTCACCGCCACCGATGCAGACGGCGACGCCGCCACCTCGACGGTGACCGTTCGCGTCGATGCCGCCGGCTCGATCGACTCGATCAACTATTCCAGCCTTTCCACCAGCGTCTTCGTCAACCTTGACGGTGCTGCCCACATGGTCGGCGGCCAGACCGTTACAGCTGACACCGCGACCGACGGTGCCACCGTGATCGACAAAGTGATTGGTATCGACAGCGTCTCGGGCATCGTCGATGCCCTGGGTGGTGCCGGCAACGATGTGCTGATCGGCGGCGACGAGGCCAACAAGCTCACCGGCAATGGTGGCAACGATTACCTGGATGGCGGTCTCGGAGCCGATGTTCTCGACGGCGGTGAAGGTAACGACACCTTCGTCCTCGGCGCGGATGTGACCGGTTCCGGCACCCGCAACATTCAGCTGGGTGACGGCAGCCTGCTGGCGGTCAATATCGCTGGTCTTGCCGGCACTGCCGACCAGGTTATCGGTGGCGCAGGATACGACACGATCATCCTGGAGCGTGACGGCAAATCGGGCTTCGTGGCCGATTACAGCACGGCTCCCGGTTATCTCTCCGGCGTCGAAAAGATCGTCGGCACCGATGGCAATGACGTCATTCTTCTGGCTGCGGGCTCCACTGCGGACGGCGGACCGATCACCATCGAAGGTGGCGACGGCAACGACATCCTCGGCGGTTCGAATTCCGCCGATATCATCAACGGCGGCACGGGCAACGACCTGATCTCCGGTCTCGGCGGCAACGACATTCTCAAGGGCGGTGCCGGTAACGACAAGATCTGGGGCGGTCTTGGCGCCGACAAGCTCTATGGCGAAGACGGCAACGACATGCTGGTCGGCGGCAAGGGCGACGATCTGCTCGACGGCGGCACCAACAGTGCCGTTGGCTTCAACCGGCCATCCAACCCTGCATCGGGTGACGCCGCAACGATTATCGCTTCGGCTTTCGGCGGCGACACCGCAGACTACTCGTCGCTGACGACGGGTGTGTTCGCCAACCTGGGTGACGCCGCAACTTGGCCGGCCGCTATTCCGGCCCACAGCGCAATCGATAGCAACGGCGCCAATGATGCGGTCGGAACGGATACGCTTGTCGACATCGAAAACCTGACGGGCGGTATCGGCGACGATATTCTGGCCGGTGACGGAAACGACAACATCCTCAAAGGCGGCGCAGGTTCCGACACGCTTCTCGGTGGTGCAGGCAGCGACCTTCTCATCGGTGGCGATGACAATGTTGGCGACAACCTCTATGCCGGTTCCGGTAATGACGTGCTCGTCCTCGGCAATGGCGGTGGTACGGCCAAGGGCGAAGGCGGCAACGACCTGATCTATGGCGGCTCCAGCGGCGATTGGCTCTATGGCGAAGACGATGGCAACCCGAACCCGGTCGACGCCGGCGACGACATCATCTTCGCTGGTGGCGGCAACGACCATATCGAAGGGGGCGGCGGTGCCGACAAGCTGTATGGCGAAGACGGCGACGATACGCTGATCGGGGGCAAGGGCGACGACCTGATTTCCGGCGGCACAGGCAACGACACCTTCGTCTATAAGGTTGGCGACGGTGCCGACGTCATCGACGGGGGCACGGAAACCGGCTCGATCTTCCCGGACTACGACGTCCTCAAGATCGCCGGCGATGCCGAGGGCCGCACCTTCACGATCGGCAAATCGACCCTGGCGGACCCGCAGAATGTTGCGCCGGCCGACGATCGGCCCGACGTGCTGGTCACCTATAGCGGCACCGGCGGAACGACTGTGCGGGCCGACGAAATCGAAGGCATCGAGATCACCCTGCATGCAGGCGGCGGCACGATCAATGTCGGCGATCTCTCCGGCACCGCCATCGCACCTTCGACCATCGCCATCACCGGCGGCACCGGCGACGACGTCATCAACCTGGCCGGTCTTGCCGGCACCAAGGTGGTCGTCACCGACGCCGACGACACCACTGGCGGCGACGTGGACACGATGATCCTGGCCGGCAAATGGGCCGACTACGACATCGTTCGGGCCTCCGACGGCACCTTCTCCTTCAGCCTCGGCGGCACCGTCGTGGCGACGGCGAAGAACATCGAGCAGTTCACCTTTGCCGGTGAGAACAACGGCAACGGCGGCACCGTGCAGGCCATCGAGCTGGTCAACGATGCGCCGCATGCCATTGCCGACACCAATGCGGGTGATCCGGTAATCGAGGCCGGCGGCATCGCCAACGGCACGGCCGGCGACGCTTCGGCAACCGGCAATGTGCTGACCAACGATACCGACGCCGATATCTTCGACACCAGGACCGTCACCTCGATCCAGTTCGCCGGCGGCGGATTGACGGCCGTTCCCGGCAATAATGGCGATGTCACGGTTGCCGGCACCTACGGTACGCTGACAATCCATGCGGATGGCAGCTATGCCTATGCACTGGACAACAATGACGCCGACACCCAGGCGCTTGTCCAGAACACGCACGCCAGCGAAGTCTTCACCTACGGGATGAAGGATGCCC
Organism: Neorhizobium sp. P1_A6; assembly: GCF_056406795.1. NCBI lineage: Bacteria > Pseudomonadati > Pseudomonadota > Alphaproteobacteria > Hyphomicrobiales > Rhizobiaceae > Neorhizobium > Neorhizobium sp. P1_A6. Next base: position 335,471 of record NZ_JBFTZM010000006.1, on the reverse strand, counting down.
ATGGCCTGACTTCGACTGCGTCGCTGACCATCGCGATCACCGGCACCAACGACGCCACGGTCATCGACCTGAATGGCGCGGCTGGCGGAAACGGTGCGGCGACCAACGCCACGGAACAGACACCGCAGCAGTTCGCCTGGCAGGCAAGTCTTGCAGACGTCGACTCTTCGACGCTGCAGTCGATGACGGTGACGCTTGCCCACAACCTTGATGGAGCAAGCGAGACGCTCTTCCTCAACGCGACGGCAACCGCCGCCGCCGTGGGCTTGAACGTCGGCTACAATTCAACCACCGGCGTGCTGTCGGTCACCGGTTTGGCATCGATCGCCACCTATGAGACGATCCTCAAGAACATCGTCTACCAGGACAACAGCGATAACCCGGATACCTCGATCGACCGCACCCTGACCGTTGTGGTCAATGATGGGGTTTCCGATAGCGCGCCGCAGGTTGCGACCGTTCACATGATCGCCATCAACGACGCGCCGGTATTGGCCGGCACGTTGACTGGGGTGGTCGCCGAAGGCGGCAGCCACGTCCTCACTTTCGCCGAACTCGGCTATACCGATCCGGACGATGTCGACGGCGGCGTGGTCTTGCAGGTCTCCGATGTGACGCACGGGGTGATTTCCAACGGCGGAGCTTCGGCGACCTCGTTCACCGCCGCCGAACTCAAGGCCGGCCTGATCACCTACACCCATGACGGTTCGGAAGGTCCGACCGCATCCTTCTCGGTCAAGGTCGAGGACGGCAACGAGGACAACTCGGCACCCGGCACCGGCACCTTCAACTTCACCGTGACGCCGGTCAACGATGCACCGGTGGCGCATGACGACGTCTATTTCATCGACGAGGACACCACCCTCTCGGGCGTCAACGTATTGACGAACGACACGGATGCCGAAGGCGATACCCTCATCAGGGTTGGCAACATAACGGTTGGGGGGAACCCGGCCGCATCCGCATCGCTGGAGACAGGCGGCGCGTTGACCTATCACGCGGAGGCAAACGAGAGCGGTTATTCGGTCATCGGCTATACGGTCTCCGACGGCAACCTCACGAGCCAGGGTACGATCACCGTCAATATCCGTCCGATCGCGGACGCCGCCACCATCTCCGGCTCCGGCTCCGGCAGCGAAGATGGTGCGGCCGCCATTGGGCTCAATATTGCTCTTGGCGACACGGATCATTCCGAGAAGGTGACACGAGTTGAGTTGAGCGGTTTCCCGGACGGTGCAACCTTCAACCAGGGCTCGTTGCAGGGTGGTGTCTGGGTCATCGAGAATGCTGCCGGGGTTGTTACCACCGGGCTGACGATGACTCCGCCGGCCAATTACAACGGCAACTTCACGCTGAACGTGGCAGCAACGGTCCTCGACAGCGCTATGCTCTCCGATGGCCTTCACACGGATACCGCGGTTTCGACCGGTTCGATCGAGGTTGCCATCACAGCGGTGAACGATGCGCCGGTTCTCGTCCAGCCGATTGCCGACCAGAGCATTGCGGAGGAAGGCACGATTTCCTTCCAGGTTCCGGCAGGCACGTTCTCGGACATCGACTCGGCACTGACCTACACGGCAACCCTCGGCGATGGTTCGGCACTGCCGGCCTGGTTGCACTTTGACGCCGGGACAGGGACTTTCAGCGGTGTTGCGCCGTTGAACTACAACGGCAGCTTCGATGTGAAGGTGACTGCCACCGACGGTTTGAACGACGTTTCGGACACCTTCAATATCGCGGTCACGCCGGTCAACGATACGCCGACCCCGCACAACGACGTCTTTTTCGTCGACGAGGACCATACGCTCTCCGGCGTCAATATCCTCGCCAACGACACCGATGTCGACGGGGATACTCTGCATCCGACCGCGGCGACCATCACGTCGGGGCCGACGGGCAGCGGCCTCCTGTACTCCAACGGGGACCTGGTCTACACGCCGCACGCCAACGCCAGCGGTATCACCACGATCCAGTATACGGTATCCGACGGCAGCGGCGCCGCAAACGCCACGGCTTCGGCAACCATCACGGTCAATATTCGGCCGGTGGCTGATACTGCGACGATTTCCGGTTCTGGTCTCGGCGCTGAAGACGCAGCGGCCAACATCGCGCTCAACATTGCCCTTGGCGACACCGACGGGTCGGAAAAGGTGACGCGGGTCGAACTGTCGGGCTTCCCGGCCGGTGCGACCTTCAGCCAAGGCGCGCTCGAAGGTGCGGTTTGGGTCATCACCGATGCCGCCGGGGTCAATACCTCCGGCCTGACGATGACACCGCCGCACGATTTCGCCGGCAATTTCAACCTGAACGTTGCTGCGACGGTCCTTGACAGCGCCACGCTCACCGACGGTCTGCACACCGATACCCTGGTTTCGACCGGTTCGATCGAGGTTGCCATCACGGCGGTGAACGACGGCCAGGCAACGATCTCGATTTCCGACAGCACTCCGGCGACCCCGCCGACGGTCGGCGATGTTCTGCACGCCACGCTGGGTTCCGATCCGGACGGCGCCGCGAGCAACGTCGTCCACACTTGGCTGCGTGACGGCACCGCGTTCGGTGCGACCACGGCGGATTACACTCTTACTTCCGCCGATGTTGGGCACCAGATATCAGTCCAGACCACCTATGTTGACGGCCAGAACTTCAATGAGACGGTCACCAGCGGTGCGACGGCAACCGTCATCACCAACAACCATGCGCCGGTTGCCGTAAACGATACGCTGTCGTTCGGCGGCGGCGCGACCCCTGCTCCAAGTGGCACGGGCTGGTCGCTCAACACGGATAACGGTCACTACTACAAGGTCGTCAATTCGCAAGTAAGCTGGTCGACGGCTGTGAATAACGCGGAAAGTGCGGGCGGCTATCTGGCGACGGTTACCAGCGCCGGAGAGAACACCTTTATTCAATCGCTGATGGGAGCCAACAAGTTCTACTGGCTCGGCGCGTCTGACGCCGGAACCGAAGGTGTTTGGAAATGGGTCACGGGCCCGGAGGCCGGCACGACTTTCTGGACAACCACGAATGTCGACGCCAATGGCGTTCAAGGCACCGCATCGGGCTTCAATTCCTGGCCTCTCGCCGCTGTCCCTGGTTATGTTTATGAGCCCAACGACAATTGGGGCGTTGGTGAAGACTATCTTCTCGCCCGCAAGGACGGCTGGTGGAATGACGGTACGAGCTCGAGCAGCGGATCCAACGGCTATGTGATCGAAGTCGGTGGCGCGATCACCAACGGTGGCATATCCGAGGACGTTACCAAGACGTTCGCGGCCACGTTGCTGACCGCCAACGACACCGATGCCGATGGCGACACCCTGACGGTGACTTCCGTTACCAACAGTGCCGCCGGCGCCACCGTTACCTTGAACAACGACGGCACGATCAGCTACAACGCTTTGTCTTCCACGACGTTGCAGGCGCTCCATGCTGGCGACGTCCAGACGGACACCTTCTCCTACACGATCAGCGATGGTCATGGCGGAACCTCGACGGCAACGGCGACGATCACCATCAACGGTGTCAACGACGCCGCAGTGGTCAGCGGCGTGGGGACAGGTACAGTGACGGAGGCGACCAGCGCCAACACTGGAACGCCAACCGCGACCGGTGATCTCAACTCGACCGATGTCGACGGCACTAATGACGCCTGGACCGCTGTGACGACGGCGACCGCGAGCGCCAACGGCTACGGCACCTACACCATGGATGCCACCGGACACTGGACCTATGCGCTGGACAACGCCAATCCGACCGTCAATGCGCTGAATGCAGGCAGCCAGCTGAGTGATACGTTCACCGTCACGACGGCGGACGGAACAGCAAAACTGGTAACGGTGACGATCAACGGAGCCACGGATCCGGCGCTTCCGGCGACGGCAAATGTCTACGATGTAGGCAAAAATAGTGCGGGGAATTCGGCCGCTTCTGCCTATGTTTTGAATGGTCCGGGAGCCGTAACCACATTCGTCAAATCGGCGGATCCCGACATCACGGATGCCTCGCATAACCCGTCGATCACTATCAGCGCGGAGGCAACCAACGGCCAGACGGATTATTACAAGTTCGTTGTCACCCAGAATGGAACTGTCGTTACCTTCGATATCGACCACACCGGCATGGATACCTGGATCCGTATTCGCAATTCCGCGAACGACACCACCATTGCTGAAAATGATCAGGGCAACCCGGTCGATGGTGGCAGCAGCTCGAACAATGAATCCTACCTGTCAGCGACTCTGAATGCAGGAACTTACTACCTCCAGGTTGGGCGGGCAGCGTACAGCCAGCAGGCAGGGGATTATGTCTTCTCCACCTTTAACAACACCGCCCAGACCTACGAACTTCAGGTCTCCATCAAGGCGCCAGGCGTTGACCCGCTCATCCTCGACCTCGACCATAACGGCGTCGCGCTGACCTCGCTCGACCATGGTGTCACCTTCGACATCAATGCCGACGGCCATGCCGACAAGATCGCCTGGACTGCCGGCACCGATGGCATTCTTGCCTTCGACGTGAACGGCAATGGCAAGATCGACAACGGTGCGGAAATCTTCTCTCCGGACTTTGCCGGCGGCCATTATGCAGACGGCCTGGCGGCACTTGCCACGCTGGACAGCAACCATGACGGCAAGATCGATGCTCTGGATGCCGATTTCGGCAAGCTGCTGGTCTGGCAGGATCTCAACCACAACGGCATCAGTGATGCCGGGGAGCTGCTTGGCCTCGATGCTCACGGAGTCACCAGCCTGTCGCTGGATACCGCGGCCTCCAGCACAACGATCGACGGCCAGACGATCCTGGCGGAAGGCAACTTCCATATGGCTGATGGCTCGACCGGCAGCTTTGTCGAGGTAGCCTTCGACACCGAGTTCGGCAGCTTCGACCACTCCCTGGTCGGAACGGATGGCGACGACATCCTTGCCGGCATGCCGGGCCTGACGCAGATGACCGGCGGTGCCGGCGCGGATACCTTCGTGCTCGACCCTTCGGCTCTGCACGAACTCGACATGGCCGACATCATTACCGACTACAAGTCGAGCGAAGGCGATGCGGTCGATGTTTCGAAGCTCCTCGACACCCTGCTTGGTCATCAGGCAACCGGTGAAGAGGCTGCCGCGAACGTTCGCACCACGATTGCCGGGAACGACACGACCGTCAGCGTTCAGGTGGCGACCGATAGCTGGAAGGACGTCGCCGTGCTTCAAAATCACACGGAAGCCGTCAAGATCCTCTTCGACGACGACAAGCACGCGGCCAACATATCTCATGTCTAAGTGAAGATTGCCCAAAATCGAAACAACGGAAAAGGCGCGCAAGCGCCTTTTCTTGTTTCAGAAGATGCTGATCAATAAAATAATACCAAAACTTGAGTCTCTTCAATTTTATACACTTTTGAGGCGTTACGTGATTTGCGGCCAACTACGGAAGGGACATACCGATGTGTCTCGGAGGCTACACAAGAGGTAAATGTATACGCCTGGGCAATTAGATGCCAAACCACAAGTTTTTAGGCCGATATTTTGTCGTTAGAAATTTCACATAGAAAACAATTATATAGATAGTTTCCATTTGGTAATTAACCCTAGGCTATGGAATATTCCGAGCGGGCTTGGGCCTCTGAATTAGAAATGATAATACTTCCCAACGAAATCGCCGCAGTATATGAATGCCGTAATGGGATTTAGATCGGCGAGGGGCTTCCGATTGTTTAAGAGCAAAAGAATTTTGGCGACGCTGTTGGCGACTGTAGCTTTGGGGATCGTGTTTAGCGCGCCTGCCAATGCAATGACGCTTGATGAAGCGGTAGCAAAAACCTTGAAAACGAACCCGCAAATCATGCAGGCGGTAGAAAACCGCGAGGCTGTAGAGTTCGAGTTGAGGCAGGCACGGGGCCTTTATCTTCCTTCGATAGATTTGCAGGCGGGCGTAAGCCGGCGTAGACTGTCGAACAGCAGTACAGGTACGCTTACCCGTGACTATGAAAACTTCAAAGGGTCCGACGCGAGCCTGACGATTACTCAAACGTTGTTTGACGGCGGCAGTCGCCGTTCTCAGGTCGAGCAGCAGGCATCGCGCGTTGATGGGGCTTCGTTCCGCGTTGTTGAGCGGTCCGAGTCGCTGGCTCTTCAGGTCACTCAAGATTATCTCGAGTATATCCTTCAGTCCAAGATCGTCGCTATTGCGCAGCAGAACGTTGCTGCCCACAATCAGATTCTCGGCGATATCGGTGCCAGCATCCAGGGTGGTGCGCTGACCGACGCCGATCGTCTGCAGGGCCGCGAGCGACTCGAAGCGGCACGTGCCCGGTTGCGCGAAGCCCAGGAAGAGCTGGAACTCACGAAGATCCGTTTCCTGAAGACGGTCGGCGAGCCGATCGGTCCCGTGAAGGCGCCGGTATCGCTCGCGAAGTTCATTCCGAAGACGCTGAACGATACGATCTTCATCGCCAAGAAAAACAGCCCGCAGATTCATGCGGCCGATGCCGATGTCGATGCGGCGGATGCCGGTGTGCGTGGCTCGCGCGCCAACTATCTCCCGAAGGTCGATCTTCAGGGCAGTGCGCGGGTCGGCAACGACATCGATGGCAACCAGGGTAATACCAACGACGTTCAGGTCGGTGTAACCGCCCGCTGGAACCTCTATCGCGGTGGTATCGATCAGGCGCGCGAGCAGGAGCAGATCCGTCGCGCCAGCGAACAGCGTTACGGTTTGGCCCAGGCCCATCGCGAGGTCGAAGAGTCCATTCGCTCCGCATGGAACGAGCGTAGCGGCCGCGGCGAACTGGCCGGGATCCTGGCGCGCCAGTCCTCGACGAACGGCAGCCTTGTCACCTCGTATCGCGAACAGTTCAAGGTCAATCAGCGTTCGCTTCTCGATGTGCTGGATGCCCAGAACACCCGTTTCAACACCAGTATTCTTGCGGAAACCGCACGATTTGCTTCCCTTTTCGCCGAATACAAGATCCTGGCCGCATCCGGCAGTCTGCTTCAATCGATGAAGCTGAAGCCGGTCGGCCAGGCTGAGGCGTATGCCCGGAATGAGTTTGCTGTCCCGGGTGGCGTCACGAATCCTGGCTATGTCGAAGTTGACTCCCGTCAAAAGGCTGGCATGCCCATGGATCTCCTGGCGCCGATCCGACAGTAACGGATTGGCAAGGACCAAATGCTCAACGTAAAGCTCGATCACGCAGATACTACGCCGTTTCGGACATTTAAAACTGCATTCAGGTCTGTTGCGAGCTTTTACGGGCGCCCGACGTCAGACATCGTCCTGTTCTCCGGATTGCCGGATGAGGTTTCCGAATCTCTGGAACTGGACGATGTCGAACACCTTGCCCAGCGTATCGGGCTGGAAGTCATCCGCCACGGCGAACGCGAGTGTCGCGAGGGCAATTTCGACTGCCCGGCCATCATCGTCTTCGAGAACGGCGGCGTGCTGCCGCTGCTCGAAACTGATTCCGACGGAAACTACATCACAGACCTCGTTCCGGCCTCGGGAAATCCCGTCAAGCTGACGCGTCAGGAACTCATGGCGCTGAAGCCGAGCTTCGGTTTTGCCTTCACTCTTTATTATCAGAACGCGTCCGAGCATGCCTCGGTTGGTACAGCCGGAGAAATCGAGCGCCGCCACTGGCTGTTGCGGGCGCTGGTTCCCTATTGGCGCACCTATATCCGCGTCATCATGGCCGCGCTGTTCATCAATCTGATTGCGCTCGGCTCGCCGCTGTTCACGATGAACGTCTACGACCGCGTGCTTCCCAACAAGGCGTTTCCGACGCTTTGGGTGCTCGCCATCGGCATCACGCTAGCCTACACGTTCGATTTCCTGCTGAAGACCGCCCGTGCCGCCCTCATCGACCATGCCGGGCGAAACGCGGATTTGCGCCTGTCCCAGATGATCTTCGACAAGGTGTTGAATTCCACGCTCGCTTCGCGTCCGTTATCGACGGGCGAATATGCCAACCGTGTCACGCAGTACGAGTTCGTCCGTGAATTCTTCACGTCCAACACTGTCGGCCTGCTGATCGATACGGCGTTCGTGTTCATCTTCCTGATCGTGATCTACACGCTTTCCGGCTGGCTTGTGGTGATCCCGTCGGTAGCCTTGCTGCTGTCGGTGCTGATCGGCCTGCATGCCCAGGCCAAGATAGGTCACCGCATGGCGGCGGCCACCAACGAGGCGTCACGCCGTCAGTCGCTGCTGGTCGAGACGATTTCGACGATCGAGACCGTGAAGAGCCTTCGCGCCGAGGCCGGCATGCTGCGTCGCTGGCAGGAGCTGATGAAGCTCTCGAGCCGCACCAGCGAAGAAATCAAGCATGTCTCTTCGAATGCGGTGAACCTCACCAATCTTGTCCAGCAGATGGTCAGCGTCCTGATCGTGATCGCCGGTACCTATGAGTTTTCCGAGGGCCATCTGGCAATGGGCGCGATCATCGCGACCGTCATGCTGGCAGGCCGGGCCGGCGCTCCGCTCGGCCAGATCGCCATGGCGCTTGCCCGGTTCCGGCAGGCGATGACGTCGCTCAAGATCCTCGACAAGATCATGGAACAGCCGGAGGATCGTCCCTCCACGGTGGGTTTCGTGAACCGCGAGATCAAGCGGGGCGGCTTCAGCTTCCAGAACGTTTCCTTTCAGTATCCGGGCTCTGACTACAAGGTCATCAATCAGCTTTCGCTGACCGTCGCTCCTGGCGAGCGGGTCGGGATCATCGGCCGCATCGGCTCGGGCAAAACGACGCTCGGCCGCCTTCTCGACGGCCTCTTCCTGCCATCCGACGGTCGCCTACTGATCGACGGCGTCGATATTCGCCAGTATCACATGTCGGAAGTCCGCTCGGCGGTGGCAGTGGCCGGGCAATCATCCGATCTGTTTTCGGGGACGGTGAAGGAAAACCTTCTGATCGGCCGCGCCGATGCGACGGACGAGGAATTGCTCCACGTGTCGCAGATGACCGGCGTCGACGAGTTTGTTTCCAACCATCCGCGCGGTTTCGACATGCCGGTCGGCGAACGCGGCAGCAATCTCTCCAGCGGCCAGAAACAGGCCCTGGCGATCGCGCGCCTGCTGCTGACCAAGCCGAAGATCGTCTTTCTTGACGAGCCGTCAGGCGCCATGGATCTTGCGAGCGAGCGCCATCTGCTCGCCAAGCTCTCGACCGCATTCAGCCGCGACACGACGCTGCTGATCGCCACGCACCGTTTCAGCATGCTGGAACTGTGTGAACGGCTGGTGGTGATCGACAAGGGCCGTATCGTTGCCGACGGGCCGAAGGCTGCCGTGCTCGAGGCGATGCAGCGCAAGGGAGCAAAGCCGTGAGCAAAGGCGTTCACGACAATCCTCCGTTCTTCGCTCGCATGCTGGTCGGGCTGGTGGCCGCCTGCATGGCGACATTCCTCGCCTGGGCCGCACTTGCGGAGATCGACGAGATCGCCCGGGGCGAAGGCAAGGTCATTCCCATTTCCAAAACCCAGATCATCCAGTCGTCCGAAGCCGGCGTTGTGCAGGACATTGCGGTTCAGGTCGGCCAGGTGGTTCGCAAAGGCGATCTGATTGTTCAGCTGAACAATACGACAACCGAATCGACGCTCGGGGAATCGGTTGCCAAGGCAAGGGCGATCGGTGCGAAGATCGCACGCCTGCAGATGGAAGAAAAAGGCGAGTACGACCAGCCGTTCGTATGTCCGGCGGATGTCTTGAAGGTCGCCAAGAACGTTTGCGACAACGAAGATCGGCTGTTTTCGGCAAACAAGGCCAGTTACAAGAACAAGTTTGATGTGCTGCAGGAGCGTGTGAAGCAGCGTCAGAACGAACTCAGCGAAGCCAATGCCAATATCGATCGGCTTGAACAGAATATCGCCTCCTCGATGCGGCAGCGCGATCTTTACGGTCCTCTCGCTAAAAAGGGGCTGGTCTCGCAGACGCAGCTTCTGACGATCGAAAGCCAGCTTACGGACCAGCAGGGTCAGCTCAAGGTTTATCAGGAAAGCCTGATACGCCTTCGTGGTGCTGTCGATGAAGCAAAGCTCCAAGTGGGTGAAATTTCATTGGCGGTTCGTCAACAGGCCCTCACCGACAAGGCGCAAGCTCTCGCAGAGCTCTCGGTCATCGACCAAACGATCCGCGGTGCTTCGGACCGCGTCAAGCGTACCGACATTCGCTCGCCGGTCGACGGCATCGTCAATACCCTGGAAGTCAACACGATCGGCGCTTACGTGGATCCGGGCCGTGTGGTTGCCGGGATTGTTCCGACAGCTGACACGCTGCTGATCGAAGCGCGGATATCGCCACGCGACGTCGCGTTCGTCCGCCGCGGGCAACCGGCGATCGTCAAGATCACGGCCTATGATTTCGCGATCTTCGGCGGACTCGAAGGCGAAGTGACCAACGTTTCCGCTGACAGTATTGTCGAGAAGGAAAAGGGCGAGACTTACTACCTCGTCCAGGTCAAGACCAACAAATCGGAGTTGGAACGCAACGGCAAATCCTACCCGATCATCCCTGGCATGATTGCGTCCGCGGAAATCATGACAGGCCGCAAGACAGTCCTCAGCTACCTTATGAAGCCTATCAATCGGGCGCGTTCCGATGCGCTTACCGAGCGGTAGAGGCCTCCAATGAAATCAGGTGCGCTTTCAATGTCCGTCATCGAACCTGCGGGCGACCCGCTGCCGATCATCGACAAGGAAGAAGTCGAGCCGCGTTTTCGCGCGGTTGTTGCACGCAATGGCGAGCGCCGTGGTATCAGGCTTGAGAAGATCTATTGGGAAGGCCTCAGCCGGATGTCGGCGGCGGGCAAGATAACCACGGGCGATCTGGTTCAGTACACTGCGGCCCAGATGCCGGAAGCGGGCAATCTCACCTCGTTGCTGCGCGTCCTCAGCCTTAAATGGGCGCTTGGGCGGCTGGCGACGGTCGAGGATGTCTCGTCGCTCGAAAATCTCAATGCGCTGGTCCAGGCTTCACCGTCGCCGACGGTCGTGCTGACACGTGAAAAGCGCCTGCAATTCTTCAACGAGCCGTTTCTCGTCATGCTTCGGCAGCGGTTGGTGGGGGAGGATACGTCGCAGCTGATGAAGACCTTGAAGTTCTCGATCGACACGCAGATCGAGGATGCCATGGATACGCTGCAGATGAACCGTGGCAAGACCTTGAATACCGGCTTCACGATCTCCTGCGCCAGGCAGGTCATCAAGGGTCAGATCAATCTGGCCCTTGCCCCGGCACACGAAAAGCCGATGCTGGTCGGCTATATTTCCCGTTATTGATGTTCTCAAGGTTGAAGGCCGGAGCGCAACGCGCGCCGGCCATGGAAAGCTTAGAAGTTGGCACCTTCGCCCGGCGCAATCTTTTCCAGCGGCGTCACCATCGCCACGTTCTGGTCCTTGCGGCGTGAGCCATGCAGGAAGCCCTTGCCGCCTTTGATGGAGTAGAGCGGCATGTAGTCGGGAAGCTGGGTGTCCAGGAGAACCTGATTGCGCATGTTGTCGAGAATGAAGAACTTGCCGCCGGCTTCGACCGAGAGAATGGCATGGTAAAAGTGGCGTTTCTGGTCGAACAGGACGACGATCGACATCTGGTTGGGATCGATGCCTTCCGCACGAAGCGCCGCCATCTTGAGGATCGCGAAATCTTCGCAGTCGCCCTGCTGGAGGCTGAGCGTTTCCTGCGGAGTGCTCCAGCGGTCAGCGACCTTGTAGGCGTCCTGGTCGGTGCGGTAGCGGATGGACTGGTTCACCGCGGCGTTGACAGCATTCAGCTTGTCGCGGAGCGACGATTGCGACGCGTTCATGCCGACAAGCTGGATGGCGGCAAAGGCAGGGCTGCAGCCCTTGCCGTTGCATTTCACTGCAGTGCCATTGTCCATCTCTTCGAGAGCCGGAGCGAGCTTCTTCAAGGCGGCAAGCCGCTTGAAAGGAATAGCGACCGTATCGAACACGGCGCCGTTGGACGGTGCTGGTTCTACTCGCCGGGATGGATAAAGGTCGGCGGGCTTGATTGCGACCTCGGTCACGTTCGCAGGTCTTGCCGCAGGCAGAGCGATCTTCGAGCCGAGCTCGCTGAATGTCTGAAACGCTGCGGCAACCTGTACGTTTCCGAATGCAAGCGAAGCCATGATGGAAAGCGGCTTCGGAAGATATTCAAGAAAATGACTTCCGATGATCGATACCGCTGATCCAGTATTGATCTGAAATTGTTGCTTGTTCATGGGGGTGGATAATGCTGTTGAAGCAATGAATGGTAATACTAGTGTAGCGGCGACTGCGGCTTTCATCATATTCTTCTTATTTGCCATTTTCTGTCTCCCTTGTTGAGGAGAAATTAGCAAAGCCGCCTGAATTTCTGGTTTTTGAAGATAGATAATCTATAAATAAGTTATTTGAGAGAAAAAGCATAAAATTTTATATTCATATGCGGGCGCTTGTTAATGAGTTTTGTCTGGGCTAGCATGTCGCCGCGACAATCAAGAAGGCCGCAGAGTGGTCCACGAAATGCCCCAGGGACGTTCATTTTTTTACTGTTCAGATCTCGCCGACATTGCTCATAAAACCTTCCGGATGACGATGCGCCTGCGTCCGGTACGCTTATGGCTGCTAAGTCTGTTTGCTGCCGCCGTTCTCTCCGGCTGCGAGTCCTCGTCCGTCGCCGATAAGGTTCTCGACGACAAGGCGCTGAAGCCGCCGCCGTCCATGGTTGAGGAAACATTCGGCCAGGGCTCGACGGAAATTACGCTGCTTCTGACAAAGGCGCCGAACGGCGTCTATGAGGGCGCCGCGCGCGACATACGCGACGGTGCGGCGCTTGCCATCGGCGAACTTGACGATGCCGCTGTGATGAAGATCAAGGTGGTCGACGTGGCGGGAGGGCCAACTACGGTGGCTGCGGCGCTCGCAGCTGCCAAGGCACGCAATTCCGGTCTGCTGATCAGTTATGCGCCGCAGGCGACGACGGCGGCGATTGCCGCCATTCCGGCCGATCAGCGACCGCCGCTGATCAATCTTTCAAGTCCTGTAACCGGCGCGAAAGTCTTCAATTTCGGGTTTGACGAAGTGGCGAGCGTTGCTCGGGGTGTGCACCCGGTCATCGCTTCCGGCCACAAGAGAGTTGTCGTTCTGACGCCCAACAGCATAGCCGGCGTTGACGAAGAGCGCCTAAGATCGGCCGTCACCCAGGCCGGCGGTGCGCTGATCGGCGTGGTTCGTTATGATCCAGCCGCGCCGCTTGGTGACCTGCTTACCCGCAACAAGGCTTTGCTCGATGATGCCGGTGCCCTGGTGCTGATGGGTGATTCTGCGGCGATCGGGCCTATCTTGAAGGGTGTCAGGGCCTCTTTCGCCAAACTGGCCGTTGTCGGAACCAGCCACTGGCCGATGGAGCTTTATTCCGATCCGGCAGCCAGCGGCGTCATCATCGCAGCGGTCGATCCGGATGCTTCGCTGTTGATCGGCGAGCGCTATCGTCGTTTCAACAAGCGTTCGCTCTCGGTCTATGCCGCCGAGGGTTACGACAGCATAGCGGTCGCTGCCGGCATCGTCAGAGGTAAGGGTGCTACGGCACTGACGCCGGAAATGCTGACGACAAAGACCGGTTTTCGAGGGGTTACGGGTCTGTTCCGCTTTACGCCGAGTGGTATGGCGGAGCGCAAGATCGGGCTTTACAAGATCGACGGCGGCCGGTTGGTGGCCATCGAGCCGAAGGCGGTCAGCTTCTAGCGGTGCATGGGCGGTTCCCTTTCTGCCGGCATGCTCTATGTGCTGGTAATCCAAGGTTCTCTCTCAAAGGCATACATGGCTTCAGCAGATACTGAGACGACGGATGTCTGCATCGTCGGCGCCGGCCCCGTCGGGTTGGCACTCGCCTTCAAGCTGGAGGAGTTGGGGCTCTCGGTAACCCTTGTCGAGATGGGTGCGGGCGGAGCAACGGATGATGCCGGTGCCGGTGGTATCGAATTCACCAACGGCCATCATGCACCTTCGTTGGCGATGTCCCGGCCAGGCATCGGCGGAGCTTCCGCGCTCTGGGGCGGCCGGTGCGTTACCTTCGACGATATCGATCTACAGAAGCGAGATCATGTGCCCTTTTCCGGCTGGCCTATTTCTCACGAGGAGCTTCGCCGCCATTATCCGGAGGCGCTGACATTCCTCAATTGCAATGCCGCCGAGCCTGCTTTTGAGGCGATCGACGTTTCCGACCATGCGGTCGATACGAACGCTCTGGAGCGATGGAGCCGGTCTCCGGATCTTGGCCCGGTTTACGGAGAGCGGCTCAAGGCTTCCAAACGTATTCGTCTCGTCAATACGATCGTCACAGGCATCACGCTTGATGCTTCTGGTGGACGCGTCGAAGGCCTCGCCACCTACAGTGCGGGGCAGGAAAGCCAGATTACGGCAAGGACTTTCGTGCTTGCCGGAGGAGGGCTGGAAAATGTCCGCCTGCTGCTTGCTCTGCGGGAGAGGCAGCCAGAGGCATTGGGCGGTACCAGCGGTCCGCTCGGCCGTTTTTATCAAGGGCACCTCACGGGCTACATTGCCGTGCTGCAATTCGACAGGTCCAGGATCGCGAGCCATTTCGCCTTCAATGTCGACGATGAAAACTATGTCTTTCGTCGCAGGCTGCAGATCGTGCCGGAGATCCAGGCAGAGGAGGGGCTTCTCAATTGCGTCTTCTGGATCGACGCGATTTCGGTCGCCGACCCCGCGCATGCCTCAGGCGCGCTGTCGCTCATCTATCTGTTCCTGAAAATGTTCGGCCTCTACCGCCGTCTCTCGAATGGCCTGGCACCGACGGCCAAGGGGCCTGAGAATATCGACCGCCGGCAGCATTGGCGGAATATCCGCGCCGATCGCCGCCTGGTATTCGATCTGTTCGGGTCGCTTCTCAATATGTTGGAGAGGCGCATCGAGCCGTGGCGTACGCTGATCAATCCGAAAGGTCGTTATCTGCTTCGCTACCATGCCGAACAGGTGCCCAATCCGGAAAGCCGGGTCCACCTTCAACAGGGTGGAGCGGGCAGGCAGGCCGCCCTTGTCGTCGATTATCAAGTGGTCGAACAGGACGTCAGTTCGGTCCTGAAATCGCACGAGGTTCTTGACACCTGGTTACGTCGAACCGGGCTCGGTCGGCTGGAATATCTACATGATGCTGCCCAGCGGCGGCAGGCCGTGCTGAGCCAGGCGTTCGACGGTTATCACCAGATCGGCCTCAGCCGCATGTCCGATACGCCCGATGATGGCGTCACGGATGCCAATTGCCGCGTGCATGGCATCGGCAATCTTTATCTCGCCGGCAGCGGCCTGTTCCCGACAGGAGGCCATGCCAATCCGACACTGCCGGCCGTGGCGCTGGCGCTCCGGCTCGCCGAGCACCTCTTCGAAAAGCTCAAGCGGTAACGGTCCGCCTGCCTCTAACGGGATGAGAGGTGAATTCGGCGGACTTCTGGCGAAGGGTCAACCGGCCGGCCGCGTAGAACATCAGGAATGAACCGATCTGGTAGGGGAAAAGTACGTCGACTTCGACGAAGGCCCGGATCAGCAACAGAACGCTCAGCGCGCATAACAGCGTCGACGCGGGATCGCGATTGCGGCTCAGCATCGCGCTCAGATGGCCGAAGACGTTTATCAGCATGATCATGCACAATAGGGCGAGCCCGACCAGACCGGTCTCGACGGTGACTTCGATGAACGTGTTGTGGAAATGAAAGCCGCTACGGGCCGTGATGAAGAAATCATCCCATAGCCTCTCGGCATCGGCGAAGCCGGGAACCCAGTAACCCTGATAACCGGTGCCGAGAATCGGGTTGTCGCGGATCGCCTCGATTCCCTGCTGCCAGAGATAGGTCCGTCCCGTCAGCGTCGAATCCTTGCCGAAGATGCCGAGAACGGCATCGACAGCGCCCATCTGCAGCGCTCCGATGATCGCGACCACGCCGACCACCACCAGCCCGGAGACCAGCAGCTTGCGGTGATTGGGGGAAAGCTGTGCGACCGGCATATAACCGGCGCAGAGCGCCAAGACGCCGGCGGTCGTAATGGCAGAGGTCGCCGACTGCGAGGCGAGAAGGCAATAGGCGCTGAGCAGGCCGACGCCGCCCGACGCCATCAACCAGGGGCCTTTCTGCCGCCAGATGAGCAGATAGGACGCGGCGAAGAAAAGGCCGAGCGAGGCGTAGAAACCGAGCTGGTTCTTCGAGGAGAAGGCTCCGACGAAACTATAACTGCCGTCAATGGCGTCGTAGAGGTAGGTTCCGAACAGGATGGAGAAGACGAGCACGATCGCCGTGCCCAGGATCGCACCGCGGGTCAATGTCAGCACGCTGATCGTGCGCATGGCGATCAGCGCACAGACGACATGCGTCAGGTATTGTATCGCGGTTCGCAGCGAGATGCCGAAGGCGGGCGACCAGAAGGCGGAGACGAAGCAGAACAACGCAAATCCGAATATCCAAAGATATTTCAGATAATTACCGAGAGCCTGCCGATAGTCGGCAACTACCAGCAGAAACCAGAGGCCATAATAGGCGAGGATCGAAATCTGCCCGAACCGGCTCGAATAGGCGAACACGAAGAAGGACAGCGCGACCGCAGCCACGCCGTAGACTTCATTGCGAGCCGGGTCGATCAGCGCAGATTTCGCAATCCTCATGCGATCCTCATTGCATCAGGAGTTCAGCAGCGACCTTGACGACATCGCCGGGCAGAAGCTTGTCGTTTTCGCCGACGACAACCTCTTTCGGCCCCTGGCCCTCGTCCCGCACCACGGTGTATTTGATGGTGGCGGACTTGCCCGAAGGGTCGAATTTCAGCGCCTCGGCCGATTGAGCCACGGCTTCCGACATCAGCTCGCGGCTGGTTCCGAGCTGCAATCCGAGCTTTTCGAGTTCGGCTTCGGTGTTCTGCAGCTCCTGGGCGCGCTGGGCTTCCCAGTCGTTGCGCAGGTTGATCTCGTCCTGGTTCGCCTTGTTGATATCCTGCTTGGCGCGAAGTATTGACGTGTCGATATCAAGGAGGTTCGCTTCGATGGTCGCGGCCCTTTCCTCGGCGGTGATGCGGCGGCTGGAGGTCGCCAGTCCCTGTTCGGTCAGCTTCGCCATTTTTTCCCGGTCCTCGCTGACGAGCTGCAGCTGCCGCTTCTGGGTGTCGGTCTTCTGGCTGAGAGACTGGACCTCGTTTTCGAGCAGCGTCCGCAGGTCGGTGAGAGCCTTCAACTGAAGCTCGTAGCGTTCTCGCCGCGATTTCATCAGCGAGACTTCGCTGGCGATCAGCTTTTCGGCATTGCCGACGTCCTTGAGTTCCGGCGGGACTTTCAATTCGGTAGCACCGGCGACTTCCGCCAACAGCCGGGCGCGGCGGGCGAGAAGCCGGCCGCGTTGGGAATCGTAGACCGAGGCGTCGCCGCGGGCATTGATGAAGTCGCGGGCGAAACGCTGGCCCGAATCAGACCGGAGAAGACCGCCGGCGAGGCTGATGGCCTTCAGCACGGTCAGGTTGGGGGTATAGGGATATTCGCCCGGCGTATGCACGTCGCCAGCCAGGAAAACCGGCCGGAACTGGGCGATTTCCACGGAAGCCGACGGCAGGTTGCGCAACGCGAATTTGCCGCGCAATTCCTCGCCGATGGTTTTTGCGACTTCGCCCGCCGTCTTGCCGGCAGCCGGGAGGTCACCGATGAAGGGGAGCGAGAGCGATCCGGTCGGCCCGATGGTATAGTCGCCGCTCACCGCATCCCAGTTGCGGATCGTGCCGTCGGCCGGCTGCCACTCGGCGACGCGGACGCGAAGCTTGTCCATCACCCCGAGGCGATAACCGGTCTCTCCCGCAGTCGCGTTCCCGGCCAGAGCGACTGTGATCGCACCGGCCAGAAAACATAACGCACGCAAGCTCCTCGCGGAGGCGGTTTGTGTCTGCATGGATTTTTCCTTCAAAAGGCGCGGAACCAGTCCGCGCTCGAAGCCGCCAGATTTGCCGATCCCGTCAAGCGGTCCGGCGCCTCAGCAGAGAGGATGGACTATCAGTAACTGCCGCGCGCCATGCAGACGGCGGGAATCGTTTTCACAATGATTGCGACGTCGCCGATCAGCGACCAGTTCTGGACGTATTGGGTGTCGAACGCGATGCGGGTATCATAGGAAACGTCATTGCGACCGCTGATCTGCCATAGACCGGTGAGGCCCGGGCGCGTGCTCAGGTAGAAAGCCGCAAAGCTGTCATAGAGGTTCAGTTCCTCGTCGACCACGGGGCGAGGACCGACCACGCTCATTTCGCCACGCAGGATGTTGAGAAGCTGCGGAAGTTCGTCGAGGCTAAGCTTACGCAGCACAGTGCCGACAACCGTCACCCGGGGATCGAACTTGAGTTTGCGCGTCGCTCGCCATTCCTCCGCCGCTTGCGGATTGGCTTTCAGATAGTTTCGCAGGACTTCATCGCCATTCACGGCCATCGTGCGGAACTTGAGGCATTTGAAGGTACGACCGTTGTGGCCGATCCGGCGATGTCCATAAAAAATGGGGCCATTGTCGGAGAACTTTACCAACGCCGCGATCATCAGGAAGATGGGACTGAACAGGATGAGGGCCAGGGCGGCGGCGGTGATATCGAAACTTCGTTTTGCCAAGCCCCCAGTTGGGAGAGTCATGCGGGCTTGGTCTGACGTTGAGAACGGCGAACCTGCCGAACGTGTCGCTGACTTCATAGAGTGAACTCCACTTATGTTTTGCGATAGTCGGTGCCATTACGGCGCGTCATTGAGCGTTAATGTGATAATAAGTCTGTGTTCGCAATTTGATGAAGATCAAACTTTTCCGTCAACCGCATCCCGCCGGAGTCGGGGCGCGGTTTCCAACCCGCGATTGGCCGGGAACAACTTGGGAGATATACGCCGGAAGCGCAGTCAATACTGTACTGGGCGTGTAAAAGCGGTCTAGTGGCTAATATTCCCGACCTGGTTCAAACTTATCCCGGCATTCTCTCCTGTCGGCCGCCTAGTCATAGATCGCCCAGCTGCTTGGGGACGGGGACCAAAGTAGCTTGCGTCTGGGACCAAAGGCCCACTCCTGCTGCGCCGCAATACAATGCTGCGGCGCAACAACGCCTGTCGGTTTCGAGTTAGCTTTGTAACAAAAGTTGATCGGGTTCGAGGGGAATTGAGAGATGCGGCTGGCGAGTTCGTTCCAACAGCGGCGAATCCGGGCATAAATGTGGCAAAAGAGAGGCGCAGTGCTTGTGGCGCTGTGATAGAGATGGGCCTGCTGCCCGCAGTATTTGTTCGGAACCTCATGGACCTTACGAAAGTTTCACCAATAGTCTGGCATTATCGAGATCGGAAAACTTGAATCCTCTCCTGCAGACTCATATGGTTGTCTTATCGGGAGAGGAGCCTGAAAAACCACGAACTGAACAGCCACGTTCGGGAGGAACGATCATGTACGCGCCACGCGTCTTTATCAGCATGACAGTGACTCTGATCGTGTTCGCGGTGGCTGCGTATCTTATCACCGGGTCGTTCTATACGGCAGTTATACAGACGCTGATCTGTGCAGTCCTGATCCAGGCCGGATATTTCGCTGCTGTCCTTTACCTCGTTCGCCGTGAAAAGCAGATACGGGAGACGGGAGCGACTTCGGATGCTGCCGCGGCTGCCAAAAGCTCCAAGGATGGCAGCCGGCGCGACGGATTGCGTGCCGATGCCGCCCCGAACCTTCCTGCCGGCGATACCTGACCGTTCTGACGCTTTTTTCCGCCAGTTTCACACGAGGGCCATTTTCCTGAGCCCATAGTTGCGGACGGATGCAACATGGAGAGGGCTATGGTTGAACACGCTTCCCAGACGATCTGCGTCATCATCGCGGCCAAAAACGCCGCTGAAACCATTGGAATCGCGATTCAATCCGCCTTGAACGAGGCGCATGTCAGCGAAGTCGTGGTGGTCGACGACGGCTCCACCGACGAGACCGCGGATGCCGCGCGCAGATCGGATGATAGGTCAGGACGGCTGACGGTTGTCTCGTTCGATCAGAATCGCGGACCCTCTGCTGCCCGCAATCATGCCATTGCCATATCGACGGCGCCGCTGATCGGTATTCTCGATGCCGACGACTTCTTTTTTCCGGGTCGGTTTGCGCCGATGCTGGCGGAGGACGGCTGGGACCTGATTGCCGACAATATCGCCTTCATCTACGAACCGAGCGAATTCATTCGCCCGGAAAGGTTCGAGACGCGGGTGCGGAGCATGTCGCTGACTGAATTCGTGGAAGGCAATATTTCCCAGCGCGGGGTCAAGCGCGGCGAGACCGGTTTCCTGAAGCCGGTGATGAGCCGGGCGTTTCTCGACGCCCATGGTCTTCGCTACGACGAAAACATGCGTTTCGGCGAGGATTACGACTTCTACGCCCAGGCGCTTGCCAAGGGCGCGCGCTACAAGGTGATCGAGCATTGCGGCTACGGCGCCATCGTGCGCCAGGATTCGCTGAGCGGCCGGCATCGCACCGACGACCTGCGCAAATTCTACGAGGCGGACGACGCGCTCCTTGCAGATCCGGCGCTTAGCGAAGAGGAAAGGGCAGTGATCGTCCGGCATCGCGACCATACGCGCGACCGCTACGAACTGCGTGCCTTCCTCGACATCAAGTCGCAGGCGGGGAACGGTGCGGCCATCCGGCACTTGCTCTCCCACCCGCGGGTTCTGCCGGCCGTGGCGACCGGCATATTCCTCGACAAGCTCGATCTTCTGCGCGCCAGGTTGTCCAGGCCGCAGGCGCAGCCGGCCGGCATGCGCTATCTTCTGCCCGGCATACCCGCCGCTCAGAAATAGTCGCGGCGGATCCCTTCCAGCATCGCCCGGAATTTCTCCTTGCGCTCCTCCAGAACCTCCACCGGGCTGAGCCGCGGCTCGGCGCGGCTTGCCTGCCAGAGCGCCAGCACGGATGGGGCTGCGAGGAACTGTTTCGCCATGCCGCGAAGGCCGCTTTGTGACGGCGCCGGGTGGGTCATGACTTCGCCGCCATGAGTGTCGTGTGCGGCCTGACTTGGCTGCTCCTGACCGTCGAAGCTGATGCCCCAGAAACGCGAGCGCTTGGCGACAGCTTCGGCTCGGGTGGAGACCGGCACGTAGCGAGGTTCGTATGTTGTCCCGACAGATTTGGCCCAGTCATTCCATTTGAAATTGTTGATGGAACGGGAGCTGCTGACGGCCACCCAGGGAACCCGGAACGCATCCGCCAGGATCGCACCATGCATGGATTCGGCAATGATCAGTTCCGACTGGGCGATATGGCGGATGACCGACTTCGCCTCGCCGCGCGGATCGAGATAGGTGAGGCCGACGGGCTCGCAGACGGCGTTCCACATGCCGAATTCGGCCGACTCCCAATGGGGGATGAAGGTTTTCCTGTGGATTTTCGGCAGGTTCCGGAATTCCGGCATGTCGGCGATCATGACCGCCGGGTCGGTGATCGCCTTGTCGGTCGAAATGCCGAGCTTGGCGGCCGTCATCGGACCGCGGACTGCCCGCACGTCCCATTCCGCCGCGTCGGTGACATCAGGCGGCGTGCCATAACCGTAGCCGCTGCCGATCACCAGCTTCTTCTGGCCGACAGGCAGCAGGACCGGATTGAGGACTGTGCCGACGCCGACCAGCAGGACTTCAGGATGCACGTCCCGAAAGCCGGGTAGCAGCGCATCCCAGAGCCAGAGATTGAGGTCGTCGCCGAAATTACCGTGATGCGATTCCCAGTAGTACGCTTTCATGCGGCCCTCCGTGGGATGATGAATTTGAAAGGAAACGCAAGCATTTAGCGTGCGCTGCGGCCGAGCTTCCCGGCTCCGAGTTCGAATGCCGCCCGGATCAGCGCGGGATCGCGCATCACCCAGCGGGCGAGCAGGCCAAGATCCGGCGCCTGGCGGCGTTTCACTCGTCCGGCCTGGCTCCAGAGCGCCTGTCGGCGGGCGGTGTTCTTGTAAGATGCGATTGAGGCGACGTCACTGGGGCGGGAGCGGAAGCGCTCCTCCAGCGTATCGAGCGCCACCCAGGTGTTGAACTGCTGTCGCAGGAACTGCGGAGAGCGATTGTCGATGCTGTGGAAGATATTGAGGCCCATGCCGCGGGCCGCACCCTCTTCGTCGCAAAGCAGGGTTCGCTTCGATTTCAGGATGCAATCGACGAAGAACAGCACATCTTCAGCCGCCAGCCGCAGGGAGGGTTCGAAACGAACCGTCTCGAAGACCGGCCGGGCGATGACCATGCAGGAGAGATGCAGGAAACTCCAGTTCTTCAGCATGACACTCGCGAGATCCGGCATTTCGATCAGGAGCGGGTTTTCGGAAAGCCGCGTGCCGCCCTCCGCCTGTTCGAGCTCGGCCATGCCGAAGTGGTAATAGAACTCGTCGCTCGCCTGCATCGAGGCCCAATAGCACTCGGTATCGAAGCCGGTCATGCTCTCAAAGGCGTTTTTCAGATGATCCGGCAGCCAGACGTCGTCCGAATCGAGAAGCGCCGCGAAACGGGTCGAAGCCGGGACGTTGTCGAGGCCGGTATTGCGTGCGGCACCTGGCCCGCCGTTCTGCTGGCGAATCACGCGGATGCGGGTTTTCCAAACATCTTCAATGCCTTGAAGCTCCACGTCAGCGGGTAGGGGTGATTCGTCGTCGACGATGACGATCTCGAAGTCCTGATAGGTTTGATCGAAAATCGATTTCAGTGCGCGGCGAAGAATGCCGGCTTCCTTCTGGAAAAATGGGATAATTACGGTGAACGTCGCCATGTGTTCGCCCCTGCTTTCTCAAACAATTGCAAGCCGCCGACAGTTGCCCGGCTTCGGGTTAGCGGCAGTTCGCTGCCGTATCGAATGACCTCCCAGTAACAAGACTTGACCATTTCGCCCCTGCCAAGGCGTAAAGACAAACGCGACCAATGTCGGTGGAGCGCGCTATCAAAGACCGCTACATTCGGGCTGAAATTTGTCACAGCCCTCATTCTGGCAAGAGTGCCGACCCTGGAAGATCCTGGATCGGTGGCGGTAACGCTCACTCTTATGTGGTTTTTGGTAGCGATCGCCGAGCCGTCCCGCACGTCTTTGCGGAGAGGTTAATGAACTCCTACCGGGAGCGGGCGGGGCGGAGTTTGCCGGGCGATCACTTCATCGGGGCCATTTCTGATGCCCGAATACGCGCAGTTTCATGGAGCGTTCTCGAACTCGTCCGGCGACTCGGATTGAGCAGCGCAGCCGGTGTCCCTTTCGTTTGATTGTGTCGCAGATTTGCCTTTATTTCGCCACATTACGGGACCGCCTCGACGTAAAGAGGTATCCAGATACAAACGCATTAGCCGTTTTGGTCTATTGCAAAAAGATTTTTTTGTGCTGCTGCGGTGCAGCATTGCCCTGGCTCCAAGATGCCGTGAATCCTTGAAAATCATAAGCCCAAGGAGCGGCAGCGGGCCGCCGGAGGGGCGCCTCTTCGTGCCCTTCCCATTCCGCTACAAGCTCCTTTTTTGCTGCGCCGCCACATTTTGTGCCAAACTCGGCACGATCCTTTTTGGGTGACTGCGGGCTCAAGTCTGCTCTGATTGAAACGGTAGTAGCGGGGAGGCACTGCCCAAAAAGGGTGACTCGTTTGACTGTCGATCCAAATATATCCTCCCGTATCAATTTGATGCGCATCCTGCTGATCTCCGGCATTCTCTTCGTCCATGTGCCGCATGATCCCGACACCAGCCCGTTCCTCGGGCTGAATGGTTTGTTCGATTGGCTCAGGGTTTTCCTCGGGGATAGCCTGTTCCGCATTGGCGTACCCTGCCTCAGCGCGATTTCCGGCTATCTACTGTTCCAGCGGGGTTGGGAGACGTTCAACTATTCCAAGACGCTTCGCTCCAAGGCGAAGACCGTCCTCTTGCCTTTCCTGTTGTGGAACCTCGGTCTGCTTGGAGCCATGTTCGTCATCCAACGCGTCGACATGGGCGTTGGATATTTTCCCGATCTCTGGAACATCTCGACGCGCGAACTCCTAAGTAACGCGTTCGCGACGGAAGGCTTGCCGATCAATATTCCGCTCTACTTCCTGCGCGACCTGATCGTCTGCATCCTGCTGTCGCCGATCCTTGCCGTGCTGGTGCGGCGTTTTCCGGCAGCGACGCTCGGCGTTCTGTTCCTGCTGGCGATCACCCCCATGCTGACGGTCGGCATCGTGCTGAAGAAATCGATCCTGTTCAGCTTCACCCTCGGCATCTTCCTGGCGCTCTACCAGGTGGACCTCAAGTCCGCGGACCGGTTTGCGGGACCGGGTACGGCGGTGATGCTTGCCGCCGCGGTGCTGTTGTCCATCGGCCTCTACTGGACCGGCCCGGATTTCCCCTGGCCTCTCGACATGGCGCGCAACGCGCTTTCGATCCTCGGAGCCGGTGGTTTCTGGCTGATGTCGGCGATCGTCATCCGTTCCTGGATCGGTCAGCGGCTGGCTGCCACCGGAAGCCTGAGCTTCTGGATGTTCTGCGCCCATTATCCGCTGCTCGTCCTGATGTGGATGGTGTGGAACCGCGTGGCAGGCGACGACCTTTACCCGCTCTTCTACGGCGTCGCCGCCGTTGCAAGCTTCGTCATCCTTTTTGTCAGCAACCGCCTCGTCTCGCACAGAATGCGCGGTCTCTACGAGGTGTTGACCGGCAGCCGCGGTCGCAAGGCCAAGCTTCTGGCCGCCACCAAATCCCACCCACTCGCCGAGGCTTCCGGTCCCGGCGAACCCGCAATAACGCAACAGCACAGGTGAAACATGACGGCTAAGGCCAGACAGATTCAACTAACCTGCCAGGTTATCATCGCTGCCGCGGTGTCTGGACTTCTCTCGCCCGCAGCACAGGCCCAGCAGGCTAACGCGGGCAAGTCCTTCGTGGAAAACTTCGACGGACTCAACCGTTCCTTCTGGTACGTCTCGGACGGCTGGAACAACGGCAAGCATCAGAATTGCAACTGGTCGAAGAAACAGGTGAAAGTCGAGGGCGGTACTCTGCAGCTCGGCTTTGCGCAGGACAAGGCCAGCGACCGCGACTTCGCCTGCGGCGAAATCCAGACCAATGCGCGTTTCGGCTATGGCACCTATGAGGTGCGGATGAAATCGGCATCGGGCTCAGGGCTCAATTCGGCGTTCTTCACCTATATCGGCCCGACCGACAAGAAACCGCATGACGAGATCGACTTCGAAGTGCTCGGCAAGAATACCGGCCAAGTTCAGGTCAACCAGTATGTTTCCGCCAAGGGCAATAACGAAAAGCTGGTGCCGGTCGCCGGCGGTGCGGACCAGGGCTTCAACGACTATGCCTTCATCTGGGAGGAAAACCGCCTCCGTTACTTCGTGAACGGCAAGCTCGTTCAAGAAGTAACGGACAAGGCGAAGATACCGCAGAACCCTCAGAAGATTTTTCTCAGTCTCTGGGGAACCGACACGCTCAAGCAGTGGATGGGCGCATTTTCCTACACTCAGCCGACCTCGATGACCGTCGACCGGGTCGCTTTTACCGCGCTCGGCGAGCCCTGCCGTTTTCCTGAATCCGTGCTCTGCACGCTCGGCTGAGCTGCCTCGGCGGCTCGACAATGGAGTTGGACGATTTGACGTTGAACGTTCTCTATCTCGCGCATGACATGGCCGACGCGGCTATCCGGCGGCGCGTGCTGACCTTGAAGGCCGGTGGTGCGAGCGTCACCGTCGCCGGCTTCGAGCGCGGCGCGAACGTGCTTGCCGAGGAGCGGGATGTGACGACCGTTTCACTCGGGCAGACGGCGGACGGGCGTTTTGCGCAGCGCATCGGAGCGGTTCTTGCCGCGCGCATGAGGCTGAAGCGGACGCTGGCCGGTATCGCCGTGCCCGACGTCATCATCGCCCGCAACCTGGAGACGCTGGCGCTTGCCGGACGTGCTGCGTCCATGTTCAGCCGCCGGATTCCTGTCGTTTACGAATGCCTCGATATTCACCGCCTGCTTCTCGACGAGGGGATGAAGGGTCGTCTGATGCGCCAGGCGCAGCGGTTCTTCGGCCGCCGGGCGAGCCTGCTGATCACCAGCTCCCCGGCGTTCGTGGATAATTTCTTCAAACCGCGTTCAGGCCTCGACCTTCCGGTTCTGCTTCTGGAAAACAAGGTGCTCGCCCTCGAGCCGGAACCGGTGTCCGAGCCAACCCTGCCCCGTCCGCCGGAACCGGGCAAGCCCTGGCGGATCGGCTGGTTCGGAGCGATCCGCTGCCGCAAGTCGCTCGATATACTGATCGATTTTGCGGCCCGCATGGACGGCAAGGTTGAGATCGTATTACGCGGCCGCCCCGCCTACAGCGAATTCGACGATTTCGATGCGGCGGTCGCGGCTGCCCCGCATGTGGAGTTCCACGGTGCCTACCGCAATCCGGAGGATCTCGCTGCGATCTACGGCGACGTGCAGTTCACTTGGGCGATCGATTTCTTCGAGGAGGGGCTGAATTCCAGCTGGCTGCTGCCGAACCGCCTTTACGAAGGCGGGCTTTACGGAGCGGTGCCGATCGCGCTGGCCGGCACGGAGACCGGCCGTTTCGTCGGCAAGCGAGGCATCGGTCTGGTGAGCAATCACGTGACGGGGGAGACCCTCGAAACGCTGTTCAACGAGATGACGGAAGCGCGCTACGTCGACCTTTTTTCCCGGCTCGCGGCCGTCGAGCGCAGCCAGTGGGTGACCGGACCGGCGGAATGCCGCGCTCTTGTTTCGCGGCTCGCCGCCCTACATCCCAATGTCCCGTCGCCGGCCGAAATGCCGGCCGTTTCAACCGTGCAATCGTGAGGTGGAGTATGGTTTTGCGTTCTCACTCCAATGCCCAGATGTCCGAAATCCGGACGCTTCTGGTGATCCCATGCCTCAACGAAGCGGCGACGATCGCGCCGTTGCTGCATAAGCTGAACGGCCAGCGCGGCGACATGGACATGCTGATCGTTGTCGCCGACGGCGGCAGCCAGGACGGCACGCCGGACATCGTCCAGGACCTTATTCCGGAAATCCGCGACCTCGTGCTGATCGGAAACCGCAAGCGCATCCAGAGTGCAGCCATCAACCTCGCCGTCGACCGTTTCGGCGAGGATCGCGACTTTCTCATCCGCATCGACGCGCATGGGGATTATCCGGACGATTACTGCCGGACGCTTCTGCAGGAGGCCGTCGAAATGGACGCCGACTCCGTCGTCGTCGGCATGGAGACGATCGGCTTCGGCACTTTCCAGAAGGCAACTGCGGTGGCGCAGAACTCGAAGCTCGGAAACGGCGGTTCGAAACATCGCGCCGGCGGCGGCGGCGAGTGGGTCGATCATGGCCACCACGCGCTGATGCGGATTTCGGCCTTCCGGGCCGTTGGCGGCTATGACGAGAGTTTCAGTCACAACGAGGATGCGGAACTGGACTTCCGGCTGCGCGCGGGCGCTTTCCGCATTTGGATGACCGGCAAGACCTACATGACCTATTATCCGCGTTCGACCGCCTCGGCGCTGTTCCGGCAATATCTCGCCTATGGCCGGGGCCGGGCGAAGAACCTCGTCAAGCATCGTTCCATTCCAAAGCTCCGGCAGGCCATCCCGCTGGCGGTCGCGCCGGTCGTCCTCGGCGCGGTACTTGCACTTCTGTATTGGTGGGCGGCGGTGCCGATGGTCGTCTGGGCCGCGGCCTGCATCGGTTACGGCTTCTGGCTCGCGGTGGGGCAGAAGAACCCTTACGGCCCGCTTGCCTCGCTTTCGGCGATGATCATGCATTTCGCCTGGTCGGCCGGCTTTTGGCTGGAGCTGATCGGCATCCGGCCACGGAGGATCGCTTGATGACGGCAGAGGAAAAGCCGGTCCGCATCGATATCGGCATCTGCACTTATCGGCGGCCGGAGCTGGCCGAGACGCTGATTTCGCTCTTCGAGATTGCCGTCCCGGCAGGCGCGGAATTGCGCCTGATCGTTGCCGATAACGATGCGAGCCCGAGCGCAAGCGGGCTGGTGGATGGTTTGCGGGCGCGTTCGCCGTTCCCGATCCGCTATGTGCATTGCCCGAAGTCGAATATCTCGATCGCCCGCAATGCCTGCCTTGCCGAAAGCGATGCGGACTACCTCGCCTTCATCGACGACGACGAGACGGCGGAACCTGAATGGTTGGCCGGACTGATGGCGATGGCGAGGAGCACGGGGGCAGACGCCGTTCTCGGCCCGGTTCGAGCCGTCTACGGATTGCAAAGCGCCAGCTGGATGCGCAATGGCGATTTCCACTCGACGATGCCTGTCTGGGTCGGCGGGCAGATCAGGACCGGTTATACCTGTAACGTCCTCCTCCATTTGCGCTCACCGGTCGTCGCGGGCCGCAGGTTTGCGCTCTCGCTCGGCCAAAGCGGCGGCGAGGATACACATTTCTTCACCGCTTTGACTGATGCCGGCGGGCGGATCGAATTTGCGCCGGATGCGGTGATCGAGGAACTGGTACCCGAAAAGCGGGCAAGCTTTTCCTGGCTTGCCAAGCGCCGGTTCCGCTCCGGACAGACACATGGACGCATTCTCGCCGCCAAGAACTCCGGTCTCGGCCGCCTCAAGCAGACCGGTCTCGCGATGCTGAAGCTCGGTTATTGTCTGGCGGTGACGGTGGCAACCCTCGCCTCGCCGGTTACCCGCGTTCGCTACGCCCTTCGTGCGGCACTCCATGCCGGTGCGGTCACGGGCACGCTCGGCGTCCGAGAGATCCGCCAATACGGAGCCGCCGAAGCCACATGACGATGCATGATCTGCAGGCCCCGGATTTCCAGCCCGACGTGAGCTTCGTGATTGCGGCTTACAACGCCGAGGAGACGCTTGCGCGCGCGATCGACAGCGCGCTTGCGCAGATCGGCGTGACGCTTGAAGTGATCGTCGTCGACGATTGCTCGACCGATGGGACGCGAGCCATCGCGGGGGCTTATTCGGATCACCGCGTCAGGCTGATTGTCCAGGCGGTGAATGGTGGGCCGGCCGCCGCACGTAATGCCGGACTTGCCGCGGCAAGGGGGCGTTGGGTCGCGATCCTCGATTCCGACGACTCGATTTACCCCACCAGGCTTTTGACCATGCTGGAGCGGGCCGAGAATGCGCGGGCGCAGATCGTCGTCGATAATCTCGACGTCATCCCGTTCGATGCCGGCGAGCCCTATGAGATGTTCTCCAAGGAGGCGCTCAGGCAGCGGTCGATGATGACGCTTGCCGATTTCATCGGCTCGAACGTGATTTTCCAATCGACCTTCAACTTCGGCTACATGAAGCCGATTTTCGAACGCGCATTTCTCGTCGAGCACGGGCTGCGCTTCGACGAGGCGCTGCGGGTCGGCGAGGACTACCTGCTGCTTGCTTCCGCCCTGGCGAGCGGCGCGCGATGCGCGGTCGTGCCGGAGATCGGATATATCTATCACCTGCGTCAGGGTTCGATCTCGCGCGTTCTGGAGCAGAGCCATCTGGATGCGATGCTGGCCTCCGACAGCGTTTTTCTCGCCCGCTACAACCTCGATGCGAAAGCCTCGGCCGCCCAGCGCAGGCGCACCCGCAGCATCCTCGAAGCGGGTTCATTTCTCACGCTCGTCGACGAAATCAAGAAGGGTTCCGTCGGCGGCTTCCTGAAAACGGCAATCGAAAACCCACGTGCGCTCCGACTTCTGCGCATGCCGATCGCCGTTCGCATGCGTCGGCTGGTGAAACGGCCGACGTCAACTGAAAATCCGATCAATAGGGCGGGGGCGCCCTCAGAAAGGACGAAGGAATGGACATGAAAAGACCAGTTCGAAAGGCGGTGATACCCGTCGCAGGCAACGGCACTCGGTTCCTGCCGGCCACCAAGGCCATGCCGAAGGAGATGTTGACGATCGTCGATCGGCCCGTCGTTCAATATGCGGTCGACGAGGCCATGCAGGCGGGAATCGAGAACATCATTTTCGTGACCAGCCGCAACAAAACCGCGATCGAGGACTATTTCGACAGCGCGCCGGAGCTCGTGGCGACGCTGACCCGTTCGGGCAAGACGGTCCAGGTTACCCAGCTCGAAAAGATGCTGCCGGTCGCCGGCACCGTCAGCTATACGCGCCAGCAGGTGCCGCTCGGGCTTGGTCATGCGGTGTGGTGCGCCCGCGAACTGGTGGGCAACGAACCCTTCGCACTGCTTCTGCCCGACATGGTCTCCTACGGTTCGCAGGGTTGCATGGCGGGGCTGATGGATCTCTATGAAGAAGTCGGCGGCAATGTCTTCGCGGTCGAGGAATGCGCACCCGAAGAGACGTCGAGCTACGGCATCGTGGGGGTCGGCCACAGCGTGCCGCACGGTTTCGAGGTGACGGAAATGGTCGAAAAGCCGAAACCTGCCGAGGCGCCGTCCAATTATTACCTGAATGGGCGCTATATTCTGCAGCCGGAAATCTTCGAACTGCTGGCCCGGCAGGAACGCGGCGCCGGCAACGAAATTCAGCTGACGGACAGCATGCACAAGCTTGCGCAGGTCCAGCCGTTCCATGCGCATCCCTATCAGGGACGCACATTCGATTGCGGCAGCAAGCGCGGCTTCATCGAGGCGAATGTCGCCTTCGCCATGCTTCGCCAGGACATGGGGGCCGAGATTTACGCCTCCATCAAGGAATTGCTGATGTCGCACGAAACGCGGGTCAAGGCCGCCTGACGCGCATTCAAGTCATACGAGGCGGATGGCGGCGGTTCCGCCATCCGTCCCCCAAAGCTCCAGAAAGCGAGCCCTATGGATCAGGTAAACTTCAGACCGAGAACGATATTCCCGAGCGAAACGCGGGATCACGACACATTCATCGATCTCGATAAGCTCTGGGCAGCTGCGATCCGTCGTTCGGGCGTCATCGTCGTGTGCCTCGTTGTGACGGTTGTCCTTGCCGGGGGTTACCTCGTGATGGCGCAGCCGATTTATACCGCCCTGACGCAGATCCTTATTGACGATAACCTTTCGCGTTACGCAGACGACCCTCAGGACAGTCAGACGGCCCAGCAGATCGACAATCGCATGTCGAGTGCGGTCGAGATCCTGAAATCCAAGGCCTTGGCGGTAAGGGTGGTCGACAAGGCCAAGCTCGACCAGAACGAGGCGGTGGTCAACCCGCCGCAGTCGCCCGTCGATCTTGCCAAGGGCGCCATCCGCAGTGTCGTTGCGCTTCTGACACCCGGCAGCCCACCGCCTTCCGAGGAGAATGTCAGGATGGGCCGGGTCGAAAAGGCGGCGGCCGTTCTGCAGCAATCGCTGACCGTGGAGCGTGTCGGTCGCAGCTCGGTGATCGCCCTGTCCATTCGTTCGCCAGACCCGCAGCTTGCCGCGATGATCACGCGGACCTATGCGGAATCCTATCTGACCGAACAGCTCAACGCCAATTTCGATGCGACGGAGCGGGCTTCGCTCTGGCTGCAGGAACGGTTGAACGACCTCAACACCCGCTCGCAGCAGGCCTCGCTTGCCGTCGAGCAATTCAAGACCCAACACGGTCTGGTTTCGCCGCGCGGCGAACTCCTGTCGACGCAGCAGCTTTCGGATCTCAACAGCCAGCTGATCGTCGCCCAGGCCGATGCGGCAACCGCTTCGGCACGCTACAACCAATATCAGGCGATCATCGACAAGGGGCCTGACGCGGCCGTTCAGAACGCAGTCGTTTCGGCTCGCGATACGGACAACACGGTCATTCAGGACCTCCGCAAGCGGTATATCAACATTTCCGACCGCGAGCAGGGCATCATCCAGCAGTTCGGCGCAAACCATCCGCAGGCGGTCGCGCTCAAGACGGAAAAGAGCGAACTCGCGCAGCAGATTTATCGCGAGCTGCAGCAGTTGACCGGCAGCTTCCGCAACGTGTTCGAAGTGGCGAGTTCGCGCGAAAAATCGCTGCGTGAGAGCATCGACCGGGTTGCGGGCCGCAATTCGGAGGCGAATGTCTCGATGGTCCAGCTGCGCGAACTGGAGCAGAAGGCGGCGGCGCTGAAGACGCTCTACGAATCCTTCCTCGGTCGTTTCGAAGAGGCAACACAACGGCAATCCTTCCCGATCGCCAAGGCTCGCGTGATCTCTGACGCTGGCCTGCCGACTGCCCCGTCCAGCCCGCGCAAGACGCTGACCATGGCGCTCTCCGTCGTGCTTGGCCTGCTGATCGGCGGCGCGGCGGCAACGCTCTTGGAATTCCGCGAGCGGTTCTTCCGGACCGGCGACGATGTGCAGGAGAAGCTTGGCCTTCGCTTCCTCGGCTACCTGCCGAAGGTCAGCGGTGCCTTCGCGGAGGACGCGCCGCCACCGCCACCAACTGAGGCCGAGGCGGCCGGAGCGCCTCCCGGCAACCCGATCTCGTTCCGCCGATTGATGCGGGTCGCGGTCGAGGCGCCGCGGTCTCAATTCGCCGAGACGCTACGCAATGCCAAGCTTGCCTGCGATATCATGCTGCAGGAGCGGAAGTGCCGGGTGATCGGCGTGGTCTCCTGCCTGCCGGGCGAAGGGAAATCCATGGTCGCCGCCAATTTCGCCGGACTGATCGCCTCGACGGGCGTTCGCACGCTGGTGATCGACGCCGACCTGCGCAATCCGGGCCTCAGCCGCATGCTGGCCTCGGAGCCGGAAGTCGGACTGGTCGAAGTGGTGCTCCAACAGACGCCATGGACCAATGCCGCGCGTGTCGACCGCCGGTCGCGCCTGACGATCCTGCCGATGACGACGCGTAGCAAACAGCTTGCCCATACGAGCGAACTCCTCGCTTCTTCCGGCATGAGCCACTTCCTCGAAAGCATCAAGGATACATTCGACGTCATCGTCGTCGATCTGGCGCCGCTCCTCCCGGTTATCGATGCGAAGGCCTTCGAGCCCTATGTCGACGGTTTCGTCTTCGTCACCGAATGGGGCGTGACCCCAGCGAAAGCGGTGCAGTCGGTGATCCGGTCCGAGCCGCAGATCGCTTCGAAAACGGTGGGCGTGATCCTCAACAAGACAGAGATGTCGGAGCTGCACCGATATGCGGATCCGGGCGCGCCGGAGCGGCTGCACAGCAGCTACGTCTCCTATTACAAGGACGGTTCGGCCTCCGCACCTCGCTGACCTGTGATCTAGCTGACCTGTGATTCAAGGGGCGGTTTTTACCGCCCCTTTTCCGTCAGGCGCTTGCTGCGGCCTGGTCGTTCCACTGCGTGCAGTCGCCGAAATCGACCTTGCGAAATACGTGGCCGATGCCGATCAGCACGGGTTCATCGATGCCGATCTCTGCCATGGCAGCAGCCATCTCGTTCAGCCGTCCGGCCCAACGCCGCTCGTTTGRCCGGGTCACCGCGCTGACGATCACGACCGGCATGTCGTGCGTCATGCCGGCGTCCGTCAGCTTGCTGACGATCTCGCCCGCCGTGCGTCCCGCCATGTAATAGATGGTCGTGGTTCGCGGGTCGGCGAGGCTTTTCCAGTCCAGATTGTCCGGCAGCACGCCCTTGCGCGAATGGCCGGTGACGAAACGAACGCCCTGCGCATGGTCGCGGTGGGTGAGCGACACACCGAGCCGCGAGGCCATGGCGCTCGCCGAAGTGATGCCCGGCACCACGTCGACGGGGATGCCTTCTCGTTCCAGGCAGGCGATCTCCTCGCCGGCCCGGCCAAAGACCATCGGATCGCCGGACTTCAGGCGGACGACGCGTTTGCCCGCCTTGGCGAACTTCACCAGCATATCGTTGATGTCCTCCTGGCGGCAGCTTACCCGGCCACCGCGTTTTCCGACCAGCATCCTTTTCGCCTCGCGGCGCGCGAGTTCCAGCACCTCGTCGGAGACGAGATCGTCGAACAGGATGACGTCGGCCGCCTGCAGGGCGCGCACGGCCTTCAGCGTCAGAAGTTCGGCATCGCCAGGGCCGGCGCCAACGAGGGTGACACGGCCCTTCTGGGCCGAGGATGCGACGCGGCAGGCATCGGCGAGGATAGCGGCTTCGCTGCCCGATCCCGGTTCGCTGCCGAAGGCGCGGTCCACGAAACGTTCCCAGAAGGCCCTTCGCTGCGGGCCGGGCACTAGGCGGTCGTTGATCTTTTCCCTGAGCGATTGGGCGAGTTCCGCCCAGCTTTTCAACGAGGCTGGCAGCAGGGTTTCGATACGGCGGCGGATCGCCTGCGCCAGGATCGGCGCCGCGCCATCGGTCGAGATGGATACGACGACCGGTGAGCGGTTGACGATCGAACCGAACTGGAACTGGCAGAAGGCGGGTTTGTCGATGACATTGACCGGCACGCCGGCCGCGCGGGCAGCATTGAAAAACGCCTGCGCCTCGTCCTCATCCTCGCAATCCGCAATCGCAATCGCAATCGCTGCGACCTCGAAAATCGAAGGGTCCCACACCTTCGGATGATGGATAAAGCGGCCCTGCGGATGTTCCGCCCCGCGTTCGATCAGCTTTTCGAAGGTCTCGGACAGTCTATCCGCATAGACATGCACATTGGCGCCGCAGGCGGCAAGCAGCTCGGCTTTCCAGGCAGCCGCATCCGACCCACCGGCAACGATGACGGGCCTGCCTTCGAGCGCCCAGAAGACCGGGAGCTTCGCAAGCGGCGCCATGCGGGCACCACGATCAGGAGATGCTTCATTCCGCGGCTGCTGCAAGACATCCATCGATGATCCCCCTGATTTCAGCGCGGCAGGAGCCGCAATTGGTGCCGGCATTGGTTGCTTTTCCGACGGCCTCGACGCTGTGACAGCCGGTCCTGACCGCGCCGATGATCCGGTTGACGCCGACCGAAAAGCAGGAGCAGACGGTGGCGCCGGGATCGGGCTGGTCGGCCCCGGGGCGCCCGGCGACGATCGCAAAGCGCTTGCGCAAGTCGGCGTGTTCGGCGGCAAGTTGGCCGATTGCCCAGTTGCGGGCGACGGCGACGGGCTGGTTCGCGAGGAAAAGTGCGGCAAGCAGCTTTCCGCCGTCGAAGAAGGCGAGGCGCAGGTCGCCGGACTGATGGTCGGCATAACCGAGCGGCTCGATCTCGGCAGGGATGCCGAATGCTGCCCGGCACCAGGCCACCCAGTCCTCGACCGGGTCCGCGAACGCCAGCTCGATCCGCCAGCCGCCATCGGCTTTGGCGAGCGCCCAATAATCCGCTTGCGGGTTCAGGGGTTTCAAGGCGGAAACGGCAAAGCCGTAGAAACAAGCAGCGAATGGCCGGGCGGCAATCGCGACATTCTTCGAAGCCGGTTGGCCGGAAAACGGGTCGGTGACGGGTGCGACCAGCGCATCGATGCGGGCTTTTGCGGCGAACTGGTCGTTCCAGTGCATCGGCACGAAGACGTTTCCACGGGCCTGGCGTTCGGTGACCAGAGCCCGCACGATTGCCTTGCCGTGCGGGCTTTCGAGTTCGACCAGGCCGGCGCCGCGAATGCCGAGTTCCATCGCATCGCGCGGATGGAGCTCCGCAAAGGGCTCGGCGATATGGCCGGAAAGCCTGGCACTTTTCGCCGTTCGCGTCATCGTGTGCCAATGGTCGCGGATGCGGCCGGTATTCAGCGTCAGCGGGTATTTTTCGTTGGTACGGTCGCCTTGAGGGGGAGATGGCCGGCAGGCCAGAGGGGGGTATCTCCCAGCGGAGCAGGCCATTGGAACGGCGTCAGTGCATCGTATCCCTCTTCGCCGATTTCGACACACGCTCCGATATCGAAATCCCGGCTGCCCTCGTTCTCGAAGGCCGAAAGTGCGGCATGTTCGGCGAAGATCTCAGCCGCAGATTGATAATCGAAGCCGTCAAAGCCCATGCGTCGGCCGACCTCTGCCATCTGCCACCAATCGGCCTTGGCTTCACCAGGCGCGGAGAGAAACCAGCGCTGGCGGGAGATGCGGCGTTCCGAATTGGTGACGGTGCCGTCCTTTTCGCCCCAGCCGACCGAAGGCAGCAGGACATGGGTGTGGCGGGCCGTGTCGGTGTCCCGAAGAATGTCGGAGACCACCACGAAAGGACAGGCCTTGATGGCAGCCTCGACCGCATCGGCATCCGGCATCGAAACGACCGGATTGGTGGCCATGATCCACAGCGCCTTGATCCGTCCGTCGGCGACGGCGCGGAACATGTCGACGGCCTTTAGGCCCGGCTTTTCGGCGATCCGCGGCGAGGCCCAGAAACGCTGCACCCGGTCCCGATCGTCCGCGCTTTCGATCGCCATATGGGCGGCGAGCATGTTGGCGAGACCGCCGACCTCGCGGCCGCCCATGGCATTCGGCTGGCCGGTCAGCGAAAACGGTCCCGTGCCCGGCCGGCCGATGCGGCTGGTCGCCAGATGGCAGTTGATGATGGCGTTGACCTTGTCCGTCCCCGACGCCGACTGGTTGACGCCCTGGCTATAACAGGTGACGATCTTTTCCGTCGTCTCGAACAGGTGAAAGAACTCGCGAAGCTGCATCGCGGGCAGGCCGGTTCGCTCCATCAGTTCCGTGAAGGAAAGCGCGGAAGCGGCGGCAAAGGCTTCGCCAAAACCTTGCGTATGCGCGGCGATATAGTTCTGGTCGATCGCCGGGCTTTGCGCCAGGTGGGCGAGCAGGCCCATGAACAGCGCCACGTCGCCATCCGGCCGGATGCCCAGATGCAGGTCGGCAATGTCGCAGGTCATCGTCCGGCGCGGATCGATGACGACGATCTTCATGCCCGGCCGCGCGGTCTTGGCTGCTGCGAGCCGCTGATAGATCACCGGGTGACACCAGGCGAGGTTGGAGCCTGTGAGGATGACCAGATCGGCGAGTTCGATATCCTCATAGGTGCCGGGAACGGTATCGGATCCGAAAGCGCGGCGGTGGCCGGCGACGGACGAAGACATGCAAAGCCTGGAATTGGTGTCGATATTTGCCGAGCCGATGAAGCCCTTCATCAGCTTGTTGGCAACGTAATAGTCTTCGGTCAGCAACTGGCCGGAGACGTAGAAGGCAACAGAATCCGGTCCGTGTTCGGCAATGGTTTTCGAGAATTTTTCGGCGACGAGATCGAGCGCCTCGTCCCAATCCGTCTGCCGGCCGAGGATCTCGGGGACGAGTACCCGACCGTCGAGATCCACGGTTTCCGCCAGTGCCGATCCCTTGGAACAGAGCCGGCCGAAATTGGCCGGGTGTTCCGGATCGCCTTTGACCGTCACGGCGCCGTTGTCCGCCACTGTGGCGATGACGCCGCAGCCGACGCCGCAATAGGGGCAGGTCGTCCTGGTGGTGTTTCCACCCGCCTGCATTTCCGTTTCCAGAAGGCCCGCCCCCATCGGTTCACTCCGCCGGAACGCCGGCAGGATTGCCGATATGGCCAGCCGGAACGCTCTGCTTGCTCTTCTTGCGGCCATGGGTCGAATAGAGGGTGAGGCCGACGAAGGTGAGGCCGCCGACAAGATTGCCGATGACGGTCGGGATTTCGTTCCAGATCATGTAATCCATGAACGAGAACTTGCCGCCCAGCAGCAGGCCGGAAGGGAACAGGAACATGTTCACGATGGAATGTTCGAAACCCATGTAGAAGAACAGCATGATCGGCATCCACATGCCGATGACTTTGCCGGACACCGAGGTCGACATCATCGCCGCGACGACGCCGGTCGAAACCATCCAGTTGCAGAGAACGCCGCGGACGAAGAGCGTCAGCATGCCCGCCGCGCCGTGCGCCGCATAACCGAGCGTGCGGCCTTCGCCGATATGACCGATCCTCTGGCCGACTTCGTTTGGTGCCTCGCTGAAGCCGAAGGTGAAGATGATCGCCATCATCACCGCAACAAGGAAGGCGCCGGCGAAATTGCCGACGAAGACGAGCGTCCAGTTGCGCATCACGCCGCTGGCGGTCACACCCGGCCGCTTGTCGATCAGGGCGAGCGGTGTAAGCGTGAAGACGCCCGTCAAGAGATCGAAGCCCATGAGGTAGAGAAGGCAGAAGCCGACCGGG
Source organism: Neorhizobium sp. P1_A6 (assembly GCF_056406795.1). Lineage (NCBI taxonomy): Bacteria > Pseudomonadati > Pseudomonadota > Alphaproteobacteria > Hyphomicrobiales > Rhizobiaceae > Neorhizobium > Neorhizobium sp. P1_A6. The sequence goes on along the minus strand of NZ_JBFTZM010000006.1, from coordinate 297,587 downwards.
AAGAGGATGCCACCGGCGAGAGCGTTGCCGGTCTGCACCGTGATGGTGACGGCGAAGGCGGCGGAAAGCGCAAGGATTGCGCCCGCCATGAAAGCCCGGATCAGGGTGTCGCGCGTGGACATGAAGATCTTCGCCTCGCCGGCGTCGATCATCTTCGTCACGAATTCCGTTGGTGTGACATAGGACATTTTTTTCTCGTCTCCCTAGAGCGTAGTCGTTTGAAATGGCCGCGCCGATTATTCGGCTGCGGCCAGCTGTTCTTCGAGTGCCATGAAGATGTCTTCGCCGCGCAGTTCGAGCCGGATGGTCCGGACCGAACCTTCGTCGGCGCCGAGCGCCTTGCCGGTTTCGAGCGAGATCACCCAGTTGTGCAGTGGACACGTCACCGAGGTACCGTGCACGATGCCCTGGCTGAGCGGCCCTCCCTTGTGAGGGCAATGATCTTCGATGGCGAAGACCTGGTTTTCAGCGGTGCGGAATACGCCGATCTTGCCTTGCGGGGTCTTCACGCAGCGCGCGCCGCGGAGCGGGATGTCGGTCAGCTTGCCGATTGCGATCCAGTTCATGTCCATCTCCTCACTCGGCTGCATGCGAATAACCGACCGTCGCCATCGGCCGGAACTCGTGTTTGTCCTTGCCGGAGACACGCTCCGACCACGGGTCGACCTGGGCGAACTTCTGGGAGAACACGAAGCGCTCGTAATAGGCCTGGCGCTTCTCCGTATCCGTCATGATCTGCCGGCGGATTTCGTCGAGGCCGATGCGCTTCGCCCATTTGTAGATGCGCTCGAGATAACGACCCTGTTCGCGGTACATCTGCGTGAGTGCAACGATGTATTCGAGCGCCTCGTCCTCGGTCTTCACCAGGCCGAGCACTTCGGTGCCCTTGATGTCGAGGCCGGCAGCGCCTGCGAAATGGATCTCGAAGCCCGAGTCCACGCAGATGACGCCGATGTCCTTGCAGGTCGCTTCCGCACAGTTGCGCGGACACCCGGAGACCGCCATTTTCAGCTTGGCCGGTGTCCAGGAGCCCCACATGAATTTCTCGATGCGGATGCCGAGGCCGGTCGAATCCTGCGTGCCGAAGCGGCACCAATCGGAGCCGACGCAGGTCTTCACGGTGCGCAGGCCCTTGGCGTAGGCCTGGCCGGAGATGAAGCCGGCCTTGCCCAGATCGGCCCAGACGGCAGGCAGGTCTTCCTTCTCGATGCCGAGAAGATCGATACGCTGGCCGCCGGTGACCTTCACCATCGGGATCTCGAACTTGTCGACGACGTCGGCGATCGCCCTCAATTCCTGCGAATTGGTGACGCCGCCCCACATCCGCGGCACGACGGAATAGGTGCCGTCCTTCTGGATGTTGGCGTGGACGCGTTCGTTGATGTAGCGCGACTGGTAATCGTCGGCATATTCATCTGGCCAGTCGCAGACGAGGTAGTAGTTGAGCGCCGGGCGGCATTTGGCGCAGCCGCAGGAGGTCTTCCATTCCAGTTCCTGCATGACCGCCGGGATGGTCTTCAGGCCCTTCGCCTTGATCAGGCGGCGGACGTCGTCGTGGCCAAGTTCGGTGCAGGTGCACATCGGCTGCACAGCCTTCGGGTTGTAGGCGTCGCCAAGCGTCAGAGCCATCAGCTGTTCGACGAGGCCGGTGCAGGTGCCGCAGGAGGCGGAAGCCTTGGTGTGGGCGCGCACGTCGTCGAGCGATGTCAGGCCCTTGGCGGTAATGGTCGAGGTGATCTTGCCCTTGCAGACGCCGTTGCAGCCGCAGATTTCCGCATCATCCGGCAAGGCTGCAACGGCCGCCATAGGGTCCAGCGGGGACCCTCCCTGGTAGGCCTGGCCGAAGATCAGCGTATCGCGCATCTCCGTGATATCGGTCGCCTTCTTCTTCAGGTCGTTGAACCAGGCGCCGTCTGAGGTCTCGCCGTAAAGAACCGTGCCGATGATGCGGTTGTCCTTCAGGACGAGGCGCTTGTAGATGCCGGCGGTAGCATCGCGCAGCACGATTTCCTGCCGATCGTCACCGTCGGCGAAGTCGCCGAGCGAATAGAGGTCGATGCCGGTGACCTTGAGTTTGGTGGGCGTGTCGGAATGCACGAAGGCCGGCTTCGTATCGCCTGCCAGATGCGATGCCGCGATACGGGCCATTTCGTAGAGCGGTGCGACGAGGCCATAGACCATGCCGCCGACCTCGGCGCATTCGCCGATTGAATAGATGTCGCCGTCAGACGTCTGCATTCCCGCATCGACGACGATGCCGCGATTGACCGCAAGGCCTGCTTCCTTGGCGAGGCCGGCGCTCGGGCGGATGCCGACGGCCATGACCACCAGCGTCGCCGGGATGATCGTGCCGTTATCGAGTTCGACGCCCTCGACCTTGCCATTGCCGATGATCTGTTTGGTATTGGCCTTGCAGATCACCTTGATGCCGCGTTCTTCGACGGCCTTCTGCAGCAGGTAACCGGCGGCCGGATCGAGCTGGCGCTCCATCAGCGTCGGCATCACGTGCAGCACGGTCACGTCCATGCCGCGCTGGGCAAGACCGGCTGCCGCTTCGAGACCGAGCAGACCGCCACCGATGACGATCGCCTTTTCGCGAGACTGGGCGGCGAGAAGCATGGCCTGGACGTCGTCGAGGTCGCGGTAGGTGATGACGCCCGGCAAATCCTTGCCGGGTACGGGGATGATGAACGGCACCGAGCCGGTGGCGATCACCAGCTTGTCGTAGCTTTCAGTGACGCCGTGATCGGAGGTAACGGTCTTCGCCGCCCGGTCGATCGCAACGATCTTGTGGCCCTTGTAGAGGGTGATCCCGTGGTCGATGTACCAGCCGTCGCCATGGATGACGATCTGCTCGAAGCTCTTTTCGCCGGAAAGCACCGGCGAGAGCATGATGCGGTCGTAGTTGACGCGTGGTTCGGCGTTGAAGATCGTGACGTCGTAGCGGCCGGGCGCCTGTTCGAAGAGGTGTTCCAGCATGCGCCCCGGCGCCATGCCATTGCCGATGATGATGAGTTTTTCTGTCATGGTTCTTACTCCGCGGCTTCAACGAAGCGGTGGCGTTCGTAGAGGAATTTCAGCACTGCCTCGCGGCACTTGAGATAGGTTCGGTCCGAGGCGAGCTCGATGCGGTTGCGCGGCCGGGGGATCGGCACGTCGAGCACTTCGCCGATCTTGGCGGCCGGGCCGTTCGTCATCATTACGATGCGGTCGGAAAGCAAAACGGCCTCGTCGACATCGTGGGTGATCATCACCATCGTGTTGCCGAGACGGCTGTGGATCTCCATGACCGCGTCCTGCAGATGGGCGCGCGTCAGGGCGTCGAGGGCGCCGAAGGGTTCGTCGAGCAGCAGGATCTTCGGTTCCATGGCGAGTGCCCGGGCAATGCCGACGCGCTGCTTCATGCCGCCCGAAATCTCGGATGGGCGCTTGTCCTTGGCATGGGCCATCTGCACGAGGTCCAGATTGGCCATAACCCATTCGTGCCGTTCGGTCCGGCTCTTGGTGCGGCCGAAGACCTTTGAGACGGCGAGGTTGACGTTTTCGTAGACCGTCAGCCAGGGCAGCAGCGAATGGTTCTGGAAAACGACAGCACGTTCCGGACCCGGCGCATTGACCTCACGGTTTTCGAGCAGGACAGCACCTGCCGAGACGGGTGTCAGACCGGCGATGAGGTTGAGCAGCGTGGACTTGCCGCAGCCGGAATGACCGATAATTGAGACGAACTCGGCCTTGGAGATCGTCAGGTTGATATCCTTCAGAACTTCGGCACGATTGCCGCCGCGGTCGAAATGTTTGTCGATATGGTCGAGCTTCAGATAGGCGTTCATGGTCCGCTCCTCAGTTTGCCGAAGCGCCGCGGGTGATGATCTTGCCGAGCGCGGAAACCAGCTTGTCGAGGGCGAAGCCGACGACGCCGATATAGGCCAGCGCGACGATGATGTCGGGCAGGCGCGAAGAGTTCCACGCATCCCAGATGAAGAAGCCGATGCCGACGCCGCCGGTCAGCATCTCGGCGGCGACGATCGCCAGCCACGAGAGGCCGATTCCGATCCTGAGGCCCGTGAAGATGTACGGGGCTGCCGACGGCAGCATGATCTTGAAGAAGAATTCGATCTGGTTCAGCCGCAGCACCTGCGCGACGTTGCGGTAATCCTGCGGGATGTTGCGCACGCCGACGGCGGTGTTGATGATGACAGGCCAGATCGAGGTGATGAAGATCACGAAGATCGCAGAGGGGTTCGAGTCCTGGAAGGCGGCGAGCGACAGCGGCAGCCAGGCGAGTGGCGGCACGGTGCGCAGCACCTGGAAGATCGGGTCGAGCCCGCGCATAGCCCAGACGGATTGGCCGATGATCGCGCCGATCAATACCCCGGCTACAGACGCAAGACCGAAGCCATAGGCGACGCGCTGCAGCGACACGAGGACGCGCAGCCCCAGGCCGATATCCTGCGAACCGTTGTAGAAGAATGGCGAGACGATCAGGTCATAGCTTTGCTGCCAGACGACATGCGGCGAAGGAAGCGAGGCATTCGGCGCCGAACAGAGGACTTGCCAGACGAGCAGGATCAGCGCCAGCACGATAACCGGCGGCACGACGTTGCGCAGTGTCGTCATGCCGATCTGCTTGAAATCGATCCTCGATACGGGCTTGCCGGAAAAGGGGACGATAGTTGCTGCCGGCTTTGCGGTAGCGACTGCGGAAACATTTTCTTTTTTTGCCAGGGCGGACATCTGCGCGCTCCTTAGAAAGGGAAAAGGCCGGCGCGTGCGTCCACGCGCCGGAGGTGGGGAAATCAGGACGCCGCCTTGATCGAAAGGCTGTCGAGATAGGCCGAGGGGTTTTCCGGATCGAAGATCTTGCCGTCGAAGAAGGTTTCCTTGCCGCGCGAGGAGGAAGCCGGGATGTCGGCTGCCGCGACACCGAGATCCTTGGCGGCATCGCGCCAGATGTCCTCGCGGTTCACCTGGTTGACCAGCGCCTTGATGTCGGTATTGCCCGGAAGGTAACCCCAGCGGATGTTCTCGGCCATGAACCAGGTGTCATGGCTCTTGAACGGGAAGGAGGCATTGTCCCTCCAGAATTTCATGAACAGGCTGGTGCCCTTCACGTCGCGACCGTTACCGTAGTTGATGTCGCCCTTCAGGCGTCCGAGGACGTCCTTCGGCGGCACATTGAACCACTGGCGGCGTCCGAGGATCTCGGCCATCTCCGCTTTGTTGTCCATGCTTTCGCACCATTGCTGGGCCTCCATGACAGCCATCAGCAGAGCCTTGGCGGCGTTCGGATTCTTCTCGATCCAGTCGGCGCGCAGGCCGAGCGCCTTTTCCGGATGGCCCTTCCAGAGTTCGCCGGTGGTGGCGGCGGTGAAGCCGATGCCCTGGTTGACGAGCTGCTCGTTCCAAGGTTCGCCGACACAGAAGACGTCCATGTTGCCGACCTTCATATTCGCCACCATCTGCGGCGGCGGCACGACGATGGTCGAGACGTCCTTGTTGGGGTCGATGCCGCCGGCGGCGAGCCAGTAGCGAATCCAGAGGTCATGGGTGCCGCCCGGGAAGGTCATGGCGGCCTTGATCTCCTTGCCCTCCGCCTTCTTCTTCTCAAACGCCGCCTTCAGCTTGGAGGCATCGAGCTGCACGCCGGTCTCGGCATATTCCTTGGCGACCGAAATGCCCTGGCTGTCGAGGTTGAGGCGGGCGAGGATCGCCATCGGCACCGGCTTGTTGTTCTGGGTCACCTTGCCGGTGTGCATGAGATAGGGGAGCGGCGAGAGGATGTGGGCGCCGTCGATGCCGTTGGCGGCACCGCCAAGCACGAGGTTGTCGCGGGTCGCACCCCAGGAAGCCTGCTTGGCGACGTCGACATCGGGGAGGCCGTGCTTGTCGAAGAAACCCTTTTCCTTGGCGATGACCAGCGGGGCGGCGTCGGTGAGCGCGATGTAGCCGAGCTTGATGCCTTTGACTTCCGGGCCGGCCCCGGCTGCGAAGGCGCCGGACGGGAATGCGGTCTTGACGGCGCCGACGAGGGCGACAGTGGCTGTGGTCTTGATCAGGCTGCGGCGGGTGATGCCGCTCGTCAAAATCCCAGTCTTCGAAATCTTGGTCATGCGCAGGTTCCCTCTGCTGGTTCTTAGGAATTCAGGCACAAAAAAACGCCGCTTGGAGATTGCGCCTGCGGAAACTGGGAGGAGTTTCCGGGCAGCAAAAACCTTGCGACGTCGATGTCTCTGGAAGCGCTTATCGCGCGCTTATCTGCTCCAATCGCCATTGACTGGGGCGATTATGAAAAAGCAAGCGGCGTGCCAAGTCCAATGTAATCCTCTAGGCCGTTGAAAATGAAATGAATTTCTTCTATGAAACTTTTGGCTTAAATTGTCGGCAATCTGTGCGACTGCAATATTTTTGTGCGGTTGCTAAATTGAATGCGCGCAATTGCTGTGCAGCACATCTCGGAAGATCAGACCTCGTCGCGGTCGGCGGGGATTGCGAGAGAGCTGCTGACGGCGAAATTTTCGACATAGGTCGAAACCTCGGAAGGGTCGAAGACATGGCCGTCCATAAAGCGGTCGCCGTCGCGATCGCCTTCGACGCCGATGTCGGGTTGCGTCGGCCCGATGCCGAGCGCGGTCCGATAGAGATCGGGACGATAGGCTGCCGCCGCGGCGGCCAAACCGTCCTCGCTGAACTCTATCTGGCCCCAGCGGATCATCTGGCTGTAGAGCCATAATGCGTGGCTTGGCCGCGGGTAGTTCGCAAAGCCGCGATGGAAGGTGAAATAATCGGCGATGACGCGCCGGTTGCCCTTGGCGTCGAGGCTGAATTCGCCGGACAGCACATGACGAATGATATTGACCGGGGCGCCGATGAAGCGGGGGCCGGCCAGGACTTCCGCCAGCGCATCATGGTTCTCCGCCTTGTCGCACCAGCGGGCTGCGGCATCGAGCGCGACGATGAGCCGGGAAACGGTTTCGGGATGGCTTTCGGCCCATTGCGGCCGCATGGCGATCACCTTTTCCGGCGCCGACGGCCAGATGTCCTGCTTGGCGGCGACGATGCGGCCGACACCGCGTTCGGAGGCGACCATGTTCCAAGGCGCGCCGACACAGAAACCGTCGATAGCGCCGGCTGCCAGCGCATCCGATGTCAGCGGTGGTGGAACGACGACAAGCTTGACGTCACGGTCCGGATCGATGCCGCCGGCGGCGAGCCAGTAGCGGAATTCGTAATTGTGCGAAGAGAACGGATAGGTCATGCCGAGCGTCGGCAGGGTCTCGGCATTGGCCTTCATGCTGCGGATCACGGTTGCCAGAGCCTGGGCATTTTCCAGCGCTCCCGCAGTCTCGGAAAGACCGGCCGTCTCGCGCATCCGGTCGAAGAGGCGGGTCGAGAGCGTGATGGCATTGCCGCCGCGGCCGAGCGAAAACGGCGTGATAGTCGGCGAGGGGTTGGAGCCGAGGCCGAGCATCGAGGCGACGGGCATCGGCGACAGCATGTGGGCGATGTCGAACTGGCGGAAGGCGAGGCGGTCGCGGACATTGGCCCAGGAAACGTCCTTGACCAGATCGAGCGTCAGTCCTTCCTTCGCGGCAAAGCCGAATTCGGCGGCGGCGATCAGCACGGATGCATCCACCAGCGGAATAAAGCCGGCTCGCAGGACTTTGGGCCCTTCACCGTCGGCGCGGGCAGGGGCGCCGAGATTGCTTCCGGATCGGTCGGTCTTGGTCATCATGTTCACTCCGGCTTTCTCCCGGACATTTCGGTACTCGACATCATCACATCAACAAGCCCGCGGCAGTCACAACGCTCTGGGCGATATCCGATATCTTCTTCTTTTCGTTCATCGCCGTCTGGCGCAGCAGAGCGAAGGCATCCTCTTCGGAAAGGCCGCGCATCTTCATGAGGATACCCTTGGCGCGTTCGATCACCTTGCGTTCCTCGAGCGCCGACTTCGCCTCCGCGAGTTCCCGCTGAAGCCGGCTGAAGGCGTTGAAGCGGCTGACCGCCATGTCGAGGATCGCCTTGACGCGCTCCTTCTTCAGCCCGTCGACCACATAGGCCGAGACGCCCGCATCCATCGCCGCTTCGATCAGGGCCGTATCGGAACGGTCGACGAACATGGCGATCGGCCGGCTGACGGTGCGGGTCAGTTGGAACAGATGCTCCATCATGTCGCGGTTGGGGTTCTCGATATCGATGACGATAACGTCCGGCTTCAACGTTTCGATGATGCGCGCGACGCCCTGGACCTCGTGGATGACCGTGACTTTGCTATGCCCAGCCTCCCGCAGCCCTTCCTCGATAATGGAAGCGCGGATGGCATTTTCATCGATAACCAGAATGGTGAGATCGGGTGCCGGCATCCTTATAGGAATGACGCAGCGCAGCAATCTTGGCAAGCCTGCTAATCCGCTAATCAAATCGTGCCATCATCCATCGCGTGGAAAGAACCGGTTAACCTTTATTTTCTACTTCCTGTGAGAATGTGCCGTTCCCGTATCTCGTCTGGTTGTCATGCAGTTCTCACGCAATAATCATCCCCAGAGTTCTGACCTCCCTAACGCCGAAGACGATGCCGTCGACGCGGCGCAGCAGCCTCGTCCCGCGCAGAGCCTCGCGGATTTCAATCAACCGGTTCTGGAGCAGGCGCCTTGGCAGGCGGCTTTCCGGCTGGCGCCGAACGTGCGATTCACCCGCACGCCCGAAAGCGTGCTCGCCCGCAAGGCGAATGCCGGACAGGCTCCTGAGGGGCCGGTCAATATGCCTGTTGCCGAAGAGATCGAAGTGATTCCGTCCGAAGTGTTCCTGACAGCTGCCACTCATGATTCTCCGGCAACCTATCAGCCGTCCGCCGCCCCCCTCGAACAGATCGCAGGCCTGCAGCAGCTTGCCGCGACGATGCGTTATCACGTGCCGGAAACGCATTCGGTGATCGTAACGCGGCCCGAACCGGTTCAGAAGGCGACACCTCTCGTGGCGCCGCGCCAGGACATCGCGATCTCCGATTTCGCCTTCTGGGACGCGATGCCGTTCGAGCTCGAAGGGCCAAATGTCGTTGAGGACGAAGCCCGACCGGTCGAATCGCAGGTGTTGCCGATCGTCGTGGCGCAACCCGGCGCCCCGGTCACGGATCTCTATCGCGAAGTGCCGCGCAGGACGGCAGCCAGGACCGTGGTCGTCGCGCCGTCTCCGAGACCGGAGCCGGTCAAGGCACCCGAACCGGTTCAGGCCGCTCCGCAACGCGTGGCGAAAACCAAGACACCGGTCGTCGTCGCACCCGTGCCTGCCCCTGTCGCGCAGCAGGTACCCGTACCCGCGCCGGTCATGGCCGCGGAGCCTGTTGCCCTGCAACCGGCTCCCGTCCAACCCGAAATCGCACGTCCGCGGACCGTGCGGCCGGCGGAAGCGGAATACGAATTCCCGCCGATCTCACTGCTCCAGGAACCGCAGGGCGAGCGTGGCCAGGCCATGCAGCCGGATGCGCTGCAGCAGAGCGCCGGCCTGCTCGAAAGCATCCTCGAGGATTTCGGCATCCGCGGTGAGATCATCGATGTGCGGCCGGGTCCGGTCGTGACGCTTTACGAATTCGAGCCGGCGCCCGGCGTCAAATCCTCCCGTGTCATCGGCCTTGCGGACGATATCGCCCGGTCGATGTCGGCGCTGTCGGCCCGCGTCGCCGTAGTACCCGGCCGCAACGTCATCGGCATCGAACTGCCGAACGCGACGCGCGAAACCGTCTATTTTCGCGAACTGATCGAGTGCGAGGACTATTGGGAGACCAAGCACAGGCTGGCGCTCTGCCTCGGCAAGACGATCGGCGGCGAACCTGTTATCGCCGAGCTCGCCAAGATGCCGCATCTGCTTGTCGCCGGCACCACCGGCTCGGGCAAATCGGTCGCCATCAATACGATGATCCTGTCGCTTCTCTACCGGCTTCGGCCGGAGGAGTGCCGGCTGATCATGATCGATCCGAAGATGCTGGAGCTTTCCGTCTATGACGGCATCCCGCACCTGCTGACTCCTGTCGTGACCGATCCCAAGAAGGCCGTCCTGGCGCTGAAATGGGCGGTCCGCGAGATGGAGGATCGCTACAAGAAGATGTCGCGCCTGGCCGTACGCAATATCGACGGCTACAATCAGCGTGCCGCAAGCGCCCGCGAAAAAGGCGAGGTCATCTCCGTCAGCGTCCAGGCGGGCTTCGACCGGCAGACAGGCGAAATCCTCTACGAAGAGCAGGAGATGGATCTCTCCCCCATGCCCTATATCGTCGTCATCGTCGACGAGATGGCCGACCTGATGATGGTCGCCGGCAAGGATATCGAAGGTGCGATCCAGCGACTGGCGCAGATGGCACGTGCCGCCGGCATCCACCTGATCATGGCGACCCAGCGTCCCTCGGTCGATGTCATCACCGGCACGATCAAGGCCAATTTCCCGACCCGCATCTCCTTCCAGGTGACGTCGAAGATCGACAGCCGCACCATTCTCGGCGAACAAGGTGCGGAACACCTGCTCGGCCAGGGCGACATGCTGCACATGGCGGGCGGCGGGCGGATTTCCCGCGTCCACGGCCCGTTCGTCTCGGATGCCGAAGTCGAACTGGTAGTCCGTCACCTGAAGACACAAGGCCGGCCGGATTATCTCGGCACGGTCACCGAGGACGAAGACGACGAGGAAGACGAGGACGCATCGAGCCAGGAAGCGGTGTTCGACAAGAGCGCGATGGGCGGAGACGACAGCGACGAACTGTACGACAAGGCCGTCAAGGTGGTCATGAAGGACCGCAAGTGCTCGACCTCCTATATCCAGCGTCGCCTTTCGGTCGGCTACAACCGCGCCGCCTCTTTGGTGGAGCGAATGGAGCAGGAAGGCCTGGTCGGCCCCGCCAACCATGTCGGCAAACGCGAGATCATTGCCGGCGGACGTTCTGCCACAGCCGAAGATTTCGGGGACTGATCGCCGGCAGCCCTTACCGCTGGCGGCAGATGAAGGGCAGGAAACTGCTCGCGGTGCCGAAATTCATCGCCGCCATGGTCAGCGCATTGGCGAGCTCAATCTCCTTGGGTGTGTGCGGGCAGACGTCCGCACCGCTCGAACAGCCATCGGCGATGAACTTTTCGTTGCCTTTGATGAACTCGGCGCTAACGCCCTCGAGCCCAATGAAATCCTTGGCCCGGTTCCAGGCGCGCTCGTAGCGGATGCATTTTTCCTTGGCCCAGGCTTTGATTTCAGCATCCTCGGCACGGGTGGGACCCAAGCTCGCCAGAGTGACGGCAAGGATCGATAGAATTCTGGTCATGTGGCACCCGGATCGATGGCTCCGGCGGATTACCGGCTGCGGATATAGTCGCTGAGCCGGTTTGCGGCATCCTCGACCTGCAGCGGATCGCGCAGGAAACAGGCACGCATGAAGCCTTGTCCGCCGGGCCCGAACGCGGTTCCCGGAGCAAGGCCGACGCCGGTCTTGTCGACGATCCTGAACGCCTCCCCGCGGCTGTCGGTGACGCCGTCGATCTTCAGGAAGGCATAAAGTGCGCCGGCCGGTTTTAGCGTTTCCACCCGGTTGGTGGCAATCAGCGCCTCGCAGAGGATGTCGCGGGATTTCCGCGCCCGTTCGATATTGGTGCGGATGAAATCGTCGCCCTGTTCGAGAGCCGCGATCGCGCCCTTCTGCATGAATTGGGCGACGCCGGACGTCGAATACTGGATGAGGTTGGTCAGCGTCTGGCCGATTCCAGCGGGTGCGACCATCCAGCCGACCCGCCAGCCGGTCATGCACCAGTTCTTCGAGAAGGAATTCGCAAAGATGATCCGATCTTCCGGCTCCATGACGTCCATGAAAGACGGCGCGCGGGTACCCTCGAAATAATAGAGGCCGTAGATCTCGTCGGCGACGATCCACAGGCCATGCTTGCGGGCGAGTTCAAGGACGGCTTTGAGGTCGTCTTGCGTCGCGGTCCAGCCGGTCGGGTTGGAGGGCGAGTTGATGAAGAGGGCGCTGGTCTTCGGGGTGATCGCCGCCTTCAGCCGGTCGATATCGAGCGCCCAGCGGCCGTCGGTAAAGCCGAGTTCGACGGTAACCGGCTTGGCTTCCGAAACGCCGATGGCGTTGACGACATTCGGCCAGGCGGGAGAGAGATAGATGATCTCGTCACCGGCGGAGGCGACGGTCTGGATGGCCAGCACGATCGACTGCATGCCGGAGCCGGTGACATAGATGTTGTCGACCGACAGGTCCCGTCCGTAGTGCCGCTGGTAATAACGCACGATCGATTCGCGGAGCGCCGGGATGCCCTGGGTCCAGGTGTAGAAGGTTTCGCCGGCGAGCAGGGCTTCGCTGGCGGCGCGGGTGATGAAATCGGGCGTCGGCAGATCGCCTTCGCCTATCCAGAGCGGCATCAGGTTGTCGCGGCCTCGGGCATAGGTGACGATCTCGCCAATGCCGCTGCGGGGCGCTGCTGCGGCGCGGGCGCTGATCTCCGGTCTGATGATTGTCATGGATTGCCCTGTCGGTCCTGGCTGGTTTGTCGCCAAACTGACTTGGCCCAACCGCGCCCGCGGGTCAATATTTTACCTGCCGGATTTTGTTGTTTACTGGCTGGTGGTGCTTGCGAAACGGCCGAAAGTGCCGCGGGAGAAACACAGCGGATCGCCTTCGCGGTGGGCTGCGCGCAGCACGCGGCCGAGGATCAGCGTATGATCGCCGGCATCATGCATCGAGGACAGCTCGCATTCGAAACGGGCGAGCGTGCCGGGTATGACTGGCACGCCTTCACGGTTCAGGTTCCAGCAAAGCTCCTCAAAGCCCAGGCCGCCGCGGGTGAACCGGGCGCTGAGCAGATCCTGGTCGGCGCTGAGCACATGGATGGCGAAGTGGTTCGCCGCCGTGAAGGCGGCGTGACGCGACGAGCTCTTTGCCGGCGACCAGAGAACGAGCGGCGGATCGAGCGACACCGAGGTGAAGCTGTTGACCGTCATGCCGATCGGGCCATCCGGCGTTGTTGCCGTCACCACAGTCACACCGGTCGTGAACGCCCCGAGCGCGTTGCGATAATGCCGCGCGGTCGACGCGTCCGGAATGAAGATCTGTTCGCTGGATATGCTTGCGGTGTCGGCAGTGATCATCATGGCACCTGCTTTCCGATTGCGGCTGTGTAGAGTTCGAACCAGGTCTGTCGGTCGATCGTCACCCTGGTGGCGTCCGCGCTCGTCGCGATGCGGGCGATATTGTTGGTGCCGATGATCGGAAGAATGTTTGCCGGGTGATGCAGCAGCCAGGCGAGCGCCACAGCCGACGCATCGACGCCTTGTTCTGCCGCTACCCGTTCCAGCACGGCCATCAGAGGCTGGTGTTCGGGTTTGAAAATGCCGCCGCGGGCGAGCGGTGACCAGGCCATCGGCGCGATATTGCGCTCCTGCAGGTAGGCGAGATCGCCATTGGTGAATACCTCGGCAGCGAGGAGGCTGATCTCGATCTGATTGGTGACGAGTTCGGCCTCCATGGAGGATTGCAGCAGCGAGAAATCCCAAGGACGGAAATTCGAGACGCCGACGGCACGCACCTTGCCGGATACGACCAGTGCATCGAGCGCCGGGCCGGTTTCGTCCGGATCCATCAACGGGTCGGGCCGGTGGATCAGCAGCAGATCGATATAGTCCGTTGCCATGTCACGCAGCGAGGCCTCGACCGAAGCGGTGATATGGGCAGCGCTCGTATCGTAGTGCTTGCCACGGACGGCGGAGTGGCGGCCAGCCGGCGCGACGATGCTGCATTTGGTGACGATCTCGATTTTGTCGCGCAGCGAAGGCGAGGCTTTCAGCGCCCCGCCCAAAATCGCTTCCGCCGTATAGCCGCCATAGATATCGGCCTGGTCCATGGTGGTGATGCCCTGCGCCAGGCAGGCTTCGATCTTCGCCTGAACATGTTTCGGCGAGGTATCGGCATCGTCGCCGATCCGCCACATGCCATAAACGAGGCGGCTGAGCTGGAGATCGGGCGAAAGTTGAATGCGATCCAGGTGATGAGGGGCCATCAGTGTCGTCTCCCGTTGCCGAGCGGCGTTGCGGGTGTCTCGGCCGGCACGCGACCATAGGCATGCGGCAGCGAACAGGTCTTGAGCTCGGGCAGCACCTTCTGGCCGAAATGTTCCGCTTCGTCGAGATGCGGGTAGCCCGAAAAGATGAAGGCCCGGATGCCCATCTTTTTATACGCCTCGATTTCCGAAAGCACCTGGTCGGCGGAGCCGACAAGTGCTGCGCCGCAGCCGGAGCGGGCACGGCCGATGCCGGTCCACAGATGGGGCTCGACGTAGCCAAACTTGTCGGCGAGTTCACGGGCCTTCGCCTGATGCGAAACACCGAGCGAGGTGCTGTCATGGGCGCGGCTGCGGATCAGCTGGCCGTATTCGTCGTCCAGCTTGGAGACGAGGTGTTCCGCATATTCGCGGGCCTCCTTTTCCGTGTCGCGGACGATCATGTGGACGCGCAGGCCGTAGTCCAGCGTCCGCCCATGGGCCGCGGCGCGGGCATGGACGGCCTTCATGCGTTCGGCCAACTGGTCCCTGGTTTCCGGCCACATCAGGTAGACGTCGCATTGGGCGCCGCAGAGCTCCAGCGCATCCGGCGAATAGCCGCCGAAATAGAGAAGCGGGCCGCCGTTCTGGTAGGGGCGGGCGGGCTCGGTGGTGATACCCTTGAAATTGTAGACCTCGCCCTCGTGGTCGATCGTGTCGCGGGTCCAGGCCTGGCGGAGGATCTGCACGACCTCATGGCTGCGGCGATACCGAAAGGCGCTGTCGGCGACTTCGCCGGGGAAATCGGAACTGATGACGTTGAGCGTCAACCGGCCCTTCAGCATGTGGTCGAGCGTGGCGACCGTGCGGGCGAGCATGATCGGCTGCATCTCGCCGCAGCGGATGGCAGCCAACAGATTGATCCGGTTTGTGATTTGCGAGGCGGCTGCGGCGAAGCTCAGCGTGTCCTGGCCGACCTGATAGGACGAGGGGCAGAGGATGTTGCGGAAGCCGAGCGTCTCGGCGCGCCTGACGATGTCGGAGCAATGCTCCCAGCTGGACTTCAACGCGTCATCCGGGACGCCGAGATAGGCGTAGTCGTCTGAGCACAGGGCGGCGAACCAGGATACCTCGGCGGCATCGAGATCCTGTGATGTTATGGGCACGACGGTCATCAAATTCTCCTCGACTCCTGGGACTTGAATATCATCCGCGTTCGTGTAAATCAATAGTGTATCAATTTCGATGCGTCATTCCTCGGGGAGGGGGAACGGCTTATGGACAGTTATCCGGGCAGCCTGCCGATCTATCTGCAAATCGCCGAACTTCTGGTTCGCGACATCGCGGCCGGCCGGCTTGTCGACGGGGAGAAGCTGGCGCCGGAGCGCGACATGGCGGTGCAGCTCGGCATTGCGGTCGGCACGCTGCGCAAGGCGCTGGCGGAACTGCAGAACCGCGGGCTGCTGGAACGGGTGCAGGGGTCCGGAAACTATGTCCGGGCGATCAGTGATCCGAAGAGCGTTTATGCGATGTTCCGGCTGGAACTGATCCAGGGCGGCGGTCTGCCGACCGCGGAATTGCTCGATGTGATGCGGCTCGACAAACCCAAGGACTTGCCGAGGTTCGGCTTTTCGCCGGAAGGCCATCGCATCCGCCGCATTCGCCGGCTGTCGGGCAAGGTCGCAGCACTCGAGGAGATCTGGCTCGACGGTTCCTATGTGGCCGCGATCACCCCGGAAGACCTGTCGGAATCGCTTTATCTCTACTACCGCACGCGGCTGGGCCTCTGGATCGTCCGGGCGGAAGACAAGATCGACCTCGACACCGTGCCCGACTGGGCGCCGCCGGCCTTCGGCCAGAAGCCGGGCGCGCCGATCCCCCATGTGCTGCGCATGAGCCAAGCGCAGGATGGCGCCCTGGCCGAGGTTTCCCGCACATGGTTCGACCATTCCGTGGCGCGATACGTATCGCGGCTGCGGTAGACAACAATCGAGTACCGACAAGATGAAATTCGAGACGACACTAGACGGTTTTTCCATATCGCTGAACGGCCGCAGCATCCTGCGGCACAGCGCTGCCTCGCCCTGCATATTCGTCGGCCATGGGCAGGAGCGGATGGACATGTACCGCGGCAATTTCGAGGTCGAGGATTACATCGTCGAGCGCAGCGCGCTGCGCCATGCGGATGTCGACGGCAACACGATCAGCCTGTCGGAGGCCGAGGGCCGGGCGCCGCGGCTGGAGCTGACGGTCTCGGAAACCGCCGTGCACTTCCGCTCATTGGACGAGACGATCAACCGCTTCTGGATCCGAATTCATGCGGACAATGACGAGCATGTCTGGGGTGGCGGCGAGCAGATGTCCTATTTCGACATGCGCGGACGCCGCTTTCCGCTGTGGACCTCGGAACCTGGCGTCGGTCGCGACAAGACGAGCGAGATCACCTTCAAGTCCGACCTGAAGGACAAGGCGGGCGGCGACTATTACAACACCAACTATCCGCAACCGACCTATATTTCCTCGGCGCGTTACGCCCTGCATGTGGAGACGACCGCCTATTCCGTCTTCGATTTCCGCCGCAAGACCTTTCACGAGATCGAAATCTGGGCGGTGCCGGAGCGGATCGAGCTGTTTGCTGCACCGAATTTCGTCGAGCTGGTCGAGGCCCTGTCGCTGCGGTTCGGGCGGCAGCCGGAACTGCCGGACTGGGTCTACAAAGGCGCGATCATCGGCCTCAAGGATGGCGTCAATTCCTTCGAGCGGCTGGAAAAGATGCGCAATGCCGGCGTCCAGGTTTCCGGTCTCTGGTGCGAGGATTGGGTCGGGCTTCGCCAGACCTCGTTCGGATCGCGGCTGTTCTGGGACTGGCAGGCGAATGACGAGCGTTATCCGGACTTGCGCCAGCGCATCGCGGAGCTGAACGGCGAGGGCATCCGCTTCCTCGGTTACGTCAATCCCTATCTCTGCGTCGACGGCTCGCTGTTTCCGGAAGCGGAAGCCGCGGGTTATTTCGCCAAGGATCAGCTCGGCCGCACCGCCATCGTCGATTTTGGCGAGTTCGATTGCGGCGTCGTCGATTTCACCAACCGGCAAGCGGCCGAATGGTTTGCCGAGGAAGTCATCGGCCGCCGTATGCTCGATTTCGGGCTGACCGGCTGGATGGCCGATTTCGGCGAATACCTGCCGATCAATGTGGAGCTTGCGAACGGCATCGATGCCAAGCTGATGCATAATGCCTGGCCGACCCTCTGGGCCGAAGTCAATGCCAAGGCGATCGCCAGCCGCGGCAAGACGGGCGAGGCGCTGTTCTTCATGCGGGCCGGCTTCACCGGTGTGCAGAAACATTGCCCGCTGCTGTGGGGTGGCGACCAGTCGGTGGACTTCTCGCGCCATGACGGGCTCGTCACGGTGATGTGCGCAGCCCTCTCATCAGGCCTGCTCGGAAACGCCTATCACCATTCCGATATCGGCGGTTATACGAGCCTGTTCGGCAATGTCCGCACCCCGGAACTGCTGATGCGCTGGGCCGAGATGGCGGCCTTCACACCGGTCATGCGCAGCCACGAGGGCAACCGTCCGCGCGACAATATCCAGATCGACCAGGACCCGGAAGTGCTGGAGCATTTCGCCCGGATGACGCGGATCTACGTGCATCTGACGCCGTACCTGAAGACGCTGTCCAAGGAAGCCGCCGCCCGTGGCCTGCCGGTGCAGCGGCCGCTTTTCCTGCATCACGAGCATGACCCGAAGACCTATGCCATTCAGGATGCCTATCTTTACGGCCCGGAACTGCTGGTGGCACCGGTCTGGCATGCGGCGCAGGATGTGCGCGCGGTCTATCTGCCGGAGGGGGCGAGCTGGGTGCATGTGTGGAGCGGGGTCGAATATGCAGGCGGGGAAGAGGTGACGGTGCCGTCGCCGATCGGTTGTCCGCCGGTGTTTTATCGGGTGGATGCGGCTTTTGCGGAGATGTTTGCGGCGTTGAGAGAAATGTGAGGGTGCGAGCCGGTGCGGCAAGCTCCCACTAATCTCCCCCTCAAGGGGGAGATCGGCCAGAGGCGCCGCCGTCAGTCCAATCTCACCGTGCCGCCCAATTCGCACCGCGGCGGAAGATCGTCTTCATTTGCGGCACGTCGAATTCCTTCGCCTGGTGGCCGAGGGAGGAATAGAAGACGCGGCCCTCGCCGTATTTCCGCTTCCAGACGACCGGCATGACGACGCCGTCGATCCAGTAGGCGTGGTCGCCGGTAAACGTCGTCGTCGCCAGCACCTCGTTCGAGGGGTCGACATGCATGTAATATTGCTCGGACGTGTAGGGGAAATCGGCGATACCCTCCATCAGCGGGTCGTCGGGCCTCGTGATGTTGACCGTATAATCGATGATATTGCCGGGATGGGCGACCCACTGGCCGCCGATGATGAACTGGTAGTCGACCGATTCGCGGAACGCGTCGCCGGCGCCGCCGTGATAACCGGCGATGCCGACGCCGTTCTGGACGGCCGCAGCGAGGTTCTTCACTTCTTCCTTCTCGATTTTGGACATCGTCATGATCGGCACGATAAGGCTGAGGTCATGGATCGAGGGATCGGCGAAGGCCTCCGTC
This sequence comes from Neorhizobium sp. P1_A6, assembly GCF_056406795.1. NCBI lineage: Bacteria > Pseudomonadati > Pseudomonadota > Alphaproteobacteria > Hyphomicrobiales > Rhizobiaceae > Neorhizobium > Neorhizobium sp. P1_A6. The sequence goes on along the minus strand of NZ_JBFTZM010000006.1, from coordinate 278,971 downwards.
GAATGCTCGAGATAAACCTTGAAACCGTCTTCTTCGAGCATGTCCTTGATGATTTCGGCACATTCCTGCGGTTCGTGGCCGCTCCAGCCGCCCCAAACGATGAGTGCTTCACGCATTTTAGTCTTCCTCCAGAATTATTTCGCTAGCTGGCCGTCAACAAGCGATTCCGACAGCGGAGCAGGGCGCTCCGTGGCCGTGGTGATCTTGATCGTGCGCCCTTCGGCGGAGGCCGTATGGAAAGCCTCCATGACCTCCAGCACGTGCAGCGCCAGGTCGCCGTTCGCCCGGTGCGGGCGGTTGGAGCGGATCGCGTAAGCCAGGTCCGCAACGCCGATCGAGCGATAGTTGCCGTCCGCATAGGGCAGGGTCACGGGCTGATCCTCGAACTGGCCGCCCTTCTTCAGGTAATCGACCGGCCCGGCGAAGCGGTTCGGGTCCGGTACGATCAGTGTACCCTCGGTGCCGTAGACTTCGAGCGGCACATGTTTGTGGCCGGCGACGTCGAAGCTCATGCCGATCTGCACGACCGCGCCGTTCGCAAAGGCCATGACACCGGCCACATGGGTCGGAACATGTACCGGAATGCGCTCGCCGTTGCGCGGCTCGCTGGTGATGATGCGCTCCTTGCGGGGCGTCACCGCGAAACCCGCCACCTGCGACACGGGGCCGAGCAGGTTGACGAGGTCGGTGATGTAATAGGGACCCATGTCGAGCATCGGACCGCCGCCGACCTCGTAATAGAAGGCCGGGTTCGGGTGCCAGCGCTCGTGGCCGGGGCACATGAAAGTCGCGGTGCCGCCGACGGGCAGGCCGATGACGCCCTGGTCGATCAGTTCTCGGGCGGTCTGGTGGCCGCCGCCGAGGAAGGTGTCGGGGGCAGCGCCGATGCGCAGGCCCTTGGCCTTTGCGGCCTCCGCCAATTTTTTCCCTTCCGCGAAATTAATCCCGAGAGGCTTTTCAGAATAGGTGTGCTTGCCCGCGTCGAGCGCCTGCAGCCCGACGGCGACATGCGCCTTGGGGATCGTCAGGTTGACGATGATCTCGACCTTCGGATCGGCGAGCAATTCGTCGACCGTACGGGCCCGGAGGTTGAATTCGGAGGCTTTCGCCTCGGCCAGATCGCGGTTGAGATCGCCCAACCCGCGGATATCGAGGATCGGAAAAGCGGATGTCATCGCCTTCAGATAGGCGCCCGAAATATTGCCGCATCCGATGATGCCGATACCGACTTTGTCCATTGTTTCCTCCCGATGAATGCTGATGCTTGGCGCGTCAGAGCGCCGGCCCGGTGGTGCTCCAGGGCGATTCGTAAAGTTCGTAAAGTGCTACGGCCGCCGCTCCCTGCGCCCAGAAATCATCCGTAGAATCGTMAAAGACGAGTTCGCTGACGCCTTTCAGCGACGGCGGAATGGCGAGCGCATAGGCATCGCGCAGGCTGTTCAGGAATGGTTCGCCGAGCGCCAGCGACGAGCCGACGAGGATGACCCGCGGTGGCGCAAACAGCGTCACGATATTGGCTATCGTCAGTCCGACGGCCTCGCCGGCGCGAACGGCCGCGGCGATCAGCCGGTCGTCGTCGGCCTGGATGAGCGCCTGGACATGGGTCATGCCGCGGCCGAGCCTCACTGCTTCGGCAAAACGTCCGTCCGCCTGCTGCTCGCCGAGGATGGCGCTCTCGCCCGCCTGGCTCGAAAGCCGCACGATGCCGTGCGGACCGGTGCCGAGCACGAGATCGCCGAGATTGTGGCTGAGGCCGCCGGCACCGCGGAAAAGCCGGTTGCCATGCAGCACGCCGAGGCCAAGCGTCTGTTCGAGCGAGATCAGGACCATATCCTGCAGATCGCGGGCCTTGCCGAACCAGTGATGGCCGAGCGTGATGGCATGTGCGTCACTCTCGACGATGGTCGGCGTCGAGAGGCGCGTCGACATTTCGGTCGCAAAATCGATGTTGATCTCGCGAAAAATCGGGCTTGAGCGGACATGCCCGGTACGGTGTTCGATGACGCCCGGAAGCCCCAGGCAGACGCTGTCGACATCCTCCAGCGACAGGCCGGCATCGACGACACAGCGGCGCACGCCGTCTTCCACGAGGTCGGCGATGACGGCGATCGGCTGGCGGTCGATCCGGATCGGCAGGGTGAGCTTGGAGAGTACGTCGCCGCGGAAATTCGTGACGACGAAGACCATGCGGCTTGCGGCGATCTTGGCGCCGACGACGCGGGCGGCATCCGGATTGACCTCCAGCATGACGCGCGGCCGGCCGCGCACCGCCTCGTTGCGGATATCACCTTCGTGGCGGGTCAGGATCAGCCCATCATCGAGCAGAGAAGCGGTGATGGCGGAAACGGTGGTCGTGGAGAGTTCCGTGCGCTCGGAAATTTCGACACGGGAGATGGGACCGCGCCGCCGGATCGTATCCAGCACGCTGAGGCGATTCATCGCACGCATGAGTTCCGGATCGGCGGTTTTCATCTGTTCTGCGCACTCGTCGGCTTCTGCACCGAACTGCTATTTAATTCGAGGTGCAAATTAAATTCGCTTTGTTCTAGAGCCGATTTTGTGCGGCATGCAATAGGTAAAAGCAGAGAATGGCGCATTTTTTGCCAAAATCGGCCAATCTCGTGCAGGGCTATTGACAGATGCGTTGGGCTTGCCGATTATTTAATTCGGATACAGGAATAAAGCTTTGGGAGGAGCTCCTTCAATGTCCAACAGATACTACAGGATGCGTCTGATTTCCGCGACCGCTGTTGCTCTCGCGGGTGGGCTGTTTACGGCCAGCGTCGCTGCAGCGGACAGCGTCATTCGCTGGATGCATGTCGAGCAGGTGCCGGCGAACATCACGGTCTGGAACCAGATCGCCAGGGATTTCGAGGCCAAGCATCCCGGCGTCAAGGTCGAGATGCAATTTCTGGAAAACCAGGCCTTCAAGGCGAAGCTGCCGACGCTTCTGCAATCGAAAGACGCGCCAAGCATCTTTTATACCTGGGGCGGCGGCGTCCTCAAGGCGCAGTCCGAGACCGGCACGCTGCGGCCAATCAATGCGGCGATCGACGCGAACGGGGGGGAATGGCGCAAGTCGATCAATGCCTCCGCCGTCGATGGCCTGACCTTTGACGGCAAGGTCTGGGCTTCGCCCGTCAGGACCGGCCTCGTTTCCTTCTATTACAACAAGGAATTGTTCAAGAAGGCCGGCGTCGACGCCTCGAAGATCGCGACCTGGGACGATTTCCTTAGCGCTGTCAAAACGCTGAAACAGGCCGGCGTGACGCCGATCGCTGGCGGCGGGCGGGACAAGTGGCCCCTGCATTTCTACTGGAGCTATCTCGCTATGCGCGAAGCGGGGCAAAAGGGCTTTGCCGATGCGAAGGCCGGCAAGAACGACGGCTTCGCCGGCAAGCCTTTCGTTAAGGCCGGCGAACGCATGGCCGAGCTCGGCAAGCTTGAGCCATTCCAGAATGGCTATCTGGGTGCGACCTGGAACGATGCGCTTGCGACGTTCGGCGATGGCCGTGCCGCGATCATTCTGAGCTTCGAAAATACGCCCTCGACCCAGGCGTCGAATTCGACGAGCCGCAAAGGCCTTGCCGACGACAATATCGGTCGCTTCCCGTTCCCCGTCGTCAGCGGAGGAGCTGGTGTGACCACCGACAGTTTCGGAGGTCTCAACGGATGGGCGGTCACCAAGAATGCGCCGCCTGAAACCGAGGAATTCCTCCGTTACATGGCAAGCGCCGACGTACAGAAGCTTCTCGCCAGGGATACGCTGATCATGCCCGTTGCCAAGGGTGCGAGCGAAGCGATCTCCAAACCGCTGGTGAAGGAAGTTGCCGAAGCTCTTGGCAAGGAAACCTGGCACCAGAACTTCCTCGATCAGGATCTCGGTCCCAATGTCGGTGCGATCGTCAACGACGTCAGCGTCGAAGTGGTCTCCGGCAGCATGAAACCGGCTGCCGCGGCGCAGCAGATCGAGGACGCCTACTCCCTCGAACGAAAGTAAGCGCAGCGCCGGCGCTCCCGCTCCCCTAAGGTTCCAGCAACCCTGGGAGCGCCGGTTCCCGTCCTCGCCTGACGGCGTCTCGCAGCCCGAAAGGCTCGAAAATCGATGAGCGATATGCTGATGTCTGCCAATGCCATCCCTTCCGGGAATACACTTGTGGTAGCGCGGCGCCGCAAGCGTTCTCTTGCCAACAGCAAGTGGCCGGTGCTGATCCTGTTCCTGCCACCGGCTCTTCTTCTTTTCACCGTGCTGGTCATCCTGCCCATGGGCGAGGCCGCCTGGTATTCCTTCTATAACTGGAACGGCTATGGCAGCCCGACGCAATGGGTCGGCTGGCGCAACTACCAGCTCATTTTCCGCAACAGCGCCTTCACCCAGGCCCTGATCAATAACGGCCTGATCGTTCTCGCCTCGCTCTGCGTGCAGGTGCCTCTGGCGCTCTGGCTGGCGACGATGATCTCCAGCCGGATCAGGGGTGCGCTGTTCTTCCGGCTGATCTTCTTCCTGCCCTACGTGCTTGCGGATGTTGCAGCAGGGATGATCTGGCGTTTCGTTTATGACGGGGATTTCGGTCTCGTCGCCGGTATCTCGCATTTCATTGGCGTCGAACCACCCTTCTGGCTGGCCGACCGCGATCTGGCGATGTACGCGATATTGGGCGTCATCGTCTGGAAGTATTTCGGCTTTCACATGATGCTCTTCATCGCCGGCCTGCAGGCAATCGACAAGAGCGTACTGGAAGCGGCTGACATCGACGGTGCGACCGGCTTCCAGAAATTCCGGCTCGTGACGCTGCCGCTGCTCGGCTCCACCGTGCGCCTCTCCGTCTTCTTCGCGGTCGTCGGTTCGCTGCAGCTTTTCGACATGATCATGCCGCTCACCGGCGGCGGTCCGTCGAACTCGACGCAGACGATGGTGACGTTCCTGTACAATTTCGGGGTGACCCGCATGCAGGTCGGGTTCGGCAGCGCCGTCGGCGTGGTGCTGTTCGTGATCTGCGTGACGCTCGCCTTCAGCTACAAGCGGGTATTCATGCGCAATGACTGATATCTCGACAGCACAGCCCATCGATGCCGCCAGCGCGCCGACGTCCGGCCAGCGGATCCGCGCCGGTACGCAGGTCTATATGTACATATCGCTGATCATCGTGGCGGCAATCGTGGTGGTGCCGCTCATCAGCACTGCGCTCGGCGGCTTCAAGACCCTCGGCGAACTGCGCGGCAATCCTTTCGGCCTGCCGACGGAATGGCAGTGGTCGAACTACACCGACATCATCATCAGCAAGCGCTATTGGCTGCAGATGAGCAATTCGCTGATCATCGCCCTGCTGACGGTGTTCCTGACGTTGACCTTCGGCGCCATGGCCGCCTTCTGCTTCGCACATATCCGCTTCTTCGGCACCGATTATCTGGTCAACTATTTCCTGATCGGGCTGATGTTCCCGGCAGCGACGGCCATCCTGCCGCTCTACATCCGCATCCGCGATCTGGGGCTCATCGATACGTATTGGGGCGTGGTGCTGCCGCAGGTGGCGTTCGGCATGGGCATGAGCATCATGCTGTTCCGAAACTACTTCCGCAATTTGCCGTCCGAACTCTTCGACGCGGCCTTCGTCGACGGCTGCGGCTATATGCGCTTCTTCTGGCACATCACGCTGCCGCTGTCGCGGCCGATCATCGCCACCGTCGGCATCATCTCCTTCGTCAGCAGTTGGAACAGTTATATCGTGCCGCTGATCATGCTGAATTCCGAGAGCCGTTACCCCTGGCCGCTCGGCATCATGATCTATCGGGGCGAATTCAGCACCGAATGGCAGCTGGTGCTGGCCTTCATCACGCTCACCATCCTGCCAACCATCATCGCCTTCTTCCTGGCCCAGAAGCACATCATCGCCGGTCTGACCGCCGGTGCGGTGAAGTCCTGAGCCCCGACCCGGAGTAACTCGCATGGCATCCGTCGAACTCAGACAAGTCCGCAAGGCCTATGGGGCACTCCCGGTCATCCATGGCGTGTCGCTGGCGATCGAAGACGGCGAGTTCGTCGCGCTGGTCGGTCCGTCGGGCTGCGGAAAATCGACGCTGCTGCGGATGATTGCCGGGCTTGAGGAAATCACAGCCGGTGAGGTCATTATCGACAACGCGGTGGTCAACGAGCTGACCCCGCGGGAGCGCAACATCGCCATGGTGTTCCAGTCCTATGCGCTTTATCCGCACATGACGGTCGCCGAGAACATGGGCTTCAACCTGCGCCTTTCCGGCACCCCGAAGCCGGTGATTGCCGAACGCGTCGCCGAAGCCGCCCGCATGCTCGACCTGATGCCGCTTCTCGACCGCAAGCCGGCGCAACTTTCCGGCGGCCAGCGTCAGCGCGTCGCGATGGGCCGGGCAATCGTCCGCAACCCGGCCGTCTTCCTGTTCGACGAGCCGCTTTCCAATCTCGACGCCAAACTGCGTGTGCAGATGCGCGCCGAGATCAAGCAACTGCACCAGAAGGTCGGGACGACATCGATTTACGTCACCCACGACCAGATCGAAGCGATGACGCTTGCCGACCGCATCGTCGTCCTCAATCAGGGAAAGGTGGAGCAGGAAGGCACGCCGATGGAACTTTACAAGAAGCCGGCCAACCTCTTCGTTGCCGCCTTCATCGGTTCTCCGGCGATGAACCTTCTCGACGGCACCGTGGACGGTGATGGCGGCGAACCGTCCGCGCGCCTTGGCGACGGAACCGCGATCCGCATCGCGCCGGATCGCAAGGTGAAGCGTGGCCAGGCGATCAAGGTCGGCTTGCGTCCGGAGCATCTGAGCCCCGGCGTCGGGGGTACTGCGCTTGCCGGGCAGACGTTGCTGGTCGAGCCGACCGGCGCACAGACCCATATCATCTTCGACCTCGCCGGCCACCCGGTCGTCGCCATCGTCGACGGCGAATATCCGGCCCGCTACGGCGCGCGATTTGAAGCCAACATCCCGGCCGAACAGGTGCATGTCTTCGACCGCGAAACGGGAGTGGCCCTCTAGTCCGGCATTGCCCGCAACAGGTGTCAGAAGCTTTCGAGCCTGATGTCGGCCGGCCGCGAGTGGGCGAGGATATAGCGGCCGTTCGGCAGGTCATTGCCGTCGAGTTTCCAGGCAATCGCGGCTTCATCAAGCCCGTAATGGACCCAGCGTGCCTTGAGCCGCTCGCGGAGCACCTCTTCCGAGGGACCGACGAAAATGGTGAAGTCGAACATCTCGGCAAGCCGTGACCAGGGCGCTTCGTCGATCAGCAAGTAATTGCCCTCCGCGAGCACGATATGAGTATCGGGCGAGATCGGGCGGGCCGAGGCGATGGCGATCTCGCGCGAGCGATCGAAGACCGGCACCAGCACTTCCTCGTCTCCCTGCCGCACCGCCTTGAGGATATCGGCAAAACCGCGCACGTCGAAAGTCTGCGGTGCTCCCTTGCGGGGCAACAGGCCGCGGGTTTCCAGGATACCGTTATCCATGTGGAAGCCGTCCATCGGCAGGACTTCGGCCAGCTCGCCGCGCGCCAGCAGGGCTTCGTGCAGGGCGTCGGCGAGCGTGGATTTTCCGCCGCCCGGCGGGCCGGCGACCGCAACGATGAAACGTCGGCTATCTTTGGCTCGGTTGATGACGGTGTTGGTGATGTCGTCCAGTGTCATTGCGTCGACGCCTTGCGTTCCATCTTGTCGAAATGAACTTCTAGCGCCCCGCAATGCGTTCAGGCAATCCACGAAGGCATGGATGCGGCGCGCGGATGAGGTCTTATCGAGCGCTCTCCCTGGCAGCCTTCAGGGCGTCCCAAACCCTGTAAGGTGTCGCGGGCATATCAAAATCCTTGACGCCGGCAGACCGGAGCGCATCCAGGACAGCGTTCATCAGCGTCGGCAACGCCCCCGTCGTGCCCGCTTCGCCGCCGCCCTTGACGCCGAGCACATTGGTGGGCGAGGGGGCCGGCAGGTCGAGGAAGCGGGGCGTCGGCATGAAATCGGCTCGCGGCATGAAATAATCCATGAAGCTGGCGGTCAGCATCTGGCCACTGTCGCGGTCATAAACGATATGCTCGCCGAAGACCTGGCCCGCGCCCTGGGCAAGACCGCCATGCATCTGGCCTTCGAGAAGCGTGTGATTGATGACGTGGCCGGCATCGTCGACGCCGATATAGGAGGTGACCTTGGTCTCGCCGGTATTCGGGTCGATCTCCACTTCGGCCACATGCACGCCGCCGGGGAAATTTCGCTCCGGCTGGATGGAGGCGAGCGTATCCAGTGCGTTGCCATCCGGCGTGACGTTGCGGGCGGCGAGTTCCAGAAGCGAGACCGACATGTTCGTGCCGGCCACTTTGTAATGGCCATGGTCGAATTCGATATCGGTTTCGGACGCTTCTAGAGTCTCAGCGGCCAACTTCAGGCCCTTCTTCACCACCTCGCGGGAGGTGATCGTCAGCGAGGCACCGTGGGAGGCCATGGTCCGCGATCCCATCGTGCCGGCGCCCTTGAGCTTGTGGGGCGCATGGACGCTGTTGGCGCGCAGGTTGATCAGGTTCTCGTCGATGCCGAGTTCCCTGGCGACCAGCCGTGGCAGCACCGTCTCGTGCCCCTGGCCGGCGGATCCGGACAGCGTGTAGAGCGTCAGCGTGCCGTCCGCCTCAAAGCGGATTTCGGTTTCCTCCGGCATATGGCCGCCGCCGGACGGCTCGACGAAGACGCCCATGCCGATGCCACGCAGATGGCCGCGTTTCTCGGACTGTTTCCGGCGGGCCTCGAAACCTTTCCAATCGGAGATCGATACGGCCTCTTCCAGCATCGCGACATAGCCGCCACTGTCGTAGACCGTGGTCGGTGTCGTGTAGGGATAGGCGTCGTCGGGGATCAGGTTCTTCCGGCGGATCTCGATCCGGTCCATGCCGAGATCGGTGGCGGCCTGATCCACCAGCCGCTCGACGAAATAATTGATGTCCGGACGGCCGGCACCGCGATATGCGGCGATCGGCGATGTGTTGGTGAAGGCGAGGCGGTTGAGCCCGAAGATAGCGGGAATGCGGTAGCAGCCGGTGCCGGTCAACATCGGGTTCAGGACGTTGATCAGCGCACCGGCCGGCGAATGGTAGGCGCCGAGATCGCAGACGACGTTCATACGGATGCCGAGGAATTCTCCGGCTTCGCTGAGCGCCATCTCCCCGGTGAAGCGGACGGCGCGGCCGTGATAATCGGCGAGGAAGCTTTCGGTGCGGCTGGCGGTCCAGCGTACCGGTCGACAGAGTTTTTTTGCGGCAAGCATGATCGCCGCATATTCCGGATAGGGGGCGCCACGGATGCCGAAGCTGCCGCCGACATCGCCCATGTGATGTCGCACCTTTTCCGGTGGGTGGCCGGTGAAACGGGCAAGACCATCGGCAAGGCCCGTGCCCTGGCTGGCGGAATAGACGTCGAAGACCTCCGTCTCGGCGTTGTATGCCGCCATGAAGGATTTGAGTTCGAGAGGGTTGGCGGCGACGCGTTGCGACTCGACCGTCAGCGTCGAGATATGCGCGGCCTTGGCGAAGGCTTCATCGGCTGTCGCCTTGTCGCCGAAACTGTGCAGGAAGACGAGATTACCCGGCACATCGTCGAAAAGCTGCGGCGCGCCGTCTTCCAGCGCGGCCTCCGGATCGACGATCGCCGGCAGGTCCTCGTAGTCGACCGCGATCAGCTCGACCGCATCGGCAGCCGCTTCGGCACTGTCGGCTACGACCATGGCAACCGGTTCGCCGACGAAACGGACGCGGTCGGTCGACAGAGCATGGCGGTGCGGTGCCTTGATCTTCATCCCATCGACGCCGGGGAAGGAGACAAGCGGGCCGGGGGCGATCAGGTTCGCTTCGAGCGCATCCTTGCCGGTCAGCACGATATGGACGCCCGGTGCGGCGAGCGCCGCCTCGACATCGATCGAAACGATGCGCGCATGCGGCTGGTCGGCTCTCAGGAATGCGGCGTAGAGCTGGTTATCCAGCACCTTGTCTGCGGTATATGCGCCTTGGCCGGTAACAAGTCTTATGTCTTCCCGGCGACCGGTGAAGACCTCGTGATCGCTGCTCAAAACCACTCTCCCACGCCATGCAATTTTCTGCCGGAGATATCTCTACCGCCTCTGGCCCGCGAATGGAAAGCCGCCTCTGGTATACCTTTTTCTACTTTGTCACATCGATCACCACACGCCCGCGGATTTTCCCCGCAATAATATCCTCGGCGAGTTGCGGCAGGTTGGACATCGGTTCCGTCGTGGTGATTTCCGAAAGCTTGGCGGGATCGAGATCGCGCGCCAGCCGGGCCCAGGCGGAGAGCCGCTGTTCGCGGGTGGCGATGACGCTGTCGACGCCGATCAGCGTCACGGCGCGCAGGATATGCGGCAGCACGGTTCCCGGAAGGTCGGCCCCGCCGGCAAGGCCGCAGGCGGCGATGGCGCAACCGCGCATCGTCTGGGAAAGCGCGTTGACGAGGGTGGTCGAACCAACGCTGTCGACGCCGCCGGTCCAGCGCTCCTTCTGCAGCGGGCCGCCTTTTTCAGCAAGCACGGCGCGATCGATGAAATTGGTGGCGCCGAGCGAAGCGAGATAGTCATGGGTTTCCGGACGGCCGGTGGAGGCGGTGACGTTGTAGCCGCAGGCGGCCAGCAGCGCGATTGCCACCGAGCCAACGCCTCCGGCCGCACCGGTGACCAGCACTTCGCCCTCACCGGGCTTGATCGAACCCCATTTCTCCAGCGCATCGACGCAGAGTGCGGCTGTATAACCCGCCGTGCCGATCGCCATCGCCTGTTCCATCGAGAAGGCATCGGGCAGGCTGATCAGCCATTCCGGCTTGACGCGCTGGTAGCGGCCGAAGGCGCCCCATTCGGTTTCGGAAAGACCCCAGCCGTTGAGCACGACCTTGTCGCCGGCCTTCCATTCCGGCGAGCGGGATTCGATCACGGTGCCGGAGAGGTCGATGCCGCCGACCATCGGCATTCGCCTGGCGATGCGGCCCTTGCCTGATATCGCCAGGCCGTCCTTGTAGTTCAGCGTTGAGTAGGCGATCTCGACCAGCACGTCGTTGTCGGGAAGATCGGCGATCGAGATCTCCCTGAAGGCGCCTTTCGGCTTGCCGTCGACGGCGTCGATCACCATGGCGGTGAAGGTCTCGGTCATGTCTCTCTCCCGATATCGTGGTGATGTTGGTTTTTAAGCGGAGGCCTGTGCGGTGGCGTCCCGCCTGGCGCGCGCGTCGAGCACGGCGGAATAACTTTCGCGCACATAGGCGAGCAGCCGCGCCAGCGCATCGGCGGCCCTGGCATCCTCGCGACTGCGCACCGCGTCGACGATTTCCTGGTGCAGCGAAGCAACGTGGCGGCGTTCGCGGACGCGGAAGACGATCATGTTGGTGATCGGAATGAAAGCCTCGATGACGGTGTACATCATCAGCTTCAACGGCCCGTTGCCGGTCGATTCCACCAGCGCTCTATGGAAACGCACGTCCGAAGCGCAGAAATCCTCGTCGCTAACAGCCTCGTCGAGCTGTACCGCGATCTCCGCTTCCATTGCGGCGAGATCGGCTTCGTTGCGGTTTGCAGCGGCCAGTCGGCAGCAGACGGCTTCCGTTTCCAGCCTGGCGGTGATGATCTCTTCGATGTCGAAGGCACCGATGCCGACCAGTAGGGTGGCGGCGCCCGTGATTGCCTTCGAAAGACCTTCCGGATCCGGCCGCTTGACGAAATTACCGCCGGTCGGGCCGCGTTTGGAATGAATGAGGTTTTGGGCGGCGAGGCGCTTCAAGGCCTCGCGCACCGTCGGGCGGGAAATGCCGAAGCTTCGGGCAAGTTCTTCCTCGGTCGGCAGGCGTTCGTCGATCTTCAGCCGGCCGTCCATTATCGCCGAGCGGATGTTGTCGGACACTTGCCTGGCGATGCCCGTGCGGACAACCTCGTCGTATTTGAGGATCATGTCATCCTTCCCCGCGTATCCTGATCCGCATATTCCTGGGACCAGTCTCCTGGCTATAGTGATGCCATGGGAGCGGTGAAAAGGCTACTGCTTTTTAAATATAGGTTTGACAAATAGGGGAATGGGAATAACCTCGCCCCAAGAAACAAGGGGAATGAGAGAATGGGCGCAATCGCATTCGGCGATGCTGGAGCGCAGGGTAGCGAAGCAGGCATCGCGGAGGAGAGCACCTTGTCCTTCGATCGCGTGGCCCATCTTCTCTCCAGCCTCGAAAGCCGGCTTGACGCCGCTGCGATCCTCACCGGCGATGCGATTTCGGATGGTTATGCCGCCGATGCGACCGCTCGCGGCAGCCGGCCAGCCGCCGTCCTGCGTCCGCGCAATACCGAAGATGTTTCCGCCATTCTTTCCGCCGCCAACGACCTTCGCCAGCCGATCGTGGTGCAGGGCGGCCGTACCGGGCTTTCCGGTTCTTCGCGGCCCCTCGAGGGGGAGGTCTCCATCTCGCTCGAACGCATGACTGGCATCGAGTCGATCGACGTCGCGGCCCAGACGATGATCGTTAAGGCGGGCACGCCGCTGCAGGTCGTCCAGCAGGCGGCGAGCGACGCGGGTCTGTTTTTCGGCGTCGATATCGGGGCGCGCGGCACGGCGACGATCGGCGGCAATATAGGCACCAATGCCGGCGGCATCCGGGTTCTGCGCTACGGCATGTACCGGGCGCAGGTCATGGGGCTGGAAGCGGTGCTGCCGGACGGCACGGTCCTCTCCTCGCTGAAGGGCCTGCCCAAGGACAATTCCGGCTACGACCTCAATCCGCTGTTCATCGGCACCGAAGGAACGATCGGGGTCGTCACCCGCGCCTGCCTGAAACTGCATCCGAAACCGCAGGTCGAGCGCAACGCCTTCATCTCCCTGCCATCGCTGAAGGCGGCGCAGGATCTGCTGGCGCGGCTGCGGGTCGAACTCTCCGGCCTCATCTCTGCCTTCGAGGCGATCTTTCCGAACGTCTACGAAGGCACGGTCGACCATATGGGGATCCGCCCGCCGGTCGAAAAAGGGGCCGGCATGTATGCGATGGTCGAGATCCAGGGCCAGGCGCCGGATCAGGACAACGAGCGTTTCGAAGCGGCCCTTGCCGCCGCGCTGGAGGATGGGCTGGCCACGGACGTGGTGCTCTCCAATTCGTTGCGCGAGTTCAACGCGCTCTGGGGCATTCGCGACGGCATCAACGACTACCTGTTCGGCAATGGGGTGACGATCGGCTTCGATATTTCCGTGCCGCTGTCCCGCATGCAAGAGTTCCTCGACCGGGCGGCGCTCGCTGTCGATGAGATCGATCCGCAGGCGCGGACCTATATCTTCGGCCATCTGGGCGACGGCAACCTGCACTACTGCATGTTCAGCCAGCACGAGAAAAAGGTCGCCGAGGCGATATTCTCGGGCATCGAGGCGGTCGGCGGCGGGGTTTCCGCCGAACACGGGATCGGCACCGACAAGGTGAAATACCTGAAATACGCCCGCAGCGAAGCCGAGATCGCCACCATGCGCCGATTGAAGACGGCCTTCGATCCGAACTACATTCTCAATCGCGGCCGGGTCTTCGAGGCGCCGGTGTCTTTGCAGCAGGCGGAGCGGGCGTAGATGTCGATACATACCGCGCCGGATGCGAACCCCAAGGATAGCAAGGTCAGCCTCGACGACCGCTACACGCTGGAAAAGGGCCGTATTCTGGTGTCGGGCACACAGGCTTTGGTGCGCCTGCCGATGATCCAGCGCCAGCGGGATCTGGCCCGTGGGCTCAATACGGCCGGTTATGTTTCCGGCTACCGCGGTTCGCCGCTCGCCGGTTTCGACCGGGAAATGGCACGAGCCAAGAAGTTTCTCGATGCCGCGCATGTGAAATTCCATCCGGGCCTCAACGAGGACATGGCGGCGACGGCCGTGTGGGGCACGCAGCAGACCGGCATGTTTCAGGGCTCGCGTTATGACGGCGTGTTCGGCATGTGGTACGGCAAGGGGCCGGGCGTCGACCGCAGCATGGATGTGATCCGCCATGCCAACGCGATCGGCACCAACCCGAACGGCGGCGTGCTGCTGCTGGTCGGTGACGACCACGGCGCGGTTTCCTCTACCCTGCCGCATCAGAGCGAACACAACCTGATCTCGGCTATGGTGCCGCTGCTGTCGCCGGCCGGCGTCGGCGAATATATCGAATACGGTCTGCTCGGTTTTGCGATGAGCCGTTATTCCGGCGCCTGGGTGGGCTTCAAGTGCCAGACCGAGATCGTCGAATGCTCGGCGACGGTCGATCTTGATCCGGACAAGCCGGAGATTGTTTTTCCCGACGAGACCTTTGCGCCGGACGGTCTGTCGCTGCGCTGGCCGGACGGGCCGCATGCGATGGAACTGCGGCTGGAGCGCAAGATGCTTGCCGTTCAGGCTTTTGCCCGCGCCAACCGTCTGGACCGCACTATTTGGGGAGCCAACGGCCGCGCCCGGCTTGGGATCGTCTCGACCGGCAAATCCTGGCTCGACCTTCTGGGCGCTCTGGCGCTTCTCGGCATAAACGAGACCCGCGCGGCGGAACTCGGCATTGCGCTCTACAAGGTCGGCATGGTCTGGCCGCTGGAGCCGCAGGGGATCGCGGAGTTCGCTTCCCGCGCCGACGAACTGCTCGTGGTCGAGGAAAAACGATCGATCCTCGAAGACCAGATAAAGGCACAGCTTTTCAACCTGTCCACGGAGCGGCGTCCGCGCGTTTTCGGCAAGGCCGGCGAGAACGGCGCGACGCTGCTGCAGGCAATCGGCGAGATCGGTACGCTGTCGGTCGCCAAGGCCATCCTTTCCCGGCTTAATTATCTCGACGAGGCGCTGCAGGCCAAGGCGCGGTTCCTCGAAGAAATGTCGATTGCCATGGGCGTCGAGGCGACCGCGCTCAAGCGTGAGGCCTATTTCTGCTCCGGCTGTCCGCACAGCGTCTCGACCCGCCTGCCGGAGGGAAGCCGCGCCTCGACCGGTATCGGCTGCCATATGATGATCATCGGCAACGAGGACCGCAACACCTCGACCTTCACCCAGATGGGTGGCGAGGGCGGTTCGTGGATCGGCCTGTCGCCCTTCACCGACGAGAAGCACATCTTCGTCAACATGGGCGACGGTACCTATTTCCATTCCGGCCTGCTCGCCATCCGCGCCGGGATCGCGGCACGAGTCAACGCTACCTACAAGATCCTCTATAACGACGCCGTCGCCATGACCGGCGGCCAGAAACATGACGGCGATGTCACCGTTCCGGGCATCGTCGGCCAGATGCTGGCGGAAGGTGCGGCACGCGTCGTGGTGGTCGCCGAGCGGCCTGAGGTCTGGCAGGGTAATCTGCCGCGTCAGGTTTCCATCCATCACCGCGACGAGCTCGACGCGGTGCAGCGCGAACTGGGCGACATCCCGGGCGTCACCGTGCTGGTTTACGATCAGGTCTGCGCTGCGGAAAAGCGCCGCCGCCGCAAGCGTGGCGCCTACCCGGTCTCGGACAAGCGCGCCTTCATCAACGAGTTGGTCTGCGAAGGCTGCGGCGACTGTTCCGCCGTCTCCAACTGCATATCCATCGAGCCGCAGGAGACCGAGTTCGGCCGCAAGCGCCGCATCAACCAGTCGAGCTGCAATACCGACCTTTCCTGCATCAAGGGCTTCTGTCCGAGCTTCGTCACCGTCGAGGGCGGCAGCATCCGCAAGCCGGCGGCGAAGTCGGCATCGGTGAAGACCGACGATCTGCCGCTGCCCACTTTCACCGCGAGCTTCGAGACGCCCTACAGCATGCTGCTCGCCGGCATCGGCGGCACGGGGGTCATCACCGTCAGCGCCATCCTCGCCCAGGCTGCTTTGCTTGATGGGTTGGCGCTGGTGACGCTCGACCAGACCGGGCTTGCCCAGAAGAACGGTTCCGTCGTGTCGCATATCCGGCTGGCGAAGGATCCCGCACAGATCAACGCGGTGCGGGTTGGCCCCGGCGAAAGCGACCTCGTGCTCGGCTTCGATATCGTCGTCGCCGCGCAGAAAAATTCGCTTGCCTCGTTTGCGAAGAACAAGACGCGCGCCGTCATCGACGACCATTTCGCGCCAACGGCTTCCTTCGTGAAGGATACGACAATCGATTTCCGGCAGGAGGCGACGCTGAAATCGCTGCGCCGCGCCGCGGGTGAAGATGCGGTTGAGATGGTCGCCGCGACGGATATGGCAACCGCGCTGCTGGGTGACGCGATTGCTGCGAACATGTTCCTGCTGGGTCATGCCTGGCAGCGCGGTCTGGTGCCGATCAGCCTTACCGCCATCGACAAGGCGATCGAGCTCAACGGCACCGGCATCGCCATGAACCGCGCTGCCTTTGGCTGGGGACGCCGTGCCGCCGTCGATCCGGAAGCCGTCGCCCGCGAGGCTGGCCTCGTGAAGGCGGAGCCGAGGATCGAGACGCTGGAAGAAATCGTCGCGCGTCGCACCGCCTTCCTCACGGACTACCAGAATGCGGCCTATGCGGCGCGTTATGCCGCTCTCGTGGATGTCGTGAAATCAGCCGAGGCGCAGCTGCGCGGCATGACCGGTTTTGCCGAGGCGGTGGCGAAAAACGCCTTCAAGCTGATGGCTTACAAAGATGAATACGAAGTTGCCCGGCTGCATCGGGACCGGAGCTTTGAAAAGAAGCTTGCCGTGCAGTTCGAAGGCGATTTCAAGATCAGGCATCATCTTGCGCCGCCGATGATCTCGAAGATCGATCAGCGCACCGGCCATCCGGCCAAGATCGCCTTTGGCGCTTGGATCCGCCCCGCCTTCGGGGTTCTGGAAAAACTGAAATTCCTGCGCGGCACGTCCTTCGATCCCTTTGGCCGCACGGCCGAGCGGCGGATGGAACGGCAGCTGATCGCGGACTATTTTGCACTGGTGACCGAGCTTTCCGCCGGGCTCGATACCGCCAATCATGCGCTTGCTGTCGAGCTTGCCGGTCTGCCGGACATGGTCCGCGGCTTCGGCCATGTAAAGCTTGCCTCGATCACCAAGTTCGAGAAGCGCAAAGCCGATCTCCTTGCGAAATGGCGGGCGAGGGAGCCGCTCGTCCATGTCGCGTAACAGTCATCGTTCCTGAGAGTTTTCCGCAATGGCAGAAAAGATCATCATCGACACCGATCCCGGCCAGGACGACGCGCTGGCCATTCTGCTGGCGCTCGCCAGTCCGGAAATCGAAGTGCTGGGGATCGTCGCGGCAGCCGGCAACGTGCCGTTGTCGCTGACGACGAAGAACATCCGCAAGATCTGCGAACTGGCCGGCCGTCCCGACATCAAGGTATTCGCCGGCTGCAACCAGCCGATGACCGGGCCGCTCGTCACCGCCGAGCACGTGCATGGTGCGACCGGGCTCGATGGCGCCGACCTGCCCGAGCCGACCATGCCGCTTCAGGAACAGCATGGTGTCGATTTCATCATCGAGACGCTGTTGAGCGAACCGGAAGGCACCGTGACCGTCTGCACGCTCGGCCCGCTCACCGATCTCGGCAAGGCGCTGACCCGGGCGTCTGAGATCGCCGGCCGTATCAGGCAAATCGTGCTGATGGGCGGCGGATTGTTCGAAGGCGGCAACATCACGCCGGCCGCGGAATTCAACATCTATGTCGACCCGCCGGCAGCTGCCGTCGTGTTCGGCTCCGGCGTGCCGATCGTGATGATGCCGCTCGACGTCACCCACAAGACGCTGACAAGCCGCGCCCGCGTTGCCGCGATCCAGGCGATCGGTACGCCGCTCTCCGACGCGGTGGTCGGCTGGCTCGATTATTTCGAGCGCTTCGACGTGGCGAAATACGGCAGCGAAGGAGGGCCGCTGCACGATCCGAACGTGATCGCCTATCTCCTCAAGCCGGAGCTCTATTCCGGCCGGCTCTGCAATGTGGAGATCGAGACGGAGTCGGAACTCACCAAGGGGATGACAGTGGCCGACTGGTGGGGCGTTTCCGGCCGGCCGAAGAACGCGATGTTCATGCGCGACGTCGATGCCGACGGTTTTTATGCGTTGCTGACCGAGCGGCTCTCATGGTTCGGACGCGCGGAGAACGCGGCTCCGCCGAAGCTGCGGCTAGTTTGATCAATCACGCTTTCGCGGGATGATCAGCGCGTCGAGGATGCGCACGCCTTTGCCCTCGGGCAAGACCGCTACCGGATTGAGATCGATCGCTTCGATATCGTCGCCGTATTGCGCGACAAACCCCGACACCTTGACCAAAAGTTCGGCGAGGGCCATGCGGTCCGCCTTCGGCGCGCCGCGATAACCTTCCAGCAGCGATGCCAGTTTCGTCTCGCCGATCATCGCGTCGGCGCGGGCAAAGTCGATCGGCAGGAGGTCGAAGGCGCTGTCCTTCACCAGTTCCACCAGCACTCCGCCGATGCCGACGACGAGGCCGAAACCGAAGGGTTCGTGGCGCACGATGCCGACCAGTGCCTCGACGCCGCCCGTCACCATTTCCTGTACCGAGACGCCGCGCAGATCCGCATTCGGGGCGTAGGCGCGGGCGCTTGCGATGATGGCGTCGAAGGCGGCGCGGGCTTCGGTTTCCGAAGCGATGCCGAGCTTCACGCCGCCGGCTTCGGTCTTGTGCAGGATATCCGGCGACTCGATCTTCATGACCACCGGGAAGCCGAGTTTCCGAGCTGCTTCCGCGGCGGCATCGGCGCTGGTGACGAGTTGTTCGCTGGGCACCGGCAGGCCCTCGGCGGCAAGCAGTTGCTTGGCCTCGCGCTCGGTCAAAACGTCGGCGAGGAGATTTTTCTTTGTCGTGGTTGTCTTGCCGGGCCATGAGACGAGGCGGCTTTGAGTGATCAGGCTGTAGACGGCAGTCAGCGCGCTTTTCGTACCGCGCAGCACCGGCACATTCGAAAGCTTGGCCTCGACATCCGGGTGATGGCCGGAGGAGAGGTTGCTCATGAACGCGACCGGCACCGTGCCCGTCCCGGCATAGTCCGAAACCGCCCCGGCGATGCCGAGATATTCGGAAACGCAGAAATCGTCGAGGCCAGCGGGTGCATCCTGCGTTGCCACGATCAGGCCGATCGACGGATCGCTGGCGAGCGCATGCAGGGCATCGCGATAGATCCCCCCGTCGGCGAAGACGACGCCCGTCGTATCTAGCGGGTTCTGGGGAGTGGCGAAGGGCGGCAGCAGCGTCTTTATCCGTGCGACCGTTTCGGGCTGCAGATCGGGCAAGGAAATGCCGACCTCATCTGCGATATCCGAAACATGCGCGACGCCGCCGCCGGAGACGCCGACGATTGCGACGCCTGGCTTGGCGGGCCGGTCCTTCAGGTCCAGGCAGAGCGTCGCCGTTTCCATGAAGCCGTCCATGTCCGGCACTTCGATAATGCCGGTCCTGCGGAAGAAGGCGCGGTAGGCGTCGTTGCTGCCGGCGAGCGAACCGGTATGGGCGGCGGTCGCCTGGGCGCCGCGTTCGGATCGGCCGGCACGAAGAGCGATCACCGGCATGTTGGCCGCATGCATCTTCTCCATCGCGGCGGCCAGTTTTTCCGGCTCGCGAATGGCTTCGATAACGATGCCGACGGCGCTGGTCTGATCATCCGTCGCCAGGAATTCGAGATAGTCGGGAATATCGGTCGCGGCGCTGTTGCCGGAGGAGACGATGTGGCTGAGGCCAAATCGGCCGGTATTGCCGAGCGCGATCGCACTGGCGCCGGAATGGGAGAGGATGGCGAAGCGGCCCTTTTCGAGATTGGTCGAGAGGCTGGAGGAATAGAGGGCGGCGCCGGAGCCAAGGTTGAAGAGGCCAAGGCAGTTCGGACCGCAGATCGCTATGCCGTAGCGCTCGGCGATCTCGATCAGTTGCCGCTGGCGCTCGCGGCCGGCCTCGTCGAGTTCCGCGAAACCGGAGGCCAGCACGACCGCCGCCTTGACGCCGGTGCTGCCGGCCTCTTCGAGGGCCGCAATCACCTTGTCGGCGGCGATCCCGATCACCGCGACATCGGGTGAATTGGTCAGCGCCGAGAGGGAGGGTGAGGCGGGAAGCCCGAAGATTGTCTCGGCCTTCGGATGCACCGGAATGATCTGCCCCTGATAACCGAAGCGCATCAGGTTCTTCATGACGTAGCTGGAGGAGGCATCGGCGCGCTCAGTGGCGCCGACGACTGCGACGGAGCGTGGCGCCATCAAGGCTCGCATCGCTGCTTTTGGGTCCATGGGCGTGTTGGCCGCCATGGCCGAAACCTCAGTCAAGGCCCTTGAAGGGGTCGTCACGGAAGGCGAGATATTCCTTCAGCGACATTTTGGCGAGGTTTGCCATCCACTCGCGGCCCTGCCGGGTGACGTGGAGGGCGGCAATCGCTTCGATATTGTACTGGAACGACGGCATCAGCCCGGCGACCATCTGCTGGTTGTTGATCGAGGCCTTGGTATATCTCAGCGCCGGCACCGGCATGCGGGCAAGCTTGCGAGCGAGGTTCTCGGTCTTTTCCTTGAGCTGGTCGGCCGGCACCACCTTGTTGATCAGGTGCATCCGCAGCGCCTCCTGGGCATCCACCATGTCGCCGGTGAACATCAACCAGCGGACGTCACGGGTGGCGAGCAGCCAGGGCATCATCAGCGCCGGCGGGCCGGAATTGTGGCGGACTTCCGGTTCGCCGAACTTGGCATTGTCGGCTGCGATCGCCAGATCGCAGCACATCATCAGCTCGAGCGCGCCGGCAAGCGCGTAACCGTTGACCGAGGCGATAACGGGGATCGGCGCACGCCAGATGTTGAGCAGGGCTTCGGCATTTTCCGACATGTCCTCGCGCCAGAAATCGATGTCGACATCGAAATCGCCGCCCTGCAGATCGTATCCGGAAGAGAAGGCGCGCCCGGTGCCGGTGATGACGAGGGCATTGACGTCCGGATCGGCGACGGCTGCGGCAACCGCCGCGTCGATCTCGCGGATCACCGTCTTGTTCATCGCGTTCATCTTGTCGGGGCGATTGATGGTGATCGTCGCGAACTTGTCGGTCAAATCCTTCTCGTAAAGGATCGTCTCGTAGCTGTTCATTTGCTGGTTCATGGGCAGTTCCCCTTGTTCTTGAACTATTTGCCGGCCTTCTTCAGCGCCGCGTAGGCGACGGCCATCTTCGCGGCGAGACGCGCGTTGTTCCTCACCAGTTCGATATTGGCCTTGAGGCTCTCGCCCTTGGAAAGCTCGTTGATACGGGCGAGCAGGAAAGGCGTCAGCTCCTTGCGGCCGATGCCGCGTTCTTCCGCCTCGCGCACGGCGTCCGATATCGTGCCATCGATGAATTCCGGCGTCAGGGCCGCCGCTTCCGGGATAGGGTTGGCGATCAAGAGACCGGTGCCGGTGCCGAGCTGGTGGTGCAGATACATGGCCTTGGCGATCTCTTCGGCCGTATCGAGCCGGTGGTCGGCCTTGAAACCGCTCTTGCGGGTGAAGAAGGCCGGGAAATTGTCGGTGCCGTAAGCTATGACGGGGACGCGCTGGGTTTCGAGATATTCCAGCGTCTTGGCGATATCGAGGATCGATTTGACCCCGGCGCAGACAACGGCGGTTTTCGTACGGCCGAGCTCGGTCAGATCGGCGGAAATGTCGAAGGTCTGTTCGGCGCCGCGATGTACGCCGCCGACGCCGCCGGTCGCGAAAATGTCGATGCCGGCAAGATCGGCCATCAGCATGGTGGCGGAAACGGTGGTGCCGGCCGACTGGCCGCGGACCATGGCGACGGCGAGGTCACGGCCGGATGCCTTCACGACGCCCTTGGCCTGTGCCAATTCTTCCAATTCGCTATGTTCGAGGCCGACGCGCAGCTCACCATTGACGACGGCGATGGTGGCGGGGATCGCGCCGTTCTCGCGGATCACCGCCTCGACGCCGAGTGCGGTTTCGAGATTGGCCGGGTAAGGCATGCCATGGGTGATGATCGTCGATTCCAGCGCCACGACCGGGCCGCCGGCTGCGATCGTTTCGGCCACTTCGCGGCTCAGCTTCGGTTTGATGAGGGCCATTTTCGGTATTCCTTAAATCGTTTTCGGCCAGCCGAAGGTCAGCCGGCCAATCGGTGCATATTGGCTTCCAGGAAGCGTTCGGACAGGTCCGTATGGACGCTTGCGGTGCTTTCGGTGGTCAGCGTGCCGAGCAGTGCGCCGGTGCGGGCCGCATTGTAGGTGTCCTCGCCGTGCAGGATCCGGTGCAGCGTGCCCGCTATCATCGCGTCGCCGGCGCCGGTGATATCGACCGGCCGGGCATGGACTGCCGGGAAGGTTTTGGCGCCTTCGGTGCCAGCCACAGCGATACCGCGCGGACCCATGGTGACGACCGCTTCGTGCGCACCGGCCGCCTGCAGGGCAAGCGCTGCGTCCTTGGCGTCGTCGATCGTCTCATGCGCCTTGCGACCGAGGATCGCGTTGGCCTCATCGATGTTCATGAACAGCAGATCGACGCCGGTGAGATCTTTTGGCAGGCGGGCTGCCTTGGGTGTCGAGACCGCGTCGATCGCCAGCCGGAAACGGGCGCCTTGGCGCTTGGCGATGAGGGCGGCCAGCGTCTCAGCCGGCAGGTTGCAGTCGGAAAACACCCAGCTTGCAGCGGCGAGATGTGGCCAGATGCGCTCGATATGGCTCGGCAGCAGCAAGTCGAAAATGCTCATGTCGGCAATGCCGAGCACAAGATCGCCCTTGGTGTCGAGGATAGCGGCATATTCCGCCGTCGGGCGCTCGGTGGTGGTGATGATCTGGCTGACATCGATGCCGCGATCGCGCATGTGCTTCACCACCGCCCGGCCGCCTTCGTCGTCGCCGACGATCGAGACGAAACTGGTCGTGGTGCCGAGAAGGGCGAGGTTTTCAGCGACGTTGCGGGCAACGCCGCCGAGGCTGCGCACGCCGTCGACCGGGTTCGAAGTCTCGAAGACGAACTCCTGCTTGGCGCGGTATTTACGGTCGAGCACGGCGCCGCCGATGCAGACGGCGCGGGTCTCGGCTGGCATTACGTAACCGCGGCCGAGGATGTAGCCCTTCTGCATCAGCTGGACGATGTGGGCGGCGACCGTCGAGCGCGCCAGCCCGAGCATGGTGGCGATCTCCTGCTGGCCCGCGAACGGGTTGTCCTTGATGATTGCCAGGACGGCCGCTTCCTGTGGCGCAAGGTCATCCATGTTTCGTCGATCGTCCTTGGGTCGAGAACCGCATTGCAACTTCGTTCATTTTGATATGGACAACAACAGATGTTTTTGTCAACATCTGTTTGTCAGATGTGAATTGGAGGAAGGCATGTCCTTAACGAGCGCCAATCCTGCGTCATCCCATGATGCCGCTCCCGGCATTCCGGTGGTGGATGTCGGCCCCTTCATCCGCAACGAGGCAGGCGCTGCCGCCGTCGTGAAGACGATCGAAACGGCCTGCCGCGACACGGGCTTCTTTCTCGTGACCGGCCATGGTGTTTCGCCCGAGGTGACGTCGAGGCTCTACAATCTCGCCCGCGCCTTCTTTGATTACCCGCAGGACTGGAAGAAGACCCAAGGCCGCGGCGCCGGCGTTATGGGCGGCGTCGCTTTTTCGCCGATCGCCGAAGAGGCGCTTGCCGCCACGCTCGGCATCAAGACGCCGGGCGACTACAAGGAAAGCCTGAACTTCGGCGAGAACCTGCCCGGCGACGCCTGGCCGGACAGGCCGGATGGCCTGGAGCAGGCGTTTCGCGATTATTTCAAGGAAATGGAAACCCTCGCCAGGCACATGCGCCGCATCTTCTGCCAGGCGATCGGGCTCGATCAGGATTATTTTGAGCCCTCTTTCGAAAACCATCTCTCGGCGCTGCGCGTCATCAACTATCCGGAACAGGAAGAATCTCCGCTGCCGGGCCAGATGCGTGCCGGCGTGCATACCGACTACGGCTTCATGACGATCCTGCGCTCGGAGGCCTCTGCCGGTGGGCTGCAGGTGCGCAACCGCAACGGCGACTGGCTGGACGCGCCGTCGATCGAGGGCGCCTATGTGATCAACATCGCCGATGCCTTCATGCGCTGGACGAATGACGAATGGGTCTCGACACCGCACCGCGTCGCCAATCCACCGACCGGTTTCAAGGGCACTGCCCGCCGTCAGTCGATCCCGTTCTTCCTCAATCCGTCGAAGGATACGGTGATCGAGTGCCTGGCCCCGTTCGTAAAGGGTGGTGCCAAATATGAACCGATCACCTATGGCGAATATATCGACCTGAAGACGAAGCAGGCTTTTTCGAAAGGCTGATCACCGACCAATTTCGTGCGCAGAAGCGGAGAACCGCCGGCACAGCAAGGTCTCGAAAGACCGCAACAAGGGGAACTGAACATGATGGATTTGACAAAGCGGCAAACGCTTGCCGGAATGGGTGCACTCGCTGCGGCCGGACTTTTCGGTCTTCCGGCGCGGGCTCAAGGGAAGGCGCTGGTCGTGCCGACGCTCGGCGGGGTGTGGGAACAATACTGGCGTTCGACCGTCGGTCCTGCCTTCACCAAGCAGACCGGCGCTGCCGTGACCCTCGACGTCGGCAACGGCCGCGTCTGGGGCGCCAACCTGCGTGCGGCGGGTGCCGCCAAGCCTCCCTATTCGATCGTGATGACCAACGAGGTTTTCGCGTCCGGCCTGCGCAAGGAAGGCTTTTTCGAAAAGCTCGACCTCACCAAGCTGCCGAACTACGCCGACCTCTATCCGCTCGCCAAGAAGACCGATGGCTGGGGTGCGATCGGCGCCGTTTCGCCGATCGGCATCGGCTACCGCACGGACCTCGTGAAGACCAAGCCGAAGTCCTGGAAGGATCTCTGGAACAATCCGGAATTCAAGGGCAAGATCGGCCTCTACAACTTCGCCAACAGCGCCGGCAAGATGGAATTGCTGCTGTTTTCGAAGATCTTCGGCAAGGACCAGTATGATGTCGATGCCGGTTTCGCGGCTCTCCAGAAGCTCGGCTCAGTGATCCAGGTGGACTTCAACATGTCGACGGGCCTCGCCTCCGGCGAAATTGTCGTCGCACCCTTCGACTTCGGCGAGATCGCTCGCCTGCGCCGCCAGGGCCTGCCGGTCGACTGCATCATCCCGGAGGAAGGGATGTTCATGTTCGACCAGACCATCAACATCCTTGCCAATGCTCCGGAAAAGGAACTGGCCTACCAGTACGCCAATTTCCTGCTGTCGCCGGAAGTGCAGGGGATGATGATGAAGGAGTTCTTCATCTCGCCGACCAATTCCAAGGTGGTTGTGCCGGCCGATCTCAAGGTCGACGTGCCGGTTTCCGGCGCGGACATGGACAAGATCCTCACCTGGGACTGGAACTTCGTCAACGAAAAGCAGGGCGAGCTCGCCGAACGCTGGGCGAAGACCGTCAAGTGATTTCCCCAACTGCGATCATGGCTTGCCATGAGGGCAGGCCATGATCGGCTTTTTCGGGGTCCGGCTCTTCAAATGGAAAGTGGAATTTCATGACAGAGGTTAGCATCGAAAAGCTGACCAAGGACTATGGGCAGGGTCCCGCGGTCAACAGCATTTCGATCAGGATAGCCGAGGGCGAGTTCATCTCGCTGCTCGGACCTTCCGGTTGCGGCAAGACGACGACGCTTAAGATGATCGCCGGTTTCGAGGATGCGACCGAAGGCGCAATCCGCTTCGACGGGCGCGACGTGGTGCATGTGCCGGTCGAAAAGCGCGATATCGGCATGGTCTTCCAGAACTATGCCCTCTTTCCGCATATGACGGTCGAAAAGAACCTCGCATTCGGGCTCGAGATGCGGAAGCTTCCAAAGGACGAGATCCGCACCCGCATCGCCAAGGTGCTGGATATGGTGCAGCTTACTGGTTATTCGGAGCGTTATCCGCGCCAGCTTTCCGGCGGCCAGCAGCAGCGCGTGGCGCTTGCGCGCGCTCTGGTCATCGAGCCGAAGATCCTGCTACTCGACGAACCGCTCGCCAATCTCGACGCCAAGCTGCGCGAGGAGATGCGTGTCTTCATCCGCGATCTGCAGCGCCGCGTCGGTATCACAACGGTCTACGTCACCCACGACCAGGCCGAGGCGATGACCATGTCCGACCGGGTCGTCGTGATGTTCGGCGGCCGCATCGCCCAGATCGGCACGCCATCGGATATCTACGAGCGGCCCGCCAATCTGGAAGTCGCCGAGTTCGTCGGGCAGGTGAATATCATTCGCGGCAAGGTCGGCAACCGCGTCGTATCGACTGCCTTCGGCGACGTGCCGGTCAGCGGAGATTTCGCCGATGGTGCCGAGCTGATGCTGGCTCTGCGTCCGGAAGCGGTCGAGCTGCTGCCGATCAATTCAGGCTCCACAGGGGCGCCGGCCAAGGTTCTGTCGAGCTATTATTCCGGCAGTCTCGTCGACTACCGGCTGGAGCTTGCGACCGGCGCTGTCGTCAACGTCCAGACGTTTCCACGCACCCGGTTTGCCGATGGCGAACAAGTGCTGGTGCATGCGCCGTCCGATCGCTTCTGGCCGCTAGGGACCGTGGCATGATTGTCCCGCCCAGGAAAAGGTTCGGACCGCTGCTGCTGATCGCGCCTGCCGCGATCCTGCTCGGCGTGTTCCTCGTGCTGCCCTATCTCAATATCGTCGTCATGAGCTTCCGTATGCCGGGGCAGGGCACGCCCTATGGGCCGGGCTTCACGCTTGGCAATTACGGCAAGTTCTTCTCGGACTTCTTCTACATCCAACAGGTGATCAACACGCTGTGGATCGGCTTCCTGACGACCTTCATCTGCCTGGTTCTCGGTTATCCCGTCGCCTGGCAGCTGGCTCGCGGGGCCTCGACCTTCCGCGCGCTGGGTTATGCGCTGGTGCTCTCGCCGCTGCTCGTCGGCATCGTCATCCGCAGTTATGGCTGGACGATCCTGCTCGGCAATAACGGCATCATCAACCGCACCCTGACCGGCTGGGGGCTGATCGATGGGCCGCTGCCGTTGATGTACAATGCGCTCGGCATCATCATCGCGCTGGTGCATGTCTTCCTGCCCTTCATGATCCTGCCGATCATGAGCGCCATCCAGGGCATCGATCCGTCGCTCGAGGCGGCGGCCCGGTCGCTGGGCGCGTCGAAGGTCACCTCCTTCCGGCGCATCACCCTGCCGCTGTCGCTGCCGGGTATCCAGGCCGGCTGCATCCTCGTCTTCGTCCTGTCGCTCAGCGCCTATGTGACGCCGTCGCTGATCGGTGGCTTGCGCGTGAAAACCATGGCGGTGACGGTGGTGGATGCGCTGATCGACACGTTCCAGTGGCCGTTCGGTTCGGCGCTGGCGCTGATGCTGTCGGTCACCGGCGCGATCTTCGTCGTCATCTTCGGGCGGCTGACCGTCATGAAATGGAAGGCATAGAGACATGTCGAAACCCTTCTTCACCGTCTATTGCCTGATCATCTACGCTTTCCTGCTGGCGCCGATCGCGGTCGTTGTCATCGCCTCGTTCAATGCCGGCGCCTTCCTTACCTTCCCGCCGCAGGGGCTCTCCTTCCGCTGGTATCTCGTGTTCTTCAACAACGAGGTGTTCATGCGGGCGATCCGCACCTCGCTGTGGATCGCGACACTGACCATGGTGATTTCCGGCGTCATCGGCACGATGGCGGCGATGTTCTACGTGACCCATGCCGGCAAGCTGAAGGAAACGGTGCGGGTCGCCATGCTGGCGCCGCTGCTGCTGCCGGAAGTGCTGACAGCGATCTCGCTGCTGTTCTTCGTCTATTCGGTCGGCCTCGGCACGCAGAACCTGGTCGGCATGATCGTCGGCCACGTGCTGATCACGCTGCCCTTCGTGTTCATCAACGTGTCGGCCTCGATGGAAAGCTACGATCCGGCCTGGAGCCTTGCGGCGCAGAGCCTCGGGGCAGGGCGGTTCACCCGCTTCCGGCGGATCATGTTGCCGCTGATCAAGCCGGGCGTCATCGGCGGTTGCCTGTTCGCCTTCATCATTTCGTTCGACGTCTTTACCATTTCCTTCATGCTGAAAGGGGTTGGCATGTCGACGCTGCCGATCCAGCTGTTCGATTACCTGCGCACCAACTTCACGCCGGAAGCGGCGGCCGTCTCGACCTGCTCGATCGTGCTGACGATGGCGGTGGTGGTCATCTCGGAAAAGGTGTTGGGCCTGCGCATCCACCGCTTTTAGGCGGTCAATAAAGCTTGCCGCGGGCGGTGACCGGCCAGAGCGCCTCGACGCGGCCGTTTCGCACACAGACGTACCAGTCGTAGAGATTGCAGGTCGGGTCGCAGTGACCCGGCACGAGGCGCAGCCGGTCGTTGAGCGTCAGTGTGTCCTGCGGGTCCTCGATCTTGCCGTGCTCGTCCGATGCGCTGGCGAATGTGAGGTCGGGGCGTTCGAACACCGTCGGCAGGCCGCTGTCGATCGAGTGCGCTTTCAGGCCCGCATCGCAGATGGCGCGGCCGGAGGCAGGCTTGCTCATGATCGAGGTCAGCACGAACAGCGCGTGTTCGAAACCGCCGACCACGCCGTTGCCTTCGGTCGAGCGGACACGGGCATAATCCGCATCCATGAAGATGTAGGAACCGGGCTGGATCTCTTTATAGACGCCGGATGAGCCCTCGAGGTTGTGGGTGCCTGTTCCCGCCCCGGTGACGATCGCTGGCTCCAGCCCCGCATCGCGCAGCAGCTCGGCCGTCTCCCGCGCCATGCCGATCGCCTTGTCGATCGCGGCGCGGCGCTCCACCGGATCGTAGATATGCTGGGCGCTGCCGTGATAGGCCTGGATGCCGGCGAAGGCGAGGTTCGGCGCTGCTGCAACGGCTTTCGCCAGTTCGACGGCCGGCGCGCCGGGCGACACGCCGCAGCGACGGGCGCCGCAATCGATCTCCACCAGCACGTCGAGCGTGACGCCATGCCGGGTGGCGGCATCCGAAAGTGTCGCAACGACAGCGGGATCGTCGACGCAGACGGAGACATGGGCGCTCTTTGCGAGCCGCGCCAGCCGATCGATCTTCTTCGGATCGGCCACCTCGTTGGCGATCAGCACGTCGGTCACGCCGCCGCGCACCAGCGCTTCCGCTTCGGATACTTTCTGGCAGCAGATGCCGACGGCGCCGTTGGCGATCTGGTAGAGCGCCACGTCCGCTGATTTATGGGTCTTGGCATGCGGGCGAAGCCGCACCCCCATCGCCTCGGCGTGATCCTTCATCCGCGCGACGTTCCGCTCGAAGGCATCGAGATCGATGATCAGCGCCGGCGTCTGGATGTCGGCGATCTTATCGCCGATGGCGGCCGGCACGTCGTAGCCGATGTCGATGTCTTTGGGAGAAGAGGTCATGAGGTCGGGTCCGCAATCAGATTGCGCGACGATAGGTTCGCCGCCGCATCCAGGCAATCGTCCGCCTGCAATTTCGTTCAAGATCGATGTGGCGCTCTCCGATAGCTGTGGGAAAACATCTCGAAAGGATCGCCCATGAGCCCGGAATTCCTGATCACCTCCTTCATCGTCGTCGCTTCCCCCGGTACCGGAGTGCTGATCACGCTCGCCGCCGGCCTGTCGCGAGGCGCGCGAGCAAGCCTCGTTGCCGCGCTCGGCTGTACGCTCGGCATCCTGCCGCACATGATTGCGGCGGTCTCGGGCCTTGCGGCGCTGCTGCATGCCAGCGCATTGGCCTTCGAAATCATCAAATATCTTGGTGTCGCCTATCTGCTGTTCATGGCCTGGCAGGTTCTGAAGGAAAAGGGGGCGCTGACCGTGGAGGCGGACCGGACGCCAAAATCCGTTGGCCAAGTCATCGGCTCGGCAATCCTTGCCAATCTGCTCAATCCGAAACTGTCGATCTTCTTCTTCGCCTTCCTGCCGCAGTTCGTCGCCCATGACGAAGCCGCGCCGGTTCTGCGTATGACCGAGCTCAGCCTCGTCTTCATGCTGATGACCTTCGGCGTCTTCGTCCTCTACGGCCTGTTTGCTGCCTCGGTGCGGAACCACGTGATCTCGCGGCCGAATATCCTTGCCTGGATACGCCGTATCTTCGCCGGCGCCTTCGTGGTGCTCGGCGCGAGACTTGCGCTTTCGGCGCGATAGTTATTACCTGCCGCGTAATTGAGACGATGCAGCCGCTCCGGCATGTTCGCCCTGCCTGCAACGAGCAGGGCGATCTCAAGGAGAAAAGACATGACCGATGCGAACACCAATGCCGAACGTTATCTCGCCATCTGGAACGAAACGGATGCCGTTCGCCGCAAGGCGATGATCGCCGAGACCTGGGCGGAAGACGGGCTTTACGTCGATCCGCTGATGCGCGGCGAGGGCCATGAGGGTGTCGATCGCCTGGTCGAAGGCGTCCAGGCGCGGTTTCCGGGTTTCCGCTTCACGTTGCTTGGCGCGCCCGACGGCTACGACGACAATCTGCGCTTTTCCTGGGAGCTTGGTCCCGTGGACGGCGAGGCGCTGATCAAGGGCACGGATTTCGCCGTCCTGGAAAACGGCCGGTTGAAGTCGGTCCGCGGTTTCCTCGATCAGGTTCCCGCTGCCGCATGACGACCCTCGCACCCGCCCGCCCCCTCGGTGATTTCCTGCGCGAATGGCGCCGCCGCCGGCGCATGAGCCAGCTCGACCTGGCGCTGGAGGCTGAAATCTCGCAGCGTCATCTGAGCTTCCTCGAAAGCGGGCGGGCGGCCCCCAGCCGCGACATGCTGCTGCATCTCGCGGAGCGGCTTGAGGTGCCGCTCCGCGAGCGCAATCCGATGCTGCTCGCCGCCGGTTTTGCGCCGGTGTTTGCCGAGCGCAAGCTGGACGATCCGGCACTTCAGCCGGCGCGTCTAGCGATCGATATGGTGCTGAAGGGCCACGAGCCTTTCCCGGCACTCGCGGTCGACCGGCACTGGACGCTGGTGGCCGCCAATGCCGCGGTGGCGCCGCTGCTTGGTGATGTCGCGGACCAGTCGCTGATCGAGGGGCCGGTCAACGTGCTGCGGCTCAGCCTGCATCCGCAGGGGCTTGCGCCTCACATTGCCAATCTTTTCGAGTGGCGCAGTCACCTGCTCGAACGGCTCCGCCAGCAGATCGCCGCGACCGGTGACCGCGTTCTCAGGGCATTGCTGGAAGAGCTTTCCGGCTATCCGGTGCCGGAAGATACGCCGAAAGCGGCGGCGAAACATGACTATGCGGGTATCGCCGTGCCGATGGAATTGCGGACGGAGGCGGGACTGCTATCCTTCATCTCGACGACGACGGTTTTCGGAACCCCGGTCGATGTGACGCTGTCGGAACTGGCGGTCGAATCCTTCTTTCCCGCCAATGACGAAACGGCCCGGCTTCTGCGCCAGATGGCAGAGGCCGGGCCGTCGAAGAGCGACAGTTAAAGTTGAGCTTCGATCAGCGGATCAGAATTCGGTCCATTGCGATTCCGTGGTTGCGGCAGCCGCGGCGCCGCCGAAGGATTTGCTGACGCGCTGTGCAAGGCGGCGGGCCGGCGATTCCTGCGGGACGGCGTTGCGGCCGACCGGGGCAGGAGCGGAGCCGTAAGCCGGCCGCTGCTGTATTCCGGAACGCTGACCGCCTTCGGAGAGCTTGAAGCGGGTGAGGAGATCGCGCAGCTTCGTGCTTTCCGAGGCGAGATTGGCGCCGGCGGCATTGGTTTCCTCGACCATTGCAGCGTTTTGCTGTGTCACCTGGTCCATCTGGTTGACGGCCGAATTGACTTCGGCAAGTCCGACCGACTGTTCGCGGGCGGCGGTGGCGATCGCACTGATATGCTCGTTGATGGTGACGACGTGGGATTCGATCGTCTTCAGCGCGTCGCCGGTCTCGCGCACCAGCTTGACGCCGTTCTGAACCTCGGCGCCCGACTTGCGGATGAGGTCCTTGATCTCCTTCGCGGCGCTCGCGGAACGCTGGGCGAGTTCGCGGACTTCCTGGGCGACAACCGCAAACCCCTTGCCGGCATCACCGGCACGGGCCGCTTCGACGCCGGCATTCAGCGCCAGCAAATTGGTCTGGAAGGCGATCTCATCAATGACGCCGATGATGTTGGAGATCTGGCTGGACGACTGCTCGATGCGCTGCATCGCGTCGACGGCGTTGGCGACCACGGCCCCCGACTGGGCGGCGCTCGAATTTGCCTGCAGCGCGATGGACTTCGCCTCGTCCGCACGTTTGGAAGAGTTCGAGACGTTGACGGTGATTTCGTCGAGGGCTGCGGCGGTCTCTTCAAGCGAGGCTGCCTGCTGTTCGGTCCGCTTGGAAAGGTCGTCGGCGCTCTGGCTGACTTCACGCGAGCCGCTGTCGATCGACTGGGCCGAGCCGGCGACTTCCGAGAGTGCGGCGCCGAGACGGGACACGGCGGAGTTCAGGTCTTCGCGCAGCGCTTCGAAATCCGGAGCAAAAGGCTCGTTGAGCTGGAAGGCGAGGTCACCGGAGGCAAGGCGACGCAGGCCGGCGGCAAGGCCGGAGGTCGCTTCGTGCAGGCGGGCCTGGGCCGAGGCTTCCGCCTCTTCCTGGAGGCGAATCCGGTCGGCTTCGGCGTGGGCGCGGGCTTCCTCGGCCTCTTCCTGAAGCTGCCTGTTGGAGATCGCGGCCTGGCGGAACACTTCGACGGCGCCGGCCATGGCGCCGACTTCGTCCTTGCGGCCGGCGAAGGGGATTTCGGTGGCGGTGTCACCTGCGGCAAGACCGCTCATCGAAGCGGTGATGCGCTGGATCGGACGGGCAATACCGGACAACACGTAGACGGCGGCGCCGACGATCAGCAGGAAAACGACGCCGAGGATGATTTCCATCGTGGTGAGCGCGGTGGAGTAGGTCGTCTTCGCCTTTGCGGTTTCGACGGCCGCCTCATCCGTGTTCGACTTGACCAGCTTGGTAACGGCTTCCATCGCTGGCTGAATGGTGATGCGCATCTTTTCCATCTCGACACGGGCGCGGGCGTCCGAAGCCTTGCGGGAGAAGTCCAGCATCTTCTGGCCGTTCAGGATGTATTTGTCGATGCCGGCCTGGATCTGGTCGATGATCTGCTTTTCCTGATCGCTGGAAATCAGCGGCCTGTAGGCGTTGAGAGCGACCTTCAGCGCATCGGACTGCTGGGCGATCAGCTTTTCCGCCGATTCCATGCCGAAGTCCGAGGTGGTGGTGAGATGGCCCATATAGGCGACCGTCATTCCGAGAATGGCCGTCTCGATATTCTTCGAAGCCTGAACGCTCGGCATCGAGTTCTCGGAAATCGTATTGAGATTGCCGGCGACGTTGGAGAGCGAGGATATGGCCGCCCAGGCGAGAACGGCGACGAGAGCTGCAATCGCGCCGAAGACGGCGATGAGCGAGCTGCGAATGGAGAGACGGGACATGAGGTTCGGCTCCGGATTGGTGAAGCCTCGAATGAGGCAACGCGTTTTCACGCGCAGATCTGATATCTGGCAGTGTGGGAAGAGAACCGGTCTCATACCGGCTCTTGCGCTACACCGGATGGCGGTCACGCGGTTGCCGGAAGATTAAGGTCAAACTCTTTAACGACAGATTGAATTTTGATATTGTACAACGATTTTTGATGATTTTCGGCGCTAAAAGTTCGAAAATATACCTGTGCTATCCGTTTATTTTATAACAATAATATTGGAATCGGGCCGGCGTAGTAACAGGATACCTGTCAATCGAGGATTGCTTGATTTTCCGTTCAAACGAGATGCGAAATCTAGCCTATCCGACGGGCCGTTTCCGAGCAGATCCGAGGCATCGAGCGGGTGTTATCGGCGGGTCCGAAGGCCGTCCATCAACAGGCCGATCAGGCGATGCGACCGTTCACGCCATTCGGGCGATTCTGGAATCGAATAGATGCTGGACAGCGCGTGCAGGAGATCGCTTGTCTCGATGTCGCTGCGGATACATCCCTTGTCGCCGGCGGTCTTCAACAGGCTTTCCAAAGCGCCGCGGATCAGGCCCGAGCCCTCGGAAAAAAGGGAGGAGTTCGATGTCATGAGAATGCGCAGGCTGTTGGCCATGCCGCGCTTGGTGGCGATGTAGCCGACGAAACGACGCATCCATTCCTCGAGCGCAACATCCGGCGGATGTTTTTGGGCAAGTTCGGTGGCAGCCGTGGCGAGGCTTTCGAGTTCGCGTCGATAGACCACTTCCACGAGATGCTCGCGGCTCGGGAAATGCCGGTAAAGGGTGCCGATGCCGACACAAGCCTGGCGTGCTATATCTTCCAGCGAGGTCTCGACGCCATTTTCCGCAAAGGCTGCGGCCGCCACCTGGATCAGCCTGTCGCGGTTACGGCGGGCATCGGCGCGAAGCTTGGTCGATGCGGGCGATGTCGTCTTCGGCTCGGCCGAGGCCAAAATATTGCTCCAGGCAAATGAGGGCTTGACGAAAATCAGTAAGCCACTAGTTTAAACGGAGGCGCCTCCGTTTATCTGGAGTGCCTTCCACTTCTTAGTCCAGAGGGGGACGGATGTCATGCCGAAATGTGCCGGTGCTTCTCTCGCCGAACATCATCTAGGGCATCGCAGCCAGTTGGCCAGTCCGTCCCAGGCTTTAAAGTTCTCATTCTCGTGACAATGGCAGGAGCTTGATCCATGACACGAACCATCCATCTTTCGCTCGATATCAACGGGAGGCGGTACGACCTCGATGTCGAACCGCGTGTCACGCTGCTCGATGCGCTGCGCGAACATCTCGCGCTGACCGGCACCAAGAAGGGCTGCGACCAGGGTCAATGCGGCGCCTGCACCTGTCATGTCGACGGTAGCCGTGTGCTTTCCTGTCTGACGCTCGCAGCCCAGGTCGAAGGCCGGCAGATCACCACGATCGAGGGGATTGCCGCGGAAAACGGCGAGTTGCATCCTGTCCAGGCGGCTTTCGTGGAGCATGATGCGTTCCAATGCGGCTATTGCACGCCCGGCCAGATCATGTCGGCAGTCGCCTGCATCCGCGAAGGCCATGCGGAATCCGACGAGGAAATCCGCGAATACATGTCCGGCAATCTCTGTCGGTGCGGAGCCTATAACAGCATCGTCGCGGCGGTGCGCGAAGCGGCGGAGATGGCGTGATGAGAGACTTTTCCTATCTCCGCGCCTCGTCTGCCGATGAAGCCCGGCAGGCGGCGCTCCAGGCCGGTTCAGCGCTGCTTGCCGGTGGCACGACGCTTCTCGATCTCGCCAAATGCGGCGTGATGGAGCCGGAAACGGTCATCGACATCACCCACCTTTCCGGGCTCGGCGGGATCACCCTCGATGCCGGCGGCGCCACGATCGGTGCGCTTGCCAAGATGGGCGCGGTTGCAGATCACGCAGGCATCCGCGCCGCTTTCCCGGCGGTTTCGGAATCGCTGTCGCTGGCGGCCTCCGCCCAACTCCGCAACATGGCGACGATCGGCGGCAACCTGTTGCAGCGGACACGCTGTTCGTATTTCCGCGAGCCGGACGTGTTTCCGGCCTGCCACAAACGCAATCCCGGCTCCGGCTGTTCGGCGCTTGGCGGCGTCACCCGCAACCACGCTGTCCTCGGTACCAGCGATGCCTGCATCGCCACCTATCCGGGTGACCTCGCAGTCGCGCTCGCCGCCTTCGACGCCGTGGTCGATCTCGGGGGCCGGACGGTGTCGGTCGACGACTTTTTCCTGACGCCGCGCAATACGCCGGAGCGGGAAACCGCGTTGCAGCGCGGCGAGATGATCACCGCGATCACCATTCCGGCCTCGGCGGCGGCGAAGAACTCTATCTATCTCAAGGTTCGCGACCGCCAGTCCTACGAGTTTGCGGCGGCGAGTGCCGCAGTCGGGCTGGAATTCGAAGCGGACGGCAAGACGGTTCGCGATATCCGCGTCGCTCTCGGCGGCGTCGCCACCAAGCCGTGGCGGGCTCGCAACGTCGAACAGGCGCTGGTCGGCAAGGTGCTCAGCGCGGAAACCGTCGAGGCGGCGAGCCGGCTCGCCATGGAAGGTGCCGTTTCGCATGGCGCCAATCACTACAAGATCGAACTTGCGCCGCGCGTTGTCGCCCGCGCCATCCTGAAAGTTGGAGGTCTCGTATGACCATCATGGAACCCCGCAAACACGGCGATGCCTCAGACGGGACTGTCGGCGGTCGTCAAACACGCTTCGAAGGCAATCTGAAGGTCACCGGTGGCGCGACCTATGCGCTGGAATATCCGGCCGAAGGCCTTGTCTATGCTATTCTCGTGCAGAGCACGATTCCGGCCGGCCGCGTCATTTCGGTCGATGCGGAAAAGGCGCTTGCGGCCCCGGGCGTGCTGATGGTGCTGACGCCGGATGACGATATGGGTCTCCTGGTCGCCTCCGACTGGGGTGGCAATCGCCCGGAAAACCAGCCGTATTATCCGCTGCCGCGGCAGGTGCAGTACAATGGTCAGTCGATCGCCGCCGTCGTCGCGGAAAGCCGCGAACAGGCGGTCGAGGCGGCAAGGCTGATCTGCATCACCTATGAGAAGGCGCCGCATGTCGCGAGCTTCAACGATACGGCGGCTGGCGAAGGCAAGGTGATGGACAATCTTACCGCCGGATGGGGTGATGCCGAGGCCGCTCTTGCGGCAGCACCGGTTCAGATCGAAGGCGAATATTCGACGCCGCGTGAATATCACGTCGCCATGGAGCCGCATGGGCTGACCGTGAAGTGGGATGGCGACCAAATCACGGTCTGGGAGCCGAGCCAATGGTCTCACGGCATGGCGCGCAGCTATTCCGAATGGTTCGGCATTCCTTACGAAAACGTCCGCCTGATCTCGCCGTTCATCGGCGGCGGGTTCGGCTCCAAGGGGGCGGCGCTCGCCCATGGCGCGGTGGCTGCTTTCGCGTCCAGGAAGCTCGGCCGGCCGGTCAAGCTTGCGCTCACGCGACCGCAGAATTTCACCAACTATGGCGGTCGCGCTGCGACACGCCAGCGGATCAAGATCGGCGCGACGGAAGACGGCATCCTGCAGGTGAT
This sequence comes from Neorhizobium sp. P1_A6, assembly GCF_056406795.1. NCBI lineage: Bacteria > Pseudomonadati > Pseudomonadota > Alphaproteobacteria > Hyphomicrobiales > Rhizobiaceae > Neorhizobium > Neorhizobium sp. P1_A6. The sequence continues at coordinate 242,097 of NZ_JBFTZM010000006.1, read as the reverse complement.
CGTCCATCGCGGCGCCAGCGAGACCTCCACCTACGCGGATTGGCCCGAGCAGACCGGTGCCGCAACGCCGATCCTCTACAGGATAGAGAATTTCTCGTCGCAGCATCGGGTCGTGCCGGTCAATACCGTCACACCGGGTGCGTTACGCGGACCGGGCAAGAACCCCAGCGCGTTCGGCATCGAAAGTGCGATGGAGGAGCTCGCCTACAAACTCGGCATGGACCCGCTCGAACTGCGGCTGAAAAACTACGCCGACCACGACTACCAGTCGGGAAAACCCTGGTCGACCCGCCGGCTGCGCGAAGCGCTGACCGAAGGGGCCGAAGCCTTCGGCTGGTCGAGGCGCAGCCATGAACCACGCTCGATGCGCGACGGCAAAACCCTGATCGGCTGGGGCATCGGCTGCGGCACGTTCCCGGTCATCCAGGCGCCGAGCGAGGCGATGATCCGCATCCTGCGCAACGGCCGTGTCGAGGTCGTCAGCGGTGCGATCGACATGGGGCAGGGCACCTATACGATCCTTGCCCAGACCGCAGCCGAAGTGTTTGGCATTCCCGTCGACCAGGTCGAGGTCCATCTCGGCGATTCCCGGCTGCCGGGCTCGGCGATTGCCGGCGGCTCGATGCTGGCGGGCTCGATCCTCGGTGCCGTGCACAAGGCGGCGACGGCGGCCCGCGACGAACTGATCGGACTGGCGCTCAACGACGAGAAATCGCCGCTGCGCGATACCGGGGCCAATACGCTGACCTTCAGCGGCGGCCGCATTGCCGTTCCCCGCGACCAGGGTCCGTCGCTCACGCTTTCGGAACTGATGGCGGCGCTCGGTCGCGACGAGATCGAGATCCTGAGGAATACGCTGCCGGAAGGTGCTACCGCCCAGGAGCAGCATCAGGCCTGGACGAGCATGGTAAAGGTTCAGGGGCCGACCATGGGCGAATATTCCATGCATAGCTGGTGCGCCCATTTCGCCGAAGTGAGGGTGGATGAGGATTTTGGAACGGTGCGGGTGTCCCGCATCGTCTCGGCCTTCGATTGCGGCCGGCTCTACAATCCGCGGCTGGTCGAAAGCCAGTGGCGGGGCGGCATCATCATGGGCATCGGCCAGGCGCTCCTCGAGGAAGGTCTCGTCGACCAGCGCAACGGCCGCACCGTCAACAACAACATGGGCGACTATCTGGTGCCCACCAATGCGGACGTGCCGCATATCGAGGTGATCTCGGTCGGCATTCCCGATTACGGCGCCTCGGCGCTGGGCGGCAAGGGCGTCGGCGAAGTCGGCATCGTCGGCGTCGCGCCGGCAATCGCCAACGCGGTCTTCCACGCGACCGGCAAACGCGTCCGCGACCTGCCGATCACGCTCGAAAAGCTGATCTGACCGATCCGGCGCATCCGGCGTCAGTCGGGTGCGCCTATTTTCGCTTCGGCATGTTGGATGCCCCGAGGCTGCCAGCAAAACGTTCGGCCAGACGCTCTTTTCGGAAATGCTCGACCACGAAGTCGATAAAGACGCGGGTTTTTGCCGGCAGCAGCGTCTTGCTGGCGTAATAGATCGAGATCGGCCCGATATCCGCATACCAGTCGGGCAGCAGGCGGACGAGCGTACCACTCTCCATATACGATAAGGCATCCGGCATCGCGATCATCGCAACGCCGAGGCCGAGGCTTGCTGCGTGGGCAATGGCGGCTGGGTCGTTGAGCGCCATCTTTTCCCTCAGTGCCACCGGCACTTCGTCTCCGCCGGCATTTCGCATCACCCATTGGCGGATGCGGCCGGTATTGGAAGAACGCAGATGGATGCCGTCGAGGTTCGCAAGGTCCGCCGGATGGGCCGGCATCGGCCTATCCTTCATGTAGGCAGGTGAAGCGACCAGCACGATATGGGCCGGCGCCAGCACCCGGGCGACCGCGCCGGGCGTCAGCTCAAACCCGCCGCCGATCGCCGCGTCATATCCCTCGGCGATCAGATCGACCTGCCGGTTCTCGAACGTCCAGTCCGGACGGATCAGCGGGTAGCGCGCCATGAACTCCGGCAGCAGCGGCAGGATATAGCCCGTTCCGAAATGCGGGCTCATGCTGACCTTCAGCACACCGGCCGGCTCCGCTCCGCCCGAAGAGACCTCGGCGATCGCGGTCTGCAGCGCCTCGACGTGGTCGCGGATCTCCGACAGAAAACGTTCGCCCGCTTCCGTCAGCGTCAGCCTTCGCGTGCTGCGCTGGAAGAGGCGGGTGCCGAGGTTCCGCTCCAGCATCGCGACATTGCGGCTGACGGCCGCGGGCGTCAGTGCCAACCGCCTGGCTGCAGCCGAGAAGCCACCGAGCTCTGCGCTGCGCATGAAGGATTCGAGATTGGCGAGGCTTTCCACGGAAGGTCTATTCTCAACGGTTGCTTGAAGATGCTTGGCATTATTACCGGCTAATCAAGTGCCAATCCAGAGGCGATATTCCTGTCATCGAAACCACTGGAGTATTGCAATCATGACCATCGGTATCATCGGCGCCGGCAATATCGGCGCAGCTTTCGCCCGCGCTCTTGCCCGCAGCGGCGTGCGTGCCACCATCGCCAACAGCCGCGGCCCGGCTTCGCTCGAAACACTGACTGCCGAGCTGTCACCCTGGATTTCCGCCGGCACGATCGAAGAGGCAGCAAGTGCGGACATGGTGCTGATCGCGGTTCCATGGACGAAGCTGCCGGCTGCCCTTGCCGGACTGCCGGACTGGAACGGCCGGATCGTCATCGATGCGAACAACCCGATCGAGTCGCCGCTCTACAAACCGGCCGAACTCAACGGTCGTCTTTCCAGCGAAATCGTCGCCGACCTCGTGCCGGGCGCCCGGGTGGTGAAGGCTTTCAATCATCTGTTTGCAAAGCTGCTCGAGGCCGATCCTGCTTCCGAGGGCGGCAAGCGAGTGTTGTTCTATTCGGGCGACGATGCGACGGCAAAGACGGAGGTCGCCGCCTTGACGGAGAAGCTCGGCTTCTTCGGCATAGACCTCGGGCCGCTTGCTGTCGGGGCCAAGCTGGCGCAGTTCCCGGGAGGCCCGCTGCCGGCGCTCAACCTCGTCCAGTTCGGTTAGTCGTCCGAATAACGCTCCTCGGACCAGGGGTCGCCGCGCATGTGGTAGCCGTTCTTTTCCCAGAAGCCGGCTTGGTCGCGGTCGAGGAACTCAATGCGGTTGAGCCATTTGGCGCTCTTCCAGAAATAGAGGTGCGGCACCACCAGCCGCACCGGCCCGCCATGTTCCTCGCTCAGCGACTTGCCTTCCCATTCCGTGACGATGATCGCGTCCGGCGAGGCAAAATCCGAAAGCAGCAGGTTGGTGGTATAGCCGTCATAGCTGGTCAGCATGACAGCGACGGCCTCGTCCTGCGGATCGACGAGATCGAGGAAATCGTGTGTCGAGACGCCTTTCCAGTTGTTGTCGTAACGGGACCATGTGGTCACGCAATGGATGTCGGAGCGCATCTCGGTCTGCGGCAAAGCCTGGAAAGCCGCCCAGTCCAAGGTCCTGCGGTTGTTGACGAACCCGCGCACGTCGAGCTTCCAGCGCTCGGTCGACACCTGCGGCTGCTGGCCAAGGTCGAGGACCGGCCAGTTCTTGACCAGGTGCTGGCCAGGCGGCAGGCGGTCGGTTTCCGGCCTGGTGATGCGGCCTGTCAGGAACTTCCCTTGTTCCGCCCATTTCCGTTTGGTGATGGTGAGCTTCGAATCCTCGGGCTCAATCTCGTCGGCCATATCCGGTTCTCCTTGCGTCGCCCGATAATCTGATAAACAAGAAAGGCAATCAATTGCCCATCTTGGCAATCGCCTGTTCGGAAAATCCTGTTCTCGGAAGATCATGCCTGCCTTCAATCCGCTTATCGAAAAGCTCAGCCCTCCGCCCGTTCCCTCCGTCGCCGCCTGGGGGCGTGCCTATGACGGGTCCAAAGGTCCGCTGATCGACCTCTCTCAGGCCGTACCGGGGTATCCGGCCCATCCGGACATGCTGAAGCTGCTCGGCGAGACCGGCTCTTCAAAAGCCTTTACCGGATATGGGCCGATCGAGGGCGAGGCGGAACTTCGGACGGCCTATGCGGCGCATGTCTCTGAGGTTTACGGCGCGGGCATCGGGCTCAGGAACATCCACATCACGTCTGGCTGCAACCAGGCCTTTGTCTGCGCGGCGATGACGGTGGCCGGCCCCGGCAATACGGTGCTGATGACCGAGCCCTTCTATTTCAACCACGAAACGACGCTGGCGATGATGGGCGTCAAGACCGCTTTCGTCGCCTGCGATGCGGCGAACGGTTTCCTGCCGGATCTCGTCGGGCTCGAAGCTGCGATCACCGGCGAGGTGCGGGCGCTGGCGCTCGTCTCACCCAACAATCCGACCGGAGCGATCTATCCGCCGTCGTTGCTCGAGGCGATCTTCAAGCTCTGCCGGAACAAGGGCATCTGGCTGATCCTCGACGAGACCTATCGCGACTTTCTGCCTGCCGCCGACCAGGCGCCGCATGTTCTCTTCAGCCTCGAAAGTTGGCAGGACACGCTGATCAGCCTCTACAGCTTTTCGAAATCCTTCTGCATCCCCGGCCACCGGCTCGGGGCGATCACTGCCGGCCCGGTCGCGGTCGAACAGATCGCCAAGATCATGGACAACCTGCAGATCTGCGCGCCGCGCGCCGCTCAGGCCGCCGTCGTCAAGGCGTTGCCACTTCTCGCCGATTGGCGCGAAGAGAACCGGCAAGAGATCGGCCGCCGTGCCGATGCCTTGAAGGCGGTGATGCGCTCCGTCAACGACTGGAAGCTCGATGCGATCGGCGCCTATTTTGCCTTCGTGCGGCATCCATTCCCAGGCAGGAGTTCGGCGGAGGTGGCGGAAAAACTCGCCAGGCAGGCGGGCGTGATCTGCATTCCGGGCGCCTATTTCGGCGAGAGCCAACAGAATTATCTGCGCTTCGCCTTCGCCAATGCGGATGTGCCGACGATCGGGCTGTTGCGAGAACGTTTGCAGAACTTTTCCCTATCGTGAGCCTGGGCGTCCGTATATAAGCGGAGCATGGTTCAAAGAGCAGGCAGCGCCGATCTCCCCCTTCACGGCGGCCGGGTTCCCCGGTGGCTCGGCGAGCGCATGACCAAGCTCGGCGCCGTGATCACCCAGGCGATCGTCATCGAATATGGCCGCGACGAACTTCTGCGGCGGCTGGCGCATCCCTTCTGGTTCCAGTCCTTCGGCTGCGTCATGGGCATGGACTGGCACTCTTCCGGCATCACCACCAGCGTTCTCGGCGCGCTCAAGCGCGGGCTGACGCCGATGGCCGGCGAACTCGGCATCCATGTCTGCGGCGGCCGTGGCCAGAGCTCCCGCAAGACGCCGGACGAATTGATCGCCGTCGGCAACCGCGTCGGCATCGATGGCAGCGGCCTTGCGACGACCAGCCGTCTGGTCGCCAAGGTGGACAGCGCCGCGGTTCAGGACGGGTTCGATCTTTACCTGCACGGTTTCATCGTCACCGACGATGGCAAATGGGTGGTGGTGCAGCAGGGCATGAACGGCGACAAGCGCCAGGCGCGACGTTATCACTGGATTTCGGAGGGCTTGAAAAGCTTCGTCGATTCCCCGCATGCGGCGATCGAGGGCCGCGGGCAGGGCGAGATCGTCAATCTCGCCGACCACCGTGCCGAAGCCTCCCGAAAGGGCCAACTCGACCTGCTCGCGACGCTCGGGCCGGACCGCATCATCCGCGAGGTGATCGCCATCGAGCCGGCGCGCAAGTTGAAGGAACCGGCGCAGCCGATGCTGCCGCATCTGGTCATGCCGGCGCATCACGATGTCCGCGAGGAGGACGTCAACATGAGGCGGCTGCATGGCACGCTGGCGGCGGCGGCCGATCGCGGCCCGGAGGATTTCGAGAACCTGCTGCTGATGCCGGGTGTCGGCGCGCGGACAGTCAAGGCTTTGGCCATGGTCGCCGAGGTGGTGCATGGCGCGCCCTGCCGGTTTTCCGATCCGGCGCGTTTCTCGCTTGCCCACGGCGGCAAGGACCGGCATCCGTTTCCGGTGCCGCTGAAGGTTTATGACGAGACGATCAAGGTGATGAAGTCTGCGGTCGGCAAGGCCCGGCTCGGCCGCGAGGAAGAGCTGCAGGCGCTGAAGCGGCTGGACGACCAGGCCCGGCAGATGGAACGATATGTGACCGGCCCGGACCTCAAGGAGATCGTCGCCGGCGAATTCCGCCAATCGCACGAATGGGGCGGCCGCAGCGTCTTCGGCTGGGAGCCGCCGGCGGAAGAGACCGCCGATTTTCCAGGATCAGCCGACTACTTGAAGGGATCGTAGCCGGGCATTTTGTAAACGAGTTCCGGCTGTCCCTGGATATCCGGCACGTAGACCTTGTCCGTCCAGGCGTCTCTCGGAAAGTCCTGGATTGCGACCGACACGGAACTCTCGGCAGAGCCAAGAGCGGTCATGACAGCCTTGGTCACCTCAGCCGTCAGTGCCTGCTTCTGCTCTTCGGAGCGGCCCTCGACCATTTTGACGATAACATGGGGCATGTTGCGTTCCTCCGATGTGCAGTTTTCAAATCAACCGAAGCGAGCATAGCCCGTCTCGTTCATGGATTTCAACCGGGAACTTCGCTCACGCCATCGGGGTTGTCGCGCGGTCTTTGCCAGTGGATGCGATACGGCCCGCGAGGTCGGCGATACGGTGCATGGCGGTTGCAACCGCATCGTCCGGGACCGTCAGCGAGATGCGCAGGAAGCCTGCTGCCTGGTCGCCGAAGGAGGTGCCGGGCATGACGGCCACTTTCTCCTCTCGCAGCAGTTCCCAGGCGAATTCCTCGCCGTTGAGGCCGGTGGCGGTCACGTCGAGCAGGACAAACATGCCTCCTTCCGGCGGCATCGGCTTGACGAGATTGCTGCCGGCAAAGGCCTTTTCGACGATGGTGGCACGGCGGCGATAATTTTCCCGCATCACGTCGGCGGTGTCGAAATGCTGCGACAGCGCCATGGCGGTCATGTCGGAGATGAAGGGCTGCACGCCGAACAGCATGGTTTCGGACACCGGCAGCAGTCTTTCACAGAACTCTTCCGGGCCGGCGGCCCAGCCGCTGCGGAAGCCGGGAGCAGCATGGGATTTCGAGATCGACGAGACTGCAATGGTGCGTTCGGCCAGTGCCGGAATGTCGAAGGGCGAGGCGAAGGGCGTGCCTTCGAAGATCAACTGCTCATAGACCTCGTCCGAAACGATCCAGAGGTCATGCTTGCGGCAGACGTCGCCGATGGCGGCGATTTCCGCGGCAGTCAGCACCGCGCCGGTCGGGTTGTGCGGCGTGTTGAGGAGGAGCACGCGGGCCTCCGGCGTGATCGCCCGTTCGAGATCCTCAGCCTGCAGGTGGAATTTCTTTTCCGGACGTAGCGGCACGGGGATCATGTGCGCGCCGGTGGACTGGATGACGCCTTCATAGGTGGCATAGAGCGGATCGCCGACGAGCACGCCGTCGCCGGCTTCGACGAGACCGGTCATGACGGCATAGAGAGCGGTCTGGGTGCCGGGGAAACAGAGAAAATTGCGCTCCGTGACACCTGGCCGGCGTTTCGAATACTTTTCCACCAGCGCCTTCAGCACCGGCGGCTCGCCGCGGCCATTGGAATACCGGGTGCGGCCGGCATACATGGCGCGCGCCGCCTCATCGAGCAGGGCCTTGTCCGGCTTGACGTCCGGCTCGCCGATGGTGAGTTCGATGATGTCCTCGCCCGATGCCTGCATGCGGCGGGCGGTCAGGTGGAGTGCCCAGCGGCCGGAGCCGAGATGGGCGAGGCGGTCGGTGATCGAGGCATAACGCATCGGTGGTTCCTTTTCTTATCGTTGTTCGGCTGAAAGCTCGCCGGGCTGCAGGCGCAGCAGCGCTTCCACGGAGACCAGGGCATTTTCTGCGAGTTCGTGTTCCGCAAACGTATCGGCTGCAAGCGTTCCCTCCAGCCAGAGGCCGTCGACGAGCGCGTTGACCCCGATCGCATAGGTGCGGCATTGGGCGGGGCTCAGAGCCCGCTTCTCCTCGACGAAGAAGGCGGACAGCAAGGTTTCCAGCGCCGCAAGGAAAGAGAGATAGTTTTCGCGGTGGATGGCGGCGAAACTCTGATCGATCTGGATATGGCTGATAAATGCGGCCCAGAGCGACAGCGTGCGCGGGTCGGTGACCGGCGGCGTCACGTTGGCGACGATGAAGCGGCGCAGGCGCGAACGCGCCGTCTCGCCCTCGATCGCGGCAGCAACCGCCGCCTCGGTCATGCCGGCCATCACCTTGCGGTAGGCCGCCTGCAACATCTGGTCCTTGCTGCTGAAATAGTGCCGGATCAGCCCGCCGGTGACGCCGGCGCGCATGGCGATCTGGCGGACCGTCGCGCCCTGGATGCCGAACTCGGCGATACAATCGAGCGTCGCGGCAATCAGGTCCTCGCGCCGCTCGGCCTCGCTTGCCCTATGGTAGGTGCGGCGGTTCACGGGTCATCTCCTGAGGAACGGGCAGCCGTTCTTCGCACGGCGTCAGGGCTTATTATACGCTCGAATAATTCGCGCAAGCAAATTCCTTGAGCGTCCGCCGCATCTGCGTCGTATGGTCGGCGAAAATACGTCGCAAATTGTAACTTTCTATCAGTTTTTGGGGGTCGTTATTAAGAGATCCTACACCTTAGCCTTCACAATATGGAACCGACACACCCCATGCTGGGTGGTGACCGCGGCGGATTGGGGGATCATAATGTCGTCGGCTGAAGAAAAACGCGAACTGCAAAAGCGCCTGGATTTCATCGGTCTGGATCAGGAAGCGCGAGCGACGCTTCGTCGTCTTGCGCCGATCATCAATGCCGGTCTTTCGGCAGCTCTCGGCATGTTTTACAAGAAGATCCAGTCGACACCCGACACCGCCAAGTTCTTCGCCAGTCAGGCTCACACGGAGAGCGCCAAGAAGCGCCAGATGAGCCATTGGAACGTTGTCGGCGAGGCCAAATACGACGAGCGTTATGTGGAAAGCGTGCAGGCCGTCGGCGCCGCGCATGCCCATGCCGGTCTCGACCCGCGCTGGCATATCGGCGGCCAGGCGCTGGTCGTGGAAAGCCTCATCCACAAGGTGATGGCCGAGAACTGGCCCTCCCGTTTCGGTCGCGGCAAATCCGAAAAGCTTGCCAAGGACGTCGCGACGCTGGTCAAGGCGGCGATGCTCGACCTGGACTATTCGATCTCCGCCTATCTGGAGATACAGGCAGAACAGCGCCGCCGCGCCGAGGAGGCGAAGCTCGCCGCCGATGAGGAGCAGGAAGTTGCGCTCGAGGCTCTGGACGACGTGCTGAAGGGACTTGCCGCGGGCGATCTGGAGAGCCGGCTTTCCACCGCTCTTCCTGAAAACTTCGTCAAGATGGCGGAAGGCTATAACGGCAGTGCCGAGAGGCTGCGCGGCACATTGGCGACCGTGCGCCATGCCGGCGAGGAAATCCTCGTCAGCACCAACGGTATCTCCCAGGCCTCGAAGGATCTTGCCCGGCGGACGGAGGAACAGGCCCAGGGCCTGGAGGAGAGTTCCGCGACACTGCACCAGCTCACCCACAGCGTTTCCGGCACCGCCGAAGGCGCCAGTAAGGCGGCCGGGGCAGTCGACGTGGCGCTTTCGGAAGCACGCGCTTCGGGACCGGTCGTCAAGCAGGCCGTCGCTGCCATGGGCGAGATCGAGCGCTCGTCCGACGAGATTTCCAAGATCATCGGCGTCATCGACGAGATCGCTTTCCAGACCAATCTTCTGGCGCTCAACGCGGGCGTCGAGGCGGCACGTGCCGGCGAAGCCGGTCGCGGTTTCGCGGTCGTGGCACAGGAAGTGCGGGCGCTGGCGCAGCGTTGCGCCGATGCCGCCAAGGAGATCAAGGATCTGATCTCCGACAGTTCCCGCCAGGTGCAGGCGGGTGTCGACCTCGTCAACAATGCCGGTGCGGCGCTCAGCCAGATCACCACGCGCATCGACGACATCAACACGATCGTCAGGACGATCGCGACCGAGGCGGCGCATCAGTCGATCGGCCTGCATGAGGTCAACGGGGCTCTGAGCCGGATGGATTCGCTCACCCAGGAAAATTCGGCCATGGTGCTGGAGACGTCCAAGCAGACATCGGACCTGCGCGACGCGGTCGAGCGGCTGGTCACGGCACTGCGCGGCTTCAAGACCCGCAGCGCGGAACGGCTCGCCCGCGACCGCCAGAAGCGGGACGAGATGCCCGGCCGTCGCCTCGTCGCCTGATCAGCGCCTACCGCCGGCCAGCCGGACGGCCTCCGGCCTGCTTCGCAGGACCAGCATCGAGGCGGCACCGAAGATTGGCCCGACCGCCAGCAATACAAATGTCCAACGCCAGCCGCCGAGAATTGCGGCCAGATGCGGCATCAGCCAGATCATGAAAATGGTCAGCGCGAACCCCATGCCCATCTRCAGCGATAGTGCCGTGCCAATGTAATTGCGGTCTGCAAGCTCGGTGACGGCGGCGGAGAACTGCGCCGAATCTCCGATGATCGAAATGCCCCAGACGATCACCACCAGCGCCAGCAGCCAGAAGGGGCCGTTGAAGACGAAGCCGATGGTCAGCGCGCAGGCACCGGAGACGATCATGAGGCCGGCGGTGGTGGCGGTGCGGCCGAAACGGTCCGAGAGCACGCCGCCGGCGAAACAGCCGAGGACGCCTGAGGCGACCGCGATGAAGGTGAGCAGTGAGGCTTCGCTGCTGATGCCGGTGCCGCCCTTGTCGAGTGCTGCGGTCAGGTAGGCGAGCAGCCAGGCCCACATGGCATAGAGTTCCCACATGTGGCCGAGATAACCGCCATTGACGAGCAGCAGGTTGCGGTCCTTCAGCACCCGGCCGATCTGGCGCGGATCGAACAGCGCCTTTCCGAACGGATAGGGGCCTTCACGGGTGAAGAGGAGGAGAACGACGGCACCGGCCAGCGTCGCACCGCTCGATGAGAGGACGACATTGTGCCAGTCAACGGCGGATGACATACCGCGGAAGAGATGCGGCAGCGACGAGCCGGCGGTGATCGCGCCGATGACGCCGGCAAGCGCCAGGCCACGTCCGGAAATGAACCAGGTGGAGACGAGTTTCAGCGCCGGCGGATAGACGCCGGCAAGCGCGAAGCCGGTGACCATGCGGCAAAGGACGGCGCCGGCCGGGCCTGGTTCCAGAGCCAAGGCGGCATTGGATAGCGCGGCAAGCAGGGCGGAGGCCGCCATCAGCCGGTTCATGCGGATGAGATCCGGCAGGTTGAAGAGGCTTGCGGCCAGAGCGCCGATCACGAAGCCGATCTGCACGCCGTTGGTAAGCCAGGCAGCGGCATTTTCCGACAGCGACCAGGCACGTTTCAGCTCCGGCGCGATCGCGTTGGCGGAAAACCAGCAGGAGAAGGAGAGCACGACGGCGAGGCACAGCAGCGCCAGCATCGACCAGCGGCCTTCGGCTGGCGTTTCCAGGGTCGTCGCGGTGCTCATCGGTTTATCCCATGGTGCGATATCTGGCGGCGATATGCCGGCTCGGCAGGCGCGGCGTCCCGAACAGCTTTTCACGGAACGCGCCTTCGCGATAGCCGGTCTTGTAGAGGCCGCGTTCCTGCAGGATCGGAATCACCAGTTCGATGATATCGTCAAAACATTCCGGAACGACGGTACTCGACAGGTTGAAACCGTCGACGCCGGCCCGGTCCATCCAGGCGACGAGGTTGTCGGCGATCTGTTCTGCGGAACCCACCATCGGTGCCTGGCGGCTGCCGAGCACCATTTGTTCGAGCAGCTTGCGCTTGGTCCATTGCGGCCCGGCGGTGCGGGTCATCGCCTCGACATTCGAGACGATCGCAGAACTCTTGCCGGTCTCGATAGGTTCGTCGAGATCGTATTTTGCAAAGTCGATGCCGAGCGAGCCGGCCGCATGTACGAGCGCGCCTTCGGAACTCGCATAGGCGCGATAGTCCTCGAACTTTTCGCGCGCTTCCTTTTCGGTGCGGGCGGTAACGATCGTGGCGCCGACAAAAACTTTAATGTCCTCCGCGCTGCGGCCGTATTCGACGGCGCGGGCCCTGATGTCGTCGACGATGCCCTTGACGCCTTCAGTCTTCTGGCCGTTGACGAAGACGCACTCGGCATGGGTGGCGGCGAACTGCCGGCCGCGGGTCGAGGAGCCTGCCTGGTAGAGAACCGGGGTGCGCTGCGGCGAGGGCTCGCAGAGATGGATCGCCTCGATGCCGTATTGCTTGCCGCGGTGGTGGACCTTGTGGACCTTGGCTGGGTCGGCATAGACATGGTTTGCCCGGTCGAAGACGACGGCGTCGTCTTCCCAGCTCGCCTCCCACAGCCGGTACATGATCTCCATGTATTCGTCGGCGAGGTCGTAGCGGTCGTCATGGGCTGCCATCCCATCGAGGCCGATCGCCTTTGCGGCGCTGTCGAGGTAACCGGTGACGATGTTCCAGCCGATCCGGCCGCCCGTCAGGTGATCGAGCGTCGACATGCGGCGCGCGAAGACGAACGGCGGTTCGTGGGTCAGGTTGGCGGTAACGCCAAATGAGAGATGTTCGGTGACGGCGGCCATGGCCGGCACCAGCAGCAGCGGATCGTTGACCGGCACCTGTACCGCACCCCTCAGCGCCGCCGCATTGCTGCCGCCGAAGACGTCGTTGACGCCGAGAACGTCGGCGAGGAATATGCCGTCGAACAGGCCCGCTTCCAGCCTTTTCGCATAGTCCGTCCAGTATCGCAGCTGCGTATAGCGATGCGACTGGTCCCGCGGATGCGCCCAGAGCCCCTGCTGGATGTGGCCGACGCAGTTCATGTCGAAGGCGTTGAAACGGATTTCGCGCGTCACGATCTTCCCCTTGAATTCCTCATTGCGGACAAGGCACGTCTCTTATACGATGCTATCGTCCACTATAGAAGACGATTGTTGAAAGGCAAGCCGCTTGCAACAGGCTGAAAATGATCCGGTCCAGGCGATTGCCATGCGGCTGAAGATCGAGCGGGAGGCGCGGGGCTGGTCGCTCGCCGAGCTTGCCGAACGCTCGGGCGTGTCCAAGGCGATGATCAGCAAGATCGAGCGTAGCGAGGCGAGCCCGACGGCGACCGTGCTCGGCCGGCTCTCTGGCGCCTTCGGCCTGCCGCTTTCGGTTCTGCTGGCGCTTGCCGAGCGGGCGCAGGAGCGCGTCGCGCTGCAGGCGGAACAGCCGGCCTGGACCGATCCGGAAACGGGTTACACCCGCCGCGCGGTCTCTCCGGCGAATTCCCCGTTGGAGCTTCTGGATGTATCGCTGCCATCAGGCGTGCGCGTGCCTTATCCGGCATCCGCCTTCGCCTTCCAGCACCAGCAGATCTGGGTACTTTCGGGCCGGCTCGATTTCCAGGAGGGGACGGTGATGCATCATCTCACCGAAGGTGATTGCCTTCTGCTCGGCCCGCCTGCCGATTGCGTCTTCTTCAATCCGGGCAAGGAACCGGCACGTTATGTGGTGGCGCTGACCCGGCGTTAGGCGCCGAGCCAGAATTTGATGATCAGGCCGACAGTGCCGACCGTTACCACTCCGGCCACCCAGAGGCCGACGAACCAGGCGAGTCGCCTGAAGGTTTCGCCGCCGGCCATCAGTGATAACCCTCTTCCGGATCGACCTTGCCGCGGAAGACCCAATAGGCATAGCTCGTATAGGCAAGGATCAGCGGCACCAGGAYCAGCGCGCCGACCAGCAGGAAGCCGAGGCTCTCGTCGGGCGCCGCGGCGTCCCAGATCGTCACGGATGTCGGCACGATATAGGGATAGAAGCTGATGCCGATGCCTGCGTAGCCAAGTATGAAAAGCCCGAGCGCGGCAAGGAAAGGCCGGCCGTCGCGGTTGTTTTTCAGGCCCGTGAGCAGAAGCCAGAAACAGCCGAGGACAAGCAGCGGCACGATGATGCTGAAGATCGCCGTCGGCCAGGAGAACCAGCGTTTCAGATAGAGCGGTTCGAGAAAGGGCGTCCAGAGGCTGAAGATCGCCATGGTGGCGAGCGTCGCGAGGGCGGCGATATAGGAGAGGTTGCGGGCCTTGTCGCGAAGGTCGCCCGTCGTTTTCATCACCAGCCAGGTCGAGCCGAGCAGTGCGTAGCCGATCACGACTGCAAGGCCGGTGGCGATCGAAAACGGGGTCAGCCAGTCCCACCAGCCGCCGGAGTAGGCGCGGTTTGCAACCGGAATGCCCTGCACTAGCGCGCCAAGCGCGATCCCTTGAGCCAACGCCGCCATGAACGAGCCGCCGGCAAAGGCCCAGTTCCAGAGATATTGCGCCCGGCCGGTGCGCCAGCGGTATTCGAAGGCGACGCCTCGAAAGATCAGCCCGATCAGCATGGCGATAATAGGTGCGTAGAGTGCCGGCAGGATCGTCGCATAGGCGAGCGGAAAAACCGCCATCAGCCCGCCGCCGCCGAGGACAAGCCAGGTCTCGTTGCCGTCCCAGACCGGTGCGACGCTGTTCATCATCACGTCGCGATGGCGCTTTTCGGGAAACAGCGGGAAGAGAATGCCGACGCCGAGGTCAAACCCGTCGAGGATGACATAGGCAAGCACGGCAAAGGCGATGATGGCCGCCCAGATGAAAGGAAGGTCAATGGCCATGACGGGCTCCTGCCTGAAGTGCCGGGGTTTGCGGGCCGGGATTGATGCCGGCGGTTCGGATCGGGCCTTCGCCGAGGTCGCCGCTCGGATCGCGCGGCAGGCGGGACATCAGCCGCAGGATGTAGAAGGTGCCGGCGCCGAAGACGAGGAAATAGACGATGACGAAGGCGATCAGCGAGGAGCCCACGGCGGCTGCCGCGATCGGCGAGACGGAATTTGCGGTCAACAGGTGGCCGTAGACGGTATAGGGCTGGCGGCCGACCTCGGTTGTCACCCAGCCGGCGAGCACGGCGACGAAACCGGCCGGCCCCATGACCATCGCAGCACGGTGCAGCCACTCGGTCGTGTAGAGGCTGCCCTTCCATCGACAGTACAGGCTCCAGAGGCCGAGGCCTAGCATCGCGAACCCGAGGCCCACCATGATGCGGAAGGACCAGAACACGACCGGCACCGGCGGCTGCAATTCGCGCGGTACCGTGTCGAGGCCCTTGAGCGGCGCATCGAGGCTGTGTTTCAGGATCAGGCTTGAAAGCTTCGGGATCTCGATTGCGTAGTCGATCCGTTGTTCGGCGTGGTTCGGCAGGCCGAAGAGGATAAGCGGCGCGCCCTCCGGATGGCTCTGGTAATGGCCTTCCATCGCCATGACCTTGACCGGTTGGTGTTCCAGCGTGTTGAGGCCGTGCTGATCGCCGGCAAAGATCTGGATCGGGGCGACAATCGTCAGCATCCACATCGCCATCGAGAACATCGTGCCGGCGCGCAAGGGGGCGGTGCGCCGCAGAAGATGCAGGCCGCCGACCGCGCCGACCACAAGGGCGGTCGTCAGATAGGCGGCAAGCACCATGTGGACGAGGCGATAGGGGAAGGATGGGTTGAAGATGACTGCCCACCAGTCGGCGGGGATGAACTGGCCCTTGTCGTTCATCGCAAAACCCTGCGGAGTCTGCATCCAGGAGTTGGCGGAAAGGATCCAGGTCGCGGAGATCAAGGTGCCGACCGCGACCATCAAGGTGGCGAAGAAATGCAGGCCGGGGCCGACGCGATTGCGGCCGAACAGCATGATGCCGAGGAAGCCTGCCTCCAGGAAAAATGCCGAGAGCACTTCGTAGCCCATCAGCGGGCCGATGATCGGGCCGACCTTGTCGGAGAACACGCTCCAGTTCGTGCCGAACTGATAGGACATGACGATACCGGAGACGACGCCCATGCCGAAGGCGAGCGCAAAAATCGTCTTCCAGAAGTCGAACAGCTCCAGATAGACGACCTGTTTCTTCCACAGCCAAAGACCTTCCAGCACCGCGAGATAACTCGCCAGCCCGATCGAAAACGCGGGAAAAATGATGTGGAACGAGACCGTGAAGGCGAACTGCATGCGCGCCAGCAGCGTCGCGTCGAAGGTCTCGAACATGGCGTCATCCCTTTTCTGGCGGGGGCCGGAAGCCCATCCATCTCATCGGATGACAATCGGCGGGGGGCGTCAAGAGATCAATGCGCATCAATGCCGCGCGCCCGGATGCCGCGGCCCTGCGTTGAACCGCCGCAGTGAACGAAAAGGCGCTTCCCGGTGAGGGGAAGCGCCAAGTTGGGGAGGGTACTTATGACAATGTCGGCCGCGTGGAGGTCATGCGTCCGACCCGCGGTGAACCCATGATCATGAGTTTTGTTCCCCCTTCGCTTGTTTTGGCGCGGAACCTTCGGTGGCGGTCCCGGTTCGACAAGCAGGTATGGAAAGGAGAAACGCACCATGAGCAAAGCCGTAGAAACCACCGATCACAAGGAAATCCGGCAATGGATCGAGGAACGCGGCGGCCATCCGGCTCGGGTGAAGGGTGCCCGGGAAGGCGGCATTCTGCGCGTCGATTTCGGGAAGCCGGAAGAATCCCTGGAGGAAATCGCATGGGACGACTTCTTCTCGATCTTCGATGAGAACAAGCTCGTCTTCCTTTTCCAGGAAGAAACGGAAGCCGGCAAAACCAGCCGCTTTAACAAATTCGTGTCCAGCACGAAACACTGAGGCCGCGGCCAGACCGCGGTCCCTGAGCCAAGGAGGATGATCATGTCCACTTCCAAGCACTTCAAGACCCGCAAGCCGAGCGACGCCGATCTCAAGGAGGATCCAGGCATAGGCCAGTCGAAAGGGTTGAACCGCTTCACCGGCGCCGACGAGATCGCCGGCGACAATACCGAGGAAGGTGATGTCGGCAACGACACGACCCGTTTCGGCGGCGTCGATCCCAACCAACGCGGCCGCTCGAACAAATGACCTCTCAAGGAGGATAGACCATGCAAGGCAACAAAACCCACCAGCAACAGCGCAACGTCATCGAAAAACGGGAAAATACCGCCAATGCGCCCAAGGATTTCGATCCCGGCCCTGACCTGCGACGCAGCGAAGCGGCCAAGGAGGCATTCCGTCGCGGCGATAACCTGGACATGCGCACCGCGGAAGTTTCGCTCCATGACGACCCATCGATCATCCGCGGCCGCAACCAGGAAAGCGAACACCACAAAGGCAAGCGCTCCTGACTCTTTTGGAGAGCACGGAACCCAAACCCCATCCTCGCGGTTGTCGGACGCCTGCCCGGTGATATGTTACGGTCGGGCTGGCAGAAGAACCAAGTGCGGTGGCAGATGTCACCGCACCATCCTGGGAGGATGACATGTTCGGTCTAAGCCCAACCTTTGTCGATCGAGAGGATGCCGGAAGGCAATTGGCGGAAGCCATGCAGGCGACGCTGCCGCCCGATCCGATCCTGATGGCGCTGCCGCGTGGCGGCGTGCCCGTGGCCTTCGAAGTCGCCCAGCGGCTCGGCCTGCCGCTCGATCTCCTTATCGTCCGCAAGATCGGCGCGCCCGGTCATCCCGAATATGGCATCGGCGCTGTCGTCGATGGGCGGGAGCCGCACGTGATCGTCGACGAGGACGCCGCCCGCCGGTTCCACGTGCCGCCAGGCTATCTTGCGGCCGAGCGCGAACATCAGCTCGCAGAAATCGAGCGCCGACATCGGATGTATTTCGGCGAGGACGAGCCGAGCGAGCATGATCACACGGGACGCGACGTCATTCTTGTCGATGACGGGATTGCGAACGGAGTTTCGATCCGCGCCGGCATCCATGCGCTGAAGGACATGGGTGTCGCGTCGATCCGGATCGCAGTGCCGGTCGCGCCACGTCAATTGCTGGAATCCTTGCAGGAAGAGGTGGACGACATCGTATGCCTGTCGGCTCCGGACCGCCTGGAAGCGGTCAGCCTGCACTACGGCGACTTCAGGGAGACGACCGACCAGGACGTGGTGCGCCTTCTGAAGGAGGCTCACCGGCTCAACCGCACCCTGAGCCATTGAGGATCAGAGCTCGACAGTGACCAGAAGCGGCAGATGATCGGAGGCCCGGCGGGAAAGCGGGGTCGACACGACCTGCGTGGCGATGGGCGTAACTTCGCTGGAGACGAAGACGTGGTCTATCCTCAGGAGCGGCAGACGCGATGGGAAAGTGGGCTTGGGCCTTTCCCCGCTCACAAGCGGCGCGTCCGCCATCTGGCGGGCGACGGCCTTGTAGGTCGCGGTCACGGGAGTGGCGTTGAAATCGCCGATCAGGATCTTCGGCTTGCCTTGGTAATCCGGCGCGCCCATCCAAACCGGGCCTAGAATTTCGCCGATCTGGCGCATCCTGTCGCCGCCCAGCAGGCCGAGATGGGTGTTGAAGACCTGCAGCTTGTGTTCTGCGACGTCTATTTCAACCCAGACCGCGCCGCGCTGCTCGCCATGCGAGGGCAGGCCGGCCCCCTTGACCATTCTTGCCGGCAGGGCTGTCAGGATCGCATCGCCATAACGCTCTTCGGCGACGTTGAGCGCGGCATGGAAATGGAATTGCATCTGTAGAAGAGACGCAATCGCGTGCGCCTGGTCTATCCCGCCGGTGCGGCTGCGGCCGACATCCAATTCCTGCAATCCGATGATATCGGGTTCCAAGGCCGCGATGACCTCAGCCACCCGGGCGGGGTCGAGCCGGCGATCGGTACCGATGCAGCTATGCACATTATAGCTCAGGATTTTCAGGCGATGCCTTGTCTTCAAAGGCGGGGCCGGGGCGCGGCCGGCCTCGGCTGGCAATATCTGATCCGTCATGGCGCTGGGAACACCTCGGGCCCGGTTTCGTTCCCATTGTTATACAGCCGTTTACGAGAGGGACCATGATCGCCAGACGCCATCTGCTCAAGTTTTTGATCGGCGTTGCGATCTGCCTGGCCGCCTTCCTCGTCTATCGCAGCCTCGGCCGCTACACGGTCGACGAGATCGAGGATTCGGTCCGGTCGATCGCCGGTTTGCGGCTGGCGACTGCCTTCTTTTTCGTCATCCTTTCCTATCTTTGCCTCGGCGGGTTCGATGCGCTTGCCGTGCGGTATGCGGGCAAGCCGCTTCTCTTGCGCCAGACCTCGCTCGCGTCTTTCACGGCACTGTCGATCGGTCACAATGTCGGGCTTTCCGCGCTCAGCAGCGGCGCCGTGCGCTACCGGTTCTACACGCGCTGGGGACTGACCGGCGAAGATATCGCCAAGGTCATCGTGTTCTGCGGGGTGACCGTCGGCCTCGGTCTTGGAACGCTCGCCGGACTGGCGTTGCTGCTCCAGCCCGGTGACACGGTGGACTTGCTGGGCCTCGACCGCACGGCACGGCTGGCGGTTGGTCTTCTCTGCCTGGCCGGGCCTGTCGCCTATCTCATCATCTGCGCCTTCGTGCGCCGTCCGCTTGTCGTGCGCAACTGGCGTTTCGAACCGCCGGCGATACAGCTTGCGCTCGGCCAGATCGCCATCGGCACGCTGAACTTCGCCTGCGTCACGGCGTCCATCCAGCAGCTTCTGGCGAGCTTTACCGATGCCGGTTACCTGGGTGTGGCCAGCGCCTACGTCACCGCCAACCTAGCCGCGCTGCTCAGCCATGTGCCAGGCGGGCTCGGCGTGCTGGAGGCGACCATGCTCGGGATCCTGCCGACATCCGCTTCGATCGGTGCACTGATTGCCTTCCGCGTGCTTTATTTTTTCGTACCGCTCACGGTCGGCGTGCCGACGCTGCTCGTCACCGAGGCCTACTATCGTCATCGGGGCGGCAGGTTCCTAGAGCAGACGGTAATGTGACAGGCGGGCGAAAAGCCGCCGGAAACCGGCCTTGATTTCCGGTATCGGCCAGAAGGGCTGTTTCGGATCGATGATCCCTGTGCCGACCAGAGATTCCGTTTCGCCTTTGTCCGTATCGACGTCGTAGCTCCGCAAGCCACGCGGCTTGACGTTCAGCCGATCGACGGCCGCCAGCATGGAGCCGGTTTCCACGATGATCCGCGTTACTTCCGCCGGTTGGGCGTCGAGGTGTTCGGCGATCAGCTCGTTGCGCAGTGCTGCGATCGCCTGTCGGCCCGCCGGTTGAGAGGTTTCGATCGCAAGGTCCGCCTCCGTGTCCAGGCCTTCCGAGCGATTGTTGAGATTGGAAGAGCCGACGCGCACGAACCGGTCGTCGACGATGATCAGTTTCGAGTGAACGATGATCTCCTGCTCCCTGCCGTCGCCGTCGGAAACCACGGCATAGAAAACCCGCAGCCGTCCATAACGATCCGCGCGCTTCAGGCGGCGGATCAGCCGGTTGCGGTTGTGGCCCATCATCAGCTTTTCCAAGAAGCCGTGGGATTCGCGCGTAACGATCACGAGGATTTCGGGGCCGTCTGCTTTCCTCAACTGTCTGGCAAGCGTCCGCGCCACGCCGAAGGAGGCGAGATACTGGGTTTCGATATAGAGGTGGCTTTTGGCTGCCTTCAGCGCGTCGTGGGTTAGCCGGATCGCCTCGCGGTGGCCGCGGCGGCCCTTCCATTTCCAGGCTTCAGTCAGCGCCAGACCGGTGTTGCAGTCGGTCAACGCCGGCTCCAGGTCTGCTGGCCAGGGAGGCGCGCTGTGCGTATCAAGTGGCGCAAGCGTTTCTCGGGTCGCCTTCTTCCACCGGCGGCGGGCGACATCGCCGATCAGCTTTGCCGTATCGCCGGTCACGATCGCCTGCATGTCGTGGACAGGGCCATAGGCGGCTCCGTCCGGAGCCCGGCGAAGCGGGTTGACTATTGCGTGGCTGCGGTCGTCCCAGCGACGGGCGGTCAGGTCGATGCCGCCGAGGAAGGCTGTCCCGTCGTCGATCACGACGATTTTCTGGTGATGGCTGGCGCGCAGCGGATGATCGAAGTCGAAATGTAGGAAAATGCGCGGATGATCGTTCCAGCCCATCCTGCCAAACACCTTCAGGCTCTTGCCGGAGTAGACCGGGCCCATGCCCCAGACCAGGATGCGGACTTCAAGCGAAGGTTTTTCCTCGACCATCCTGTGCAGCAGCGCGCCGAGGGTCTCTCCGTCCGGACCGCGGGGACGAAGGAGAATATCGGGATTGAAATCCCAGCCGATGATGAAGACCGAACGTTCCGCCTGCCTCAGCACCTGATCCAGTCGGCGGTAATAATCGTCGGCATCGATCAGAAAGGCGAGTTTTTTTGCCCTCGCGCTGCGCCACGCGTTGCGGCCCGGTCGGATGATTGGGTCGAACGCGAATGACGTTTTTAGGGTCGGGAGTGATTGCGTCGTTGCGTCCACCTGCGCCACCTCGTCATAGGATGACAGATGAACGCGCGGATTTTATCCTTTGTTCCAAGGTTGAGTTCATGTGCCGACCCGGATGGATGCAAGGTGAGGCGTTATTCGAGAACGGTCTGCTGAGCTGGATTGGGGGCAACGAAACCGTTGTTGCTGTCTCCCAATACCTCCATCGCGACGATGAGCCCGAGGAGGATGAGAATTGCGGCGATCAGCAGTTTCCAAAGCCCGCCCGCCAGGTGTCTCTGGCTGTTCTCGCTCTGCATTTCTCTATGGTCTGAATGCGTATGGCTATGGATGTTCATGGTCGATCTGCCGGCGCTTACGGCGCCGGTACCTCTTCAACTGAAAGCCAGGCTGCTGGGCGGCATATAAACTGGCGGATTGGGGTTTTCATCCGGATTGGGCAGCGGCGTCTCGTCCGGCAGCCGGTCCGGTTCCGGTTCGCCGATCGGGGGTTCCGGTTTCCAACAGGGGCCGGCATAGGCGGCCGTTCGCTGGGTTCGCGAGGATCGGGTATCATGGAAAACTCCCTGTTACTCATTCCACAACCACCCGGCATGGCGATTGTTCCTCGCGAATTGCCCTACCGGTTGGTGGAGCCGGTGCTCGTCGGATCCGTGCCGGGAGCCGGTGCTGGTGCCGGCTTCTGCGCGGTGTCGTTGGTCGCCGGAGGTGTCGGCGCCTGCGCCGTATTATCCGACGTGCCGGTGAAATAATAGCCGACAGCCATCAAGAGGAGCACTATAATAATGCCTCCGATGATCGAATTTGCCCTCGTCTCGCGTGACATGATCTTGCCTCTGTGCTGGTGAAGTTATCGCCGGACAATTCGCAGATGGGAGCAAATGTTCCAACGCATTGAGGCGAAGAGGAACTTCGGATGCTTTCAGGGGTTGAATCTTGCCATCTTGCCATTCATCCGCGTTCTGGTGGCAACCGATTTGCGAGGAGAAGCGAATGACCCATGCCCGAGACAACTTCCTCGCCTGGCTGCGTGCGGCGCATGCCATGGAGGAGCAGGCAATCATCACGCTCTCCGCTCAATCCAGGCGGATCGAAAGCTATCCGGACCTCAAGGCAAGGATTGTCCAGCATCTGCACGAGACGGAGAAGCACGCCCAGGCGCTGAAGGCGCTTCTGGATCAATTTTCCGGAACCGGCAGCGCATTGGTACTCAAGGACATGGCGGCCAAGCTGGCGGCCAAAGCACAGGGCGTCGGCGGCATGTTGACCAGTGACGAGGTGGTCAAGGGAGCGATGGCAAGTTACGCCTTCGAACACATGGAGATCGCCAGCTACAAGGTTCTGATTGCAGCGGCCGACGAACTCGATGAAATGGAAGCAAAGACCGTCTTCGAACGCATTCTGGGCGAAGAGATCGCAATGGCGAACTGGCTGGAAGCCAATCTCGATGCCATCACCCGCGTATTCCTGATGCGGGACGAGCGGGACCTGATGGCCAAGAGATAGCATGAAGCGCTGAAGGGGGAATAGGGCCAGCCGCGGCGGTTGCGGCTGGCACGAAATATCAGGTTCTTATGGGTGCATCCGGGTCCAGATAGACCTGCAGATCTCGTGGATCGCGCACACCCTGTTGATAAAGCTGAATCATCTGCGCTGCGAGATTGTTTGCGGCAAGGCTGCCGCCGACAAGTCCGCGCTCTGCACAGATTTTGTCGAACAAGCGTTGAAGGAATGCCAATTCCGTCGGTTCGAAAGTATTGGTCAGGATTGCTGCGTTCATATTTTCAGCCTCCCAAAAGGTGGCGAAAGCGTTTCCTGTCTTCCAGTCGCCAGCGCGCTATTTCTCCTATGCCGGTGATAGCTAAAGACTACTACTTCTCTTCCACTTTGCAAGGGCGGAAAGCCGAATGGCGCCCTCTGCTGAGGCTCAAGATCCTTTCTCAAGCAGTCATGAATGTAGGCGCTTCTTCAGTCGCTGAGATGATTCGCCTCGTGATCGTGAAACTGCTCGGTCTGTACCATTTTGCTGTCCAGTCCGCGTTCCCTCGAATGCTGCGCCTTGTCGCGGTTTGACAGCACTTTGTTTTCAGGAAGAGTCCTCTTGTCGATGTCCGTCATGGCGCCGTTGCCGCTGCTTTTTCCCTGCGTTCCTGCGCCCATCCGTTTCGAACTGGCTTTGGCCATGGGATCTGCCTCCTGTTTCTGTTTTGCTCATCAGGCAAAACCGCGCAGGAGAGTTTTTGATCCGCGAAAAATCGGATAGGAGGAATGTGAATGATCTCTCTTCACAGATTTTAAGATTTCAGCCCTAGGTTCCGGTCATGAGGCACGAATTCAGCTCCGCTTTTCCAGAAGCTGCCGATACGCTAAATCCTTCGGGGATGCGGATCCTCCAACTCGTCACCCATGACAAGATGGGTGGCGTGCGGACACTTGTGCAAATGGTCGAAACCGGATTGCATGCCCGCGGTTTCGACGTGCAGACCCTGCCTCTCGATACCGGTCATGGGACGGTCGCCACGCTTCGCAATCTTGCGCACCTCGGATGGTCCATCCTCTCCCGAAAGTACGACGCGATATTCACCTATCAGGCGGCAGCCTCCGTCTTCGGCGGATTCCTCGGCTTTCTCGGCCGTGTGCCTGTGCGCGCTGCCCATCATACCGCAGCGCCCGAGGGTATTCGCCGGCATTGGAAAGCGCTCGACTGGCTGTTCGGCTCGACGGGAATCTTTACCCATTTCGTATCCAATTCCGTATCGACCAGCGCTTCGTTCGGCAAATGGCCTGCGGTCTACCGGCGGCGGTTCATTCTGATCCCGCACGGTGTCGATCCCATTCCGCCAGCGCGTGCAGCGGTCGACTGGCGACAGCGCCTTTCCATTCCGCCGGACGCATTCGTGCTGGTCGCGACTGGGAGGCTGGTGGATCAGAAAGATCATGGCGTATTGGTGGAGGCGCTCCGGCTGCTGCCGGGAATGTACCTGATCATCGCCGGCGATGGCCCCAACCGCGTGGCGCTTGAAGACAAGGCGCGCGCCCTCGATGTGGCTGAGCGTGTCCATCTGGTGGGCTCCATCGATCGGGATGAGCTCGGTGACATCCTGGGAGCCGGCAATATCTATGTGTTTCCCTCGATCTGGGAGACTTTCGGCCTTGCAGGGGTCGAGGCTTCGATGGCTGGTTTACCCGTTGTTGCGTCCGATCTCCCGGTTCTGCGCGAGGTGCTTTGCATCGGCAACGGTCATGAAAACGCATCCATGACGCGGTTCCATCCGCCCTGCGATGCGATCGGTCTTGCCGATGCGGTCAAAGACCTCGCTGCGAATTATCCGGACGCGCAGCTTCGCGGCGATTTCGCGCGATTGCATCGCGAGCATCACAGCCGGGAGCTGATGCTGGAGCGGTATACGAATTTCCTGCGCTCCGAGGCCGGCTAGCCCCGTCGCGGATAAAAACGCTGAAGCAGCGAACGGGCATCGAACAGGTTCCAGCGCAGGGCGATATAGGCGCTGGCGATGCCGATCAGCACGAAGTTGACGGCGCTTGCAGCCGGCTCCCCCGCCACGAGCTGGACACCCTTACCGACGGCCACCAGAGCTATGCCCAGCGCCAGCAGCAGGCTGCCCCGCGGCAGGTCGAGAGGCATGCGCAGGTTTCCGGACGCGTAGATCAGGCAGATCAACAGCGCCGCCGCCTGCCCGAGCGTGAAGGCAATGGCGGCGCCCATTGCGGCATAGGAAGGGATCAGCAGGTAGCTCAGCGTACCGGTGACGGCCAGCATCGCGACCGAAGCGACCAGTTCCAGGTTCGTTGTCCCGCTGAAATAAATCACCTGGCCGAAATAGTGGGATCGCATGACGAGAAGCGCATTTGCGACGAGCAGGATCGGCATGATTTGCGTGACAATCGGCAGATAACTTGGAGCCAGCAGGACCGCAAAGACGACGTCGCCGAGCAGGATGAAGGATACCGTGCCGAAAATGACGATATAGCACTGGGTAATGAAGGCGCGCTTGAGGGTATGGCGCGCGTCCGAACCCTTTCCCTCGGTGTGAAGGTTCTTGGCGCTTGAAATATATCCCGCGCTGATCGCCTCGGCCAGGACCAGGAAGGTCTGCTTCATGAGGTCGAGCACGGTCCCATAAGGCGCGACGGTGCTGGTATTATAGAGGCCTGCCAGGAGCAGCCGGTCGACATTCATGGCGGCTGCGGAGGCGCCGAAGGCTATGGCAAGCGGCCATCCGTAGCGCCACATCCTGCGCACGTCGCTGCTTCGCGGCCAGACGAAGCCGGACGCCCATATTGTGCGGCTGAAATGCCGGAAAACCGGCACGGAGCCCAGCGCATAACCCAGCCCTACGCCCGCCAGCAGCGCGCCGGGCGTGTCGAATTCGAGCACGGCGATAAAACCGAATAGCAGAGAGAAGACGCTGCGGGCGATGGTCGCGATAGCAACAAGCCGGGCAAGAAGGTGGGCGCGGCTGATTTCGACTGCGACAAAATACAAGGTGAAGCAAACCACCAGCAAGCTGCTGCTGGCCGCGACATCGGCATGCAGTGTCCCAAACAGGTAGAAGAGGTATATGGCGCCGACCGCCGGCAAC
The DNA here is from genome assembly GCF_056406795.1 of Neorhizobium sp. P1_A6. Taxonomy (NCBI): domain Bacteria; kingdom Pseudomonadati; phylum Pseudomonadota; class Alphaproteobacteria; order Hyphomicrobiales; family Rhizobiaceae; genus Neorhizobium; species Neorhizobium sp. P1_A6. Next base: position 216,269 of record NZ_JBFTZM010000006.1, on the reverse strand, counting down.
ATCACGACCCCTGAAACCAGCAGCAGCGCACCGGCGAGCCGATCGGCTTCCCTCGCGTCGTATCGTCCGAAATGCGCGAATACGATCCACTGGACGCCGAGGCTGTAGACCATCATGCAGATCGAAAATCCGATAATGTACTGGCCGTAAACGTCGGCGCTGGTCATGCGCGTGAAGATGGAAACCGACACGAGATTGATTATGGCCGAGGTCGCCCGCGAGGCTAAATACACCGAGGCATGTCTATCGCTCAATTTCGTCGCCCAATAATATGCATTTGGTCAGAATTAACCGCTAACCCTCTAGGGTAGGCCGGATCGTTGCCGGGAGTGATGCAGATCCTTCCTTAGCAGGAACAAACGCAATAATCATAGGGCATGTGATGATTATGAATAGCTCTCGGATTGTTGATCCGATCGCAGCCCGGATCTGTTTTCTCGTTCGTGGTTTCGATGGCGGCGGTGCTCAGCGTGACGCCATCCTGCTGGCGAACGAATTGCAGGCTCAGGGATTTCCGAGCGCAATCGTCACGCTTCAGAGTTCGGGTCCCTTGCGGGATCTGATTCGCCCTGACGTGCCCGTCATCGATCTCGGCAATGGCCGCAAATTGCGCCTTGCCTTCGCGCCGGCTGCATTGAGACGGTTGTTGGTCACGGGGCGCCCCAGGGCGCTGGTGTCTTCCGAGGCGGCGGCGAATGTTCTGGTGATCCTTGCCTCCCGAGGGCTTGCGAAGGAAACGCGGCCGTCGATCGTCTTGCGGGAGGTGGCGAGCCCCCTGCAGGCACGAACAGGTGATCCCTACTGGCAGAACCGGCTGGCCTACAGGCTGATCCGGTTGGCCTATCCGCGCGCCGATCTCGTGCTGACGCTGACGGCGGGTGCGCGAAACGATCTCATCGACCGTTTTGGAGTGCCGGCGGCGAAGGTCGCCAATCTTGGAACCAATGCCGTTCTGACACCGCAGATGCGGCAGCGGATCGAACAACTTGGCCGCTCACCGGAGCCCGGCCTCATCGTTTCGGTCGGCAGGCTCTCTCCGGAAAAAGGATACGCGACGCTGATCGAGGCCTTCGCGCAGCTCAGGCGGACGCGGGCCGCGCGGTTGACGATCATCGGAGAAGGTGATGAGCGCGGCAATCTCGAAGCTCTGATCGAAGCCAGGAACCTGTCGGCGGATGTCAGCCTGCCAGGACACAATCCGGACCCGTTGTCAGTCGTATCGCAGGCTTCGATTTTCGTATCGTCCTCCTCGCACGAGGGACTGGGGAACGCACTGATCGAGGCTCTGGCCTGCGGCGTGCCCGTCGTCGCGACGGATGCGCCTTACGGTCCGCGCGAGATACTGCAAGGCGGCAGGCTTGGGCAGTTGGTGCCGGTCGGTGACGCGACCGCACTTGCACAGGCCATGGCGATGACGCTCGAACAGCCGCCGGAAAGCGCGGTTCTCCAGGCCCGCGCCGCGGAGTTCAGCGTCGAGAAATCGGCCGAAAGGTTCATCCATCTTCTTCAGGCAGCAGGGATCGCGGGAAGTGCCATTTCTGCGGTGCCTGAGGTTGAGACAACCGTAAGTATTTGAGGTTATGTTTTCAGGCTCTGGGAGATCCGATTGCAATGGATGGGGGTAGATGAAAAAGCCGAAACTCTGGGAAATGTCCGGTTCGGAGATACTGGCAGGCGTATCCCGCAAGATCGGGCGGCACGTCTATTTTCGCCCGCACCTGTTGAAACTGGATGCACCCGTCGTTGCTTTCACCTTCGACGACTTTCCTGTCTCAGTTTTCGAGAATGCCGCGCCTGCTCTTGAGGATGCGGGCATGCTCGGCACTTTCTATCTTGCAAGCGGGCTGATGCAGCGCGTCGAGAACGGCCAGCTGATCGTTGATCAGGAGATGGTCGCGACACTTTCGGACAGGGGACACGAGATCGGCGGCCACACGCATGGCCATATCAACGTCCAGAAAACGCCCCGGCGGGACCTGATGGCCGATGTCAGGCGGAATGACGAAGAGATCGCCCGGATCGTCGGCTCAGCAAGGCCCGTTTCCTTTGCCTATCCTTTCGGGATGATTTCGGTTCCGTCCAAGCTGGCGCTGATGCGTCACTACCCGGGCCTGCGGGGCATCAAGGTCGGCACCAATTCCGGCCTCATCGACCTTGCCCATCTGAAAGCGCAGGAACTCTATGACTGCAGCAACGATTCCGAGTCGATCGACAGGATGCTGGACGACGTCGAGCGGCGCTGCGGCTGGCTGATCTTCTATACCCACGACGTGCGTGAAGACCCGACGAATATCGGCTGTTCGCCGGCTTTCTTCTCGCAAGTGGTCGACAAGGTGCGCCGGCGCGGCATCAAGGTCGAGACCGTGATCGATACGCTGAAGCGGATTGGGGTCGCCTAACGGGTCTTATCCGTGTCCGGGCGGTCGCTCGTCAGATCCTTGTAGACGGCCCAGCAGAACGCCCAGGACGTGACGAAATATCGTCGTGCCAGGCGGCGCGGTTCGGTCGCCACGCGCCAGAGGAATTCCAGCCCAGCTTTCCGCAGGAAGACCGGAGCACGCGATTTGACGCCGGCATAGAAGTCGAGCCCGGCGCCAAAACCGAAGCCGTAGCAATCGGGAAGATCGGCGCGGTGCCTGTCCATCCAGATCTCGGACTTCGGGGCACCGATGCCGAAGAAGATATGGGTCACCCGGTTTTTCCGGAGCTTGGACACCAATTCCCGGCCAAACACCTCGTTCCGCTCGAAGGCCGGCGGTGCCGTGACGATGACGTGTTCGGAAAAGCCGAGCGCGCGCAGTTTTTCATCCAGGATAGCAGCGGTGGTTTCGCTCGAGCATAAAAGCAGGGGCCGGTGTATGCCCGGCTTCAGGCGCTCGATGATCTCGGGAAACAGATCGGCGCCGGTGATACGGCCGGGGACGTCGAGCCCACGCAGCCGCGCATAGAGGAAGACGGGAGCTCCGTCGACAGTTGTCAGCCAGGCCTTGTCGTAGGCGGCCTTGAAGGCGGCATTCCTGTTCAGTTGCACGATGTGATCGAGGTTGGCGGTCACCAGCAGCCGCAGGCCTTCTCCGGCAGGAACCGGTTCAGTGACGATGGCATCGACGATCCTGCCGGCGTCCCAGGTGGAGAACTCGATGCCGAAGACTGAGGTTCGCCGTTGTTTTGCAGGTGCTTGCTCAGACATTTCAGGCGTACGCTGGTCCATAGGCGGGCTCGGCCTTCCTGGAGGCTATGATGCGGTAGCGGGCCTGGTAGCCAAGACCGAACATGGCGACCATCATGGTGAACCAGATCGGTCCCGAGCGAGCGAGGAAGATGCTTTCGAGGCAGGCCAGGAAGATCGAGAAAAGCCAGATCCTCAGAAAAAGCCTGGTGAGCGGCGTGAAATTTTTCGCGGCGTCGATTGCCGCCAGATTTTTAAGGGGAGTAGCCAAGACCCATATCACCATCAATATCAATCCCGGTATGCCGGCGTTCATGGCAGCATCGACATAGGCATTGTGGGCATCCACCGCGCGCACGGCCCAGTTCAAGGTGCGCATATCGCTGTTGACGAGGCTCTCCGCCCCCCAGAAAGAGCCGAAGCCATAACCGGTGATCGGATGCTGTGCAATAGCATCGAGCGCCAGCCGCCAGATATCGGCGCGTGCCGTATAGGTGGTGTCGATACCCGTTGCCGCGACGATCTCCCGCAGCGGCGCGATGGTGGACACGCCGACGGTGGCCAGGTTGAGCAGGCCGACCCCGCCGAAGACGACGGGAATGCGGATCCAGCGCCAGCGCTCGAAGAAAATACTGAGGAGGAAGATGCCCGGCAGCATCGCGGTCGAAGTCTTGGCACCGGTCTTCAGCAGGAACAGGCAGCTTGCCACGATCAGGAGCAGCCCGATGATCCGAGACCAGGCCGACATCAGGTAGATGCCGACGAAGCAGGAGAGCGCCATGACGACGCCCGTTTCGTTCTTCTGGACGTAAATTCCCTTCCAGCGCCCCGCATGCTGGGGTTCGAGAAAATCGGTCAGCTGATGGATGGCGAGGCTCGGGAGAAACAGCACTCCGAAATAACAAAGGCCGACGATCAGGATCACGCCGCCGCCGGCCAGCCTTGCAAACTGGTTTTCGCCCTTCGGCAACATCAGAAATGCGCTGGCGCTGATGCAGACAGTCAGCGCGATCAGAACCCGCCTCACGGCCCCGAGAGGATCCACGGAAAGTGCCGCCGTCAGAAACAGCCACCCGAATACCAACGCAAGCAGCAGGCGGGGCTGGAAGATGACGCTCCGCACCCTCGGGGTCATCGCATAGACAACCACGATCAGGAACAGCATATAGGCGAGCAGCTGGCTCCAGAGAGCAGGCTTCGCGAGGGCAGGATTAAGGCTGGTGTCGACGAAAGGCGTCAGGGTGATCCAGTAGAAGCACCCGACACAGCAAAACAGTAACGCTGCGCCAAAATTTCCAGAAGACGCAACTTCGTCCGTGTCTCTCGCCATCCACCCGCCGCCGCGTTCTCTTCGCGCGCGAATCGTAACAGAAACCGCCGAATCTCGCCAGCATCCATATCCCGGCAACGGCTGCTGCGAGGTTCGTCGAGAGCGATTGGGCGCCTGGTTTGGAAGGGCCGCGACGCGAAAGTGCGGCCGTGTGATATTCCGGGCGTTCATCATAACCGGATAAACTTCCGCCCGGTTGCTTGACCTTACCTGCGTCGAACCGGACTTTGCCCGTCATGAAGCAATCCGACGGCGCTCTTTTACAGACGACTGGAGATCTTGAATGCTGAGGATGGTGGCGCGGCTTGCCGGATCTCTGATGCTGATGGCGCTCGGGATTGCCGGTGCCCAGGCGCAGAATTTCGTGCTGAAACCATTTTCGGACGCCCGCGCGCCCGAAATCGCCGGGCTGACCGCGGCCGATCAAGGCAAGGCGCTGGGGCGAGGGGTCAATTTCGGGGGAACGCTGGAGGCGCCGAGTGAGGGCGCCTGGGGAGGGCGGCTTTCCACGGAGCTGTTCGCGGCAGTCAGGGAGGGTGGGTTCCAGACCATTCGGCTGCCAGTCCGTTTCAGCAGCCATACGGCCGTCTCGGAGCCCTACAAGCTCGACGAGCCTTTCATGAAGCGCGTCGACTTTGCGATCAACAACGCACTGTCCCGGGGCCTCAACATCATCATCGACTTCCACCATTATCATGAGATGGATGGCGATCCCCTGGAGGCGGAGGAGGTCGCGATCGGTGTTGAGAAGAGCCGCGAGCGCTTCCTGTCGATCTGGGAGCAGCTTGCACGGCGATATCAGAGCCTGCCCAACGACAAGGTGCTGTTTGAGATCTACAACGAACCGCACGGCAAGACGGAGGAGGTCTGGAACGATTTGCTCGCCCAGGCGCTTGCGGTGATCCGCAGGACAAATCCTTACCGCTTCCTGATTGTCGATCCGGCAGAGTGGAGCACTGCCTGGGGGCTAAATAAGCTCGCAATCCCAGCCGACGACCGCCGCCTGATCGTCACCATACACAACTACGCACCGTTCAAGTTCACGATGCAGGGCGCCAGCTGGATCGAGGGATCCAGGCCCTGGCTCGGAACGGCCTGCTGCGAAAAGGCGCAGATCGAGGAGATCAGGAGGCCGCTCGATATGGCGGTCGAATGGGGGAAAAAGAACGATCGGCCGATCTTCGTGGGGGAATTCGGCTCCAATTCGCTCGCCTATTATCCTGACCGGGTGACCTACACGCGGATCATGCGGGAAGAGATCGAGAGACGCGGCATGAGCTGGGCCTATTGGGATTTCGCGTCCCACGAATTCGGCCCCTGGGATCCGACCAGCAAATCATGGCTGCCGGAATTGCACGAGGCGCTGGTTCCGAAGAAGTAGAAGGTTCAGGCGAACTCGCGGCCGGCTTCGCGCATATGGCCGAACAGGCCGAATGTGAGTGCCATCAGCACGCCGAAAATGGCGCCAGCGAAAGCGCCGCCGATCATCAGCAGCAGCGAGCTTGGCGGCCAGCTCTTCGATTGCGGCGGCACCGGCGGCGAAATCACCCGGACATTGCTGGTATCGATCTGCTGACGTTCACTGATCTGGTGCGTTCGCGACAGATAGGTTTCGTAGACGGCTGCCTTGGAGCGGGCATCCCGCTCAAGCTCGCGCAGGCGCACCTGGGCGTCGTTTTCGGTAAATACGGTCGAGCGCGAGGCGTCGGACTTGCGGCGCAGTTCCTGAAGAGCGTTGTTTGCCTGATCGACATCCGTCTTGGCGGACTGGAGAAGACGGGCGGCTTCCTCGGAGATCGCGCGATCGACGGAGGCAAGTTCAGACTGCAGGGCGACCAGACGCGGATGGCGGGCGCCATAAACGAGCGTCATCGAGCTGATCTGCTGCTGCAGGGCGCTATAGCTGGCGCGCAGGGTGACCATGGTGGCAGAGTCGAAGACAGCCGAATTCGCGACCCGCCTGTCGGCATAGGCCGCCTGCAGCTGCTTGTAGCGGGTATCGGCCTGGATCAGCCGTTGCTGGGCGTCGAGAACCTGGGTGTCGAGCGCGCCGGAAATACGGGTGCTGGTGAGTTCGCCGGCCGTCGATTGCAGGTCGTTCTGGCGCTTGAACTGCTCGACCTTCTCCTCGGCTTGCGTGACGGAGCGGCGCAGTTCGTCGAGCCGGCTGTTGAGGCCGATTGCAAGCTGGCCGGCGCTGGCCGAGGAGGATTTGAACAGTTCGCTTTCGAAGGCCGAGACGATCGCGTTCGACAGCTTGATCGACTTGTCGACGTCTCCAGTCCATACGGAAAGGACGACGACGAACGAGCCGTCGTCGCGGGTCGCGGTAATCTGCTTTTCGAGTTGCCGCAGGACGCTCAACTGCCTGTTCTCGGGCGCGGACGGCGATGAAATGAGGTTGCGCAGGCCGTCGAGCCGTCCGGGGCGGTTGAATTCCGGGTCTTCCGTGAGGTTGAGATCGTTGATGACCTTGGTCAGCACGTTGCGAGACGTCAGTACCCGCAATTTGCTCTCGACCTCCAGAAGCTGGGAATCCCGCTGCGGGTTGGCGGAGAAGACATCGTCGGAAACGACGTTGAGGTTGGAAGGATCGATGATGATCTCGGTGCTGACCGTATAGCGCGGCGAGGCAATGGCGGCGTAAAGCAGCGCGAGCACGGCGCCGAGGATCGCGGCGGCAATGATCCGCAGAAAGCCCTTGCGTAGCCAGCGGATGATATCGGTGAAATGGATATCCGTCAGGCTGTGAAGCTGTGCCTCGATCCGTTTTTCAAACGGAATGTCCTCGTATCGCATCCGGTCGTCATCTTCCCGTTCATAGGCGGGCGGATGGCGATGATAATCCGAACGGGGTCGATAGTCAGGTGCCGAAGAAGGACGAGGCTGATGGCGTGCCGGGGGGCGTTCTTCGGGCTCTTGTTCTTCTTGGATCGGATGGTCCAGGAGGGAGTTCTGGTATTCGCTGCGATGACGCAACGCCCGGGCCGATGCCGACCGCCGAGTATGTGGCTCCTTCGGCTCGTACATGGACTACCTCCGCCCTTCCGCCACAGCGAAAGAACCTACAATTGGACACACTCTGGCGATCATGCCGAATTGACGTGAATTTTAAGTTAATTGAAGATTTTCAAGAGCTAATAAGCAGCCTTGCGAACGGGATGCGCCTCGTCCGCGGCGGATCGGGTAAAACCCTTCAGCCAGAGTTGGGTGGACAATATGCCAACGAAAGCGGCGTTGTCGCGAAACCCTGAGACCGGGGCCAAGCGGCATTTCTGATGGAGTTTTGCGACGGCCTTCGGATTAAAGAGACCGGAGGCAGCGATTGCCTGTTCGCCGAGCATCTCGCCGACATAGGCCTGCGCGTTATTACCGGTGAAGGAACGGCTGTCCGGTGCGCGATAGGGCTGTTTCGGGCGCTTGCTGATGACATCCGGCAGCAGGTCCTTCGCGACACGGCGCAGGATGTGCTTCTCGTCGAGGCCCTTGAGCTTCACGCCCGGCGTCAGGCGACTGGCAAATTCCACCAATCGGTGGTCGAGGAAGGGGAAGCGGCCTTCGATCCCATGCGCCATCGCCATGCGGTCGCCCTGGCTCGACAGGATATAGCCGGGCAGCAGAAAACGGCTTTCGAGATATTGTGCCTGATGCAGCGGATGCCAGCGGCCGAAGTTTTCCGGCAGGCGGGAGGCGAGTTCTTCGGCGGCATCGTAGGTGCCGAGCGTGGCGCGGAGATCGTCGGAATAGAAGATCTTGGCGGCCGCCGTCGAGCGGAAGCGCGGGCGGTGGGAGAATAGCGGATCGTTCGCCACATCGTTGCCGGCGCTGAAGAAGGCAGCGAGATATTCGGCCGACTGCTGCTTTAGCCCGGGCAGGTAGGGATAGAGCTTGCGGAAAAGGTGTGGCCGCATCTTCGATCCGGGCTGGCGGGCGCAGAAGCGGCGCACGCGTGCCTCGCGAAAAATGTCGTAGCCGGCGAATACCTCGTCGGCACCTTCGCCGGTCAGGACGACTTTCATGCCGGCATCGCGAACAAGACCCGAGAGGCGGTAGAGCGGAGCAGGGGCGGTGCGCAGGACCGGCCGTTCGGTGAAACGGATCACATCCGGAAAACTTGCGGCGATATCGGCCGAGCCGCTGGCGACGGCGTGGTGACGGGTGCCGAGCGCTTCTGCGACTTGCCGCTGGAAAGCGCTTTCGTCGTGTTCGGCATCATCGAAAGTCACGGAGAAGGTGTTGAGGCCATTCGGAGCCATCGGTGCTGCGAGCGCCGCGATCAGCGAGGAGTCGAGCCCGCCGGAGAGATAGGCGCCGACCGGTACGTCGGCGCGCATGCGCAGCCGCGTCGCATCGGTCAACAGCGCCCGCAACTCCTCTTCCCGGACAGACTGATCGGCTTCGACGTGATGGCCGGCATCCGGAAAATCGAGCGTCCAATAAGGCCGGGTCTCGGTCCGACCGTTCCTGGCGATCATCAGGTGGCCGGGTTCGAGCTCGAAAATGCCCTTCAAGGCGGTGCGCGGCGGGATCGGCGTCCAGAGCGTGAAAATCTGATCGAGCGCCACGGGATCGAGTTCGGCCTCGATGCCCGGCACCTGAAGTAAGGCCTTGATCTCCGAGGCGAAATAGAGCGAGCCCTTGTGCTCCGTATAAAAGAGCGGCCTGACCCCCATCCGGTCGCGGGCAAGCATCAGCCGGCGCTCGTGGTGATCCCAGATGGCAAAGGCATAATCGCCGTTGAGGCGCGGGAGGCAGGCTTCGCCATAGGTCGCGTAAAGCTGCAGCAGGACTTCCGTATCGCTGCCGGTTCGGAAGGTGACGCCGCGCGCCTTCAGTTCGTCGCGCAGTTCGACATAGTTGAAGATCTCGCCGTTGAAGACGATGGTAAAACGGGCCTCGGCATCCGTCATCGGCTGCTGGCCGTCGGAAAGCCCGACGATCGACAGCCGCACATGCGCAAGGCCGAGGCCGGGAGCGGTGAAAATGCCTTGTCCGTCCGGTCCGCGATGGGCGATCGCGTGTGCCATGGAAGACAGCAGGGCCTCCGGATTTCCGGAGCCGTATGCCTCACCGACGAACCCCGCAAAACCGCACATCTGTTTCCATCATGACCAGGGACAAAGATGCCATCGGTCATAGAGGGAAATGCTTGCCGGCCGCTTCAGGTGATCGATAAAATTGTAATCGTGTCCAAAAGAGGCTCAGATCGGCTTCATGCCGAGCACCACGGTCGGCCAGAATTCCGAGACCGTCGGATGGATCGGCACCGCCCAGCGTAGTGTGTCATAGGTAGCGCGGGCATTCATCACGTCGAGCACGCCGTGGATCGACTCGTCGCCGCCGGTTCCGAGGATCGCGGCACCGAGGATCTCGTGCGTGTCCGCATCGGCCACGAATTTCATCAAGCCCTGCGTTTCGCCCTTTTCGACCGCGCGGCCGACCCTTGCCATGGACTGACGACCGACCAGGACCTTCCGCCCGGACTTGCGCGCCTCTGCCTCGCTCATGCCGACACGGCCGAGTGGCGGGTCGATATAAAGCGCGTAACCGACCAGCCGGTCGGAGACCTTGCGGTTCTCGCCGTCGAAGAGGTTTGCGGCGATGATCTCGAAATCGTTATAGGCGGTGTGGGTGAAGGCGCCTTTGCCGTTGCAGTCGCCCATCGCCCAGATGCCCTCGACATTGGTCGAGAGGTCGTCGCCGACCTTGATGTAACCCTTTGCATCCAGCTCGACGCCGGCCTTGTCGAGGCCGAGATCATCGGTGTTCGGGCGTCGTCCGACGGCGAGCAGCACATCAGAGCCGATCACTTCCGGTGCGCCGTCGGTGCAGTCGACGCCGACGGCGACGCCGTCCTCATGCTTTCGGAACCGGATGCACTCGGCGCCGGTGCGGATATGAATGCCTTCGGCTTCGAGGATCTCGCGGATCGCCTGTGAAATATCTTCGTCCTCGCGGCCGACAAGGCGCGGGCCTTTTTCGACGACGGTGACCTCGGCGCCGAAGCGGCGGTAGATCTGGGCGAATTCCAGCCCGATATAGCTGCCCCCGACGATGACAAGATGTTTTGGCACCCGGTCGAGCATGACGATATCGCTATTGGTCATGTAGGGCACGTCATCGACGCCCAGGAAATCCGGGATTGCGGCACGGCCGCCGACATTCAGGAAAATCTGCGGCGCGGTCAGAAGTTCGTCGCCGACGCGGATCGTGTTCTTATCCTCGAACCGGGCATGGCCGCGGATCAGCGTGCAGTTGGGCATGCCCTCGAGCCAGTTCTCGTTACTGTGGCGCGAGTCGAGCGTCACCTTGTGCGAACGCCGCATGACGGCCGGCATGTCGATCTTCACCGGGCTGTCGAGAACCACGCCATAATCGCTACCGCGGCGGGCGACATGGGCGGCATAGGCGCTGGCGACGAGCGTCTTGGTGGGCTTGCAGCCTGTGTTGACGCAGGTGCCGCCGACATGTTTGCGCTCGACGATCGCAACCGTCTTGCCGGCATCGTTGAAGCGCCCTGCGAGCGAGGGGCCGGCCTGGCCGGCTCCTATGATGATAGCGTCGAAGCTTTTCATACTGCGGCCGCGACAGGTAGGGACGCGACGATGAGGTAGGCCGCGATGATCGCGACAGCGTCCTCGATGAAGGCGGCCGGCGGATCCTTGCCGAAGCTGGCGGCCAACTTGGCGCGGACGGCGGCGCCACCATAGGTGCCGATCGCAGCGCCAATGATGCCGGCAATGAGGCCGACAATCCAGCCGCCATAGGGCGTGCCGATCGCGGCACCTGTGAGCGCGCCCATGATCAGGCGGGCGCCGAATTGCTGCGGCACCTTGCGGCTTGGCGTCGAGGGAAGCTGGTCGGTGACCAGTTCGACGACGGCAAGAATGGTGAAGATGCCAACGGCCCAGATCGTGCCCATGAAGGCGAGCCAGGAGCCGGAGAGGTTGAGCCAGCCGAGATAGGCGGCCCAGGCGATTGCGGCAGGTGCGGTCATGGCGCGCAGGCCGGCGACGACACCGATCAAAAGTGCGAGTAGATAGACCATTGAAACCCCCTTGTGGCTTTCCCCATTTGCGCCTGTGATCGAAGCACGATCAGTCGTGAAGTCAAGCAGCAGGTGGAAATTATCACGACGATACGAGGAATGCTTGCACGATCACGCACGCCGGCGCTTCAAACGCCTGCAGCGACCATGATCCGGCATGCCGGCTACATGCCAGCCCCATGCCGGAAGGATTTTATGGAAATCAGCAGTGCAGCGGTTAGAATGCCGTTTTCCCGTCAGCCCGGGCGGGAAATGAGCGGAGGAAACCGGACCTGTTGAGATATCGCATTCTTCTGCCGTTGGCCCTGCTTGCGGCGATCGGCGTTGCGCTGGTCTTCAAGGGCAGCGATATCCTCGCGCGGGGTTATATCGACGAGGCCGAGATCCAGGCGGGCACAACGCTGCGCCTGGCGGTGTCGGCGCTCGACGGCCATCTGAAGCGTTACGAGGCATTGCCGGCTCTGATCGCCGACCAGCAGAATATCGAGGCGCTGATCCTCGATCCGAAGAACGAGACGCTGCGGGCGACAACGAACACTTATCTCAAGGAGATCAATGGGGTTCTGAAATCCTCCGACATTTACGTGATGACCATGGACGGCGAGACGATCGCGGCCAGCAATTATGACAGCCCGGTCAGCTTCGTCGGCGAGAATTTCACCTATCGACCCTATTTCCAGGATGCGGCGGAGGGCCGCCAGTCGCGCTTTTATGCGCTCGGCACGACGTCTTTGAAGCGCGGCTACTATTTCGGGTCGCCGATCGAGATCGGCGGCGCCATCCGCGGGGTGATCGTCTTCAAGGTGGATATCGACAACCTCGAAGCCTCCTGGGGCGGCGGCGACGATCGGATTTTCGTTTCGGATCCCGAGGGCATCATCTTCATGACCGGCAGTCCCGAATGGCTTTATGCCAGCATCCTGCCGCTGACGCCCGACCGGATCGCCCGCACCGAGGCGTCGCGGCGGTATGCGGACGCCAAGCTCCGCGAATTGCCGGTCGAGCGCGGCAGCTTCGCAGGACGCGATGTCATGACCATCCGGGATGGCGGGGTCGAGAAGGAATATCTCGTCGTATCGCAACCGATGCCGGACGCCGGCTGGACCGTCAACGTGCTGATGGATACCAGCTCGGTCCATACCCAGGCAAAGACCGCGACGGTTGCAGCCCTTCTGACGCTCTGCCTTGCGGGTCTAGGGCTTGCCATCGTTCTTCAGCGCCGCGCGCGGCTCAACGAACGCCTGACGCTGCAAGCCGAGGCGCGCAACGAGCTCGAGCACCGCGTCGCCGAGCGCACCGCCGATCTCGCCCGCGTCAACAGCCGCATCGAGGAGGAGATCGCCGAACGGCGGCTCACCGAACAGCGGCTGCGACAGACCCAGGCAGACCTCATCCAGGCCGGCAAGCTCGCCGGTCTCGGCCAGATGTCGGCGGCTCTGTCGCACGAACTCAACCAGCCGCTCGCCGCCGCCAAGACCTATGCGGAGACGACCGGCGTGCTGATCGATCTCGGACGGACCGACGAGGCGCGGGACAATGTCCGGCGCATTTCAGCGCTCATCGACCGGATGGCCTCGATCAGCCGACACCTGCGCAACTTCGCCCGCAAGCCGAACGAAAAGCTCGGGCCTGTCGCGCTCGACGATGTGATGCGCGACACGCTGGAGATCGTCGCGGCGCGCCTGAAGGCGGCGGATGCGGAACTGGACATTGAGATCGATCCTGATACTCCCGCGGTGAAGGCAGGCGCGGTGCGGCTTCAACAGGTGCTGGTCAACATCATCACCAATGCCGCCGATGCCGTTGAAGGCCTTGACGACCGGCGCATCTCCGTCTCCGCCAGCCAAACGGATGGCAAGGTCCTTGTCTCGGTGCGCGATCGCGGGCCCGGCGTCGCTGCGGCAATTCACGAACGCATCTTCGATCCGTTCTTCACGACCAAAGGTGTCGGCAGGGGCCTGGGGCTGGGGCTGTCGATCTCCTACAACATCATCAAGGATTTCGGCGGCAGCTTGAGCGTTGCCGATCATCCGGAAGGCGGCGCGGTCTTCCTGATCGAACTCGAAGTTGCCGACGGCAATCTTCTGGAGGCAGCCGAGTGAGCGAGCAAAGGGTTCTGCTGGTCGACGACGAGGAGGAACTGCGCCGTTCGACGGCGCAGGCGCTGGAGCTTTTCGGCCTGTCGGTCCAGACCTTTTCCAATGCCGATCATGTGCTGGAGCTGACCGGTTTCGGCTTCGATGGCGTCGTCGTCAGCGATATCCGCATGCCGGGAACCGACGGCATGACGCTGCTCCAGAAGATCCGCGAACTCGACGCGGAGATCCCGGTCATCCTGGTCACCGGTCATGGCGACGTGCAGCTTGCGGTCAAGGCCATGCGGGAAGGCGCCTATGATTTCCTCGAAAAGCCGTTCACGCCGCAACATCTCGCCGGCATCATCCGGCGTGCGCTCGACCGGCGCAGCCTGGTGCTGGAAAACCGCCGCTTAAGGGCCGTCGCCGGCAAGCGCGACGATGTCGAAGCCCGGCTTCCGGGTCGCACCCAGGTCATGGTCGATCTGCGCTACCGGATACGTGCCATCGGCGCCACGGATGCCGATACGCTGATCATCGGCGAAACCGGTGCCGGCAAGGAAGTGGTGGCACGGGCGCTGCACGACATCAGTTCTCGCGCCAACAAGCCCTTCATCGCCATCAATTGTGCTGCCCTTCCCGACAACCTTATCGAGAGCGAGCTTTTCGGCCATGAGGCCGGTGCCTTTCCAGGAGCGCTCAGGCCGCGCTACGGCAAGTTCGAACACGGCCGCGGCGGCACGATCCTGCTTGATGAGATCGGCTCGATGCCAGTCGACCTGCAGGCGAAATTCCTGCGCGTGCTGCAGGAGCGGGTTATCACCCGGCTCGGCTCCAACGAGACCGTGCCGCTCGACGTGCGTTTTATCGCCACCAGCAAGGTGGATCTGGAAGCGGAAGTGGCGGCTGGCCGGTTCCGCGCCGACCTCCTTTACAGGCTCAATGTCGCGACCATCCATGTGCCGTCGCTGGCACAGCGGCGGGCGGATATTCCGCTGCTCTTTCTCCAACTCGTGCGGGAGGCAGCGGCGCGGTATGGCCGCGAGGACCTGGACGTACCGGCCGAGGTGACCTCCGCCATCGCCCAGCGCGACTGGCCGGGCAATGTCCGGGAACTGCGCAATGCTGCCGATCGGCTGGTGCTGGGTCTCGATCCGAAGCCGGGCGAAACCGGCGGCGTAAAGGATGGGGCAGGACGGCTCGCAGACAAGGTCGCAGCTTACGAGCGTAACCTGATTGCCGGCGAGATCGCCGCTCATGGGGGCGCGCTCAGGCCGGTTTACGAATCCCTCGGCATCTCGCGCAAGACGCTCTACGAGAAGATGCAGAAATACGGGCTGGACAAGAAGTTGCTCGGTCCGGAACACATGCTGCAGGATGACAGGGAGCGCTGATTGCGAGCTGCATGTGTGGAAATCCACCCATGCTTTTTGCGAATTGTTTCCGAATCCACCCATGCTGCGTCGCGGTATTCGCTGAAATGGCGCTTTGTGGCTTCCACAACGATTGCGCGTGCTCCGCGCCCTGCCGCAAATAGTGCTCAGGTTGGCGCCGGAGGAAATTTTGGGCGTCCACTGGTCCACATTTCATCCTGGAGGAGCCCCGATGAAAATCCTGAACGCCGTTATCGGCGCAACCGCTCTTGCGGCGCTTTCCCTTTTCGCCGCTTCCGCCAACGCCGCCGGTTATCCGGAGCGCCAGATCACCATGATCGTACCGTTTGCGGCCGGCGGCCCGACAGACACCGTGGCGCGTCTCGTCGCCGAGTCGATGTCGAAGGATCTCGGCCAGCAGATCGTCGTCGAAAATGTCGGTGGCGCCGGCGGCACCCTCGGCGCGGCCCGCGTCGCCAATGCCGAAGCGGACGGCTACACCGTTCTCCTGCACCATATCGGCATGGCGACCAGCGCCTCGCTCTATCGCAAGCTGCCCTATGACACGCTGAACGCCTTCGACTATGTCGGCCTCGTCACCGACGTTCCGATGACGCTCCTCGCCCGCAAGGACATGCCGGCGAACGACCTCAAGGGTCTCATCGAATATGCCAAGGCCAACAGCGACAAGGTGACGGTTGCAAATGCCGGCATCGGCGCCGCCTCGCATCTGTGCGGCATGCTGTTCATGAGCTCGATCAAGACGTCGCTCGTCACCGTTCCCTACAAGGGCACGGGTCCGGCGATGACCGATCTTCTCGGCGGTCAGGTCGACATCATGTGCGACCAGACCACCAACACCACGAAGCAGATCCAGGGCGGCACGGTGAAGGCCTATGCGGTCACGTCTCCGGAACGTCTCGGCGTCCTGAAGGACATTCCGACCGTCAAGGAAGCGGGCCTTCCGGACATGCAGGTCGGTATCTGGCATGGTCTCTATGCGCCGAAAGGCACCCCGAAGGATGCGGTCGACAAGCTCAACAAGGCTCTCAAATCTGCGTTGAAGAGCCCGAACGTCGCCGCCCGCTTCGCCGAACTCGGCACCGTGCCTTCGCCCGACAACGACGTTACCCCGGCGGCGCTGAAGGCCAAGCTCGAGAGCGAAATCGCTCGCTGGAAGCCGGTCATCCAGGCCGCCGGCCAGTACGCGGACTAAGGTGTTCGTCGGCGGCCGTCCCTTATCCGGCTGCCGCCACCTTCTCCCCGTTCTGACGGGGAGAAGGGATATGCCGCACCGTTACCGCCATCCTCGGACGATGGATCGGGCACGTTCCCTCTCCCCGCAAGCGGGGAGAGGGTTAGGGTGAGGGGCAACCCCCCTCTGCCCGTGCCTCCTCCAGCCCATCGGAGACACCATGAATTCCTTGAAATTCGACACTGCCAATCTGATCTGCGGGCTGCTGCTGATCGCGACGGGCCTGTTTTTCGCCTACCAGTCGTTCGAGCTCGAACTGGGTACGGCCCTGCGCATGGGACCTGGCTATTTCCCCTTCATCCTCGCCTGCGCGCTCGTCCTCTTCGGCGCGATCATCCTCATCCAGTCGATGCGAGTGGATGGAGGGCCGATCGGAGCGCTCGCCTGGCGCGGCATGTTCTTCATCCTGCCGGCGCCAATCTTCTTCGGGCTCACCGTCCGTGGCCTCGGCTTCGTGCCGTCGATCTTCGTCACCGCGCTGATTGCGTCCTTCGCCTCGGGACGCATGAAACCGCTCATGGCACTGGTCCTGTCGGCGGCGCTGACCCTGTTTTCGGTCGCCGTCTTCAGTTACGGCCTCGGCCTCCCGTTCCGCCGTTTCGGGCCATGGCTCGGTAATTGAGGTTGAGTGATGGATCTGTTCAATAATCTCGCGCTGGGTTTTGCGACCGCGACGTCGCTGGAGAACCTGTTCTTCTGCCTGATCGGCGTGCTGCTTGGCACCCTGATCGGCGTGCTTCCCGGTATCGGCGCCACGGCGACAATCGCCATGCTGTTGCCGATCACCTTCCAACTCGAGCCGGTCTCGTCGCTGATCATGCTTGCCGGCATCTATTACGGTGCGCAATACGGCGGATCGACCACGGCGATCCTGATCAACATGCCGGGCGAATCCTCGTCGGCCGTCACCGCCATCGACGGTTACCAGATGGCGCGCAAGGGCAAGGCCGGCGCCGCACTGGCGATCGCCGCGATCGGCTCTTTCTTCGCCGGCACGGTCTCGACCTTCCTGGTGGCGATCTTCGCGCCGCCGCTCACCCAGATCGCGCTGAAGTTCGGGGCGGCCGAATATTTCTCGCTGATGGTGGTCGGTCTCGTATCCTCGATCGCGCTTGCCCACGGTTCGATCCTCAAGGCGCTTGCCATGGTGGCGCTCGGCCTGCTGCTCGGCCTTGTCGGCACCGACATCTACACCGGCACCCCGCGCTTCACGCTCGGCATTCGTGAATATGCGGACGGGCTGAACTTCGTGGCGGTTGCGGTCGGCGTGTTCGGCATCGCGGAAATCCTCCGTAATCTCGAAAACGAAAAGACGCGTTCGGTCCTGATGGCCAAGGTTAGCGGCCTGATGCCGAGCCGCGAGGATTTCAGGGCCATGGTCGGACCGGTCCTGCGCGGCACGGCCATCGGTTCCATCCTCGGCATCCTGCCGGGCGGCGGCGCGATCCTTGCGGCATTTGCTTCCTACACGGTGGAAAAGAAGGTTTCGAAACATCCGGAAGAATTCGGCCACGGGGCGGTCGCCGGCGTTGCCGGTCCAGAATCGGCCAACAATGCAGGCGCTCAGACCTCGTTCATCCCGCTGCTCACCCTCGGCATTCCAGCGAACCCCGTCATGGCGCTGATGGTCGGTGCGATGATCATCCAGGGCATCGTGCCCGGTCCGAACGTCGCGATCGAACAGCCGGCACTGTTCTGGGGCATCATCGCCTCGATGTGGATCGGCAATCTGATGCTTGTGGTGCTCAACCTGCCGCTGATCGGGCTGTGGGTGAAGCTGCTGACCATCCCCTATTACGTGCTGTTCCCGATCATCATGGCCTTCTGTGCCATCGGGGTCTACAGCGTCAATTCCAACGTCTACGATCTCTACGCCGTCGCCTTCTTCGGCCTCATCGGCTACGCGCTGGTGAAGCTCCGCTGCGAACCGGCGCCGCTGCTACTCGGCTTCGTGCTCGGCCCGTTGCTGGAAGAGAACCTCAGGCGGGCGATGATCCTTTCGCGGGGAGATCCGACGACGTTCGTCACGCGTCCCATCAGCGCGGGCCTCCTCTTCCTCGCAGCCCTCGTCCTCGTCGTCGTCTTCCTGCCGAGTGTGAAGAAGAAGCGCGAGCAGGTCTTCGTCGAAGAGGACTGAGAAGCCGCGGACCGCGCGGCGCTGAAACTCTTCGCATGACTTCCTGACGGGTCATGCGGACGGCGCTCCAGGCGGTCAAACCGTCTGGAGCGCCTGCAATTCGGCGATGGGGGCGGGGCCTGCGATCCGTTTCAGCAGCAGCCTGCCCATCAGCAGGCCCGCTTCAGTCAGGTCCTCGTAGATCGTCTCGACGCGGGGGCGGATCTGATCGAACAGGCCCGACGTCTGCTTGGCCACCAGCCTTATATCCCTACCGAGTTCGAGATGATGGTCGTAGGCGGATGCCATGACGGCGAGCGCCGACACTTCACCACCGCAGATATAACCGTCCGGGCGCTCAGGCTCGGCCATCCGGCGGAACAGATAATCACGGATATCGTCCGACTTGCTGTCGAGCGTGACGCCCTTGGCGATCTCGAAGCCGACGCCTTCCTCGCGCACCGCCGTCATGAAGCCGTGCCTGAGGTGATGGGCGAAGGTGAAGCGCTCCGGCGGCAGGATGATCGAGAGCTTTCTCGCGCCCGCGGCGATTAGCTTTTTGGCGGCCTGATACGCAAAACTGTAATTGTCGTAGTCGACGTAAGGGTGAGCGGTGGCAAGCTCGGTCCGGCCGTGACAGATGAACGGAAAATTGTTCTCCATCAACAGCTTGACGCGTTCGTCCGCCGGTTCGGTGCGGGTGAAGACAATGCCGTCGGCCATGCGATTGCGCATGATATGGCGCACCGGTTCGATCTGCGGCGTATCGGAAAAATGCGGCGTTATGACCAGATGATAGGCCGTGCCTCGCAAGGCTTCGGTCAGGCCGTTGATCATCGAGGTGGCATAGCCGAGGATTTCCTCGTGCGGATCGAGAACGAGGCTGATGACGTTGGTGCGGCCAGTGCGCAGGCGCTGCGCTGCCCGGTCCGGCAAGTAGCCGATATCGGCTGCAACCTTGCGGACGCGCTGACGTGTTTCGAGCGCAATCTGCGGCGCATCGGCAAGGGCGTGCGATACCGTCGTGACTGCAAGCCCGGTCAGTTCGGCGATCGTCTTCAACGTAGGCTTTGCATCAACGCGGGGCTTTTCGGTTGCCCGCTGCGACTTCGCCCGCCGACCCTTGTCCCCCAGGTCTTCTAGCGACATATCCTCTTCTCCTCCGTTCCCGCCCAAAAACCGGAGCGAGCCTCATCTATATCGTTGCAAATCTTGCGGAAGTTGCCAGGGATTTTTCTCGGATCCTGAGGAAAATTTGGCCATTCGATAAATTTGCAAGTTTTTTCATCACGTTAACTGCGGCCACCCAGATATCAAAAACTCCTCCGACCGGGTTGACACCGACAGCAATTATATCGTTATAAATCGCCATATCCGGAGAGGAGCCCGGATGCAAAGGGAGATTCTCAATGAATATTCGAATGATTGCCAAACTTGCCGCCGGTGCGGCCCTTATCGCCATGACCGCCGGTGCCGCCAAGGCCGCAGAACAGGTCGAAGTCCTGCACTGGTGGACTTCGGGCGGTGAGGCAGCAGCTCTCAACGTCTTGAAAGAAAACCTGCAGAAGCAGGGTGTCGCCTGGAAGGACATGCCGGTCGCCGGTGGTGCAGGTTCCGCCGCCATGACTGCGCTACGCGCCCGTGTTACGGCCGGCGACCCGCCGACCGCCGTTCAGTTGCTCGGCTTCGACCTGAAGGACTGGGCCGAAATGGGCGTCGCCGCAAACCTCGATGACCTCGCCAAGAAGGAAGGCTGGGACAAGGTTATCCCGGCTGCTCTCCAGAACTTCTCGAAGTATGATGGCCACTGGATCGCTGCTCCTGTGAACATCCACTCCACCAACTGGCTGTGGATCAACAAGGCGGCACTCGACAAGGCCGGCGGCAAGGTTCCGACCAATATCGCCGAACTCATCACGCTGCTCGACGCCTTCAAGGGCCAGGGGCTCACCGCCCTCGCTCACGGCGGTGTTCCGTGGCAGGACGGCACGCTCTGGGAGGCCGTCGTGCTTTCGACCGGCGGTCCGGACTTCTACAAGAAGGCCGTTCTCGACCTCGATCCGGCCGCACTTTCCGGCGATACGATGAAGAAGGTCTTCGACACGATGTCGAAGCTGCGCACCTATTTCGACCCGAACTTCTCCGGCCGCGAATGGAACCTCTCGACCGCCCTCGTCATCGAAGGCAAGGCCGGGGCTCAGGAAATGGGCGACTGGTCGAAGGGCGAATGGCTGCGCGCCAACAAGAAGCCGGGCACGGACTTCGTCTGCATCCGCTTCCCCGGCACCCAGGGCTCGGTCCTCTTCAACGCCGACCAGTTCATGATGTTCAACGTTGGCGGCGACGCCGAAAAGGCTCAGTTCAAGATGGCATCGGCCGTCGAAGATCCCGCCTTCCAGATCGCCTTCAACACGGTCAAGGGTTCTGTTCCTGCCCGTACCGACGTCTCGAACGAAAAGTTCGACGAGTGCGGCAAGAAGGGCATGGCGGACCTGACGGAAGCTTCTTCCAAGGGTACGCTGATGGGCTCGCTCGCCCATGGCTACGCTCAGCCGGCCGCCATCAAGGAAGCCATGCTTGACGTCATCACCCAGCACCTCAACGGCCAGCTAACCACCGAAGCAGCGCTGAAGCGCCTGCCGGAAGCGGTGAAGGCTGCCAAGTGATCGCGTTTCCGCAAAAGCTCTGACATCCGAGTGGCCGGGATAATCTCCCGGCCACTTTTCAAATTCCGGCTTGCCGGTCTATTTTTCTGTCTGGTATCTGCCGGAGGTCATCATGACGACAATCGAACCGGTTCCCGTGCTTGAGCCGCACAGAGAGCGCCGCTCCATTGTGGACGGAGTGCGCAACGCTCTGCCGAAGATCGTGCTGGCGCCGTCGTTTGCGGTCATCCTCGTCTTCGTCTACGGCTTCATCCTCTGGACGGTCTACCTTTCGTTCACGACCTCACGCATCCTGCCGGTCTACAAATGGGGCGGTTTCGACGCCTATTACCGCCTCTGGTCGCAGCCGAACTGGTATGTGGCGATGCAGAACCTGGCGATCTTCGGCGTCCTCTATATCGGCATCTGCATCATCCTCGGGCTCGGCATCGCAATCCTGATGGACCAGCGGATCCGCGCCGAAGGCGTATTGCGGCCGATCTTCCTCTACCCGATGGCGCTCTCCTTCGTCGTCACCGGCACGGCCTGGAAATGGTTTCTCAACCCCGGCCTCGGGCTTGAGAACACCATGCACAATCTCGGCTGGACGAGTTTCAAGTTCGACTGGCTGGTCAACCCAAAAATGGCGATCTACACGGTCGTCATCGCCGGCGTCTGGCAGGCTTCGGGTTTCGTGATGGCGATGTTCCTGGCCGGCCTGCGCGGCATCGACGGCGAGATCATCAAGGCCGCCCAGATCGATGGCGCCTCGACGGTATCCATCTATCGACGCATCATCATTCCGCTGCTGCGGCCCGTCTTCCTCTCCGCCTTCATCGTGCTCGCGCACATGGCGATCAAGTCCTACGACCTGGTCATCGCGCTGACCGGCGGCGGACCGGGCAATGCGACCGAGTTGCCGTCGACCTTCATGTATTCCTACACGTTCACGCGCAACCAGATGGCCGTCGGTTCGGCGAGCGCCGTGATGATGCTGATGGGGATCACCGCCATCATCGTGCCCTATCTCTATTCGGAGCTTCGGGAGAAGCAGTCATGAGCGCGACACAAGAAACCGTCAGCGCCGGCGGTGCCCGCACCGCCCGCTATTTCATCTATGCCGCGCTGGTCATCCTGGCCCTCGTTTATCTTCTGCCGCTCTACGTCATGCTGTCGACGTCCTTGAAGTCGCTCGACGAAATCCGCGGCGGCGATATGCTGGCGCTGCCGCGCGATCCCTCGGTCGCCGCCTGGGTGCGCGCCTGGGGCGAGGCCTGCATCGGGGTCAGCTGCGTCGGCATCAAGGGATATTTTTGGAACTCCATCAAGATGGTGGTTCCGGCGGTTCTGATCTCGACCCTGCTCGGTGCGCTCAACGGCTACGTGCTGACCAAGTGGCGTTTTCCGGGCCACAGGCTGATGTTCGGCATGATGCTGTTTGCCTGCTTCATTCCTTTCCAGGCCGTCCTGATCCCGATGGCGCGCGTGCTTGGCACGTTTGGGCTTTCGAACTCCACCACGGGCCTCGTCATCGTCCACGTGATCTACGGCCTCGGCTTCACGACGCTGTTCTTCCGCAACTATTATGAAGCCTTCCCGGACGAGCTGGTAAAGGCTGCGATGATCGACGGTGCCGGGTTCTTCCGGATCTTCTGGCGCATTCTGCTGCCGAGTTCCGGGCCAATCATCGTGGTGACGATCATCTACCAGTTCACCAACATCTGGAACGACTTCCTGTTCGGCGTGTCCTTCTCATCCGGCACGTCCTCGCCGATGACGGTGGCGCTCAACAACCTCGTTGCCTCCTCCACCGGCGTCAAGGAATACAATGTCGATATGGCGGCTGCCGTGTTCGCAGCGCTTCCGACGCTGTTCGTTTATGTCGTCGCCGGACGCTATTTCGTGCGTGGCCTGATGGCCGGCGCAGTCAAGGGATAACCGCACATGAGCTTTCTTGAAATCAAGGATATTCGCAAGAAGATCGGCAATAACGAGATCCTGAAGGGCATCAATATCGAGCTCGAAAAGGGCGGCTTCCTGGTTCTCGTCGGTCCGTCCGGCTGCGGCAAGTCGACCCTGCTCAACGCGATCGCCGGCCTGCTGCCGCCGTCGTCGGGCGACATCGTCATCGACGGCCAGGTGGTCAACGACCTGCATCCGTCGAAGCGCGATATCGCCATGGTCTTCCAGTCCTACGCGCTCTATCCGAACATGACGGTGGAACAGAACATCGCGTTCGCGCTGGAAATGCGCGGCGTCGAGAAGGTGCAGCGCGAGGCAGCCGTCAAGCAGGTCGCCAAGACGCTGCAGATCGAGCATCTCCTGAAGCGCCGTCCAAGCCAGCTTTCCGGTGGCCAGCGGCAGCGCGTCGCCATGGGCCGGGCGCTGGTTCGCCAGCCGCGCGTCTTCCTGTTCGACGAGCCGCTCTCCAACCTCGACGCCAAGCTGCGCGTCGAGGTGCGCGCCGAAATCAAGGCTTTGCACCAGAATACCCACGCCACGATCGTCTACGTCACCCATGACCAGATCGAGGCGATGACGCTGGCCACCAAGATCGTGGTGCTGAAAGAGGGCATGGTGCAGCAGGTCGGCACGCCGGCGGAAATCTATGGCCGCCCGGCCAACCTCTTCGTCGCCGATTTCATGGGCTCGCCGGCGATGAACATGCTGAAGGGCAAGGTGTCCGGCGCCAATGGCCAGCAGAACATTGCGCTGTTCGGCAATGAAGGCGTCAAGGTCGCAATGCCGCCTTCCGTGACTACCAGTCTTCCGGATGGCAAGGACGTTATTCTCGGCCTGCGTCCGGAGACGATTACCGATGCCGGTCTCGTCGATCCGCACGCACGCGCCACCGCCCAGATCGAGGCGGAAGTGATGATGATCGAGCCGACCGGTTCCGATACCTTCGTTACCGGAAAGCTGGACGGCGCCACCTTCACCGCCCGTACCCGTTCCGACGTGCATGTCGAACTTGGCCAGAAGTTCCCCTTCGCCTTCAATCTCGACAAGGCCGTCGTCTTCGATCCGGAGACGACCAGCCGTATCGACTGAGCCGGCAGGCGGATTTGACCTTTGGCCTCTTTTGAACTCTTCGAGCGCTCCAAGCTGCATTAGAGTGCGCTCGCGGGCCAGAAGGGCAAGTTCATCGCGACCGACTGCTGCAGCTACATGCCAATCACTCGGCCAAGCCGAAGTCCGTACCACCGGTTTCCGATGCCGTCATCCACATCGGACCTGCGGATTACTGCCGGCGAAACTCTCCCTGGCGTCTCCATGGTCGTGGCCGTCTCCTCCGATTGAGCCCCCTGCATTTCCTCAGAAAACGCGGAACAATCCCGGACAGGCGGGGTTGATTCAGCGTCCTGTGCGAAACGGGACCAAACCAGACCGAGGAGACAGACAATGGCCAGTGGAAACTATTCCCAATCGGGCGGGTATCGGAACGACCGGATGCGTGACGAGCGCGATCTTGCGCGCGAGTCGTCCAGCGATTACCGTCCCGGCGATACGGGTTATGTGCGTGGTTTCAGTGACGATCTGCGCAGCGGCGACGCAAATCGGGAGGACGGCGATCGTTCGCGGTTTTCCCGCTACGGCCGCAGCGAACAATGGGCTTCCGATGACGGCGGGTTCGAGGCCGGTTATGGCGACTCGGACCGCTCGCAGGCCTGGGCTCGTGAATCCTATCGCGGCCGGCCTTCGTCGTTCAGTTACGAGCCCGGCCGCAACCGCGTCAACCAGGCCTATGGTGACCGATACGGCTCGGATTACCGTTTCGGCGGCGAAAGCCGTTCAGGTTCGGACAGCCGCTTCCGCGGCTCCGACGACTATGGCCGCAGACGCGGATTCATGGAGCGCGCCGGTGATGAAGTTGCCTCCTGGTTCGGCGACGAAGATGCCGAACATCGCCGGATGATGGACGAGCATCGCGGCAAAGGCCCAAAGGGCTACCAACGCTCCGATGCCCGTATCGAGGAGGACGTCAACGATCGCCTCAGCGACGATCCGGTGCTGGACGCATCCAATATCACCGTGACCGTCCAGAGCGCCGAAGTGACGCTCGACGGTTTCGTGTCGAGCCGCTGGGACAAGCGGCGTGCGGAGGATCTGGTGGACGATGTTTCCGGCGTCCGGCATGTGCAGAACAACTTGCGCGTCAATAATAGTTCGACCGATACGCTGGCGGGTTCGACCACGGTCTGATCGGTCCGATCCATGCGTCAGGCCGCTGTCTGCGGCCTGACTTCGTTCGGGCCTGACTTCATTCAGGAATGAGACATTATGACCGAGAACAACAACAGAGCCAAAATCCACAAGGATGCCGAGGGGCAGTATGCCAAGTCCAAGGCCGACCGCAAGTCGAGCGGCGTCGCAAGTGCCAAACCGACGGTCATCACCGGCTCCGACGACGCCACGAAACACCGCACCCCTCCCGGCGAGAAGGCGCCCAAAAAGGACTGGGACGTGAATTTCGACGTGGCGGAACGGCCTCGCTGAACCGCAGCCGTCTTTCCGGAAAAACATATCGCCGGCAATCAATCCTTGGCCCGGCTCTCAAAACCAGTTAGAAAAGACCCCGCTAGAATATTAGCAGATGGCGGGATACGGAAATGGATAATGCCGGCAGGTGGCACAGGCACCTGCAGCTTTCTTCTATAGGGTAAACGCGCGGAATGGTTAGAATTTCGCGGTTTTTCCCGACGGCGCCGATTGGTGCGTACCTGGTCGCTCTGGCGGCTGGCGTGGCATTGCCTTTGCTGATTTTCGTCGGTTATCTGATGATGGAGCTGGAGGCGAACGAGCGGGAGATTCTTGCGAGCGAAACCGCCGAGGATGCCCAGCTTATTGCCCGGTCGATCGACCGTGAGCTGCAGGACATGGCGACGACGCTGAGGCTGCTGATTACGTCGCCGGAGCTTGAGGCCGGTGATCTGCGCGCCTTCCACAACCGAACTCAGAACAGCCTCCGGTCCGATTCGCTCTATATCCTCGTTGTCAATGCGGATGGGCAGCAGCGGCTCAACACGCGCGTGGAGTTCGACGCGCCGCTCGGCAAGATCTCCAACATACCGGCGCTCCAATCGGCTTTGAACAATGGCGTGACCGAGGTCTCCAACGTCTTTTTCGGCGCCACCAGCGGCAAGCATGTCTTCAACATCACAATGCCCCTGCCCAAGGAGATTTCCCATTCCGGCGCCGCGATGATCATGACGCAGAACGCCGAGGACCTGCAGAAGCTTGTCTCGACGGAAGGTCTTCCTGTCGGCTGGTCGGTTGCGATCGTCGATGGAGCCGGAAAGGTAGTGACCTCGCTCGGCGCCCATGCGCTCAGTTCCGGCACCGCGTTTCCGGCCGATACGCTGAAGCTGATGACCGGGTTCAAGGGTACGATCGAAGATGTCGATGGCAACCGCCGGCAGATGTACGGCTACGCGCAGATCACCGGCTGGACATGGAAGGCCATCGTCTGGGGGCCGATCGATGCGGCCCAGGCGAGTATCCTGACGACGTGGCGGCAGTTGATTGCCGGCGGCGCGATCTTCCTTGCCGTCGGAATGCTGATTGCATGGCTTGTCGGCCGCCAGCTTCGCATCCCGATCCGGCAGATCGCCGAAATGGCCGAGCGGATCGGCAAGGGCGAGATCGTCTCTCCGGTGGAGACGAAGATCCGGGAAGCCAACCAGGTCGCGGTGGCACTTTCGAATGCCTCGTTCGACCGCAGCGAGGCGGAAGACCGTATCCACCTCATCCTGCATGAACTCGTGCACCGGACCAAGAACATCCTGACGCTGATCCAGGCGATGATGCGCCAGCTGGCGCGCCAGGACACCACGATGGAGGAGTTCCAAAAGGCAATCAGCACGCGTCTACAGGGTCTCGGAAAATCGATCGAAGCGTTGGCGAAGGAGCAATGGGCGGGGGTCTCGATCCGGCGGGTCATCGAAATCCACATGAGCACGTTCGCGGACGCGGCCGACCGGGTCGAGCTGCAGGGCGCAGATTTTATCCTGAAGGCCGAAGCGGTCCAGAACCTTGGCCTCATCCTCCATGAGCTTGCGACCAATTCGGTGAAATACGGCGCGCTCTCGGTGCCGCAGGGCAAGGTGCTCATCGCCTGGAAGGATCTGGTCGAGGAGGACGATGGTGAAAGCCGGCTGGAGCTCGTCTGGGAGGAGAGAAATGGCCCCGCGGTCCATGAGCCTTCCCGCACCGGGTTCGGCACGACGATCATCAAGCGCCATGCGGCGGCGGCTTTTGCGGGCCGTGTCGAGATCGACTTCCGCACCGAGGGGCTTTGCTGGACCTTGAACGCACCACGCTCCGCCTTCGAACGAGGCGAGGGCGCCGAAAATCTCAAGGACATCGCTATCTAGCTGTTTATCGTAGCGAGTACCGGAACGAAGGCGCGGGCCTCGCCGTTTGATCGGCCATGGACGCTATGCTCACCACGATCGACATCGATCAAGACTCCCTCAGGACAATCGGCCTTACTTATGTCAGCGATACGGAGCCCGGCATCCGACGGCTCAAGCGCGGCAAGGGCTTCACCTACCGCCTGCCGGACGGCACCTTGCTTGCCGATCCGGAACATCGCCTGCGGATCGCGTCGCTCGGCCTGCCGCCCGCCTATGAGAATGTCTGGATCTGCCTCGATCCGCGCGGACATCTTCAGGCGACCGGTTACGATTCACGCGGCCGCAAGCAGTATCGTTACCATCACGACTGGCAGAGTTTCCGTAGCGAACGCAAGTTTGATCAGCTCGTCCGGTTCGGCGAGGCCTTGCCGCGCATCCGCCGCAAGGTGAAACGCGATCTGGAACTTGGCCTCGACACGTCCGATGCGGTGATCGCCGCGCTGGTGGCCCTGATGGATGCGACCCATCTGCGGGTCGGCAACCGCCTCTACGCCAAGAAAAACAAGACCTACGGCGCGACTACGCTCCTGAAGCGCCACATGACGCTGTCGGGCGAGTCGATCATGCTGCGCTTTGTCGCCAAGGGCGGCAGACGCGTCCAGCACACGCTGAAGCATCCCCGTCTGCAGCGCATCCTGGAAGAGATCGCCGACCTTCCGGGCCGGCAGCTATTTTCCTGGCCGGACGAGCAGGGCATGCCGCATCCGATCGATTCGGGCCGGCTCAACGCCTATCTCGCCGAGGTCGCAGGGTTCGCCGTCTCGGCCAAGACATTCCGCACCTGGGGCGGCAGTCTCGCTGCCTTGATGGCAGCCTGGGAGGTGGCGGAGGAGGGCGGGCGACCGAAGATCAAGGCGATGTGCAAGGCGGCGGCGGAAGTTCTGCACAATACGCCGGCGGTCTGCCGCTCAAGTTACATCCACCCGAGCATTCTCACACTCTCGGAGGATGTCTCACCGCTGGAAAAGGTGATGAGGGATAAGGCGGCGCTGACGCGGCCGAAGGAGTTGCGCGCCAACGAACGGCGGCTTCTCGCTTTTCTAAAAGAAGTCTAGGCTTCCGCGTCGGCCGCCCGCGAGGAGGTTGCGGGCGGCCGGAGCCGAGCTGACGTCAATTTACGCTGCCCGGCGATTGTGGCGCCCTTCCTGGACCTCCTCGACAATCTTCGCCACGAATTGCGGCAGATCTTCGGGTGAGCGCGAGGTGATGATGCCGTTGTCGACCACCACCGCCTCATCCTTCCAGGATGCGCCGGCATTGCGGACGTCGGTGCGGATCGAATGATAGGACGTCGCCTTGCGGCCGCGAAGTGCATCGGCCTCCACCAGCAACCATGGGCCGTGGCAGATCGCCGCGACTGGCTTGCCGCTTTTCACGAAGTCGCGCACGACCTTCATCGCATCTTCGTTGTCACGCAGGATGTCGGGGTTGATCTGGCCGCCCGGCAGCACGAGGGCATCGAAATCCTCCGCCTTGACGTTCTTGGCTTGCAGATCGACCGAGACGCTATCGCCCCAGTCCTTTCTGTCCCAGCTTTTGATCTCTCCCGCCTTGATGGACGCGATCTTGACAGCGGCGCCGCGGTTTTTCAGTTCCTCCAGCGGGACGCGCAGTTCCGATCGCTCATAGCCGTCTGCCGCGAGAATCAGGATGTTGGCGGACTCGATGGTGGTCATACTGGTCTCCTTTGGTGGACAGTTCTGTTGTTCGCAAAGTCTCGACCGGGTTTAAAGCCGGCCGGTCGAGAGATCCCGGCCGTTGATGGAGGCGGGGACGCTGATTTCTTCTCGGGGCGATTTGGGTAGCGGAAGGAGGACGGCCTCGGGTACGACGACCTGCAGTTCTTCCGGATGGGCCACGGCGAAAGTTTTCTTCTGCTGAGTGCCGGTGAGCCTGTTTCTGAGCATTTTTAGAAAGTGTCTCATGGTTTTCTCCCGTCGCGAATGCTGGGCTATTGCCCGTTCACACGGGAGCAAACCCGTCGTCCAAGGATTCGTTCCATCTTTTTCACAGCCGGTTACACAAAGTTATCACGGGGCTGGAACAAATTTCGGGATGGTACGTTTGGCGCCGAATTTTTCGCCCGCTCCTCTCCCGAAGTCGCCGACCTTTCCTGACGGTGCTGCGGGACGTGCTGCTTTCCCTTTCTCCCCATCCGTTTTACGGTGACGGCCGAGACGAGCCGCCTCGCCGTGGACGCTTGCGCCGTTGCGAACACAGGGGCTGTCGCCCTGCATGCCGGACGGCGCCGCGCTGGCGGCCTTTGTGGAGGAGTGGCCGATGACGATCCGCTGGAAATATCTCGCGATCCTGGTGATCGTGGCGCCGCTTCTGGGGCTCGGGTTCGCCTGGTCCGGACTGATGAGCGTCAAGGCGAGCACCGGTCATTGGGGAATGACCGACTGGTTCCTGCACTGGGTGATGCGCAATTCGATCCGGACTGCGGCTCTTTCCATCGAAGCGCCGCCGCTCGATAATCCGGCATTGCTGCCGCCGGCGGCCGGGCATTTCGAGACCGGCTGCGCGATCTGTCATGGCTCACCGGCGCAGGGGCGCTCCGGCGCCGTGCTCGCCATGCTGCCACCACCGCCGGATCTGAAGACAGTGGTTTCCACCTGGAGCGATGCGCAGCTCTTCGAGATCGTCAAGCACGGCGTACGCTTCACCGGCATGCCGGCCTGGCCCGCGCAGGTGCGCGACGACGAAGTCTGGGATATGGTAGCGTTTCTGCGAAAGCTGCCGGGCATGGACAGCGGTGCCTATCTGCAGGCATCCGGCCTGCATGGCATCGGCACCGCAGGCGAAGTCTCACCGCTGCCGATCACCTGCGAAAGCTGCCATGCGGAAAAGCGGCTCAACGGCAACAGCATCATTCCGCGACTGACTGGCCAGTCGGAAGCCTACCTGCTCAACAGCCTGCGCGCCTATGCGCACGGTGAAAGGGCGAGCGGCATCATGAAGGTTGCGATCGGGACTTTGCCCGACGAGAGCCTGCCGGAGCTTGCAAGCTATTATGCCAAGCAGGCGAGGCCGCCGCGACCCGCTGCGCCTTTGGACGCACAGCTCGTGGAAAAGGGCCGCGAGATCGCGGAAAGGGGAAGAGCGGCAGACAAAATTCCCGCCTGCCTCAGTTGCCACGAAAAGCCCGGCGGCAATCCTGCCTATCCGCGCATCTCAGGTCAAAACGCCCCTTATCTGGAGCGCCAGCTCCGCCTCTTCCACGCAGGTGTCCGAGGCGGGTCTTCCTTCAGCCACCTGATGACGGAAGTGGCAAAAAAATTGAATGAAGAGGATTTTGCTGCTCTCGCGGCCTTCTTTGCCAGCCGCGAGAGCAGTGGGCCCTGACCTCAAGGCCGCTCTCCTCCCCAGGAGTTCAAAAAAACTCAGACCGGGATGACCATCATGTAACAGGCGGCGATCACCAGCACAAAGCCTGCCGCTTCTACCCATTCTCTGACCATCGTCGCCTCCATCGCTTCGGTCGTGAATGAACGAGAAAGTCGTATTGTAGTTCCACGAAATGGCCATAAACGTGGCGGGATCGCCCTAAATGTGAAATCGCTTGGTTAACAGGGCGTTGTCATTTGTCCGCTTCCGCTCGGGCGCGGGCAGCGTCGAGGATCGAACGAACCTCGCGGGCAGCGGCGTTCTCGATCGCGAAGGCTCCTTCCGGCAGCAGGCCCGGGTCCTCCTCATTATCCTTGAACGTGGCGTCATCGCGCAGCCGTCTGAGGAACGAGGTGATGGTCACTTCGCCGCCGATCATGGCGGACAAGAGCTCGATGAGCACTTCGCGATGCGCATTTAATCGCCCTTCCAGTTCCTGGGGTGTCAGCGTCGACATGGTTTCCTCTCCTTATCCGTACCTCGCCTCTTCAAGGAGATAGTGGAACCTTTCGCAGAGGGAACAATCGCTGTGACCGAAAGTTCATCCTTCAGCGAGAACACGGAGGAAGACCATGGCAGAATTTGCCAGATCGGACGGTAATCAGGGTCGGCGCGATGTACGCGACCGGCTGATCCTTGCCCTTTACGCCCAGCTGAAGGCCGAACGGCAGACCCGCGAGGCATTGGAATATGTCATCCGCAATGGGGCTCTGGCGCCTGAAGTGCTCGAAGCCATTGCCGGCGACCCTATTCCGGCTGCAACCGCCGAGGATGTCGCCGCAGTCGAAAAGGTGATCGCGCTCGATGCGCATCGCCGGCAGGCCGCATTCCGAAAGTCCCATGGAGAAGACAAGACATGAAGCGCTTCGTTGTGGCGCTGTCGGCTGTCGCGCTTTTGAGCGCCTGTAGCGACAGTGGCGAAAAACAGAGCGATCCGATCAACAACACGCCGCCGTCGGAACCCAATAACACGGCGCCCACGGATCGCAGCCCTTCACCGCAGACCGGTACAGGTGGCCAAAGTCCGGCGACGTCGCCATCCGGCACCACCAATACGACGCCAGGAAGCCCGCCGCCGGCACCCGGATCGGGCAATCCATAGTTTTCCCGGAGCCGAAGGAACGAAATGCTGTGTCGCACCATTATGACGCCAGTCTTTCAATTGGGTGCGACATGGATACGAAATCGAACCATTTTGTCATCGAGCCCGGCTCCTGGCTTCAGCTCGGCGCCAACTTTGACGGCGAGGGCGTCAATTTCGCGATTTTCTCGGCCCATGCGGAGCGCGTCGAGCTGTGTCTCTACGACCCAAGCGGCAAGATAGAGATCGCCAGGCTGGAGCTCCCGGAATACACTCATGAGATCTGGCACGGTTATGTGCCGGGACTGAAGCCGGGCGCCCTCTACGGCTTCCGTGTCCACGGCCCCTACGATCCGGAAAACGGTCATCGCTTCAACCCGAACAAGCTGCTGATCGACCCCTATGCACGCGAACTCGTCGGCAAGGTCGATTGGAACGAGGCACATTTCGCCTACGATCTTTTGCACGAAGACAAAGATCTCACTTTCGACGAGCGCGACAGTGCGCCGTTCATGCCGAAATGCCGGGTCATCGATCCGAACGAATTCGATTGGAAGGACCAGAACCGGCCGAACATCGCTTGGCCGGCAACGACCGTCTATGAAGCTCACGTGAAGGGCTTCACCCAGCTGAACCCAGACGTTCCGAAGGACCTGCGCGGCACATTCGAGGGCATGGGGCACAAGGCCTCGGTGGATTACATCAAGAGCCTCGGCATCACTTCGGTCGAACTGATGCCGGTCCATTATTTCCCCGACGATCAGCATCTCCTCGACAAGGGCCTGCATAATTTCTGGGGTTACAACACGCTTGGCTTCTTCGCGCCGGCATCGCGCTATTATGGCCCCAGAGGCATCCAGGGATTCCGCGACATGGTGCGGTCGTTTCACGACGCGGGCATCGAGGTCATCCTCGACGTGGTCTACAACCACACGGCGGAAGGCAACGAGCTCGGGCCAACGCTGGCGTTCAAGGGGATCGACAACTTCTCTTACTACCGGACCATGCCCGACCAGCACCGCTATTACATCAACGACACCGGCACCGGGAACACGGTGAATACCTCGCATCCGCGCGTGCTGCAGCTGATCATGGATTCTCTGCGCTACTGGACCGAGAGCATGCATGTCGATGGGTTCCGTTTCGATCTCGGTACCATCCTCGGCCGCGAACCGGAGGGTTTCGACGAGCGGGGCGGGTTCTTCGATGCGATCAGTCAGGATCCGGTGCTCTCCAGGGTGAAGCTGATCGGCGAGCCGTGGGACATCGGCCCCGGCGGCTATCAGGTCGGCGGTTTCCCGCCCGGCTGGGCAGAGTGGAACGATAAATACCGCGACACGGTGCGTGAATACTGGAAGGGCACCAATGTCTCGACGGACTTCGCCGCCCGCCTGCTCGGTTCCGGCGATCTCTACGACCAGCGCGGCCGGCGGCCGTGGGCGAGCGTCAACTTCATCGCCGCCCATGATGGTTTCACCCTGAACGATCTCGTCTCGTACAACGACAAGCACAACGAGGCGAATGGCGAGGACAATAACGACGGCCACAACGACAACCGCAGCTACAATTATGGCGCCGAGGGTCCGACCGAGGACGAGGGCATCAATGCGGTGCGCGATCGCCAGAAGCGGAATTTCCTCGCCACCCTGTTCTTCTCGCACGGGACGCCGATGCTGCTCGCCGGCGACGAGTTCGGCCGCAGCCAGATGGGCAATAACAACGGCTATTGCCAGGACAGCGAAATCTCCTGGGTTCATTGGGAGGACCTGCCGGAGACTTGCGAGGAGCTTCGCGAGTTCACCCGCCAGATCATCAGGCTGCGCCGCGAACAGCCGCTGCTGCGTCGGGAAAACTGGCGCGACGGCCTGGACATCAAATGGTTCAACGCCGGCGGCGGTTTTCAGACGCCGGAGCAGTGGGACGAGGGCTCCACGCTCGGCCTCCATATCGGCCGGACCGATCTTCGGGAAGAGGAGGGCATCTGGCACGACGTCCTGCTGCTCTTCAACCCGTTCGAGGGCAATGTGCCCTTCCGCATCCCGCAGTTCGGCGAGGGCGGCTGGGTGCTTGAACTCACCACCTCCGACCTTTCCAAGCGCGGCCTGGTGATCACCAAGGAGAAGGATTTCGAGCTCGAAGGCCGCAGCCTGGCGCTGTTCCGGAGACCGTAACGCCTTCAACTTGCTCCCATAGACAAGAAGAACCCGGCTCTCAGGCCGGTTTCTTCTTGTCAGCTGGTTGGTTGGGACCTTAAAGCGTCGCGCGGCGGATATCCGAGCTTGTCGAGACAACATGTCCGGATTTCAGCACAAGATTGGCATAAACGGCGGCATATTGCTGGGCGCTACGTTCCCAGGAGAATTTCGCCTTCATGCCTTGGTTCTGCAGGCGCGCCCACATCTTCGGGTCGGCATAGGCGTGCAGCGCGCGGCGAAGCGCCAGCCGCAACCCAACGGTCGTCACC
Source organism: Neorhizobium sp. P1_A6 (assembly GCF_056406795.1). Taxonomy (NCBI): domain Bacteria; kingdom Pseudomonadati; phylum Pseudomonadota; class Alphaproteobacteria; order Hyphomicrobiales; family Rhizobiaceae; genus Neorhizobium; species Neorhizobium sp. P1_A6. The sequence continues at coordinate 181,910 of NZ_JBFTZM010000006.1, read as the reverse complement.
GGATGGAACTGAAAACCGGTCGCAACGCGGGCGGACATCGCCGCGTCATTGGCATCGATGATGGTCTCGGAGAGCCCGCCGGTGCGGGAGACGACCGGTACGCAGCCGTAGCGAAGCGCATAGAGCTGCGTCAGGCCGCAGGGTTCAAAGCGGGAGGGCTGGACGATCGCGTCCGATCCGCCGTGGATCAAATGCGCCGTTGGCTCGTCATAGCCGAAATGCACCGCCATCCGGCCCGGAAAACGCGCGGCGGTGTCGGCGAGCGCCCGCTCGATTTCCCGATCACCCTGCCCGAAGACGATCACCTGACCTCCGTGACGAATGATCTCGTCCGCCGTATCGGCGAACATGTCGAAACCCTTCTGCCATGTCAGCCGGCTGACGGCGGAAAACAGGGGGCCTTCCCGCCTTGCATCCAGGCCGAACCTTTCGAGCAGCACGGCACGGTTCTCGCGCTTGCGGCGCAGCGTGCCGACGTCGTAATTGCGCGGCAGGTGCGGGTCGGTCGACGGATCCCAGATATCGAGGTCGATGCCGTTGACGATGCCGCGCAGGTCGGAGACGCGGGCGTTCAGGACCCCATCCATGCCCATGCCGAAGCGTGGCGTAAGTATTTCGCGCGCATAGGTCGGGCTGACGGTGGTGATCGCATCGACCGTCTGCAGGCCACCCTTCAGGAAGCTGATATCGCCGAAATATTCCATGCGGTTCATGGAATAGGCCTCCGGCGGCAGGCCGATGCTCATCAGCACGCCGGCAGGATACTGCCCTTGGAAGGCAAGGTTGTGAATGGTCAGCACCACGGGCGTCCTGCAGCCGCGCTCGCGCATGTAGACCGAAGTCAGCGCCGACTGCCAGTCATGGGTGTGAACGAGGTCCGGAACCCATCCGGGAAGCACTCCATCGGCGATTTCGGCTGCGGCAAGGGAAAGTGCGGCGAAACGCCTCCAGTTGTCCGGATGGTCGATGCCGTCTTCGTCGACATAGGGGCCGCCCGGCCGATCGTAGAGAGCTGGCGCATCGAGCACGAAGAGGCTGAGGCCTTCGACCCGGGTGTGGAGGAGCGAGGCTTTTTCGCCCAGCAGATTTTCGAAGGTGACGAGCGGCATGGCGCTCTTCAGCTGCTGCATGACCTGCGGATAACCGGGGATCAGAGACGTCGTCTCGATGCCGAGGGGAGCAAGTGCCTTGGGCAGGGAACCTGTCACATCTGCAAGCCCACCTGTCTTCACAAGAGGAAAGATTTCGGACGTGACCGAAAGAATCCTCATTCCCGGAAGCCCCCGCTTTCCATAACCTGTCTTGATCCCCTGATCCATTGCGCTCCGCTCATCTCGACGAGGTTCGTCGAATGGGACGTAAGCGTTCATCATGCGTGCCTCAGCCATCTGCCAGTCTCACCCTCAAGAACGTTTCGGCCTTGGCCAACGTTCCCCGACAGAGTGGAGCCACGGCCAAGTTCAGACGCAAAAGCCATTTCGATTTTTCCAGGGTAAATAAGTCTGCGGCCGCGATGATGTCAGTCGCCGCGACCAATAACGATAGTGATGAAGTTGGGTGACGGGCGGCGTCAAGCGCCAGCCGGAACCTTCTTGGAGCGCTTCTTGGCCGGTTCGACGGCTTCCGGCATGGCAACGGCCGGTGCCTTGGACGTTGTCTTCGCCGGAGAAGCCTTGGCTGCGGCCGTTTTCACGGCCGGTTTCGGAGTTGCAGCCTTCGCCGCCGCTTTCGGCGACTTCGCGGCGGTGGCTGACTTGCCGGCTGACTTGCCGCGCGACCCTGCCGCAGGCTTCTTGGAAGCGGTCGGCCCGAGCGTCGCATATTCCAGCTTGGCCCGCTCCCAATGCTCCCTATCCTTGCCTGAGGGATAGCCTTCTTCTTCCCACAAAATGTAGGCCCGCTTTCTGATCCAGACTTCTTCGGATTCCGCCATTCTTGTCTCCATTCGCCCAAGCGCCGAAACGTGTGCGGCGCAGAAAAGTTCCCTGGTAAAAACGAAAAATCGCAACCCGGCCGAGACGCGGCCAACACTTGAAAAAAACTTCCCCGGAGGCGGAACTTTTGGCTGTCAAATATACTTATGGCCGCCGGGAAGGAGACACATCCAATGGGAAAGTACTGCGATATCGTCCCACACGCAACCGGCTGGGTCTATGTCATCGACGGCGTTCAGTCTGCGTCCTATTATCACACCTATGAGCTCGCCATGGAGGCTGCCAAAGCACATGTGGCACGCGACCGAAGCGGGCGGGTGGAGATTTTCCGGCGGCAGGCGCTGAACGGCGAAATGTTGCCGGTTCCCCCAATGCAAGGGAACCCGGACCCGTCGGCACTAAGGCGATCTTTCCCGGCTTGAGAAGGCCGGAAGGGAGGAAAAGCCCCGGATCGTCTCCGGGGCTTTTTTCGGGTCAATGAAAAGGCGCGGCCGGCGCCGCGCCTCTCATGGGATCGCGAATGTCACGCAGCTTTCTGGGCCGCGGTGTTCACTGCGGTCTTGGCGAGAGCCGTCAGGGCCTCGTCGGTCTTGCTTTCCTCGGCGAGCGTCTGTTCGAGAAGCGTTACGGCGTCCCGGTGACCGAGCTGCTGGGCCCAGGCACGCAGGGTGCCGTAGCGGCTGATCTCGTAATGTTCGACGGCTTGCGCTGCGGCGAGCAGCCCGGCGTCGAGAGCTGGCGTGCCCTTGAACTCGTCAAGGATCTCCTCGCCTTCTTCGATGATGCCGTCGATCGCGGGGCAGGTCTTGCCCTGGGCCCGCTTGCCGATAATCTCGAAGACCTGCTTCAGGCGATCGATCTGACCTTCGGTTTCGTCCCTGTGTTTCTCGAATGCTGCCTTCAGCTTCGGATCCTGGGCGCCGCGTGCCATCTTCGGCAGCGCTTTCACGATCTGGCGCTCGGCGTAATAGATGTCCTTCAGGGTTTCATGAAAAAGGTCGTCGAGGGTCTTACTGGCCATGGGTCTCTCTCCTTGTTGATGGGTGTTCTTATGGGGGATTGCGAGGCATCTAACGAGCGGAGCGCCTCGCGGGTTCCACGGAAATCAATGCCTTTCGGGGGCAATTCGAAGATTATTGCGGCAGCCGACGACACCCTCGATGTCGAGAACGACGTCTTCGGCACGGGTTTTGTCGGCAAGCTGAGCGACGTATCCCTCCAGCGTCACCTCGCCGTTCTCCACCGAGACCATCATGTTGGTCGGGTCGAGAAAGGCATCCTGGGTCAGGTGCTCATTGACGTCCTGTGCGATCAGATCGTCGGGTCGGTCGTAACCGTTCGGTGCCTTGCCGATCTGCTTTTCCTGTTCCGGTCCCTCGGCGAAGATATTGGCTTCGCCCTGAAGATAACCGCTCGGGCGGCTTTCTGCCGGGCCCTCCCATCGAGGCCATTGCGAGGTCTCGCCGGGACGGCCAGCTTTCGGCTGCTCATTCTTCATCGGCTTTCTCCTTTTCAGGGGCATGATCGCCCGCAGCGGAGGAACCCACGGTTGCCGGAAAAGTTCCATGCGACTTGATGGAACCGGAACGTCCGAAACGCGTTTGGACCGTCAACTAGAAAAATGTTTACGACGGGAGAGACAGATGCAGGACAGGCTGAAGATCTATCGGCTGGTGCCGACTGCTGCGCCACATGATCCGAACTGGCAGAACTCGCCACCGCATGGCGAGGTGGTGGTCAGGGCAAAGACCGCTGGCGATGCGCGCCTCGTGGCGAGCCAGGCGGAACTTGATTTCATGGAAATCGACGCTTCCCCCAGCGAAGGCAATTCGACGGAGATGGCGAGCGCCTTCCGTAGCGACAAGCTCTATACGGTGATCGAAGACAGCAGCGGGCGGTTTGCGCCGAATGGGCCGCGGTGCGTCATTGGCGGCCGTGTGCGCACGGACAACCTGATTTCCACCCAGCTCTGATGCTTGGGGCAAAGGTTCGCAGGAGCGAGAGTATCAGTCGGTGCGACCGTCGATCTTTTCGTTGAGTGCCTTCTGCAGCGCTCGCGCCAGGTCGAGCAGCCGATCAGGAACCTCTTCCTTCTCGATCTCGGTCAGAAGGACCGAAACCTTGCGGCTGACCCGCCGTCCCATCCTGATGTCCTGTTCCGCAACCGGAGTGTCTTGTTTCGCCATCCCGACCTCTGACGTAATCACTACCGGCATCCGTTGCCGAAACAATAGGCGCCCGCCATAACGCTACATTAGCCTTCCATACATCAGGAAGGCTAACTTCGGATATCCCGAAAAAGTCACAGAGGACAAATGAAATAAGACGACTCCCTATCCAGGAAGCCGCCCAATTTGTTCCATAAGTTTTTCAGAAAGATCAGTGCCTGGGCGGTTTCGGCGTGCCGGAGGGGATCGATGTCACCGTGCTCGACACCGGATCGCTTGCCGGAAAGGTATTTTCCAGGCCTTCGTTGAGCTGTCCATCCAACTCCTTCTTTTCGCCGCGCTCGCGAGCCGACTGCTCGGCTTTTTTGTGCGAGTCTTTCTGCGCGGGGTTCGGGGTGCTGCTGGTGCTCATCTCGTTTGTCTCCTTGGCCTGTTTCGTCATGAAAACGGTTTGGTGCGAAAGTTTGTTCCGGAACCAAGCGGAGGCAGCGCGGGTTATCGGGCAAACGAAGGAGTTTTGTCGTGGCCCCGCGCGTATTCTGGAAAGGTTATCTGAAGCTCTCGCTCGTCACCTGCCGGGTGACGATGACGCCGGCGGTCTCCGAAGGCGCCAAGGTGCGGTTCCACAATATCAACCGCAAGACCAATAACCGCGTCCTCAGCCAGTATGTCGATGCGCAGACAGGCGAGGCGGTCGAGGATGGCGATCAGGTCAAAGGGTATCCGAAAGGCGAGGACGACTACGTTCTTCTCGAAGACGAAGAGATCGAGGATGTCGGGCTCGAAAGCACCCGCACGATCGATATCGAGACTTTCGTGCCGGCCAGCTCGATCGGCTGGATCTGGTATGATCGACCGCATTATCTGGCGCCCGACGACGAGGTGAGCGCCGAAGCCTTCGCGGTGATCCGGGAGGCTATGGCGAAGACCAATACTGGCGGCATTGCCCGGCTCGTCATGTATCGTCGCGAGCGGGCGGTTTTGCTGTTGCCGAAGGACAAGGGGATCGTCGTCTGGACGTTGCGTTACGGCGACGAAGTCCGCGACGCCGACGAATACGCGGCCGAGAAACCAAAGGGGAGCGCCGGTTCCGAACATCTGGCGATGATGAAGAAGATCATCGACGAGCGCACCCAAGCCTGGAAGCCTTCAATGGCGGACGACCCGGTTCAGGACCGGCTGCTCGAAATCATCGCCGAGCGCAAGAAGAGCCAGAAATCCAGGAAGAAAGTCGAGGAGAAGGGACCCGAGCGCAGCAGCAATGTGATCGATATCACCGCGGCGCTGAAGAAGAGCCTGGAAGCGGAGCGGAAAGCGCCGAGGAAGTGAGGCGTCTCATCCCAGCGTCTACCGTTTCTTCTTTGCCTTGAACTCGATCGGGGCTTCCGCCTTGCGAAAATCTCCCCACGGATCGCTCGTCTGCTGGGCGATGCGCGCCGGGGCGTTGATGACCGTGAAATAGTTGGGGCCGATCGCGCCGCCGAGTTCGTCCCACTCGACCGGCATGGAAACCGGTGCGCCGGGGCGGGCACGGGTGGAATAGGGGGCGACGGCAGTATTGCCGCGACCGTTGCGCAGGTAGTCGATGAGGATCTTGCCGCTTCGCTTCGACTTGGTGATCGTCGATACATATTTGTCGGGGTCGTCGCCGGCCATGCCGTCGGCGAGTGCCTTCATCGCCGCCTTCACCTCCGGCCATTCCGCCTTTGGTTTGACGGGTGCGACGACATGCAGGCCCTTGCCGCCCGAGGTTTTTACGAAGGCTACCAGGCCCATGTCCTCGAAACGACGCTTCACCTCATGAGCCGCAGCGATGATATCGGTCCATGAGACGCCTTCGCCCGGGTCGAGGTCGATATTGACCATGTCCGGCTTTTCCCAGTCGTCGAGCGTCGAGCCCCAGGGGTGGATTTCCAGCGTCGCCCCTTGCACCAGGCCGAGCAACCCGTCGAGGTCGCGGATAGTGATATCCTCTTCCGCCGGATCGGTCGGGTCCTTCACAAGCACGGCGTTCTTGGTCATGCCCTTCCATCCGTGTTTCTGGAAGAAGAGCGGTTTGCCAATCCCATCAGGTCCGCGCACCAGGGCCAGCGGGCGGTTGACGACGAAGGATGCCATCAGCCGCCAGACTTCGGTGTAATAATCTGCAAGCCCGGCCTTGGTCACACCGGCATCTGGCCAGTAGACCCGGTCCGGATGGGTAAGATTGACTGTCCGTTTCGGTGGCTTCGGTTGTTCCGCTGCATTCACAGGTCCGCCCTCCCGGACGATATCCTTCGGATCCTTGTCTTCGCGCAGGCCCCGGAAGGCCGCGTGACGGATATGCGCATCCGCCGTCCAGCCGCGAAACTCCACTTCCGCCACCAGCTCGGGCCGCACGAAAACGACATCCTTCTTTTCCACCGCTGCGAGCTTTTCGTCAAACGGGCTTTCGCCGGTCTGGATCTCCTGGAGGCTCTTGAAGAGCGATTGCGCCATGGCATTCGAATAACCGGTGCCGACGCGGCCGGCATGCCGCAGCTTCCCCTTGTCGTAATATCCCATGACCAGCGATCCGATCGCCGTCCTCGAAACGGAGGAGGGGACAAATCCGGCGATCACGAATTCCTGTCGTGCCGAACATTTCGACTTCACCCAGTCGCGACCGCGGCCAGGGCGATAGGGCGCATCCGATATCTTGGAGATGATGCCTTCGAGGCTCAGCCGGCAGGCATGTTTCAGGACCAGACCGCCTTCGTCGCCAAAATGCTCGCTGTAGCGCAGGGCCGGGCCGCTGCCGGCCAGCAGTGTTTCCAGCGCCTCCTTGCGCTTCAGAAGCGTCGCGCCGGTCAGGTCGTAACCGTCGAGATGCAACAGGTCGAATGCGTAGAAGGTGAACCGGTCGTCCCGGCCTTCGCTCAGGTCCTGCTGGAGCAGGGAGAAATCGGTGGCGCCGGAACCGGCCTCGACCGCTACTTCCCCATCGATAATCGCATCGGCCGGGCTAAGCTTTCCGAATTCCGCGATGATCTCGTCTCCGAACTTATGCGTCCAATCGAGCCCGGTGCGCGTCAACAGCTTTACCTTGCCATTTTCGATACGGGCCTGCAGGCGATAGCCGTCGAGCTTAATCTCGTGGACCCAGCGTTTGCCGGAGGGCGCGCTCTTCACCAGGGTCGCAAGCTGCGGTTCGACGAAATCCGGGAGTTCGGCTTTCCTGGCGCCCTTAATCTTCGAGGCAGCGATGTCGGATTTTTCCGGTCCGGGATCGGATTTCGTCTTCGTCTTCGGTTTGGCCGTACTCTTTCCCGCCGGCGCCTTGCGGCCCCAGATTTCGTCCAGCGTCTTGCCCGATTTCACCGAAAGTGGCATCTCGTCGAGAATGTCCTTGTCGCCCTCGGCGCGGGCGAATTCGTCCTCGCCTTTCACCAGCAGCCAGTTCTCGCGTTTTTCGCCCTCTCTGCGGGCCATGCGGATCAGGTGCCAGCGGCCCTCCAGCTTCTCGCCCTTCAACTCGAATTCCATATGGCCTTTCTTATAACCCTTGTGTGGATCGCCGATCGGATACCAGGTGCCGCGGTCCCACAGCAGCACCGCACCGGCGCCGTAATTGCCTTTGGGGATCATGCCTTCGAAACCACCGTAATCGAGCGGATGGTCTTCCACATGCACCGCCAGCCGCTTTTCGCCGGGAACGAAACTTGGGCCCCGGGTCACGGCCCAGCTTTTCAGCACACCGTCCAGTTCCAGCCGGAAATCGTAATGCAGCCGGGTGGCGTCGTGCTTCTGGATCACGAAACTGTTGCCGGATGCCTTGGCCTTGCGGCCGCCGGAGACCTTTCCTTGAGGCTCCGGGGACACCTTGAAGTTCCGCTTCTGATTATAGGTTTCGAGCGCCATGATCAGCTCGCCTTTCTCTGCGGGGCGGCAGTCTTACGAGGTACGGTTTTCTTGGCTGACGTCTTCGGCGGCGTCTTCTTGCCGCCGCCGGCGCTCTGGCGCAGTGCGTCGAGCAGGCTGGAAACCTTCTTCGGTTCCGGCTTCGGCTGCTTCCTGAGCTTGCGGCCCTCGATCTTCGCCTTGATCAGCTCGGCAAGTGCTGCCTCATAGCGGTCGTCGAACTCGCTCGGGTCGAACTCGCCGCGTTTGGTGTCGATGATGTGTTCGGCGAGATCGAGCATCTCGCCCTCGATCTTGAAGCTCTTGATATCGGAGAAGATTTCTTTCGCCGGCCGGACCTCGTAGTCGTAGTTCAGCGTGCTGGCGATTAGGCCTTTTTCGCTGGGGCGGATCAGCAGCGTCCGCAGCCGCCGGAAAAGGACGGTGCGGGCGAGTGCAGCGACGTTCTTCTCCTTCAGCCCCTTGCGGATCAGCTCGAAGACTTCCGCGGCCGGTTTGTCGGCCGGCGCCAGGTAATAGGGGCGATCGATGAAGATGGTATCGACGCCGTCGCACGGAATGAAGGTTTCGAGCTCCAGCGTCTTGTCGCTCTCGGGTACGGCCGCCTTCACCTCGTCGGGCTCCAGGAAGACATATTGACCGCTTGAAACCTCGTAACCCTTGACGATGTCCTCGCTTTCGACCTGCCTGCCGGTGTCGGCGTCGACCATCTGGCGGTGGACGCGGTTACCCGTCTCCCGATTGATGATGTGAAAGCTGACACGGTCGGATGTCGAGGCGGCGGTATAAAGCGCCACCGGGCAGCTTAGTTCGCCGACCTTCAGATAGCCTTTCCAATTTGCACGCGGTGCCATTCCGAACTCCCGGCAGAACTCTGTGAAAGTCCTATCAACAGGCCTGCCGGCCCGTTTGTTCCCGCAAGCGGTGCGCGGTTTTCGTCAGGAAGATGAACAGGGCGTCCATCTTGGCGGAACCAAATACGCGAGGCGTGCGTTTGCCCCCGTCATTCCAGCCATGAAGACTTCGGAGAGGTAGGCAACGGTGTCTGAATCACAGTTGAATGGTGATCCTGCACGTGCAGACATAGTAAGGCTTATCCCGGCTCTCCGCGCATTTGCCCGTACTTTCTGCCGCAATCCCAGCGATGCAGACGACCTGGTGCAGGAGACGTTGATGAAGGCGCTCGCCAATCTCGACAAGTTCGAGCCGGGCACCAAGTTGAAAAGCTGGCTTTTCACCATCATGCGCAACACCTTTTATTCGCGGGCCAAGGTACTTGGCCGAGAGGCGCCGGGGATCGAGGAGAACATTTCCGGCGATACGCCGGTCGCAGCGAGCCAGGAGGTTGCTGCTCGGGCGCAGGAAGTCCAGCGGGCGCTCCAGAAATTGCCTCCGCATTATCGCGAAGTGCTGACGCTGGTGGCGATCCTCGGCGAAAGTTACGAGGCGACGGCGGAGATCTGCGATTGTGCGGTGGGCACGGTGAAAAGCCGCCTCAACCGGGCACGGCATCAAATTCTGCAGGAATTGGGAGAAGAAACGAACTGAGCTGCCTCATCCGGCAGCTTTTATGCTTTGGAGGTCGCCGTGAAGTTCACTTTGATCGCAGCGGTTTTCGCGTTCATTTAGCAGATCAGGCCGGATCCTGGTCGAGATCCGGGTAATGCCGGAATATGCCCGACTCGTTGAAGGCGAGCCGGCGTTTCGACTTCAGATAAGCGTCGATATTCGGACGTTCGGCGACCGCGTCGCGTAGTTTGGCGACATGGGGGTAATCATTATCGAAATTTTTCATGGCGCGCGGGAAGGCATAGGCGAGACCTTTGGCTAGCTGGAAGAGCGACAGGTCGACGTAAGTGAGGGCGTCGCCCAGCGCATAGCCTCTCTTGGTAGGGTTTGCGGCGATGATGCGGTCGAAATAGCCGATGAATTTCGGCACCCGGTGTTTCAGGAAGGCCTTGGAACGCGCCTTGGCCTCCTGCCTCTGATCCTCGTAGTAGTCGGCGGTGCTGATCGGGTGGTGCGTATCATGCACTTCCGCGAGGAAATCGGTGATCGTCAGCTGGAGGCCGTGGGCGAAGAGGCGGGATTTCTCGTCTTTCGGCACCAGATTCAGCTTCGGCCCGAGGTAATTGAGGATGTTGGCGACATGTGAGACGACCAGGTCGCCATCCTCGAGAAAGGGTGGTGCGAAGGGCATGTCGTAACCGTGCTTGCCGTGCATGTAATCCATCATTTTCGCAGTGCCGCGTTCGCCGCGGGCTACGTCCACATATTCGGCTCCCGCCTCTTCCAGCGCCAGCCGCACGAATTCGCCGCGGCCCTGAAGTCCGTCCCAGTAATAAAGTTCGTAGGTCATAGTTACTCCAGAAATTCTGCGATCTTCTTCAAATCATCGACGAAACGGGCCCGATTGAGCTCCGCATCCGGCTGATCCAGCGTCCTCAGCAGTGCCGAAGGGTGGATGGTCACCAGTACCGGCAGGCCGTCCGGCGATCTCAACATCGTGCCGCGATCACGGGTCACTTTCGCCTGCCTTCCCAGCAAGGCATAAAGCGCCGTCGCGCCGAGCGCTACGGCAAGTTTCGGTTTGACGAGGCGCAGCTCCGCCGCCAACCACCAGGCGCAGGCCTGAACTTCGCCCGCATTGGGTTTGGCGTGGATGCGGCGTTTGCCGCGTGGAGTGAACTTGAAATGCTTCACCGCATTGGTGACGTAGCAGATATCGCGCTCGACGCCGGCTTCCTCCAGACAATGATCGAGAAGCTTTCCCGCCGGCCCGACGAACGGCTTGCCCGCCTGATCCTCCTTGTCACCCGGCTGCTCGCCGACAAAGAGCACCTTCGCCTTGGGCGGCCCCTCGCCGAACACGAGATGAGTGGCGTTCTTATAGAGGTCGCAACGGGTACAGCTTTCCGCATCCTGCTCGACGTCCGGCAGCTTTTCGCCCTCCGCGCCCGATGTCTCGAAGGCTGGGCCTTTGCGCGATGTCAGCATGTTCGCACTCCTTGTAGACGGTTTAGAACCGGCTCACCCGTGTGACTGTTCCTTTAAATTTGCATGGCGGGAATATGGGTTGGAACTTTTGCACAAAGGTTGGGTTGAAGGCTCGTCTGGTTTGGCAACGTTTTTCGCTCGAGATTTTCAAGTTTGGCAGGATTTTGAACATGGCCATCAGGATTACCGCGATCGTTTTTATTTTGATCGGTTTGGCGTTGGCCGTCGGCGGCGGACAACTGGTACTGTTTGGAGGCAGCGCCTATTACATCATCTGCGGCCTCGGCTTCGTGGTGACCGCCATCCTGCTTTTCCTCCGGAATGCCATGGCGCTCAGGGTCTATGCAGTTATCGTGCTGGCTTCGCTTGCCTGGGCGATCTGGGAGGTCGGGCTCGACTGGTGGCAGCTCGGCCCGCGCGGCGGACTGATCATCCTACTCGGTCTCTGGCTCCTGACACCATGGGTCCGTACCCCGCTCGGCTTTTCGAGCCCGACCGGCATGCGTTACGGCGCCAGTGCCCTGCCGCTTGGTATTTCGCTGATGATCGCGATCGTGGTCGCCATAGTTTCGATGTTCCTCGATCCGCTCGACCGGAGCGGCGAGCTGCCGCAACAGTCGGTCGCTGCCGCTCCGCCGATGGGCGGCAACGTGCCGCCCGGCGAATGGCATCAGTACGGACGGACGCCCTATGGCCAGCGTTATTCGCCGCTTGACCAGATCAAGGTCGACAACGTCGCCAAGCTCACGGAAGTCTGGCGCTACCAGACCGGGGACGTGAAACGGCCGGACGATGTGGGCGAGACCACCTATCAGGTGACGCCGCTCAAAGTCGGCAATTCGCTCTATCTCTGCACGCCGCACAATCTTGCCATCGCGCTCGATGCGACGACCGGCAAGGAGAAGTGGAAATACGACCCTAATTCCGGCATGAACCCGGATCGCCAGCACCAGACCTGCCGCGGCGTCAGTTATTACAAGGACGCCGCCGCCGCTACCGGCAGCCCGTGTGCGGAACGGGTCTATCTGCCGACCTCGGATGCGCGGTTGATCGCCCTCGACGCGGCGAACGGCCGGGTCTGCACGTCCTTTGCCGACAACGGAACGCTGCAGCTCACCAGCGGCATGCGGTACAATCCGGCCGGCTACTATTATTCGACCTCTCCGCCGGCGATCGCCGGCAACAAGATCATCATCGGCGGGGCGGTCAACGACAACTATTCCACCCAGTCGCAATCCGGCGTCATCCGTGCCTTCGACGTCAATACGGGACGGCTGATCTGGAACTGGGATTCGGGCAATCCTGGCCAGACCCAGCCGCTGCCGCCGGGTCAGACCTACACGACCAATTCGCCCAACAGCTGGTCGGTGTTCAGCGTCGACGAGGAGCTGGGGCTTGTCTATGTCCCGCTCGGCAACCAGGTGCCGGACCAGCTCGGCATGGGCCGCAGCGAAAGCGTGGAGAAATATTCCTCCTCGATCGTCGCGCTCGATCTCAATACCGGCGCCGACCGCTGGGTGCGCCAGACGGTGCATCACGATCTCTGGGACATGGATGTTCCCGCCCAGCCGGTCCTCCTCAACATCTCCAGGCCGGACAATACGGTCGTGCCGGCTCTGGTCGGTCCGACCAAGCAGGGCGACATCTACGTGCTCGACCGCCGCAGCGGCGATCCGATCATCCCGGTCACCGAGGAACCGGCACCGGGAGGTGCGATCCCGGAAGATCGCACTGCGCCGACGCAGCCCACCTCAGCCTTGTCCTTCAAGCCGAGACCGCTCGAAGAACGGGACATGTGGGGCGTCACCATGTTCGACCAGATGGTCTGCCGCATCTGGTACCATCAATACAACTATCTCGGCCGTTACACCCCGCCGTCGCTGAAGGGCTCGATCATCTATCCGGGCAATTTCGGCACGTTCAACTGGGGCAGCGTCGCGGTCGATCCGGAACGGCAGGTGATGTTCGGCATGCCGACCTATCTCGCCTTCACCTCAAGGCTGGTGCCGCGTGCGGACATCCCGCCGAAGGCACAGGATCAGAAGGGCAGCGAGCAGGGCCTCAACCGCAATGACGGCGCACCTTACGGCGTTTACATGGGGCCGTTCCTCGGGCCGTTGCAGATCCCCTGCCAGGCGCCGCCCTGGGGTTACGTCTCCGGCGTCGATCTACGCACCGGTCAGATCGCCTACAAGCACCGCAACGGTACGGTCTACGACATGACGCCGCTGCCGCTGCCCTTCAAGGTCGGGGTGCCCGGTATCGGCGGACCGATGATCACCAAGGGCGGCGTGGCCTTCCTCGGCGCTGCGGTCGATAATTACCTGCGTGCCTACAATCTTACCAACGGCCGCGAGCTCTGGAAGGCGCGGCTTCCGGCCGGCGGCCAGGCGACGCCGATGACCTATGCGGTCGACGACGGCCGCCAGTTCGTGGTGATGGTGGCCGGCGGACACGGTTCGGTCGGCACCAAGCCAGGCGACTACGTGATCGCCTACGCGCTGCCGCGATAGACGGAGCCAAACGAAAGGCCCGGGCGTCTACCGACCGGGCCTCTCCGTTCGTATTTATCGGGATTACCTCGGGCGGTGGAAACGGAGTTCGTTGCGCACCGCTGTTACTCCGGCAACGCTCAGGGCCACTTCCCCGGCTCGTGCGATCTGGCTTTCCAACTGGACCGTCCCGCTCAGCGTCACCTCGGAACCGCGGGCGATAACGGCGACGTCGCTTGCATCGACGCCGCCGGCGGAAGCCAGGGCATCGGAAACCGCTCCTTCGAGCGTCGCGCTCGGTGGAAATTCTACCTCGACCTCAGGGGGCGTCTCGTGAAAATGCTGATGCTTCAAGACCATTGTCGTACTCCGTTCTGACACGGCACGACAACGCGCGGCGAGGGCGATTGGTTCAGCGTCCGCCGGCGAGAACCGTGGCGATGATCTCCTGAAGCTGGTTCTGCGAGAAGGGCTTCGGCAATCGCGGCAGCCGATTGTCGCCGCCGGTCGGCAATTCCGCGTAACCGGTCGCCAGCACCACCGGCAGGCCCGGTCTTTCTTCGCGGATGACGGCGGCCAGTTCGGAGCCGGTCATGCGCGGCATCGAATGATCGGTGATGACAAGATCGATGTCATGGGCGCCGCTTCTCAGCTCCTTCAGGGCGTCGGTGCCGCTATAGGCCTCGATCACGGTGTGGCCGAGATCTTCCAGCATCAGCGTCGTGTTCATCAGGACCAGGGCATCGTCATCGACGGCGAGAATTGTCAGGCGTCCTCTGGGAGTTGCGGCGGGCGAGGGCATGGTCTGCTCCGAAGACTGCGGACAGTCGTTTGCATCGGCCACAGGCAGATAGAGCGAAACCGTCGTGCCCTTGCCTTTTTGGCTTTCGATTTCGAGTTTGCCGCCTGACTGTTCGGTCAGGCCCTGCACCATGGAAAGTCCGAGCCCTGTCCCCTTGCCGACACCCTTGGTGGTGAAGAAGGGTGTCGTTGCGCGGATGAGGGTTTCCTCGTCCATGCCTTCGCCGCTGTCGGCGACCGCCAGCCGCACATAACGGCCAGGTTTCAGCCTCTCGGTACCCTTGTCGGCGAAATATTCCTCGGCGCTGATGACGATCGTGCCGCCGCCCGCCATCGCGTCCCGGGCGTTGACGACGAGGTTCAGAACCGCCGTCTCGAGTTGAACCGGGTCGCTCGTGACATGCGGCAGGTTTTTGGCAAACCGGGTTTCGACGGATGCGGAGGCGCTGAGCGAGCGCTGAACAAAATCCATCATGCCGCTCACGAGTGCCGGCACGTTGATGGCTTGCATATTCAATTCCTGGCGCCGGGAGAACGCGAGCATGCGCTGGGTCAGGGCAGCACCCCGTTCGGCGCCCTGAATGGCATTGTCCAGCAGCGGCGTCAGCGCCGGATCTTCGGGCAGGCGTTTTTTCAGAATTTCCAGGCTTCCCAGCACGGCCATCAGCAGATTGTTGAAATCGTGGGCAACGCCACCGGTCAACTGGCCAATCGCTTCCATCTTCTGGGATTGGAAGAGTTCCTCGCGTGCCTGGGTAAGAGCCTTTTGCGCCTCGACTTTTTCGGTAATGTCGCGCGTGATCTTGGCGAAACCGATGAGCGTGCCGTCGTCGTTACGGATCGCGTCGATGATCACATGCGCCCAGAAACGTGTACCATCCTTGCGCTGCCGCCAGGCTTCCCTCTCGAATCGTCCCTCGCGCCGTGCAGTCTCCAGGCTTCGGTTCGGTTCGCCGCGTTCGCGGTCCTCAGGTGTATAGAACTGCGAAAAATGCTTGCCGACGATCTCATCCGCCGTGTAGCCCTTGATACGCGCGGCACCGGAGTTCCAGTTGCTGACGCGGCCATCCGGGTCGAGCATATAGAGAGCATAGTCCGTGACCCCCTGGACGAGGATCTGGAATTTCTCCTCGCTCAATCGGAGCTCCGCTTCAGCGCGTTTCCGTTCTGTCAGATCGCGGGTCACTTTTGCGAAGCCGAGAAGCTCGCCGGACCGACTCCAGATTGGGTCGATGATGACATGGGCCCAGAAGCGGCTGCCGTCCTTGCGGACGCGCCATCCTTCCCTTTCGACGCGGCCTTCGGTGGCAGCCATCCGCAACGCATGTTCGGGCGCCCGCGCCAATCTGTCTTCAGGCGTATAGAAGCGGGAAAAGTGCTCGCCCAGGATTTCCCAGGCCTCGTATCCCTTGAAGCGCTGGGCGCCGGGATTCCAGCTGGCGATCTTGCCCTCCGGGTCAAGCATGTAAATCGCGTAGTCGGTGATGGAGTCGACGAGGAGACGATAGCGTTCGTCATCAAGCAACGAAACATCATAGCTTTGCGGAACGCTCATCAATTCCCCCCGTCCCATGCAGTTTGTGCCTTGGCGTGATATAACAACGACACTTCCTAACTCTGCGGCACGCCCATCGCTCGTCCCTGGTCCACGCGGCTCGTGGTCTAACGCGACTTAATGCCTAAATCCTATTTTGGTTCCCTGTTTTTGCAAATTTTTACGGTTCGACCAATGGGGCGGTGGGGTGGCAGGGGTTGACGGATGATGAGTTTCCGTTTACGAATGACGAAATATGAAAATCGTCACACGTAAAACGAAAGACTTCAGCGGTATGGATACCACCGAAAATACCCTGGATACGTCGCGGCAGGAGAATGTAGGGCGCATCCTCGATGCGGCCGAGCGGCTGTTCAAGCATTACGGCTACACGAAGACGAATGTGGCGGATATCGCGCGCGATCTCGGTATGTCGCCCGCCAATATCTACCGCTTTTTCTCGTCCAAGGCGGATATCCATCAGGCCTTGGCAAGCCGTATGCTGGATGGCAGCTATCAGGCGGCACTCGCCAATGCAAAGCGGCCGGTGAGCGCCACGGAACGGCTGCGCAATCACGTCCTGCAGCAGCACCGCTTCACGCTCGAGACCATGCTCGACGAAAAGAAGGTGCATGAGATGGTGGTGATCGCCATCGAGCAGCAATGGCCGGTCATCGAACAGCATCTCGAACGCATCCGTGTCGTCATTGCGGGTCTCATCAAAGATGGCATCGAAGCCGGTGAGTTCCGCGAACAGGATCACCAGCTCGCATCCGAATGCTTCATGTCGTCCATGGTCGTGCTTTGTCATCCGCAGCTCATCGCGGATTGCCTTCTGGAGAGCCGGATCGGCAAGCCCGAGGACCTCGTGGAATTCGGCCTCAGGGCCCTCAGATAATTCGCCTGAAATAGTTCCGGGGCGCCAAGGGGGCGTCTTGATCGAAAACCCGCCACCAGGAGTGCGGAACCATGTTTTTCGTAAAGACCAGACGTAATGTCTCGTTTCTCGTCAAAGGCCTTTTAGTCGCGACCGCGCTCGGCGCGCTGACGGCCTGCTCGCAAGAGAAGAAAGTCGAAGCTCCGGAAATCGTCCGCCCGGTGAAGGTGACCGAGGTTGCCGCTGCCGATCACGGCCGCAAGCTTCAATATTCCGGCTCAGTCAAGGCGCGCACCGAAATGAACCTCGGCTTCCGCGTCGCCGGCAAGATCACCGAGCGGCTCGTCGATGTCGGTCAGCGTGTTCGCCCCGGCGACGTGCTTGCAAAGCTTGACGCCGTCGATTACCAGCTCGCGGTGCGCCGCGCCGAGGCCGATCTCGCCTCCGCCCAGAAGCAGGTGGAAATCTCCGGCCTCGCCCGCCGGCGGGCCGAGACGCTTGCCGAAAAGAGCATTTCTTCCCAATCGCAGCTCGAGCAGGCGCAACTGGCCAATGACCAGGCCGTTTCGCAAAAGGAATCGGCCCAGTCGGCACTCGACCAGGCCCGCAACCAGGTCGCCTATACGGAATTGAAGTCCGACCAGAACGGCATCGTCACCGCGGTCAGCGCCGATATCGGCCAGGTGGTCGCGTCCGGTACCCCGGTCCTTTCCGTTGCGGTCGAGGGCAGCAAGGAAGTGCAGATCGCCGTTCCGGAAATGGACGTCGCCCAGTTCAAGCCGGGCAAGACGGTGAAGGCTCGCTTCTGGTCGGCCACCGATCTCGTGCTCGATGGCAAGGTCCGCGAAGTGGCCGGCAGTGCCGATGCCCAATCGCGCACTTTCGCAGTTCGCGTCAGCTTGCCTGCGGATACACGGGTGCTGCTCGGCATGACTGCGACGATCGAGGCGGACGAAGACAATGCCGTCGCCACCTATGCCGTTCCGCTTGCCGCGCTTTCCAAGAAGGACGGCCAGTCCGTCGTCTGGATCGTCGATCGCGGCAAGGGCACCGTCAGTTCGCGTGCCGTCAAGGTCGCCGATTTCTCCGATGACGGCGTTCGTGTCGCCGACGGCGTTGCCAAGGGCGACCTCGTCGTCTCGGCCGGCACGCAGTTCATGAAGGAAGACATGAAGGTCAAGCTGCCGGAAAACATCGCCTCACGCTTCGGCAGCGTCAGCAGCCTTACCACCGCTTCGCTCGCGCCCTGATCGCCCGGCTTAAAGGACCCAAGACCATGAGCTCCTCCCATCAGGCCAATCCTCCGGAAAAGGCCCGGTTCAACCTGTCCCGCTGGGCGATTGCCCATCCGAGCATCGCCCGTTTTCTCTTCGGCCTCATCATCGTCATGGGCGCACTCGGCGTCATGAACATGGGGCAGAAGGAAGACCCGGACTTCACCTTCCGCGTCATGGTCGTGCAGACCGTCTGGCCCGGCGCCTCCATTCAGGAGATGCAGGACCAGGTCGTCAACAAGATCGAGCGAAAGCTGCAGGAAACCCCGCACCTCGACTGGGTCAAGTCCTATACCCGCGCCGGCGTGGCGATCACCACGATACAGATCAAGGGCGACACCAATACCGCCCAGGTCAACGACGCCTTCTATCAGGTTCGCAAGAAGGTCGGGGACATCGCCCAGGATCTGCCGGCCGGCCTGCTCGGTCCCTATTTCAACGACGAGTTCGGCGATACCTACATCACCCTCAACTCGATCAGCGGCGAAGGCTACAGCTATCCTGAACTGAAGCAGTTCGCGATCCAGGCCCGCGACATGCTGCTCGCCACACCCGGCGTCGAAAAGGCGGTCATCCTCGGCGACCAGCCGCAGAAGATCTTCATCGACGTCTCGTCGAAGGCGCTCGCCGAGCGCGGCCTCACTGTCCTCAACATCCGCGATGCGTTGTCCGGCCAGAACAATATCGATCCCGCCGGCAACGTTCAGACCGCCGATCGGTCGGTGCGGATCGCGGTCGAAGGCGGCGTCACCACGCCGGAAGACATCCGCGAACTACGCCTCAAGGCCGGCAGCCAAGTGATCCGGCTCGGCGATATCGCCACCGTCACGGCCGGCCTCGAAAACCCCTATCAGCGCAAGTTCCGCTTCAACGGCCACGACAGCGTCCAGCTTGGCGTCGTCATGGCCAAGGGCTTCAAGGTTACCGATGTCGGCCATCAGGTCGAGGCGACCTATGAGCGCTTCGAACAGACGCTGCCGGTCGGCGTATCCGTCGAGCAGGTCTCCAACCAGCCGGAAGTCGTCACCGAAGCGGTCGGCGAATTTACCCAGGCCCTGCTGGAAGCTCTCGTAATCGTCCTCATCGTCTCGCTGATCTCGATCGGCTGGCGTTCGGGCATCGTCATCGCCATCACCATCCCGCTGGTTCTGTCAGCTACGTTCGCGATCATGTTCTACATGGGCATCGAGCTGCAGCGCATCTCGCTCGGCGCGCTGATCATCGCGCTCGGCCTGCTTGTCGACGATGCGATGATCGTCGTCGAGATGATGGAACGGAAGCTGGAGGAGGGGCTCGCACGCCTCGATGCCGCCACCTTCGCCTATTCATCCACCGCCTTTCCAATGCTGACCGGCACATTGATCACCACTGCCGGCTTCATCCCGGTCGGGTTCGCCGATTCCACCGCCGGCGAATACGTGCGCACGCTGTTCTACGTGGTGGGCATCGCGCTCGTCGTGTCGTGGTTCGTGGCCGTCTATTTCACTCCCTGGCTCGGCTATATGATCCTCAAGCAGCGGGCGCACGCAGGCACCCATCACGATGCCTATGACACACGGATGTATCGTGGTGTCCGACGTGCGGTCGGCTGGTCCGTGCGTCACAGGGCGATCGTGCTGCTCCTCACCCTCGGCGTCTTCGCGGGCAGTCTCTGGTCCTTCCAGTTCATCCCGCAGAGCTTCTTCCCGCAGTCCTCGCGGCCGGAAATCCTCGTCGACCTGTGGCTGCCGGAAGGCACGGCCATCGAGGAAGTGGAACGCCAGGCAAAAGCCCTTGAAGACAAGATCCTGCCCGACCAGGACAAGACCTTCGTCGCGACCTATATCGGCGAAGGCGCCCCGCGCTTCTTCCTGCCGCTCGACCAGCAGCTCCGCAACCCGAACTACGCGCAGCTCCTCATCATGTCGAAGGACGTGGATGCCCGTGAACGGCTGATCGTCAAGCTCAGGGGTATCCTCGCACAGGACTTCCCGACCGTACGCGGCAAGGTCGATCGCCTGTTCCTCGGCCCGCCGGTCGGCTGGCCCGTCCAGATGCGTGTCACCGGTCCGGATGCGGCGGAAGTCCGCCGGATCGCCGACCAGGTCAAGGAACGTTACCAGCAGCAGCCGCTGTTCGGCGCCATCCACGACGACTGGATGGAACCGGTGACCGCCATGAAACTGGTCATCGACCAGGATCGTGCCCGCGCTCTCGGCGTCACCTCGCAACGTGTCCGCCAGATGCTGCAGTCGGCTACCGCCGGCGCGCCGATCAGCGACTTCCGCGATGGCGAAGAAACGGTCTCGATCGTTGTCCGTGAGCCGGATGCCACCCGCAACCTGCTCTCGGCCGTCCAGTCGGTCTACGTGCCGACAGATTTCGGCGGCTTCGTGCCGGTCTCGCAGATCGCCAAGGTCGTGCCGGTTCTCGAACAGGGTATCGAGTGGCGCCGCGACCGCCTGCCGACGATCACCGTCAAGGCGACGCTGCCGGACGGCGTCGAACCGACCCAGGTGTCGCTCAACCTCTACAGCAGCATGGCCGACCTGCGCGCCAACCTGCCTGCCGGCTACCATGTCGACATCCAGGGCGGTGCGGAGGATGCAGCCGAAAGCCAGAACTCGATCGCTGCCAAGGCCCCGATCATGCTCCTGGTCATCCTCGTGCTGCTGATGATCCAGTTGCAGCATTTCGGCAAGGCGATGATGGTGCTGGCAACCGGCCCGCTCGGCATCATCGGCGCCGCCATGGCGCTGCTTCTGACCGGCGCGCCGTTCGGCTTCGTGGCGATCCTCGGGGTCATCGCGCTGCTCGGCATCATCATCCGCAACTCGATCATCCTGGTCGACCAGATCGACCAGGACATCGCGGCCGGCATGGAGCGGATGGAGGCGATCGTCGGCGCGGCCGTGCGTCGTTTCCGGCCGATCATGCTGACGGCGCTGACAGCCGTGCTGGCGCTGTACCCGATCTCGCGCGGCGTGTTCTGGGGTCCGCTCGCCTATGCGATGATGGGCGGCATCCTGGTTGCCACCGTGCTGACCATCCTAGTCCTCCCGGCCGCCTATGCCCTCTTCTTCGGCCGCGAGCCGAAGAAGGCCAAAACCGACGACAGGACGCCCGCCAATCAGGGCGACCTTTTCGACAGCCGCGACGACGACCTGCCGATGGCAGCGGAGTGACGGCGAGCGCCTTCCTCGGGAGCCTGGTAACTCCTGAGGAAGGCGTGCTGATTGGCCCGGACGGACTGGAAGATATAGTCCGTCACCATCCGCACGCGCGGGATCTGGCTCAGGTCCCGATGACACATCAGCCAGTAGCCGCGTCTCAGCTCCACCTCGTCAGGCAGCACGATTTCGAGGTCAGGCTGGACGCGGGTGATGAAATGTGGCAGCACGCAGAGGCCGAGCCCGTTCAGCGTCGCGGTCAATTGCGCAAAAATGCTGGAGCTCTGGAAGCGCGCCTTGATGCCCGGATGGACGTCGCCGAGATAGTCTAGCCCTGGGGCGAAGATCATGTCCTCGATATAGCCGATAAACGGATGCGACAGCAGATCCTGCCGGCTGCGGATCGGACCCACCTTGGACAGGTAGGATTTCGCGCCGTAGACGTTGAGGCTGTAGTCGGTAAGCTTTTCCGTAAGATAAGGCCCTTCCTTGGGCGGATCGAGCGAGACGGCGATATCGGCTTCCTTGCGCGACAGCGACATGATCTGCTGGATCGTCACCAGTTCCAGCGAGATGTTCGGATGGCTGTCGCAGAAGCTGCGGATCTTGTCGGCGAAGAAGAAATTCGCAAACCCTTCCGGCGTGCTTAAGCGCACCACGCCGCGCTGTGCCGTGGTGCCCGAGGCGACATCCGCCTGCAGCCGGTCCGCCTCGGTCTCGATCCGTTCCGCGGTCTCGATGAACCGCTGGCCCATGCTGGTCAGGACATAACCACGTGGATTGCGCTCGAACAGCTTGACCTTGAGTGCGAATTCCAGCCGGTCGATACGCCGGGACACGGTGGCGTGGCTGGTGCGCAATTGGCGGGCTGCGGTGGACAGCTGGCCGCTGCGCGCCACTGCCAGAAAATATTGAAGATCGTCCCAGGTGAAGTTCTGATTGTTGCTCAATACGTTCCCGTCTGTTCAAAAATGCACAGATGCTGTTTGCAATTAATTACAGAGACCTGCTTGCGTCAACGGCGGTTTTCCTGAACCATGCAATCCGGAGCAGCCGCTTTGAGGAGAACGGCTCACCAATTTTGAACAGACCTCTGGCCAAATTTTCTGGGCACATTCTCTGGGAGGAGAAATCATGCACAAGACAATTCTGACATCACTTGTAACGTCCCTGGCAGTGCTTCTCGCAAACAGCGCGGCATTCGCGCAGAGCGCACCCGGGGGCGTGTCCGACAACAAGGTCAAGATCGGCATCCTGAACGACCAGTCGGGCGTCTATTCCGAGTTCGGCGGCAAGTCGTCGGTCGAGGCGGCCAAGATGGCGGTCGAGGATTTCGGTGGCAAGGTTCTGGGGCAGCCGATCGAGATCGTCGATGCCGACCATCAGAACAAGCCGGACATCGCCTCCAACATCGCCCGCCAGTGGTACGACACGCAGCAGGTCGATGCGATCATGGAACTGACGACCTCGTCTGTCGCGCTCGCCGTGCAGGCGATCGGCAAGGAAAAGAAGAAGATCGACATCGTCACGGGCGCGGCGACCACCGATCTGACCGGCAAGGCCTGCACCCCCTATGGCTTCCACTGGGCCTATGACACGCATGCGCTCGCGGTCGGCACCGGCGGCGCGCTCGTCAAGCAGGGCGGCGACAGCTGGTTCTTCCTCACCGCCGATTACGCCTTCGGTTATTCGCTGGAACAGCAGACTGGCGATTTCGTGAAGTCTTCCGGCGGCAAGATCGTCGGCGCGGTCCGCCATCCGCTTGCCACCACCGATTTCTCGTCCTTCCTGCTGCAGGCCCAGTCTTCCGGTGCCAAGGTCATCGGTCTTGCCAATGCCGGTCTCGACACGGCGAACGCCATCAAGCAGGCGGCGGAGTTCGGCATCACCGCCGGCGGCCAGCGGCTTGCGGCACTGCTCTTCACACTCGCCGAAGTGCACGGCCTCGGCCTGCAGGCGGCACAGGGCCTGACCCTGACCGAGGGGTATTACTGGAACCTCGACGACAAGAGCCGCGAATTTGCGAAAAAGTTCTTCGCCCGCACCAAAAAGATGCCGAACATGGTCCATAGCGGCACCTATTCGGCGGTCACGCAGTATCTGAAGGCGGTCCAGAAAGCCGGCACCGACGATGCGGATGCCGTTTCCAAGGCGCTGCACGAAATGCCGGTGGACGATTTCTACGCCCGCGGCGGCACGGTCGCCAAGAACGGTCGGATGATCCACGACATGTACCTGCTGCAGGTCAAGAAGCCGGGCGAAAGCAAGGAGCCCTGGGATTATTTCACGGTGCTGGCCACCATCCCCGGCAAAGAGGCCTACATGGATCCCGCCAAGAGCGGCTGCGATCTGGTGAAGTAATGGCGGTCGCCGCAACAGCAAAACAAGAAGAGCCGCGGGTGGTGTTATCCGCCCGCGGCCTCTCGAAGAGCTTCGGCGCCTTCATGGCGGTGAAGAACGTCGATCTCGACGTCCGTCACGCGCGTGTCCACGCCTTGATCGGCCCGAACGGCGCCGGCAAGACCACGGTCTTCAACCTGCTCACCAAATTCCTGCAGCCGACGGCGGGTTCGATCACGCTTCTGGGCACCGACATCACCAGAACGCAGCCGGACAGGATCGCGCGGATGGGGCTGGTGCGGTCCTTCCAGATTTCGGCGGTCTTTCCACATCTGACGGTGCTCGACAACGTGCGCGTCGCGCTGCAGCGGCCGAACGGGCTTTCGACGCAGTTCTGGCTGCCCGTCTCCTCGCTCGATCGGCTGAATGCGCGGGCCGACGAATTGATCGAGTCGGTCGGCCTGAAGCGTGAGCGCAATGCGCTCGCCGCCGACCTGTCCTACGGCCGCAAGCGCGTGCTGGAGATCGCCACGACCCTGGCGCTCGATCCCAAGGTGCTGCTGCTCGACGAGCCGATGGCCGGCATGGGCCAGGAGGATATCGGCACCGTCTCCAACATCATTCGCGAGGTGGCGAAAACGCGTGCGGTGCTGATGGTCGAACACAATCTCTCCGTCGTCGCCGACATCTGCCACCATGTGACGGTGCTCCAGCGCGGCGAAATCCTTGCCGAGGGCGACTATGCCACCGTCAGCCAGGACCCGCGGGTCCGCACCGCCTATATGGGCACGGAGGAGGCTTGATGGCACCGTTGTTGCAAGTTTCCAACCTCAATGCCTGGTACGGCGAAAGCCACGTCCTGCACGGCGTCGACATGACGGTCGGGGAGGGCGAGACGATCACCATTCTCGGCCGCAACGGCGTCGGCAAGACAACGACGCTCAGAACCATCGTCGGCATCATCCGCGAACGGAAGGGCGAAATCCGCTTTGCGGGCAAGGATATGCTTGGCGTGCCGCTGCATCGCACGGCGCATAACGGCATAGGCTTCGTACCGGAAGAGCGCGGCATATTTTCGACGCTGACCGTCGAGGAAAACCTGATGCTGCCGCCGGTCGTGGCCCAAGGCGGCATGTCGCTCGAGGAGATCTACAAGCTCTTCCCCAACCTTGAGGAGCGCCGCTCCAGCCCCGGCACGAAACTCTCCGGGGGCGAGCAGCAGATGCTGGCGATCGCCCGCATCCTGCGCACCGGGGTCAAGCTGCTGATATTGGACGAGCCGACCGAAGGCCTGGCGCCGGTCATCGTGCAGCGGATCGGCGAGGTGCTGAAGACGCTGAAGGAGCGCGGCATGACGGTGCTTCTGGTGGAGCAGAATTTCCGCTTCGCGAGCCGCGTCGCCGACCGGTTCTATCTGATGGATCATGGACGGATGGTCGCGAATTTCCCGGTGGCGGAGCTGCCGGGTAAGATGGACATGCTGCATAAAGTGCTGGGAGTGTGACGTTATGACGATGATCTTCGGCATACCGCTTCAGGCCTTTCTCGGGCAGCTCCTGATCGGCCTGATCAACGGGTCCTTCTACGCGCTCCTGAGCCTCGGCCTTGCGGTCATCTTCGGTCTTCTGCGCGTCATCAACTTCGCCCATGGCGCGCAATACATGCTCGGCGCCTTTGCGGCGATGCTGATGCTGGAATATTTCGGCATCAACTATTGGGTCGCGCTGATCCTCGGGCCGATCGTCGTCGGCCTGTTCGGAGCCGTCATCGAACGGACGATGCTGTCGCGGCTCTACAATCTCGATCCGCTTTATGGCCTGCTCTTCACGTTCGGCCTGGCGCTGACCATCGAAGGCACGTTCCGGTATCTCTATGGTGCCGCGGGCCAGCCCTATTCGGTGCCGGCGCAGCTTGCCGGCGGCACCAATCTCGGCTTCATGTTCCTGCCCATCTATCGCGGCTGGGTGGTCGTCGTGTCGCTGGTCGCCTGCATCGGCACATGGCTGCTGATCGAGAAGACCAAGCTCGGCGCCTATCTTCGTGCCGCAACGGAAAACCCGGTCCTGGTCCAGGCCTTCGGCGTCAACGTGCCGGTGCTCCTGACGCTTACCTACGGGCTGGGGGCAGCACTCGCCGCCTTTGCTGGCGTGCTGGCTGCGCCGATCTACCAGGTCTCGCCGCTGATGGGTTCTAACATCATCATCGTCGTTTTCGCGGTGGTCGTGGTCGGCGGCATGGGCTCGATCATGGGCGCCATCCTCACCGGCTACATGCTGGGCATTGCAGAAGGCCTCACCAAGGTGTTCTATCCGGAAGCATCCAATATCGTGATCTTCGTGATCATGGCGATCGTGCTTCTACTCCGGCCAGCCGGCCTTTTCGGACGGGATGCGTGAGATGAGCGAGATGACCCAAACCGCTGCCAAGCCGCGTATCGAACGGTCGGCCACCGCTTCCAGAACCTATGCGATCTTCCTGATCATCGGTCTCGTGGCCCTGATCCTGGCGCCGATGTTCTTCTACCCGATCTTCCTGATGAAGCTCTTGTGCTTCGCGCTGTTTGCATGCGCCTTCAATCTGCTGCTCGGTTATACCGGGCTGCTCTCTTTTGGCCATGCGACCTTCTTCGGGGGCGCGGCCTATTTCACCGCCCATGTGGTCAAGGAATGGGGCTTTCCACCGGAACTCGGCATTCTGACCGGCGTCGTAGGCGCTGCATTGCTCGGCCTGATCATGGGGTTCTTCGCGATCCGCCGGCAAGGCATCTATTTCGCGATGATCACGCTCGCTCTGTCGCAGATGTTCTTTTTCTTCTGCCTGCAGGCGAAGTTTACCGAGGGCGAGGACGGCATCCAGTCGGTGCCGCGGGGCCATCTGTTCGGCTTCATCGATCTCTCGGGCTCAACCAACATGTATTACTTCGTGCTTGGTGTGTTCCTGATCGGCATGGTGATCATCTGGCGGTTCATCAACTCGCCCTTCGGCATGATCCTCCGGTCGATCCGCGAGAACGAGCCGCGCGCGATCTCGCTCGGCTACTCTGTCGCCCGCTATAAGCTCGGCGCCTTCGTGATGTCGGCGGCGCTGGCCGGCCTTGCGGGTGGACTGAAGGCGCTGGTCTTCCAGTTCGCGACGCTGACGGATGTCGCCTGGCAGATGTCCGGCGAAGTGATCCTGATGACGCTGCTTGGCGGGATAGGCACGCTGATCGGGCCGATCTTCGGAGCCGGCCTGGTGGTCACGCTGCAGAACTATCTGGCGACATCGCAATTTCCGGTAACGATCGTCACCGGCGTGATCTTCATGGTCTGCGTCCTCGTCTTCCGGCGGGGCATTATCGGAGAATTCTACGCCTCCCGGCTCGGCCGGAAGCTCGGTTTCGAGCATAGACGATAAGATAGAGGGAGGGCGCAGGGATGCGGCTGCGGACATGGTTCGCGGGGCGCATTTCCCTGGAGCATGAAGTATGGAAAATTACGACTACATTGTCATCGGGGCGGGCAGCGCCGGCTGCGTCCTCGCCAATCGGCTATCGAAGGATCCCGGCAACCGTGTACTGATCCTCGAAGCGGGCGGCAACGATAACTATCACTGGGTGCATATTCCGGTCGGTTACCTCTACTGCATCAACAATCCGCGCACCGACTGGTGTTTCACGACCGAGAAGGAAGAGGGGCTGAACGGCCGATCGCTCTCCTACCCGCGCGGAAAAATCCTCGGCGGCTGCTCGTCGATCAACGGCATGATCTACATGCGCGGACAGGCTTACGACTACGACATGTGGCGGCAGATGGGCTGCACCGGCTGGGGCTGGGACGACATCCTGCCGATCTTCAGGAAATCTCAGGATTTCTACAAGGGTGCCGACGACATGCACGGCGCCGGCGGCGAATGGCGCATCGAAAAGCAGCGTCTTCGCTGGGCGGTGCTCGACAGCTTCCAGAAGGCGGCCGAAGAGTCCGGTATTCCGATCGTCGACGATTTCAATCGCGGCAACAACGAAGGCTCAAGTTATTTCGACGTCAACCAGCGCTCCGGCATCCGCTGGAACACCTCGAAGGCATTCCTGCGCCCGGCGATGAAACGGCCGAACCTCACGGTGCTCACCAAGGCGCATGTTCGAAAGCTGATCATCGAAAACGGCGAGGTGAAGGGCGTAGAATTCCAGCACGATGGGGTGGCGAAGAAGGCCTATGCGAAACGCGAAACCGTGCTCAGCGCCGGCGCGATCGGTACGCCGCATATCCTCGAACTCTCCGGCATCGGCCGCGGCGATGTCTTGCAAGACGCGGGTGTCGAGATGGTCAAGGAGGTCAAGGCTGTCGGGGAGAACCTGCAGGACCACCTGCAGCTCCGCCTCGTCTACAAGGTGACCGGCGTTCCGACCCTCAACGAAAAGGCCTCGAGCCTGATCGGCAAGGCGTCGATCGGGCTGGAATACGCCTTCCGGCGCTCCGGGCCGATGTCGATGGCGCCGAGCCAGCTCGGCATCTTCACCAAATCCGGTCCCGACAAGGAGACGCCGGATCTCGAATATCACGTCCAGCCGGTGTCGCTCGACAAGTTCGGCGAACCGGTCCATTCCTTCCCGGCGATGACTGCCAGTGTGTGCAATCTTCGTCCCGAAAGCCGCGGCTCGGTGCATCTCAAAAGCCCGGACTTTGCGGCAGCGCCGGGTATCCATCCGAACTACCTGTCGACCGCGGCCGATCGGGACGTCGCCGTCAAATCGATCCGGATCACCCGCGAGATCGTTAAAAAGCCTGCGTTTGCGCGCTATCATCCGGAGGAGTACAAACCGGGTCCGTCCTACGAGACCGATGCGGACCTCGAAAAGGCAGCCGGCGACATCGGCACGACGATCTTCCATCCGGTCGGCACCGCGCGGATGGGATCCGATCCGGACAGCGTCGTCGATCCCCGCCTGAAAATGCGCGCAGTCGGAAGGCTGCGTATCGCCGATGCCTCGATCATGCCTAATATAGTCTCCGGCAACACCAATTCGCCGACGATCATGATCGCCGAAAAGGCGGCGGAGATGATCCTGGCGGACAATCGGTAGACCGGAGAAACGCATGCCCGATACCTCCATCCAGAGCGACGAAGTCCTCATCGACCGCATCGGTTCGGCCGCCGTCATTCTGCTTAACCGACCGAAGGCGCTGAATAGTTTGAACTCCGCCATGGTGCGAGCGATGAAGGCCGCGCTGGAGGAATTTGCCGGCAATCCGGAAATCTCCTGCGTCGTCGTCAAGGGCGAGGGGGAGCGTGGCCTCTGCGCTGGCGGTGACATCCGTGTCATCTACGAGAGCGGCAAATCGGACGATCCGGAGGTCACGCGGTTCTGGCGCGAGGAGTTTCCCCTTAACTACATGATCTCCCGTTACGAAAAACCGTATGTGGTGCTGATGGACGGCATCGTCATGGGCGGCGGCGTGGGGATCGCGTCGCATGGGAAACACCGGATCGTCACGGAACGCACCCGTCTCGCGATGCCGGAAACCGGCATCGGCTACGTGCCGGATGTCGGCGCCACCTGGCTGCTTCCCCGCGCGCCCGGGGAGACGGGCACCTGGATGGCGCTGACGGGCGAGGTGATCGGCGCGGCGGACGCCATCTATACCAATCTTGCCGATGTGAACGTGCCCTCGGAGAGGCTTGCCCCGCTTGTCGAGGCGTTGGGAGAACTGAAGGGCGGGGCATCCGACGAGCAGGTGAGGGCTGTGATCGATCGCTTTGCCGTCGTGCCGGGCGAAAGCCCGCTCGAAGCCTATCGCGACCTGATAGACCGGGTTTTCCGCTTCGACACGGTCGAGGAGGTTGTGGAAGCCTTGAATAGGGAGGATGATGAATTCTCCATCAGGACGCGCGACATCATCGCCAAGCGATCGCCGACCAGCCTCAAGCTCGCGCTTCGGCTCATCAGGCGCGGCCGCGAAAGTTCGAGCCTCGTCGAATGCCTGGAGGGGGAATTCACCGCCGGCGCCGAAATCCTGCGCAACCACGATTTTTACGAGGGCGTGCGCGCCGCGATCATCGACAAGGACCGCAATCCGAAATGGTCTCCGGCGACGCTAGAGGAGGTCGCGGACACTGATCTCGATCGCTATTTCGCTGCGCGGCATCCGGTGCTGTTTCCGGATCACAGGCTTTAAAACAACAACGACGACGAGGGGAGGAAGACATGACCAAGATCGCTTTCGTGGGCCTTGGCAATATGGGCGGGCCGATGGCCGCCAATCTCGTGAAAGCCGGCCATGAGGTACGCGGCTTCGACCTGTCGGAAGCGTCGGTGAAGGCGGCCGTCGAGACGGGCGTGAAGGCTGCCGGTGCGCTGGCGGAGGCGGTGCGCGATGCGGAATGCGTCATCACCATGCTGCCGAAAGGGCAGCATGTCACGGCCGTGTGGACCGATCTCACCACGCTCATCCCCGAGGGCACTCTCGTCATCGACTGCTCGACCATCGACGTGGAGAGCGCCCGCAAGGCACATGAACTGGCGGATGTGATGAACTGCATCTCGCTCGATGCACCCGTCTCCGGCGGCACCGGCGGGGCGGCGGCTGGCACGCTGACCTTCATGGTCGGCGGTTCGGAAAAGGCGTTCGCCCTGGGCAAGCCGATCCTCGAGGCGATGGGAAAGAAGATCGTCCATTGCGGCGACGCCGGCGCCGGCCAGGCGGCCAAGATCTGCAACAACATGATCTTGGGCATCTCGATGATCGGCGTCTGTGAGGCATTTGGTCTGGCGGAAAAGCTCGGCCTTTCGCATCAGGCGCTGTTCGACGTCGCCTCCACCTCGTCTGGCCAATGCTGGTCGCTCACCACCTATTGCCCGGTGCCGGGTCCGGTGCCCGCCTCGCCGGCGAATAACGACTACAGGCCGGGTTTTGCGGCAGCGCTGATGCTGAAGGACCTGACGCTGTCGCAGGAGGCCGCAAGACAGTCTGGCGCCGCCACGCCGCTTGGCGCCCACGCGGCCGAGCTTTATGCCGAGTTTGAGCGGACCGGGCACGGCGCGGACGATTTTTCCGCCATCATCCAGATGCTGCGGGGTAAGGCGGGCGGGACGAGCTAGGCCGATTGATCAGTCCGGCGATGTTTGTTTCCTCTGCGCAAAGAGAGTAGATTCCCGTCCTCTGGCCAATCGGTTCAGGGCTTGTGATGGAGGCAGACATGGGACGCCAATACATCGATTGCCGCGAATTTCCGAGCGAGATGAAATGCACCGTTGCGATCTCGGCGGACAACGCGGATGAACTCGTCAATGCAGCCGTGCAGCATGCCATTTCCGTGCATGGTCACCACGACACTCCTGAATTCCGCACGGAGATCAGGAAGGCCATCCACGAGATGGATGTCCCGCGCGTCGTCGCTTGACGCGACAGGGCCTTCGCCAACATTCCCGGTGCTGCCTCTTCCAATGGAGCAGCACCGGCCTGGATGACGCGCGAAAAGCTCCGCCGTTTATGGCGAATAATGGACAAAATTTCTAACCCCGGAACAAAGGAAAGTCCGCGGTTCCTCGCCGTTTGCTGGGCGTACCGGTAGTTTCACCGGCACAATCCAACACCGGAGACTTGCATGAACCGCCTCCTGATCCTCGGCACCGCATTTGCCGCGCTTTTTGTCACCCCCGCGCTGGCCCAGTCTCCGACGAAGCTGCTCAACGCCTCTTACGACGTTTCGCGCGAGCTGTTCGTCGCCGAGAACGAGGCCTTCATCAAGAGCCATCCGGGCGTCGCCATCGACCAGTCGCATGCCGGCACCTCGAAGCAGGCCCGTTCGATCGCCGAAGGCCTTGAAGCCGACGTCGTGACCTTCAACCAGTCGACCGACATCGATTTCCTCGCCAAACAAGGTTTCGTTGCCAAGGACTGGACCAAGGCATTTCCGAACAACGCCTCGCCCTTCTATTCCTTCCCATCGTTCCTGGTGCGCGCCGGCAATCCGAAGAACATCAAGGATTGGGGCGATCTGGCTCGCGCCGACGTGCACGCCGTTTTCCCGAACCCGAAGACCTCGGGCAACGCCCGCTACACCTATCTCGCTGCCTACGCCTGGGCCAAGGAAGCCTATAAGGGCGACGAAGAGAAGATCGATGCCTATATCACCAAGATCTTCGACAACGTGCCGGTCTTCGATACCGGTGGCCGCGCCTCCACCACCACCTTCGTCGAGCGCGAAACCGGCGACGTGCTGATCACCTTCGAGGCCGAGACCCGCGGCATCGTCAAGCAGTACGGCGCCGACAAAGTCCAGGGCATCATCCCGTCGGTCAGCCTTCTCGCCGAATTCCCGGTTGCGGTCGTCGACAAGGTTGCCAAGAAGCACGGCACGGAAGCCCTCGCGAAATCTTATCTCGACTTCCTCTACACGGAAGAAGGCCAGCGGATCGCTGCCCAGTTCGGCCATCGCGTCCAGAACGAAAAGGTCGCTGGCGAATTCAAGGACCAGTTCCCGGCGATACGCCTCGTCAAGGTCGATGACGTCTTCGGCGGCTGGGACAAGATCCAGAAGGATCACTTCGCCTCCGGCGGCACTCTCGACAAGCTGTAYGGCAGCCGCTAAGCGCAGACTGGACTTCAACCAAGCCTCGCCCGGCGAACGAAGGTTCGCCGGGCTTTGCCGTGCAAAGAGGAAACGACCGCTTGAGACGCAATGTCCTGCCCGGGTTACGCCTGTCGCTGGGGGTGACGCTGTTTTATGTCGGGCTGATCGTGGTCCTGCCCCTGGCAGCGCTGGTCTTCAAGGCCGCGAGCCTCGGCCCGGAGGATTACTGGCGGATCGTCTCCTCGTCGCGGGCGCTCGCAAGTTACCGCGTCACCGTGCTCTCGGCGCTCGGCGCCACCGTCTTCAACCTGTTCTTCGGCTTGGCGCTTGCCTGGGTGCTGACGCGTTATCGGTTCCCGGGCTGGCGGATCGTCGATGCCATGGTCGATCTGCCCTTCGCGCTGCCGACGGCGGTGGCCGGCATTGCCCTGACGGCACTTTTCACCACCAATGGCTGGTTCGGTTCCATCCTTGCCGACCTCGGCATCAAGGTCGCCTATACGCCGCTCGGCATCATGATCGCGATGTGCTTCACCTCGCTGCCGTTCATCGTGCGCACCGTGCAGCCGGTGCTGGAAGATCTCGATCCGGCGCTGGAAGAGGCGGCGCAGTCGCTTGGCGGCTCGGATTGGGAGATTTTCCGCAAGGTCATCCTGCCGCTTCTGACCCCGGCGCTGCTCGCCGGCGTGTCGCTGTCCTTCGCCCGCTCGCTCGGTGAGTTTGGTGCGATCATCTTCATCGCCGGCAACCAGCCGATGTCGACGGAGATCACCGCACTTCTCGTTTTCATCCGGCTGGAGGAATACGATTACCAGGCCGCCGCCGCCATCGCCTCGGTGCTGCTGATTGCGGCCTTCGTCTTGCTCGCGCTCACCAACTGGATGCAGTCGCGGGCGCTTCGCTACACGGTGAGGGGGTGACCATGGGCGCGACCCGTATAGGCAGAAAGCCGCCGCGCGTCGGCGACCAGCCGCTCTTCCGCCGGTTGCTGATCGGCATCGTTCTGGCGATCGTCGCCCTCCTGGTCGTCGCGCCGCTTGTTGTCATCGGCGTCGAGGCCTTTTCAAAGGGGTGGGCTGTCTATCGCGACACGATCATTCATCCTGATACGCTGCATGCGATCGGGCTCACGGTGTTTGCGGCAATCGTTGCCGTGCCGGTCAACACCGTCTTCGGCGTTGCGGCGGCGTGGTCGATCACCAAGTTCGATTTTCGGGGCAGGCGTTTCCTGCTGGTCGTCATCGAGATCCCGTTTTCGGTCTCACCGATCGTTGCGGGTGTCGCCTATCTCTTCGTCTACGGCCTGCAGGGCGTCTTCGGTCCGACGCTGGACGAATACGGGATCAAGATCCTGTTTGCGATCCCCGGCATCATCCTCGCCTCGATGTTCGTCACCGCACCCTTCGTCGCCCGCGAGCTGATCCCGCTGATGCAGGCGCAGGGCCGCGATCTTGAGGAAGCCGCCACCTCGCTCGGCGCGTCCGGCTGGCGGACCTTCTTCTCGGTGACGCTGCCGAACATCAAATGGGCGCTGCTTTACGGCGTCGTGCTCTGCAACGCCCGCGTCATGGGCGAGTTCGGCGCGGTCTCGGTCGTCTCGGGCAATATCCGTGGTCAGACCAATACGCTGCCGCTGCATATCGAGCTGCTCTATCACGACTACCAGGCGGCCGGCGCCTTTGCCGCGGCCTCCATCCTGGCGCTCATCGCCGTCTTCACCATCATCGCCAAGGTGGCGCTGGAGCGCCAGGGAGCCGGCCGCGTCCGTCGCCCAGCTCTGGTCGCCAATCCCGCGGAGAAAACCCAATGAAAATCCGCCTCGAAAACGTCGTCAAAACCTTCGAGACCTTTCGCGCCGTGCGGGATGTCTCACTCACGATCGAAAGCGGCGAACTCGTCGCACTGCTTGGCCCGTCCGGTTCCGGCAAGACGACCATCCTGCGCATGGTCGCCGGCCTCGAATATGCCGATGGCGGCCACATCTATTTCGGAGAACAGGACGCCACCGATATCCCGGTGCGCGACCGCGGGGTCGGTTTCGTGTTCCAGCATTACGCGCTTTTTCCGCATATGACGGTGGCGGAAAACATTGCCTTCGGCATGAAGGTCTCGAAAGTAAAGCGCGAGAAGGCGGCGATCGAGGCGCGTGTCGTTGAATTGCTGAGATTGGTGCGCCTGGAAGGCCTCGGCGACCGGTTCCCGGCGCAGATTTCCGGCGGCCAGCGGCAGCGCGTGGCACTGGCCCGGGCGCTGTCGGTCGATCCCAAGGTGCTGCTGCTCGACGAGCCGTTCGGCGCTCTCGACGCCAATGTGCGCCATGACCTGCGCCGCTGGCTGCGCGAGATCCACCGCGAGCTCGGCATCACCACGATCTTCGTCACCCACGACCAGGAGGAGGCGCTGGATCTCGCAGATCGCGTCGTCATCCT
Source organism: Neorhizobium sp. P1_A6 (assembly GCF_056406795.1). Lineage (NCBI taxonomy): Bacteria > Pseudomonadati > Pseudomonadota > Alphaproteobacteria > Hyphomicrobiales > Rhizobiaceae > Neorhizobium > Neorhizobium sp. P1_A6. The sequence continues at coordinate 147,483 of NZ_JBFTZM010000006.1, read as the reverse complement.
GAAAGACGGCCACATCATCCAGCAGGGCACGGCGGAAGAAGTCTGCCGCAATCCGCAATCCGCCTTTGTGATGAAGTTCCTCGGCGATGCCAACGTACTCGCCGCAGATGTCCGCGACGGCAGGGCCTATGCCAGCGGTGCTGCGCTCGACGTTTCCGGCATGGCGGACGGCAAGGCGGAACTCTACGCCCGCCCCGCCGATCTCGATTGGTCCGAAAAGGGGCCGGGCATTCCGGCCAGCATCACCCGCGTGCTCGACCGCCCGGACGGGCGGCGGGTGCTGGCGACCACGGAGACCGGCGATCAGCTGGAATTCGACGTCGAGCCGGAGCGGGCAGTCAAGGCGGGCGAGGGTGGTTTTGTGACTTTGCGCAGGGCGAAGGTGTTTGCGCTGGGTTGATGGGTTTTTTCGACAAGCAGTAGATTTTGGCGACATACGTCTGCGCCACCCCCTCATCCGACCCTTCGGGCCACCTTCTCCCCGCTGGGGAGAAGAGGTTATGAGGCACTGTCTCTGGCTCTCTCTCTATCGAAGAGGGAAAAGGCGCTGACGCCCCCGTTCATCCTCTCCCCTCGGGGAGAGGTCCACCGAGCGAAGCGGAGGCGGGGTGAGGGGGCCGCACCCGCCAACCTGGCCGAAAAAGCTTAAGCCAGAAGCTCGAACGCATCCTCGGCCAGCACCTCGCCGTTGACCACCAGCTCGACCGGATGCCGGCCGGCATAATGGACGCGTGTGGTGAAGTCGCGGATGGCGCGGCTGATCGTGAGTTCACAGCTCTCGCCGGCACCCAGCGTGATCTCCTTCCACTTGAAGACCTTCTTTGAGGTGCCGCCTGCCTTCTTCACGTAGTGGACCGCATAATCGATGACGAGCTTCTGCGGCGCCGACGCGGTCGACACCACCCTGGCCGATATCGTCACCGCGCTACCGAGTTTCAGCGACGATGGTGTCACCGCGAAACTCTCGATCTTCACCTCTGCCTTGTGACCGGCGCCGAAGACGTGGAGCGCCCTGGCATCGCCCTTCTTGATCAGCGTGCGCAGCGCCTGCTTGATGATCCAGGCCGTGCGCGGGTCATCCTTCGGCCAGTCGGCGATCCTGTCGAACACCCAGGCAGGATGGTCCTTGGTGATGTCGTTCAGGTGGTTGGCGACGGATTTGCGCACGTAAAGGCTCGGGTCGCTCCTGAGGTTTTCGAGGAGCAGCGCGACAGGCGAGGGGTCGGCAATCAGTTCTTTCAGCTGGAACGACCAGGGCAGGCGCGGGCGGCAGCCTTCGCTCGAAAGCCGGCGCACATGCTCGTTGTCGTCCCGCGACCAGCGCTCCATCACTTTCAGCGTCCGGGCGAGGTCCTTCAGGAGGAAATGCCGGACGGCGAATTCCGACGAGCCGAAGCGGGTGAAGAAGGCGAGCGCATCCATCGACAGGTCGAAATGGTCATGGCCGTGGAGCGCCACATATTCCGGCAGCACGATTGAGGCGAAGCCGTGGTTGATGCGGGGTGCCAGTGCCCGCAGGATGTCGATATTCTTTTCGAACCCGCCTGGCAGGACCGCATGGTAGGCGATGGCGATCTGACGCAGGCGCTGCATGATGCTGAGACCGTCGAGACCGGCGGAAGTCAGCGTCAGAAAGCGCTCCCCATCGAAGCCGGGATGGATGGCCTGGGTCTCCGCCGCAAAATGCCGGAGGCGATCGCGGTTGAAGATTTCCTTCAGGAGCGGTGCTGCTTCAGTCTCGGCCATGGCGCCTCATCCGGTGTTCACTGTTTGTTTTGGTATTTGACTCGAATGACGCGGGCAAGGGCAAAAGAAAACGCCGGCCGGTGCAGGGGCACCGACCGGCGTCGAGAGTTCGGTTTGAAAAACTTCAGATCAGCTCATCTGGCTGACGAAGCGGGTTTCGAGATAGGCTTCGGTGGCTTCCGAGCCGCCTTCCGTGCCGTAGCCACTGTCCTTGATGCCGCCGAACGGTACTTCCGGCAGGGCAAGGCCGTTGTGGTTGATGGTCAGCATGCCGGCTTCCACCTGGCGGCTGAGTGCGTGGGCGGTCTTCACTGAGCCGGTGAAGGCGTAGGAGGCGAGGCCGAAGGGCAGCCGGTTGGCTTCCGCAATCGCGTCGTCGTAATGCGAGAAGCGGTTGATGATCGCGATCGGGCCGAAGGGCTCGTCGTTCATGATCTTCGCCGAGGTCGGCACTTCGGAGAGCACCGTCGGCTCAAAGAAGTGGCCCTTGTTGCCGATGCGGTGGCCGCCGGTCTTCAACTCGCCGCCGTGGGTGATGGCGTCCTGGATCAAAGCTTCCATGGCCGGGATGCGGCGCTCGTTGGCGAGCGGACCCATGGTGACGCCATCATCCAGGCCGTTGCCGACCTTGAGCGCCTGTGCCGCCTTGACGAAACCGGCGGTGAACTTGTCGGCGATGCCGTCCTGCACGAGGAAGCGGGTCGGGGCGACGCAGACCTGGCCGGCATTGCGGAATTTCGACATGGCGGTGACTTCGATCGCCTTTTCGAGATCGGCATCGTCGAAGATCATCACCGGCGCATGGCCACCGAGTTCCATCGTGGCGCGCTTCATGTGCTTGCCGGCAAGGGCGGCCAGATGCTTGCCGATCGGGGTGGAGCCGGTGAACGAGATCTTGCGGATGACCGGATGCGGGATCAGGTATTCGGAAATCTCGGCCGGAATGCCGTAGACGAGGTTGACGACGCCGGCGGGCACGCCGGCATCGATGAAGGCGCGGATCAGTTCGGCCGGCGAAGCGGGCGTTTCTTCAGGCGTCTTGACGATGATCGAGCAACCGGTCGCAAGAGCTGCGGAGAGCTTGCGGACCACCTGGTTGAGCGGGAAATTCCAGGGCGTGAAGGCGGCGACAGGGCCGACCGGCAGCTTGATCGCCATCTGCGAGACGCCGCTCATGCGGGCCGGGATGATCTGGCCATAGGTGCGGCGGGCTTCTTCGGCGAACCAGTCGATCGTGTCGGCGGCGCCCATGACTTCCATTTTCGACTGGGCGAGCGGCTTGCCCTGTTCGCGGGTCATGTAATAGGCGATCTGATCGACGCGCTGGCGCAGCAGGTCGGCAGCCTTGCGCATCAGCTTCGAGCGGTCGAAGGGCGAGGTATCGCGCCAGATCCTGAAACCCTTATCGGCGGCTTCCAGCGCCAGGTCCAGGTCCGCCTTGCGGGCATGGGCTATTTTCCCGATCACTTCTTCCGTCGCGGGATCGGAAACGTCGATGGTTTCGCCGCCGATGGCATCGCGCCATTCGCCGTTGATGAAAAGCTTGACGTCGGGATAGCTGTGCATGGTGTCCACTTTCATTTCAAGGCTGGATACGCCGTTTTTAACGGCGTTGGGAGAGGGTGCGGGAATATCGGGTTCTGACCTAAAATAATTGACAGGAACAATCAACGTTCATTGGCAATGTCCAAAAGGTGCTGAGTGAAATTCGGGCTTCGCTCTTCTTAAAGATAGGGCGGCGTGCAGGCACTTACCACCTCGCAGCGCTCGGTTCCGACGTTACGATATCGGTGCGGCTGGCGGCTGTCGAAGAGGAAGGCGTCGCCCTTTTTGAGGATGCGCGTCTGGCTGCCGACGGTCAGTTCCAGTTCTCCGGCGACAACCACTCCGCCTTCTTCGGCATCATGCTGCAGCATGGTCTCGCCGGTATCGGCGCCGGGCTCGTAGAACTCGTGGAAAATCTGTACGCTGTGGGATTTGGCGTCGCCGACCTGCAGCAGCGTCAAGGCGCCGGTCGAGAGCGGCGTCAGTTCCTCGGCACGGTAGAACACCTGGTCGACCGGCGGCAGCGTCAGCGCGAAAAAGTCGGTCAGCGGATAGTTGATTGCTTCGAGAATCTTCTTCAGCGAGGCGACCGAAGGGCTGACCTTGTTCTTCTCGATCAGCGAAACCAGGGAATGGGTGACGCCCGCCTTGACCGCCAGCGCCCGCTGCGACAGGCCGTGCTGCTTGCGCACCAGACAAAGACGCTCGCCGACATTGAAACCGCCACCGGCCCCTTCCGCCGCATTTTCCATGGCGTGCATTCTTCAAAACGACCTTTGTTTCATTTCCTCGCCGCCGATCACGGCAGCGTTTCACTGATACACCGAAGGCGGGAATTTCTCCAATGACGAAAAACGGCGCGGTTGGTGAGGGATGTAACTTTTTTCGGCTGGATGTCGGATTACCGAAAGCACGTACGTCTTTGAGTTATGGTCGCCATCGACGGCCGCTTAACCAGGATTGAAAGGGAGAAATGCAATGGCGAAGAACACGATCTGCTTATGGTTTGACAAGGACGCCGAGGAGGCTGCCCGCTTCTATGCCGAGACTTTTCCGGACAGCAAGGTCGGCGCCGTAACCCGCGCGCCCGGCGATTACCCGGACGGTAAGCAGGGGGATGTGCTGGTGGTAGAATTCACCGTTGCCGGAGTGGCATGTATCGGCCTGAACGGCGGCCCGATCTTCAAGCACAACGAAGCGTTTTCCTTCCAAATCTCGACCGCAGACCAGGAAGAGACCGATCGCTACTGGAACGCCATCGTCGGTAATGGCGGTCAGGAAAGCGAATGCGGCTGGTGCAAGGATAAATGGGGCGTCTCCTGGCAGATCACGCCACGGGTCCTCATCGAAGCCCTTGCTGTCGGCGGCGGCGAGGCGAAACGTGCCTTCGAGGCGATGATGACCATGAAGAAGATCGACGTTGCGGCAATCGAAGCCGCCCGGCGTGGCTAAGGGAGACAACCAATGGACAACAAAGTGAGCAATGGCCGCACGGCGGTCGAACGGCGGTCCGAGCGCGAACTCGTCGTGACGCGCAGCTTCGACGCCCCGGTTCGCCTCGTATTCGATGCATGGACCAAGCCCGAATTGTTCAAGCTGTGGTGGGCGCCCAAGTCCAGCGGCGTCCCGCTTCTTGCCTGCGAGATGGATGTCCAAGCCGGAAGAGGCTATAGCGTCACGTTCGGACATGACGCCGCAAACTCCATGACCTTCTTCGGAAAATATCTCGAAGTGTCGCCGCCCTCGCGCCTCGTCTGGACCAATGACGAAAGCGAAAACGGCTCCGTCACCACGGTCAGCTTCGAGGAGGAGGAGGACGGCAGGACGCTGCTGGTCCTGCATGAACTTTATCCTTCCAAGGAAGCGGCCGACGAGTCTTGTGCCGGCATGGAAGGCGCGCTGCCCGAACAGTTCGGGCAGCTGGATGAACTTCTCGTCACCCTGGACGCGAGCGCCTAAATCCACGATCGCTGGTTTGGCCGAAACGCGGAAATAAGAAGGCCCGGCGCGCTGGAAAGCGGCCGGGCCGGTTTGCCGAAAAGGCGAAACGCTCTCTTAGAAAAACGCCTGGATACCCGTCTGGGCGCGGCCCAGGATCAGCGCGTGGACGTCGTGCGTGCCCTCGTAAGTGTTGACCGTCTCCAGGTTTTGCGAATGGCGCATGACGTGATACTCGATCTGGATGCCGTTGCCGCCGTGCATGTCGCGGGCTTGCCTCGCGATATCCAGCGCCTTGCCGCAATTGTTGCGCTTGACGATGGAGATCATTTCAGGCGCCATCTTGTGCTGATCCATCAGCTGGCCGACGCGGAGCGAAGCCTGCAGGCCCAGGGTGATTTCGGTCTGCATGTCGGCGAGCTTCTTCTGGTAGAGCTGCATGCCGGCGAGCGGCTTGCCGAACTGTTTGCGGTCGAGGCCGTACTGGCGGGCGCGGAACCAGCAGTCTTCCGCCGCACCCATGACGCCCCAGGAAATGCCGTAGCGGGCGCGGTTGAGGCAGCCGAAGGGACCCTTGAGGCCCGAAACGTTCGGCAGGATCGCATCCTCGCCGACTTCGACGCTGTCCATGACGATCTCGCCGGTGATCGAGGCGCGCAGCGACAGCTTGCCGCCGATCTTCGGGGCCGACAGGCCCTTCATGCCCTTTTCAAGCACGAAGCCGCGGATCTCGTTGTTGTGGGCTTCCGATTTTGCCCAGACCACGAAGACGTCGGCGATCGGCGCGTTGGAAATCCACATCTTCGAACCGCGCAGGCGGTAACCGCCTTCGATCTTTTCGGCGCGGGTCTTCATGCCGCCCGGATCTGAGCCGGCATCCGGCTCGGTCAGGCCGAAACAGCCGATCAATTCGCCGGAGACGAGGCCGGGCAGATACTTCTTTTTCTGCTCGTCGGAGCCGTAGGCGAAGATCGGATAGATGACCAGCGAGGACTGCACGCTCATCATCGAGCGGTAGCCGCTGTCGATACGTTCGATCTCGCGGGCGACGAGGCCGTAGGCCACGTAGGAGGCATTGGCGGCGCCGTATTCTTCCGGCAGGGTTACACCGAGCAGGCCGGTCTGGCCCATCAGCTTGAACAGGCCCTTGTCGGTCGTCTCGTCGAGATAGGCTTCCTGGACGCGCGGCAGGAGTTCGGCCTTGGCGAAGGCGGCAGCCGCGTCACGGATCATCCGCTCCTCGTCGGTCAGCTGCTCTTCGAGAAGAAAGGGATCGTTCCAGGAAAAAGCCAAGGGTCTGCCTCCGGTTTGAAATCTGGCAAATTGAAGTTTAAAGAATTATCGCCAGCACAGCGCCCGAGAGCAAGCACCGTTTACTCATCAAGCCATGATCTATAGTAATAGGCGATGGTCAGCCTCTCGCGAAAACTGCTTCCCTCAACCTCGGCGCTCGCCGCTTTCGATTCCGTCGCACGGCTCGGCAGTTTCTCCGGTGCGGCCGAAGAGCTCTCGCTGACACAAGGGGCGATCAGCCGGCAGGTTTCCGGCCTGGAGGAGCAGCTGGGGATCCAGCTTTTCGACCGCACCAGCCGCGGCGTCAGCCTCACTTCGGCGGGGGCGGAATACGCCAAGGTCGTGGCGAACGCACTGTCGCAGATCCGCTCCGCTTCGCTGCAGGTCATGACAAAACGGCATAGTGACCAGTTGAACCTGGCAATCCTGCCGACTTTCGGGACTCGTTGGCTGATGCCGCGCATCCCGCAATTCGTTGCGAGACATCCCGAGATCACGCTCAATTTCGCCACCCGTATCGGGGTCTTCGATTTCGATCGCGACGGCATCGACATGGCGATCCACATAGGGCAGCCGGACTGGCCGGGGGCGGAATGCACCTTCCTGATGGATGAAATGGTGGCGCCGGTCTCATCACCGGCCTTCCTCGCTTCGCACCCGATCAAGAAGGCCGAGGACCTGATGCGCCTGCCGCTGCTGCACATGGCTTCGCGGCCGGGCGCCTGGAACCACTGGTTCGAAAGCCTCGGCGTCACCGGCACGTCGTCGCAGGGAATGCGCTTCGAGCAGTTCGGCAACGTCGCCCAGGCCTGTATCGCGGGCCTCGGCGTTGCGCTGATGCCGCTTTTCCTGATCGACTCGGAACTGGCGAGCGGCCAGCTTGTGGAAGCGTACCCGCATCAAGTGACGAGCCCCAGCGCCTATTATGCGGTGGCGCCGCTCAGCAAGGTGGATTTCCGGCCGGTGGTGGCGTTTCGGGCGTGGCTGATCGAGGAAGTTGGTCGGTACAGGGAAGAAGTGGTGGGCTGGTAGAGCGGATGCGTGGAGCCCCGCCCCCTTGTGGGGAGGGGTTGGGGAGGGGACATCGCTCCGTATTCAGGCCCCTCCCGCCTGCCGGCCACCCTCCCCACAAGGGGGAGGGTTAAGACTGCCGTGCCGCCTCGCCTAAAGCTTCGGCCTCCGATCCAACCAATCCGTCGCCACCTCATAAGCCAGCGCAATCTCCAGCACCGCCTTGTCGGCGCGCGGGCGGCCGATGATCTGGATGCCGGCGGGCAGGCCGTTTGCGCCGAAGCCGGCGGGCATGGCGGCGACCGGAAGGCCGGCCATCGAGGCCGGGACCACCACTTCCATCCAGCGGTGATAGGTGTCCATCGTCCGGCCACCGATATCCTTCGGCCAATGGGTTTCCGCATCGAAGGGAAAGACCTGGGCGGACGGCAGGATCAGGTAGTCGTACCGGTCGAACACGGTCAGCAGGTATTGATACCAGGCGCTGCGAAGTTTCGAGGCGAAATGCACCTCGCGCGCCGTCATGTCGAGCCCGCGCTCGATTTCCCAGATGATCTCGGGCTTCATTTGGGCGCGCTTTTCCGGATCGTCGTAGTTGTCGCGCATGCCGCTCGCGGTCAGCCAGCTGCGCAGCGTCGTCCAGGAGCGCCAGAGGTCGTCCATGTCGAAGTCCGGAACGAACTCGTCCACCGTGCAGCCGATCCGTTCGAAGACCGGAAGCGTCGCCCGGCAGAGCTCCAGCACGCCCGGCTCGAAGGGCAGGTAACCGCCGAGATCACCGAGCCAGGCAATGCGGGCGCCTGAAAAGTCGCGGCCGTCCTGCGGCGTCAGGTCCTCGGTCGGCAGGGACAGCGGATCGCGCGGATCGTAACCGGCCTGGGTCGAAAGCAGGACGGCGACATCGCCCACCGTGCGGCCCATGGGTCCCAGGACGGAGAGCTGGCCCATGAAGTTCTCGAGCTTCAGGGAGGAGGGGACGCGGCCGAAACTCGGGCGGAAACCGACGACATTGTTGAAGGCCGCGGGGTTGCGCAGCGAGCCCATCATGTCTCCGCCATCTGCGATCGGTAGGAGATGTGCCGAAAGGGCGGCCGCCGCGCCGCCGCTCGATCCGCCGACCGTCTTGGTCAGGTCGTAAGGGTTCCTGGTAACACCATGCACGGGATTGTAGCTCTGCGAGCCGAGCCCCTGTTCCGGCGTGTTGGTCTTGCCGATGATGATCGCGCCGGCCGCGCGAATGCGCTCGACCATGACCTCGTCCTTCTCAGGCACGAAATCGGCAAAGATCGGCGAGCCATAGGTGCAGCGTATGCCCTTCACTTCGCAGAGATCCTTGATGGCAATCGGCATGCCATGCATCCAGCCGCGCGATTTGCCGGAGGCAAGCTCTGCGTCGCATTCCGTGGCCTCGGCCAGAAGCTCATCCCGGCTGCGCAGGCTGACGATCGCGTTGATTGCGGGATTGAGCCTGTCGATCCGTCCCAGATAGGCCGTCATCACTTCGGCGCAGGAGGCCCGGCCGTCATGGATTGCTTCCGAAAGCGCTGTGGCGGAAAGGCCGGTTATCTCGTCGTCCTGCATCATTGTTTCCTCATGAATACTAAAGGATTTCCACAGGTCGGGGCGGGGAAGTCAAGGCCGCATGTGGGGATGTTGGGCTGACATTTACAAACGACTCGACAAAGGCCTTTGAGCAAAGTATGCGTGCTTAAACGTTTAATCAGAGCATGATATGGCTTCACCCCGTCCCGGACCGAACATGAGCGCCATCGCTGCCGCCCTCGGCGTGTCGGCGGCGACCGTGTCGAATGCGCTTTCCGGCAAGGGACGGGTATCGCCGGAGCTTATCGAGAAGGTTCGGGCCAAGGCAAGCGAGCTTGGTTATGTGCCGAGCCTGACCGCCCGGGCGCTGCGCACCGGCCGCACAGGCGTGCTCGGGCTCGTCCTTCCGGATATCGCCAACCCGCTCTTTCCCCAGATTGCCCAGGCGATCGAGAACGCCGCCTCGAATGCCGGCTACGGCGTGCTTATCGCCGACTCCCGCGGCGATATCGCGGCGCAGACCGAGGCGATCGGCAGGCTTCTGGAACGCGGCGTCGACGGCATGGTCATCGTTCCCCGGCGCGGCACGCGGATCGCCGATGTTGGCTGCCCCGTTGCCGTCATCGATACGCCCTCCACGCCCGGCAATACCGTTTCGGCCGACCATTGGGACGGCGGCAGCCAGATGGGCCGCCACCTCGCGGAGCTTGGCCACCGCAAGGTGCTGCTGATCGGCACCAGCGCCTCCTCGAACGTGCAGAACGACCGTATCGGCGGGCTGAAGGCCGGCCTCGGCGCGCAGGTCGAATGCGATACGCTGTGGATCGAGAAAGCCGAGGCGGTTTCGGGCGAAGGCTGCCCGCTCGGTCTGGCGGACAAGGCCAGGGCGGGTTTTACGGCCTTTGCGGCTGTCTCCGATCTTTCGGCGCTTCGGGCGCTGACGGAGCTGCAGCGCGCCGGCATCGGTGTGCCGGAAACGGTCAGCGTCACCGGTTTCGACGACCTCATCTGGTCGGCGGTGGTCACGCCGGCCCTTACCACCGTGCGTATGGACATGGTGACGATCGCCGATCTGGCGATTGCCGCGCTCATTCGTGCGATCGAGCCCGAAGGAGAGGCCGAGAACGGAGCCGAGGAGGTTTCGACCGGCAACGTTACCTCCGAGACCGACCGGGTCCCGATGCAGCTCATCGTGCGCCAGTCGACTGCTGTCCCGCAGGCCGGTGGCATTTCGAATTTGCATGCCCAAACCTCCAACAAGCCGACGGCAGGAGAAATCACATCATGAACAAGGTCATTCTTGCGTCGGGCGCCGCCCTGATGCTTACCATGGGTGCCGCGCAAACCCCGGCGCTGGCCCAGGAAAAGACGCTGACGATTTCCGTCTATGCGCTGGCCCAGGACGAATACAAGCAGATCGTCTACGATCCCTTCCAGAAGATCTGCGGCTGCAAGCTGGTCGTCGAGACCGGCAACAGCGTCGAGCGCCTCGCCAAGATGGAGGCCAACAAGGCCAACCCGGTCGTCGACATGGCCGTCATTTCGATGGCGGATGCGCTCGCCGCCTCGCGCGCCGGCCTGACCGACAAGATCGATACCTCCAAGCTCGCAAACTTCAGCAAGCTCTATGACGTTGCCAAGGATCCGAACGGCGACGGCATGAGCGTCGGTTACACGTTCTATGCCACCTCGATCGCCTACCGTTCGGACAAGATGAAGATCGACAGCTGGGCCGATCTGCTGAAGCCGGAATATGCAAGCCACGTTGCATGGCCGAACGTCACCACCAACCAGGGCCCGCCGGCGCTCTACATGCTGGGCCTGGCGCTCGCCAAGGACACGCCGGACCTGAAGGCCCCGATCGAAGCGGTCGGCGCCAAGAAGGGCGAGATCGTCACCTTCTATGAAAAGTCGTCGCAGCTGGTGCAGCTGATGCAGCAGGAAGAAATCTGGGCAGCGCCGATCGGCCGCTTCACCTGGGCGCCCTTCACCAAGCTCGGCTTCCCGATCGCCTGGGCCACGCCGAAGGAAGGCCAGACGGGCGGCATGAACGTCATGACCGTCACCAAGGGCTCCAAGAACCGCGACCTCGCGCTGCAGTTCATGGATTTCTGGCTCTCGACGGAAGTCCAGACCAAGCTCGCCGAAAAGCTGATCGACAGCCCGTCCAACAAGGATGTCAAACTTCCCGAAGCGATTGCCAACAACCTCACCTATGGCGAGGAAACGGCCAAGAGCCTGAAACTGATCCCGTCCGCCGTCGCGCTCGACAACCGTGCCGGCTGGATCAAGACCTGGAACGAGAAGGTCGGCCAGTAAGGGCCAACGCAACCACGGAATAGCCTCCCAAGGCTGAGGGATGCGGGCAGCGCGCGAATGCCTGCCCGCATCCCGACTAGTTGAACAGGATCGAATCACCATGTTCCAGAACAGGGCTGAAGCGCTGGCACTTGCGCTGCCGGCCGCGATCTTCGCGGCGGCGGTGTTTCTCGTGCCTGTCGTGATCCTGCTATCGGATGGATTTCGCATGCCGACCGGCGGCTGGACGATTTCCGCCTATACGGACTTCTTCTCCAATTCGCTGAACCAGACAGTCTTCCTGCGCACGCTTCGGCTCGGCGCCCTCGTTACCATCGCCTCGGCCGTGATCGGTTATGCGGTGGCGTTCGCGATCGTCAGCCTGGAACCCGGCGCCAAAGGCAAGGTCACAGGCCTTGTGGTGCTGCCGCTGATGATCTCGCCGGTCGCCCGCACCTATGCCTGGATCGTCATCCTCGGCCGCACCGGCATCGTCAACCAGGCTTTCCAGGCGCTCGGCATCACCGAGGCGCCGCTGCGCATCCTGTTCTCGGAGACGGCCATCTTCATCGGCCTCTTACAGCTCTTCCTGCCGCTGATGATCATCTCGCTGATCTCCGCGCTCGAAAACATGCCCAAGGATGCCATTCCGGCGGCGCGCGTACTCGGCGCCAACTGGTTCCAAGTGTTCTGGAAGGTCGTGCTGCCGCTCACCAAGGAAGGCCTGGTCATCGGCGGCACGCTGGTCTTCACCGGCTCGCTGACCGCCTATATCACCCCTGCCATCCTCGGCGGTTCCAAGGTGCTGATGCTCGAAACGCTGCTCTACCAGCAGGTTGCGGTCTCCAACAATTTCGTCGCCGCAAGCGTCATCGCCTTCATCCTGATCGTCATGAGCTTTGCCGCCAACATCCTTCTCAAGCGGGTCGCCACGGCGCGCAACAAGCAGAGGAGCCAGGCATGACGCTGCGGAGCCTCTTCATCCCGATCACGCTCCTCCTGGTGATCGCCTTCCTGATCGGCCCGTTCCTGATCATCGTCGCGGCATCCTTCTCGGCCGGCGAAACCCTTGCCTTTCCGCCGCAAGGCTTTTCGCTGCGCTGGATCGCCAAGGTCTTCACGGTCGAAAGTTTCCGCGCCTCGTTCGGCATGTCGCTGTTTCTGGCGATCGGCGGCACGGCGGTGGCGCTTGTCCTCGGTATTCCTGCCTCCTATGCGCTATCGCGCTACAAGCTGCCGGGAGCGGAGATCGTCCGCACCATCGTCTCGGCGCCGATCATCGTGCCGGGCATCATCGTCGGCCTGGCGCTGCTGCGCTACATCGTCGTGCCGTTCCAGGTCGGGATCACGCTGGCGCTGTTCCTCGCCCATACGGCGCTGGTCCTGCCCTACGCGGTGCGCGTCGTCTCGGCCAGCCTCGACAACCTGCGCTCCGATATCGAGGAAGCGGCGGTTCTTCTCGGCTCCTCGCGGCTCGGGGCCTTCTTCCGGGTGGTGATGCCGAATATCCGCGGCGGCATCATGTCGGCCTTCATCCTCGGCTTCGTCACCAGCTTCAACCAGGTGCCGGTCTCGCTGTTCCTCTCGGGGCCAGGTGTGCGTACCCTGCCGGTCGACATGATCGCCTATATGGAAATCGTCTTCGATCCATCCGTCGCAGCGCTCTCGTCGCTGCTCGCCTTCCTCTCCATCGGCATCGTTTTCATTGCCGAACGTTTCCTGGGGTTCTCCCGCTATGTCTGATGCGTCCTATCTCTCGCTCGAAAAGCTGACGCTCGCCTATGGCGATTCCGTCGCCGTCGCCAACCTCGATCTCGATATTCGCAAGGGCGAACTGATCGCGCTGCTCGGCCCTTCCGGCTGCGGCAAGACCACCACGATGCGGGCAATCGCCGGCCTACTTGCGGTCAAAAGCGGCCATGTCCGCCTCGACGGTGCCGACATCACCCGGGCGCCGGCCAACAAACGCGCCGTTGGCCTGATGTTCCAGTCCTATGCGCTCTTCCCGCATCTCTCGGTCTACGAGAACGTCGCCTTCGGGCTGAAGCTCAAGGGCATGCGGGGCACCGAACTCGACACCAAGGTCCAGTCCGGCCTCAAATCTGTCGGTCTGTCGGCCTTCGCCAACCGCAAGCCGGCCGAGCTTTCCGGCGGCCAGCAGCAGCGCGTGGCGCTCGCCCGTTCGATGGTGATGGAACCGAAGGTGCTGCTGCTCGACGAGCCGCTGTCGAACCTCGACGCTCGCCTGCGTCTGGAAATGCGCACCGAGCTGCAGCGCGTCCAGAAGGAGACCGGGGTGACGATGATCTTCGTCACCCACGACCAGGCCGAAGCTTTGGCGCTTGCCGACCGCATTGTGGTCATGAAGAGCGGTAAGATAGAGCAGATCGGTTCGCCGGAAGACATCTACAACCGCCCGACATCGTCCTTCGTTGCGGACTTCGTCGGGTTCGAAAACATTTTCCCGCTCGAAAATGGAAAGATGAAGACCAGTGCGGGTCTCATCGATCTCTCGGGTAAGGCCCCTTCAGCGGCGGGTCTTGCCTGGCGGCCGCGTATGGTGACCCTGGGGACAGGTCCTTTCCAGGGCACCGTGCGCGGTACTTCCTTTGCCGGCGACGCACGGGAATACCTGCTCGATACTTCCTTCGGCCCGATCAAGGCCGAGGTGGAGGCAAGCCAGCCGACGCATGCGCTGGGTGCCGGTCTTACCTTCGACCTGCCGGCCGAAAAGGCCGCGCCGCTGTCGCGATTCGTGTAGGATCTGCTGACATGGGTATCTGGATCGACACGGACATGGGTTTCGACGACATCGCTGCGATCATGGTCGCAGCGCATGCGGGGCTCGGCGTCGACGGCGTTTCGCTGGTCTTCGGCAACGCGCCCATCGAGCATGTCCGCCGTAATGCAGCCGGCGCAGCCTCCGCTTTCGTCTGGCCCTTCCCGGTCCATGCGGGACGCGCCGCACCGGTGCTCGCAAAAATGGAGACCGCGACCGGTATCCTGGGCCAGACCGGCATCCCGACCGCCGGCCGGGCCTTGCCCGAAGCACCGGATACGTTTCATGCCGATGCCTTCGAAGCACTCTGTTCCTGGCTCGAAAAAGGCAAAGGTGATGGTGAAGAGGGGGACGAACGCCGCATCATGGCGCTTGGACCGCTCACCAATATCGCGGCGGTGGCGCTCGCCCGGCCGGATCTTACAGCCAAAATCACCGATCTCACCTGGATGGGCGGCGGGGTCACCACCGGCAACCATACCGCATCCGCTGAGTTCAACGCCTTTGCCGATCCGGAAGCGCTGGCGATCGTGCTCACCCACAATATCCCGTTCCGGATGATCGATCTCGATCTCTGTCGCAAGGTGCTTTGCGCTCCCGACGACGTCGCTCCGATCCGGGCGGCCGGCGGGCGTAACGCGGAACTGGTCGCGGATCTTCTCTCCGGGTTCGTGGCGATCGCCACCAGCCGCGGCCGTCCGGCCATGGCGCTTTACGATGCGGTCGCCGCCGTCGCCTTCGTGTTTCCGGAACACGTCACCTGGCGCGAAGCGCGCATCGATGTCGAGCTTTCCGGCACGCTGACGCGCGGCCGCACCGTGGTCGAGACGCGCACCGGCCGGGGTGAATTCAACGCGGCCTATGGCGTCGATATCGACTTCGAAAAGGCGAGAGCCGTCATTCTTGAAACACTGCGGGCAGAGGCAAGCTGGTGAAGAGTATCATCTCGAGCGTACAGGAATTTACCGAACCGGGTTTACGTGATCGCGCCGTCACGGCGGCCCGCGGCGATGCCCCGTTCGATATCCTGATATCGAACGGCACGCTGGTCGACATGGTGACGGGCGAGCTGCGCCCGGCCGATATCGGCCTCGTCGGGCCGGTAATCGCCAGCGTCCATGAGACCGGCTCCCGTTCAGATGCGGCCGAGATCATCGACGCGACGGGTACGTTCATCTCGCCCGGTCTCATCGACACGCATATGCATATCGAAAGTTCGATGGTGACGCCGGCGACCTATGCAGGTGCGGTGCTGCCGCGCGGGGTGACGACTGTCGTCTGGGACCCGCACGAATTCGGCAATGTGCACGGCACCGAAGGTGTGGCCTGGGCACTAGAGGCGGTGAAGCCGCTGCCGCTGCGTGCCGTCGTGCTTGCACCCTCCTGCGTGCCGTCGGCGCCCGGGCTCGAAATGGCAGGCGCCGATTTCGACGCGGCGACGATCGAGGAAATGCTGTTCTGGCCGAAGATCGGTGGGCTTGCCGAGGTCATGAACATGCGCGGCGTCATCGACCGCGATCCGCGCATGAGCGGTATCGTGCAGGCGGCGCTGGTATCTGAAAAGCTGGTCTGCGGCCACGCCCGCGGCCTGGCTGGGCCGGATCTTGCCGCCTTCATGGCGGCGGGAATCACCTCCGACCACGAGCTTGTCTCCGCCGCTGACCTGATGGCCAAGCTGCGTGCGGGGCTGACGATCGAGATGCGCGGTTCGCACGATCACCTGCTGCCGGAATTCGTCGATGCGCTCAACGCGCTTGGCCGTCTGCCGCAGACGGTCACGCTCTGCACCGACGACGTGTTTCCGGACGATCTCGTAGAGGGCGGCGGCCTCGACGACGTGGTGCGCCGGCTGGTGCGTTACGGCATGAAACCGGAATGGGCGCTGCAGGCGGCGACGCTCAATGCTTCCGTCCGCATCGGCCGCGCCGATCTCGGCCTGATCGCCGCCGGTCGCCGGGCGGATATCGTCCTCTTCGAGGATCTCACGGATTTCCGTGCCCGCCACGTCTTTGCCAGCGGCACGCTGATTGCGCGTGACGGCGTCATGACGGTCGAACTCCATTCGACCGACCCCTGTATTCTGCAGGATTCGGTGAAGCTGAAGCCGCTTCAGGCGGACGATTTCAAATTGCCCGCAAAGGGCCGCAAAGTCAGGCTCGCGACGATCGATCGTCCGCGCTTCACGAACTGGGGGCAGACGGATGCGGATGTCGTCGATGGTTACGTGGTACCCCCGGAGGGCACGACACTGATCGCCGTGACCCACCGCCACGGCCGGGCCGATAGCCGCACCCGTCTTGGGTTCCTGACAGGCTGGGGCACGTGGAAGGGCGCATTCGCCACCACGCTTGCCCATGACAGCCATAACCTCACCGTCTTCGGGTCCGACCCGGCCGACATGGCGGCCGCCGCCAATGCGGTGATCGAAGCCGGCGGCGGCATGGCGGCGGCAACCGGCGGCAAGGTCGAAGTCCTGTTGCCGCTGCCGCTTTCCGGTCTCGTCTCGGGGGCGCCGATGGCGGAGGTGGCCGAAGGTTTCCGGAAAATCCGCGCCGCCATGGATGGTCTCGTCGACTGGCAGCCGCCTTATCTCGTGTTCAAGGCCTGTTTCGGCGCGACCCTTGCCTGCAATCCCGGACCGCACCAGACGGATCGCGGCATTGCCGACGTCGCCACCGGCACGTTATTGGAATCGCCGATCCTCGAAATTCTCGAATAGGAAAAGCGAATGCAGCCGCATGATTTCTGGCAGGACGTCCATCCGGCAGGTTCGTTCGATCGGGCAGGACCGTTTTCTGGCTTCTTCCCGGCAACGCTCGATGACGGCAGCCAGATCAGGCTGCCGATCCGGCCGCTTGCAGACGGGGAGCATGCGCTCGCCTCCCTGATCATCAACCAGGCGAGTTTCGATGTGCAGGACGCGCTTGCCGCTGACCTTGCGCCGAAGATCGCGGCCTTTCGCCCGGAAGTCATCGTCGGCCTGCCGACTTTGGGCCTGACGCTTGCCGCTGCCGTCGCCCGCGCGCTCGGCCACCTGCGCTACGTGCCGCTCGGGACCTCGCGAAAATTCTGGTACGACGAAAACCTGTCGGTGCCGCTTTCCTCGATCACTACACCCGAACAGCAGAAGCGCCTCTATGTCGATCCACGGATGCTGCCGCTGATCAAGGGCAGGCGCGTGGCGCTGATCGACGACGTGATTTCCAGCGGCACCTCGATCGTCTCCGGGCTGACGCTGATGGCCTCGCTCGGCATCGAGCCGGTGGTCATCGGTGCGGCCATGCTGCAATCGGAGCGATGGCACGACAAGCTCGACGCGTTCGGCGCAGAATGGCGGCCGCGTGTGACAAGCGTTTTCAGGACCCCGCTGCTGAAGAAGGCGGGCGAGTGGAGCTGGACGGCCTGACGCGTTTTCCGGCTTGCGAAAGAGGAGCGGCTGGCTAGGATCGGCGCATTGCTCACCTTGGAACTTTCACAAGAAAATCGGGAATAGACTTCATGGAACTGGTGTTCGACGGCCATAACGACGTGCTCCTGCGGCTCTGGCGGAACATGAAGGCGGGTGGCAACCCGATTGCCGAATTTACAAACGGCACCCCGAACGGCCATATCGACGGGCCGCGTGCCAAGGCCGGCGGTCTCGCCGGCGGCCTCTGCGCCATCTATATCCCGTCCGGCGAACTGGTTCTGAAGGAACCCGATCAGCACGGTCACTACGTCACGCCGCTGTCCGTCCCGCTCGATCATCTCCCGTCGCTGACGACCGCGCTCGAAATGGCGTCGATCGCGCTTCGCCTCGACCGCGCCGGCGCCTGGCAGCTCTGCCGTTCGACCTCCGACATCCGCAAGGCGATGGACGCCGGCCGTTTCGCCGCCGTCATGCATATGGAAGGCTGCGAGGCGATCGATGCGGATCTCGACAATCTCGAAGTCTTCTACGCGACCGGCCTGCGTTCGCTTGGGCCCGTCTGGAGCCGCCACAACATCTTCGGCCACGGCGTGCCCTTCGCCTATCCGATGTCTCCCGACACCGGTCCGGGCCTCACGGATCACGGCTTCGAACTGGTCAAGGCCTGCAACACGCTCGGCATCCTGATCGATCTCGCCCACATCACCGAGAAGGGGTTCTGGGATGTCGCCAAGACTTCCCACCAGCCGCTGATCGCCAGCCATTCTAACGCGCATGCGCTGACGCCGGTCGCCCGCAACCTCACCGACAAACAGCTTGATGCCGTCAAGGAGAGCGGCGGCCTCGTCGGTCTCAACTACGCCGTGACCATGCTGCGCCGCGACGGGCGCGACAATGTTGCCACGCCGCTTTCGGACATGGTGCGCCATATCGACCACTTGGTGCAACGCATGGGCATCGATCACGTGGCGCTTGGATCTGACTTCGACGGCGCCTCGATTCCCGAAGAAATACATGATGCTGCGGGCAATCAAAATCTGGTTGCGGCGCTCAAGGGAGCGGGCTACGCTGACGCAGAGCTGAAAAAGCTATGCCGGGAAAACTGGCTCAGAGTTTTGGGGAAGGCCTGGCACGAATAGGCTTCTTTCCAAAGGTCCAACGAACAAAAACAGGGGAATGCAGAATCATGATCAATACACTCAACAAGCGGCTCCGCGTGTTGTCCACGAGCGCGGCGCTGTCGCTGATGCTGCTCGCCGCACCGCAGGCCTTCGCGGTGACGCCGAAGGACACTCTCGTCATCGGGCTTGCCTTCGACGACATCATCACGCTCGATCCGGGCCAGGCTTTCGAATTTTCGGCCGGCGAAGTTGGCGGCAATTCTTACGACCGCCTCGTCCGTCTCGACATCAACGACACGTCGAAGATCACTCCCGACCTCGCGGAAAGCTGGACCGTTTCCGACGACGGCCTGACCTATACGTTCAAGATCAAGTCGGGCCTGAAGTTTGCTTCGGGTAACCCGATCACCGCCGAAGACGTTGCTTATTCCTTCGAGCGCTCGGTCATGATCGACGGTCCGCCGGCCTTCATCCTTAACCAGTTCGGCCTGAAGAAGGATACCGTCAAGCAGAAGGCGGTTGCCAAGGACGCGAATACCTTCGTGCTCACCGTCGACCAGTCTTATGCGCCGTCCTTCGTGCTGAACTGCCTGACCGCGACCGTTGCCGCCGTTGTCGACAAGAAGGTCGTCATGGAGCACGTCAAGGATAACGACTACGGCAATGCCTGGCTGAAGACCAATTTCGCCGGCTCCGGCCCGTATAAGGTTCGCGAATGGCGCGCCAACGAAGTCGTAGTCATGGAGCGCAATGATAATTACTGGGGTGAGAAAGCCAAGCTCGCCCGGGTCATCTATCGTCACATGAAGGAAAGTGCGGCCCAACGCCTGGCGCTTGAGAACAACGACATCGACGTCGCCCGCAATCTCGAGCCGAACGATATCGACGCCGTCACCAAGAAGGGCACGACGGTCACCAGCGCCCCGAAGGGTTCGGTCTTCTATTTCAGCCTCAACCAGAAGAACCCGAACCTCAAGAAGCCTGAAGTCGTCGAAGCGATGAAATATCTCGTCGACTACGACGCGATCGGCGCGACGCTGATCAAGGGCGTCGGGGAGATCCACCAGACCTTCCTGCCGAAGGGCATTCTCGGTTCGATCGACGACAAGCCCTACAAGCTCGACGTCGCCAAGGCCAAGGAACTGCTCGCCAAGGCAGGCCTGAAGGATGGCTTCACGGTCACCATGGACGTGCGCAACACGCAGCCCACCACCGGTATCGCTGAGTCCATCCAACAGACCTTCGCCCAGGCCGGCATCAAGATGGAAATCATTCCCGGCGACGGCAAGCAGACGCTGACCAAGTATCGCGCCCGCACCCACGACATCTATATCGGCCTGTGGGGCGTCGACTATTGGGATCCGAATTCCAATGCCGAGACCTTCACGTCGAACCCGAACAATGCTGACGATGGTACCTCGAAGACGCTCGCATGGCGCAACGCCTGGGATATTCCGGAACTGACCAAGGAGACCAAATCGGGCTTCGTGGAACGTGATTCCGCCAAGCGTGCGGCAATCTATGCGGACCTGCAGAAGAAGGTGCTGGCAAGCGGGCCGTTCGTGCTCGTCTACCAGCAGACGGAAGTCGCCGGCGTCGGCAAGGGTGTGAAGAACTTCAAGCTCGGCCCGACATTCGATACCAACTACGTGTTCTCGGTTTCCAAGGATTAAGCCTGAGAGGCCAGTTCCTTGACCTTACCCGAAACATCCGTGGCGACACGGCGCAATAGGCGCCGTGCATCGTCTGCCCTGGCCTCCGTCCTGCGTTTCGTGGTGACGGTGGTCACCACCATATTCGGCCTCCTGGTCGTCACCTTCTTCATCGGCCGGGTCATCCCCATCGACCCGGTGTTGGCGATCGTCGGCGACCGGGCGCCCGCCCATCTCGTCGAGCGGACCCGGATCGAGTTGGGGCTCAACCTGCCGCTCTACCAACAGTTTGTCATCTATACAAAACAGGCGCTTTCCGGGAATCTCGGCACCTCGGTGCTGACCAGCAATCCAGTGCTCGAAGATATCAAGCGAGTTTTCCCTGCCACCATGGAGCTTGCGACGATCGGTACGCTGATCGGTGCGATCCTCGGCATTCCGCTCGGTGTCCTGGCGGCTGTCCGGCGCGGCAGCATCGCGGACCAGATCGTCCGTGTCATCGGCCTGATCGGTTATTCAGTGCCGATCTTCTGGCTGGGTCTTCTGTCGCTCTTGCTCTTTTACGCGCAGCTCAGATGGGCGGCTTTCCCGGGCCGCGTCGACATCGTCTACGAATACAGTTTTACGCCGCAGACAGGCTTCTACCTTCTCGATGCTGCCATGCAGGGCCAGTGGGAGGTGGTGTGGGACCTGTTCCGGCATATCGCGCTGCCCGGGGCGCTGCTCGGCTATTTCTCGCTCGCCTATATCAGCCGCATGACCCGCTCCTTCATGCTGAACGAACTCAGCCAGGAATATGTGGTGGCAGCGCGGGCGAAGGGTCTGTCGGAAACCCGGATCATCTGGTTCCACGCGCTGCGCAATGCCGCGGTGCCGCTGGTGACGGTGATTGCGCTGTCCTACGCAAACCTGCTCGAAGGCTCGGTGCTGACCGAGACCATCTTCTCATGGCCGGGGCTTGGCCTCTACATCACCAACTCGCTGCAGAATGCCGACATGAATGCGGTGCTCGGCGGTACGCTGGTGATCGGTTCGGTCTTCGTTGGCATCAACATTTTCTCCGATCTTCTCTATCGGACTTTGGACCCGAGGACGCGTAGCCGATGAGTGCCACCGGAACCTCTCTTAAACCCTATAGCCGCGAATGGCTGCTCTCCGACCGGCCGATATCGCGCAAGCAGGCGCGTTTCGGCCGGGCATACATCGTCTGGCGCCGGTTTGCCGAAAACCGGCTGGCGCTGGTCGGGCTGGCCATTATCCTGGTGCTTATATTTGTTGCCGCATTGGCGGGCGTTCTGGCCCCGCACAATCCCGTTGTCGGCGACCTGCGCAATTCCCGCCTCTTGCCGCTCGGTTCGGCGGGTTATCTGCTCGGCACCGACGACCAGGGCCGCGATATCCTCTCGCGCCTCATCTACGGGTCGCGGCTGACGCTGCTGGTCGTCGTGCTGGTGGCGATCATCGCAGCCCCGATCGGGCTGATCGTCGGTACGGTCTCGGGTTATGCCGGCGGCTGGGTTGATGCGGTGCTGATGCGGATCACCGATATCTTCCTCGCTTTCCCGAAACTCGTGCTGGCGCTGGCGCTGGTGGCAGCCCTCGGTCCAGGCATCGAGAACGCCATTCTCGCGATCGCCGTCACCTCCTGGCCGCCCTATGCCCGCATCGCACGGGCAGAAACGATGACCTTCCGCAATTCGGAATTCATCTCGGCGGTGAAGCTGATGGGCGCTTCGCCCTTCCGCATCGTGCTGCGCCACGTCATGCCGCTCTGCGTCTCGTCGCTGATCGTGCGCGTCACGCTCGACATGGCCGGCATTATCCTCACCGCCGCAGGCCTCGGCTTCCTCGGTCTCGGCGCCCAGCCGCCGCTTCCCGAATGGGGCGCGATGATTGCCTCGGGCCGCCGCTTCATCCTCGATCAATGGTGGGTCGCCGCCATGCCGGGTTTTGCTATCCTGATCGTCAGCCTCGGCTTCAACCTGCTCGGCGACGGCCTGCGCGATGCGCTCGATCCGAAGGAGGCAGGCCAATGACGGTGTCAGTCAAGCCGCTCCTGACGGTCGAGGATCTGCGTGTCACCTTCCCGACCCGTACCGGCGACGTGCAGGCGGTGCGCGGCGTGTCCTTCGCGCTCGGCCGCGAACGGCTCGGCATCGTCGGCGAATCCGGCTCCGGCAAGTCGCAGACCGGGCGCGCGATCATGGGCCTGACCCCCGGTCACGCCAGGATCAGCGCACGAAAGCTGGCTTTCGGCGACCGGGATCTCCTGACCATGCCGGCCCGCGAGCGGCGCGACCTGCGCGGCAAAAAGGTGGCGATGATCCTGCAGGATCCGAAATATTCGCTGAACCCGGTAATGACCATCGGCCGGCAGATCGTCGAAACGCTGAAGACGCATGAAAAGATCTCGAACTCGGCGGCCAAGGCGCGGGCGCTCGCCATGCTGGAGGCGGTACAGATCAGCGATCCGAAGCGAGTTTTCTCGCTCTATCCGCACGAGGTTTCCGGCGGCATGGGCCAGCGGGCGATGATCGCCATGATGCTGGTCTGCGGTCCGGAACTGCTGATCGCCGACGAGCCGACATCGGCGCTCGACGTCACCGTGCAACTCGAAGTGCTGGATATCCTCGACAAGCTCGTGGCCGACCGGGGCATGGGGCTGATCTTTATCTCCCATGATCTGAGGCTCGTCTCTTCCTTCTGCGACCGCGTCATCGTCCTGTATGCCGGCCGGATCGTCGAGGAACTGCCGGCTGCCAATCTCGCCGATGCGCAGCATCCCTATACGCGCGGGCTCTTGAACTGCCTGCCGACCATCGGTTCCGACCGGCATCCGCTGCCCGTGCTCGACCGCAAGCCGGAGTGGGCGTTATGACATCGGCTCTCTCCATCCGCGACATGGTCGTCACATATGATGAGTTTGCGGCACTCGATCATGTGAACTTCGATATCGGCACCGGCGAATCCTTCGGCATCGTCGGCGAATCCGGTTCCGGTAAATCGACGCTTTTGCGTGCAGTCTCGGGTCTTGCGTCGTTCGACCAGGGCACGCTCAGCGTCAACGGCCGCCCCTATTCCGGCCGCAGGCGTGACAAGGAATTCTACCGCACCGTCCAGATGGTGTTCCAGGACCCTTATGGCTCGTTGCACCCGCGCCAGACGGTCGACCGGCTGCTGCTGGAACCGCTGGTCATCCACGGTTTCACCGATATCGAGACGCGCATCAACCGGGCGCTGGACGAGGTGGGTCTCGGGTCGGGCTTCCGGTTCCGTTATTCGCATCAGCTTTCCGGCGGCCAGCGGCAGCGCATCGCGATCGCCCGGGCGCTGATCCTGGAGCCGAAGATCCTGCTGCTCGATGAGCCGACCTCGGCGCTGGATGCCTCGATCCAGGCGGAAATCCTCAATCTGCTCGAACAGGCGCGCCGCGACCGCAACCTCACATTCGTGATGGTCAGCCACGATCTCGGCGTCATCAGCCATATGTGCGAGCGGCTGGCGGTGATGAAAAATGGCAAGGTGGTCGAGACGGTGCCGCGGAAAGCGCTGGAAAACCGCGAGTTTTCAGCCGATTATACCCGCCAGCTGCTCGTCGCCAGCGAAGGTTTTCGCCGCGGCTGACGAGTGTCTCGATTTTATCTATGTCACTATCTCGGAACCGCTCCCCGCTTTCGGGCGACATGTTTCAGCCGGCAGGATCGCATGCAGCTTCGGGCGCTTATGTATTTCGACGAACTGGTCCGCACCAATTCGATGCGGGCGGCGGCCGAGAACCTGAATGTGGCGGCCACCGCCGTCTCCCGCCAGATCGAAAACCTCGAGCACTATTTCGGCACACCGCTCGTCGAGCGCAGCAATCGCGGCATCAAGCTGACTGCCGCTGGCGAACTGCTGGCGGCGCGGGCAGGGCGGACGCTGCGCGAACTCGAACATGTCCACCAGCTGATCGACGACCTGCAGGGCCTGCAGCGCGGCAAGGTAGTGATCTATGCGAACGGCGCGACGGTTGCCAACCTGATCGCGCCGGTGCTTGCGGAATTCAGCCTGCGCTACCCGAAGCTGCGGTTCGAGGTGGCGATCACCAGTGCGCGCGAGGCAGTCGAGGCGCTCGCCGGCGCCGAGGCCGATCTGGTGGTGACGCTGTTTGCACCAAAGATATCCGGGGTGAAGGTGCGGCTGCGCTCCGAGATCACCTATGACGTCATCATGGCCGCCGACCATCCGTCCGCCGGTGCCAGGGAACTGACATTGCGCGATCTCGTCCACATGCCGCTCGCTCTTCCCGACAAGAATTTCGGCGCGCGACAGGCCTTTGAGGAACTGTTCGCCAAGGACGGGCTGGAGCTCGATCCGGTCTTCGTCACCGGTTCCCTGGAAATGCTGAAGGAACTGGTGTTGCGCCGCGCGGCGGTCACACTGCTGCCGGCGCTTGCGGTGCAGCGCGAAATCGATGCCGGCCAGCTTGCGGCGGTGCCGATCGCCGCCGGCAAGGCGGTGCGCACGCCGATCGATCTCTGCGTCGCGCCGGACCGTCAGCTCTCGTTCGCGGCGAGCAAGCTCGTCGATTTCATCGAGCGCTTCATGCGCGGCGCCGATACGCGCAAATCGACGCTCAAGAGGGCAAGCGCCTAATTGCTTCCTGTGTAGCGTTTTCGGCTACACAGAGAACACAAAATTCTGCATTGTGTGTGCACCTGCGAAATGACACACTTTTGGCAATCGACGATCCCGCAGGTGCCGATCAGGCGGGTCTCGTTCCAAAAAGGGGATGACGGATGGGCAGGATGACGTTTCTGGGCTCTGCGACCATATTGAAGAGTGCAGCTTTTGGCCTTGCGATGAGCGCGGGCCTGCTTCTGGGCCAGACAGGCGCCAAGGCGGCGGCAAAGACCGCGATCACAGTCGGCATGGCGATCGAGCCGGCCGGGCTCGACCCGACGGTCGCAGCACCCGTCGCGATCGGCCAGGTGACCTGGCAGAACATTTTTGAAGGGCTGACGACCATCGACAAGGATGGCAAGATCAAGCCGCAGCTTGCCGAAAGCTGGCAGATCTCGCAGGATGGCTTGACCTATACGTTCAAACTCCGCCAGGGCGTCAAGTTCCATAACGGCGTCGCATTCGACAGTTCGGTTGCCAAGTTCTCCATCGATCGCGCTCGCGGCGCAGACTCGGTCAATCCCCAGAAGCGCTATTTCGCCTCGATCGACACGGTCGAAACACCCGATGCGGCGACGCTGGTGCTGAAGCTCAAGCAGCCGGCTGGCAGCCTGCTTTACTGGCTCGGCTGGCCGTCCTCGACGATCGTCGAACCGAAATCGGCCGCCGACAACAAAACCACCCCGATCGGCACCGGCCCGTTCAAGTTCGTCAGCTGGTCGAAAGGCTCCAAGGTCGATCTCGCCCGGAATGCCGACTACTGGAACAAGGCCGTCTCCCTGAAGCTCGATACCGCAGCCTTCCGTTTCATCAGCGATCCGCAAGCCCAGGCCGCGGCGCTGAAGGCCGGCGACGTCGATGCCTTTCCGGAATTCGGGGCGCCCGAACTGATCAAGTCCTTCGAGGGCGACAAGCGGCTGACGACCGTCATCGGCAATACCGAGCTCAAGGTCGTCGCCGGCATGAACAACACCCGCAAGCCGTTCAGCGACAAAAAGGTACGTCAGGCTCTGATGATGGCGGTCGACCGCGCCACCGTCGTCGAAGGCGCCTGGTCCGGTTTCGGCACGCCGATCGGCAGCCACTACACGCCGAACGACCGCGGCTACAAGGACCTGACCGGCGTCTATCCCTATGATGCGGCCAAGGCGAAGGCGCTGCTTGCCGAGGCCGGCTTCCCGAACGGCTTCACCTTCACCATCAAGGCGCCGCAGATGGCCTATGCGCAGCGCACCTCGCAGGTGCTGCAGGCGATGTTTGCGGAAATCGGCGTGACGATGAACATTGAGACCACCGAATTCCCGGCGAAATGGGTGGCCGACGTGCTGAAAGCCGCCGATTACGACATGACCATCGTCGCCCATGCGGAGCCGATGGACATCGACATTTATTCCCGCGATCCCTACTACTTCAACTACAAGAACCCGGCTTTCAACGACGTGCTGAAAAAGGTCGAGATGACCTCCGACGCCGCCGGACAGGAAAAGCTCTACGGCGAGGCTCAGACCATCCTTGCCAGCGACGTGCCGGCGCTCTTCCTGTTCGTCATGCCGAAGCTCGGTGTATGGGACGGCAAGGTAAAGGGCCTGTGGGAAAACGAACCCATCCCTTCGAACGTCCTGACGGATGTTCATTGGGTAGAGTGAAGTTTCACGCGATGAATTGGAGTGTCGCGCGTGGGGCAGACCGATCTTCCCCCTTGAGGGGGAGATGCCCGGCAGGGCAGAGGGGGGTATCCCTGCGCACTCTTCTACCACCGCATTTGCCGCACCGTCGCCACCCCCCTCTGTCACCTTCGGTGACATCTCCCCCTCAAGGGGGGAGATCAACGGGAGCTCGCGGCACCGGCATGGAGACCCATTCATGATCTCCATCCTCATCCGCCGTATTCTCAGCCTTGCCGTGACGCTGCTCATCGTCTCGCTGCTGATCTTCACCGTCATGGACCTGCTGCCCGGCGATCCGGCGGCGATCATGCTGGGTACCTCGGCGAGCCCGGAAACGCTTGCCGCACTCCAGAAACAGCTGGGTCTCGACCAGCCGCTCCCCGTGCGTTACCTCGCCTGGCTCGGCGGCGTCTTCCGGGGCGATCTCGGGCAGTCCTATACCTATGGCGTGCCGGTCGCGGGGCTGATTGGCGAGCGGCTTATCGTCACCTTGCCGCTGGCGCTGATCGCCATCGTGCTCTCGGTGGTGATCGCCATTCCACTCGGCGTTCAGGCAGCGCGAAAGCACAACGGGATCTTCGATTTCGTCGCCGGCCTGTTCTCCTATATCAGCATTGCGGTGCCGGCCTTCTGGGTTGGGCTGCTGCTGATCATCCTGTTCTCCACCATGCTCGGCTGGATGCCGGCGGGCGGGTTTCCCGGCTGGGACGCAGGGTTTCTTGGCGGCCTCAAGGCGCTCCTCCTGCCGGCCGTGGCGCTCGCCCTGCCGCAGGCCGGCGTGCTGACCCGCGTGGCGCGGGCCGCCGTTCTGGAGGTGATGAACGAGGATTTCGTGCGCACCGCCCGTGCCAAGGGCCTGAGCGAGGGCATCGCCATCTGGCGGCACGCCGTCCCAAACGCGCTGGTGCCGGTGTTCACCATGCTCGGCCTGCAATTCACCTTCCTGATCGCCGGCGCGGTTCTGGTCGAGAACGTCTTCAACCTGCCGGGGCTCGGGCGGCTTGCCTATCAGGCGCTCTCCCAGCGCGACATCATCGTCATGCAGGATGTCGTGCTGTTCTTCTCGGCCCTGGTGATCCTGATGAATTTCCTGGTCGATCTCGCCTATCTGGTGGTCGATCCGCGCCTGAGGGCCGGCGCGCAATGAGGAAACTGCTTCGCCGCCCCGTCTTCCTCATCGGGCTCGTCATCACGCTCGCGTTGTTTGCCGTAGCGCTGCTGTCGCTCGTCTGGACGCCGTTTCTGCCCACCAAGATGAACATCGTCCACAAACTCAAGGCACCACTCGATTTCGGTCCCCTCGGCACCGACCAGTTCGGCCGCGACGTCGCCTCCATGCTGATGGTCGGGGCGTGGAATTCGCTATCGACCTCGATCCTTGCCGTGCTGCTCGGCGCGAGTATCGGCACCGCGACCGGCGTCATCGTCGCCATGCGTCGCGGCTGGCTGGAACTCGCCGTGATGCGCGGCTGCGACATCGTCTTCGCCGTTCCGCCAATCCTCTCGGCGATGATGCTCGGCGCTTTCATAGGATCGGGCCGGTTCACGGCGATCATCGCCATCGGTGTGTTCATGGTGCCGGTCTTTGCGCGGCTCGCGCTCGGCGCTGCCCTGCAGATCTGGACGCGGGATTATGTTACCGCCGCCGTCAGCATGGGCCGCCCGAAAGCCAAGATCACGCTCGTCCATGTGCTGCCGAACATCTCCAACCAGATCATCGTGCAGGTGACGATCCAGCTCGGCCTGGCGATCCTGACGGAGGCCGGCCTCTCCTTTCTTGGTCTCGGCATGCCGCCGCCGACGCCCACCTGGGGCCGGATGCTGGCCGACGCGCAGACTTTCCTCGGCCAGGCGCCGTGGCTGGCGCTGATGCCGGGGCTTGCCATCGCGCTCGCCGTGCTCGGCCTCAACATGCTCGGCGACGGCCTGCGCGACCTCCTCGATCCCCGCGACAATTCCTGATTTCGAAACGAAGATATTGCGATGAATGACCTCCTGAAACTGACGATCCGCGAACTGCTCGACCTTTATTCGACTAGGAAGCTCTCGCCCTTGGAATACTGGCTGGCGGTCGAGGATCGCATCGCCGCCTTCGAGCCGCATGTGCAGGCGCTTTATCTCTACGATCCCGAGAGCGCACGGGCGCAGGCCGCAGCCTCCACCGATCGCTGGATGAAGGGCGCGAGGCTTGGAGCCCTCGACGGCATTCCGGTGACGCTGAAGGAGCTGATCGCCACCAAGGGGCAGCCGGTGCCGCTCGGCACGGCGGCCGTCGAACTGGTGCCTGCCGCCGAAGACGCACCGATCGCCGCGCGCATGAGGGAGGACGGCGCGGTGATTTTTTCCAAGACCACCTGCCCGGATTACGGCATGCTCTCCTCCGGCCTGTCGAGCTTCCATCACCTCAGCCGCAATCCTTGGGATCTCACCCAGAACCCGGGCGGATCGAGCGCCGGAGCGTCGGCCGCCGGTGCCGCCGGTTTCGGACCCCTGCATATCGGCACGGATATAGGTGGTTCGGTGCGGCTGCCGGCCGGCTGGACGGGGTTGTTCGGTTTCAAGCCGAGCCAGGGCCGTATCCCGGTCGATCCGTATTATGTCGGCCGCTGCGCGGGGCCGATGACCCGCACGGTCGAAGATGCGGCCTTTTCCATGGCGACGCTGTCGCGTCCGGACTGGCGCGACGGCACGTCGCTGCCGCCCAACGATTTCGACTGGCTTAATTTCGATATCGACGTGAAGGGCCTGAAGATCGGCCTGATGCTTGATGCCGGCATCGGCCTTGCAGTCGAGGACGAGATTCGCGATGCGGTCGTGGCCGCCGCCAAGCGCTTTGAGGATGCGGGAGCGATCATTATTCCGGTCGAACCGGTCATGAACCGCATCATGCTCGACGGGCTCGACAGTTTTTGGCGCTCGCGGTTCTGGGGCGATATCGAGAAAATGCCGGAAGAGCGCCGGGCGCTGATCCTGCCCTATATCTACCAATGGGCGGAAGGCGGCACTTACATTTCCGGCGTCGAAGCGGTGCGCGGCTTCAACCAGACGATCGAAATGCGCAAGGCCTGTGGAAGGCTGTTCACGACCGTCGACGCGGTGATCTCGCCGACCAATCCGATCGTCTCCTATCCGGCGGAGTGGGCCTCGCCGACCAATGATCCGGCTTTGCCCTTCGAACATATCGGTTTCACCGTACCGTGGAACATGTCGGAACAACCGGCCTCGTCGATCAATTGCGGCTTTTCGAAAACCGGCATGCCGATAGGCCTGCAGATCGTCGGCCCGCGCTATGACGACCTGCTGGTGCTGAAACTCTCCAGGGCCTTCGAGCAATGGAGCGGGGGCATTTCGGCCTGGCCGGAGCCGCCGGCCGCCTGACTCCTCTGAACCTTTCCGGCTATTTCCGCCTGGGTGCAACCGCGCCGGGGAACAATCGCGCTGTTGCTGCGTTCACCGGCGGCGACAGGAAGCGTGAAGCGGGTAGCGTGCGTCGCTCGCTCGGGAGACCGACCCCGTTCCACGTTTTCGACGCCGTTTGATTCCGCGCAAAGCCTTCCGCGGCTCGCGTCCTCTAAGGTTCGCAAAACAGGAGATCGATATGCCCGCAGCCAACCCCACGACCGACTTCACCCGCAATGGCACCGGCCAGAACTCGGCAACCAGCAAGGACGTCGAAGCCCAGATCCAGCAGCTCCGCGACGATATCGCTGCACTGACGCGCAGCATTGCTGCCGTGGGCAATGAGAAGGCCAGCGAATACAAGGGTAAGGCCCGCCGGGTCGCCAACGATGCCGCCGACGCTTCGATGCATATGGTGGAAGCCGCCCGCGATCAGGCTCTGTCGATGGAAAAGGAACTGGAACGCCAGATCCGCACAAACCCTATCCAGGCCGTCGCGATCGCCGCCGGCGTGGGATTTCTCTTCGCGCTGCTGACGCGTCGCTGACGATGACAGGACTTGGTCCACTTTTGGCTTCACTCGCCGCGATGGATATCGCGGCGTTGACGCGCAAGCTCAAAAGAAATGCGATCCTCTATGCTTTCGTGCTGCTTTTCCTGCTGACGGCCTATGGACTGTTAGTGGCGGCGCTCGCAGTCTATCTCGCCGGCATATGGGGACCGCCGATGGCGCTGCTTGCAGTCGCCGGTGGCGCGCTCGTCCTGGCATTGATCATGTATCTCTGCGTCGTTATCGCCAATGCTTCCGAACAGCGCCGCAAGCGGGAAGCCGCGGCCTCCAACAGTTCCAAGGCGTTGATGATAACAGCGGCTCTGACGGCATTGCCGCTGCTGGTCAAATCACGTCCGCTGCTGCTCGTCGCGGTGGTCGGCGGTCTTGGCTTCCTCGCGGCGAAGTCCATGGGTGGTCCGGGCCGGCGACATTCCGAGCCCGGCGAATAAGCAGGTCTCGTCGCGCGACCAGCTGAACGGTCGCCTGCCGCGCGCAGGCGGCCGTATTCCGCGTTGTGCTGGGGCCTGCTCTCGACGAAAGCGGGCTTCGCGAACAATAGCAGGCGGTTTGCGACCGCCCTGTGTCTTTTGTAAATGACCGGGCGTTCTTTCGATGGTCTAGCCGAATTTCGTTGTCGAATCTCGGGCGGACTTAATTGTTGCGAATCCTCGTTGTCGATCGGGAGTTCCTGGTGGCCATGGAAGTGGAGGCCGTGCTCACCGAGGCGCTTGCCTGCGAGGTCCAGGTCGCCACGCCACACACCTATATGGTGGAACTGGAAAGCGGCTGGTTCGACGTTATCGTCATCGATTCGAGGCTGATTGGTGGAGAGGCTGGGCTTCGGCTGAGAGCTTCAGGCTCGGGTCTGGTGTTCACCACGCTCAGCGTCGAGGACATGGATGGTCTGAAGGGCTGGGACGGAATAAGTGTCGTCGCCAAACCGTTCAACGACCGCCACCTCGTCGAAGCCGTCAAAAACGCCGCCCAGGTGTGAGCGGCGTTCTCTCAGATTTTTCAGGATCAGCTGCCAAAAGCACGTGACGTGATCGCCGCATCGCCTGCATCGGGGCCGTAGTCGCCCTCGCCGGAGACACCCAGCAGCTCCTGCAGACGGGCGCGGGCGCGGCTGACGCGGCTCTTGATCGTGCCGACGGCGCAGCCGCAGATCGCAGCCGCCTCCTCATAGGCGAAACCGGCGGCACCCACGAGGATGATCGCTTCGCGCTGATCGTCAGGCAGCTTGTCGAGCGCCTTGCGGAAATCCTGCAGGTCGAGCCTGCCGTACTGTTCCGGATGGACCGAGAAACGCTCGCTGAACAGGCCGTCGCTATCCTGCACCTCGCGTCCGCGCTTGCGCATCTGGCTGTAGAATTCGTTGCGCAGGATGGTGAACAGCCAGGCCCGCATGTTGGTGCCTGCGGTGAAGCTGGTCTGGTTCGCCCAGGCTTTCATGATTGTATCCTGCACGAGGTCGTCCGCCTTGTCGTGCCGGCCTGTCAGGGATACCGCGAAGGCACGCAGATTAGGCAGCGACGCGAGAAGGTCGCGCTTGAAGCCGCGATCGTCGCTCTCGTCTTCCTTGCTCATTTTGCGTTCACCGGTTTGGCGTTCTTCTCAGCCTGCTCCAGGCGCTCAAGAAGATCGAGAAAACGATCCGGAATCCCTTCTTCCTGTACCGCGTCGTAGAAGTCCCGTAACTTGCGGGATATGGATGCATTCGGCGGCACCGCTCCGGGTCGGACTTCTTGGGATGGGATTGCTGTCATCTCTTCTTTTTTTCTGTTGTCGTCACTCATCACGCGGGCAGCCTGTTGCGATATCGTCGGGCAAAGGAATTCCTGGCGGCAAAAAAAGTTCCACTCTTGCGGAACTTTTTTTCAAGGCCCACGTTCATAACAGGTCAATTGCCCACCGGGCACCGAGGGAGATTTTGTATGTCACTCACCACACGCGTTGCGTCTCACCTTCCATATCTGCGTCGGTATGCTCGCGCCGTCACCGGATCACAGACCTCGGGAGACGCCTATGTTGCCGCGGTCCTGGAAGCTTTGATCGCAGACGTTTCGATATTCCCCGAGACGTCCAAGGACCGTGTTTCGCTCTATAAACTCTTTGTTACAATTTTTGGTTCCACGAACATTGAGATTCGCCCGATCGAATCGCCGTTTGCCTGGGAGCAGCGCGCGGCAGCCAATCTCTCGATGCTTCCCTCCCAGTCGCGGCATGCGTTCCTGCTTGTCTCGGTGGAGGGTTTCAGCATCGAGGAAGCCGCGGAAGTCCTGGATGTCAGCCCCGCTGAAGTGAACCGCCTGCTCGACGACGCGACCCGCGAAATCTCGCGGCAGGTCGCGACCGACATCATGATCATCGAGGACGAGCCGCTGATCGCGCTCGACATCGAACAAATGGTGCAGGATCTCGGCCACCGCGTCACTGGTATCGCCCGCACCCATAAGGAAGCGGTGTCGCTCTTCCAGTCCTCGCACCCGAAAATGGTGCTCGCCGATATCCAGCTCGCCGACGGCAGCTCCGGGATCGACGCGGTCAATGAAATCCTGAAGTCTTCGAGCGTGCCGGTGATCTTCATCACCGCTTTCCCGGAGCGGCTTCTGACCGGCGAACGCCCGGAACCAGCCTTCCTCGTTACCAAGCCCTTCAACCCGGACATGGTGAAGGCGTTGATCAGCCAGGCGCTGTTCTTCAACGAAGCCGTGAAGGCCGCCGCTTGATCCCATGGGCGGCAGGCGAGCGGACCAGGCCGGAACAAAATGCAACGGGTAGCGTTCTGGCGCATCCGAAGAGGAAGGCCCATGTTGTATTATGCTCTTGTCTGCCTGCTCGTCGCGATCTTCACCGGTGCGCTCGGCTTCAGCGGCATTGCGGGAACGGCAACCGGCCTCGCACAGCTTCTGTTTTTCCTGTTTCTCGCACTGTTGCTGATATCGCTGGTGGTCGGGTTGTTCCGGCGTGTTTGACGTCCTATAAAAGTCGGATAATCATACTCATAAATCCAGGTGTTTCTGCGCACAGCAGGTGCCCGGTTCCCCCGCAAGCCCGCAGACGGAGTGAGTAACTTGGTGAATCCCCTGACATGGCAGCAGGCTGGTCAGAGTGATGACAAGTTACGCGAATTTTTCATGCCGGCGCTGGTGGATCTCGGCGCCAGCATCATGATCCAGGACGCAGGCCGCAATTATCTCTTCGTCACTCATCTTCCGGAGGTCTGGGCGGTCGAGCACGTCAGGACACCCACCGATGTCAGCCTGTTCGGCGACGAGGTCGGGGCAAAGCTCGCGACCCTCAAGGACGGCATGACGGAAGCCGGGCGCAAGGGCCATATCGAGATTACCATCGGCACCGAGCAGATTTACGAGTTCCGGGTCCAGACGGTGGAATTCTCCAATGGCGGCCTGCATTTCGTCACCACCATCATCGACCGTTCCGAGGAACGTCATCGCGAGCGGCTGCTGCGCGCGCTGCTGCGCGAGGTCAGCCACCGTTCCAAGAACCTGCTCGCCATCATCCAGAGCATTGCGCTGCAGACGGCCCGTTATTCAGGCTCGCTGGAACTGTTTCTGCACAAGTTCCGGGGGCGGCTTTATTCACTCTCGCAGAGCCAGGACCTGATCACCGATTCCAGCTGGCGCGGCGCCTATTTTTTCGAACTGGTGCAGCAGCAGACGGAAAAGTACCTGCCCGAAAACAAGCATCTCGTGCGCGTCCACGGAGACAACATCCTTTTGACGCCGAACGCCTCGCTGCATATCGGACTGGCGCTGCACGAGCTGATCGTCAACGCGGTCAGCCACGGTTCGCTATTGCGCAGCGGCCGGGTGATCAACGTCACCTGCACCCGCATGCACCTCAACGGCCATGATTCGCTGGAGATGATCTGGGACGAAGTGCTGGATGCCAGCCGGAGCTCCGAAGATACCGAGGATTCGTTGAAGGCGCATTTCGGCAGCACCGTGCTCGAGCGTGTCGTTCCGGCCTCCGTCAACGGCAAGGCGCAATACGTCATCTCCAACGACCGCATCAGCTATCGGCTGGTATTCCCGCTGGAGAGCGGCGGGGATTGAAGGATAGTCGTTGGTGAGTAGCTTTCCAGCTCATTGATGCCCCCGCTACGTAAACCTTTGCGAAAAGCTCGCTCGCAGTGCCATTACTCATCATACCCCACAAAACTGAGCTGGCCCGGTTCCGGTTGACGGAGCCGAGCCAGTTCGTCTCTTCGAGGGGGATTGAAGAGTATGTCCGAAGGCTTTGTAGGGCGGGGGACGGGGGGTCGCCTTCGAACACTCACATAACGGGCGCCTCGGGAATAGGTTCCGGCAGTTCCAAATTTTTTTGAATTTTTTTCAGCGGTCTTTTTTTCCGACTGGCGAATGAAGAATGGCGGCTTTGCAGCCGCCATTCCGATCAGGTCCGTGTGGCGGGTTCAGTGTTTCAGCGCCCTCGGATCGAGCGCGTCGCGGATCGCATCGCCCATGTAATTGACGCTGAGTACAGTCAGCGAGATCGCCAGGCCCGGCCAGAGCACGCGCGAGGGTGTCAACTGCAGGAAGTTGGCGCCATCGAACAACAGCCGTCCCCAGGTCGGGAAATCCGAGGGAAAGCCGAGGCCCAGGAAGCTCAGTGCCGATTCCGTGATGATCGCCGAAGCGATGCCCAATGTCGCCGAAACCATGATCGAGCTCAGCACGTTTGGCAGGATGTGCCTGAGGATGATGCGATATTCCCGCATGCCGCTCGCCTTCGCCGCCAGGATGAATTCCTGGCTTTTGACGGCCAGCACATCACCGCGCACGATACGGGCGGTGTGCATCCAGCTGGTGATCCCGATCACGAAGACGATCAGGATGAAGATGCCGGTCTCCGGTCCGAACGCTGCCCGCAAGGTATCGCGAAACAGCATCAGGATGACGAGCAGCAGCGGCAGGAGCGGTAGCGCCAGGAACAGGTCGGTGATGCGCATCAGCGGACCGTCGAGCCTGCGGATATAGCCGGAGACTACTCCCACCAGCGTTCCGAGGAAAAGCGCCAGCAACATCGCCGTGATGCCGACCGCAAGCGAGATGCGGCCGCCGGCGAGCACCTGGGCAAGCATGTCCTTGCCGAGGTTATCGGTGCCGAACGGATGTGCCCAGGAGGGCCATTGGTTCTTGTCGCGGATATTGATGGCGTTGGGGGCCACCCGGTGGATATACGGACCCACAAACACCGCCAGCACGATGAACGTGAAGACGATCAATCCGACTACTCCGCCCTTGTGGGAACGGAACTGGCGCCAGATGTCCGCGAGCGCCGACCTTGTGGGAGTTGCCGCCTTGGCGGGCGGGGCGGTTGTAAGCGTCGCATCAGTCATAACGGATCCTCGGATCAAGAATGCCGTAAAGCACGTCGGCGATGAGGTTGAAGAGCACGATCAGCACCGCGAAGATGAAGGTCAGGGTCTGGACGAGCGGGATATCGGCCCCCTGAACCGCGATGATCAGCAATTGGCCGAGGCCATTCACGCGAAAGATCTGCTCGGTGATGATGGCGCCCGAGAAGATCGTCGGCACGCCGAGTGCGATCACGGTGACGACCGGGATCAGGCTGTTGCGCAGCACATGGATGAGCAGAACCGACTTTTCCTTGACGCCCTTGGCACGCGCGGTGCGTACATAGTCCTGGTGCAGGTTGTCGAGCATCGAGGCCCGCACGAAACGGGTGATCTGCGAGGCGTTGAAGAGCGACAGAACGGTGACCGGCAAGGCCATCTGCTTGATCTGCTGCAGGAAGCTCGAGAAGTCGTTGACGACCAGGTTGGTGTCATAGACCGACGGGAACCATTGCAGCCAGGAGGAGAAGATGACGACCAGCAGCACGCCGGTGAAGAAGGTCGGCACCGAGTATCCGACCATCGACAGGAACGTGCCGATCTGGTCGAAGATCGAGTACTGCTTGTAGGCGGAGATGACGCCGATCGGAACGGCGATCATCACCCCAAACACATAAGCGAGACCAACGACCCATAGCGTCTGGGGCAGGCGCTGGACGATCAGGTCGACCACCGGGCTGCGGGTCGCCCAGGACAGCACCCGCATGCGGGTACCATCGCCAAATTGCCAGCCGGTCAGGCGTTCGAGGATGTTGAGTGGTTCGTTGATGAAGAATTGCTGCAGCCAGTAGAGGTAGCGGAAGAAGAATGGCTGATCGAGGCCGAGCGATGCGCGGATCTGCTCGCGGACCTCCGGCGGGATCGTCAACGGCAGGTCGCCGGTTGGATCGTTGGGGGCAAGATCGAGTAGCGCGAAAATGACGAAGCTAATGATCAGCAGCGTCGGGATTGCGAAGAGCAATCGTCGCAAGGTGTAGGTGAACATCAATAAGTCTCCAGACTAGCGCGGAGAAGAAAATGCGGGCACCGGGCCTGCCGCAAGGGCAGGCCCGGCGATCGGCATCACTTCGTGCGCGACCAGTCGGCGACGTTCCACAGCTCGCTATCCCAGGCGTTCATCTTCACGCCGGCGAGCTTGAGAGAATGCGAGGAGACGCTACCGCGGTGGACGAGCGGGATATGCGCGCCTTCCTCGGTCAGCATGTCGTTGAGCTGCTTGGCAAGCGTTGCGCGCTTGTCGAGCTCGGCGGTCTTCGAAAGTTCGCCGAGCAGCTTGTCATAGGCCGGGTTGCAGTAACGCGGGATGTTCTGGCCCTGCCAGCCGTTCGCCGGGCCGGGAACCTTGTCGCACAGCCATTCTGCGAGATACTTTTCCGGATCGGTGCCGTCGAAGTTGTTGGTGTACATTTCGACGTCGGCATAGAACTTCTGGAAGGTGTCCGGGCTTGCCGGATCGCCGCCGAAGAAGACCGAGGCGCTGGCGTTGCGCAGTTCGGCGCCGACGCCAATCTGCGACCACATGTCCTTCACCAGTTCCTGGGTCGCCTGGCGAACCGAGTTGGTGGAGGTCGCATAGAGGTAGGAGAGCTTCACGCCGTTCTTGGCACGGATGCCATCCGGGCCTTTCTTCCAGCCGGCATCGTCAAGCAGCTTGTTGGCGGCCACAAGATCCTGCTTCAGGCACCAGTTGTCGTTCTTGGTGGAAGCGACGGCGGCCGGTGCGGGAACGATGTTGCAGGTCGCCTTGCCGGCTGCGCCGTATCCTGCCTCGACGATGATGCTGCGGTCGATGGCGAGCGAAAGCGCGCGGCGGACTGCCGGGTCGGAAAGCGACGGATGCGGGCCGGCTTCCTTGGTGGAACGTTTTGCGCCAAGCGACGGATCGGCATTGTAGTGGTTGAGATTGATACGTTCGACCTGGGTGCCGAATGCCGTTTCCAGCTTGCCCTTGCCGGCAGCGACCATCTTGGCGAGGATTTCCGGCTCTACCTGCATGTTCCAGGCATAATCGTATTCGCCGGTTTCGAGAACGGCGCGCGCCGCCGACGCAGCGTCGCCACCGCCCTTGAGGGTGACGGTTGCGAAGGCAGGCTTTGCCGCATCGCGGTAATTGGTGTTGGCGGTCAGCGTGATGACGTCGTTCGGCTTGAATTCCTTGACGACGAACGGACCGGTGCCGATCGGGCCGAAGTTGGCCGAGGTGCAGCCCGGGGCCTTGGCGCCGACGCAGTTTTCGAATTGCTTTTTCTGGATGACCGGCGACTGGGCGCCGACGAAAGCGCTGTAGGGATAGGGCTTCGGTTCGGTAAAGGTGATCTTGACCGTCTGCGGATCCGGAGCCTCGACGCTCTTGACGCCCTCGTACTGGGCGGCCTGGGCGCAACCGCCGTCCGGCGCGATGCAATATTTCCAGGTGAAGATGACGTCGTCAGCCGTAAAAGGCGTGCCGTCCGACCATTTGACGCCCGGCTTGATCTTCCAGGTCATGCTGAGCAGGTCCTTGGCGACGCCGCCGTTCTCGACGGTTGGGATCTCGGTGACCAGCATCGGCACGAGACTACCCTTCTCGTCGTAGCGGGCGAGCGGCTCGATGACCATCGAGGACGCGTAGACTTCCTTGGTGCCGCCGGAAAGGTAGGGGTTCATCGTCGAAACGGCCTGCCAGAACAGGATCTTCAGATCCCCGTCCGTGCCCCGTTCGGCATGCGCGGCGGCGCCGGCGAAGGTGAGGGCGGCAACTGTGCCGGCCAAAAGAAGTTTGAGGTTTTTCATGCTGCTATTCCCCTTGTCGTTCTCTTATGA
Source organism: Neorhizobium sp. P1_A6 (assembly GCF_056406795.1). Lineage (NCBI taxonomy): Bacteria > Pseudomonadati > Pseudomonadota > Alphaproteobacteria > Hyphomicrobiales > Rhizobiaceae > Neorhizobium > Neorhizobium sp. P1_A6. The sequence continues at coordinate 108,683 of NZ_JBFTZM010000006.1, read as the reverse complement.
GTTGTGGTTGGGCCTGCCGGTCGAGCCGGCTTTTTGTGCCTCGGGACTGCGAAGTCGCCTTCCTCAACTTATTGACTTCGCAGCGTATTTCCTGTCGGTTCCTCCTCCGAAACTACCTTAAGAACAAGTTACATCCTGCCGCTTTTGGCGAGCATGATCAAATTTTGAGCCATCTAAGCATAGGCCTATTTTCCGTTCAAGCCGGAAAATTGAAGCTTGCAAAATCGTGTCTTCGCGTCGCAATATCCGCCCGACATCCACCCTTGGCAGAGTGGAAATATGAAAAAACAACGGGGTTATCACTATGCCGGTCATCAATCGCGTCGCCGAAATGCAGGATCAGGTCGCTGAATGGCGGCGCCATCTGCACGAGAATCCGGAGCTGCTCTACGACGTCCACGAGACCTCGAGATTCGTCGCGGAAAAGCTGCGGGCCTTCGGCTGCGACATCGTCGAGACCGGCATCGGCAGGACCGGTGTCGTCGCAATCATCAAGGGCAGCCAGGGCGATGGTCCGGTCATCGGTTTCCGCGCCGACATGGATGCGCTGCCGATCCTTGAGACCTCCGGCAAGCCCTGGGCTTCCAAGACGCCCGGCAAGGCGCATTCCTGCGGCCATGACGGCCACACCGCCATGCTGCTGGGTGCTGCGCAATACCTTGCCGAGACGCGCAATTTCAAAGGTTCGGTCGCGCTGATCTTCCAGCCGGCGGAGGAGGGCGGCGCGGGCGCACTGGCGATGATCAACGACGGCATGATGGAGAAGTTCGGCATCAAGGAAGTCTACGGCATGCATAACGAGCCGCGGCTTCCGGTCGGCAGTTTCTCCACCCGCAAGGGCGGCATCATGGCGGCGGCCGACACGTTCGAAATCACCGTCCACGGCCGCGGCAGCCACGCCGCGCAGCCGCACAATTCGATCGATCCGATCCTGGTGTCCTCACATATCGTGCTGGCGCTGCAGTCGATCGTCTCGCGCGAGACCGACCCCCTGAAGTCGCTGGTCGTCACCGTCGCCTCGATCCACGGCGGCGAGGCGAGCAACGTTATTCCGGCCTATGTCAAGATGACCGGCACGGTGCGCACCCTGCTGCCGGAAACTCGCGATTTTGCCGAGAAGCGTCTGAGCGAAGTGGCTCAATCGACCGCGATCGCCCATGGCGCCACGGCCGACATTATGTATCGCCGCGGTTATCCGGTCACCTTCAACCACGACAACGAGACGGATTTTGCCATCGAGATCGCGGCCAAGGTCGCCGGTCACAAGTCGGTGCTGACCGGCATGGCGCCGCATATGGGCGCGGAGGATTTTTCCTACATGCTGGAGAAGCGCCCCGGCGCCTTCATCTTCATCGGCAACGGCGATACCGCCAACCTCCACAACGCTGCCTACGACTTCAACGACGAGGCAATTCCCTTTGGCGTCAGCTACTGGGTCACGCTCGCCGAAACCGCGCTCGCCGCCTGATCCGAAGGAGATTTCCATGCTGCTTTCCGGCACTTCCATGGAACAGGGCGGTGGTTCGGTGACCCCGGTCCTGTCTGTCCGCAATCTTTCCACCTCTTTCCGGGTGAACGACGAATGGCGCACGGTGGTGCGCAACATCTCGTTCGACGTCGCGCCGCGCGAGACGGTGGCGATCGTCGGCGAATCGGGCTCGGGCAAGAGCGTCACCTCGCTGTCGATCATGCGGCTGCTGCCGAAGAATTCGAGCAGGATCGAGGGGCAGGTCTTCCTTAACGGGCGCGAATTGCTGTCGCTGCAGGAAGAGCAGATGCGCCGCGTGCGCGGCAAAGACATCTCGATGATCTTCCAGGAGCCGATGACCTCGCTCAACCCAATTTTTCCGATTGGCAAACAGATCGCCGAGGCGCTGACGGTCCATACCGACATCAGCAATGCCGATGCGAAGAAGGAAGTCATCCGCCTGCTCGAAAAGGTGCGTATCCCGAATGCCTCGTCGCGTTTCGACGAATATCCGCACCAGTTTTCCGGCGGCATGCGCCAGCGCGTCATGATCGCCATGGCACTGGCGGCGAGACCTAAGTTGCTGATCGCCGACGAACCGACCACCGCGCTCGACGTCACCATTCAGGGCCAGATCCTCGACCTCATCAAGGTGCTGCAGGAAGAGGAGGGCATGTCGGTCCTCTTCATCACCCATGACATGGGTGTGGTGGCCGAAGTCGCCGACCGCACCATCGTCATGTATCGCGGCGATGCGGTGGAGACGGGCGAGACCAGCGACATCTTCCACCGCGGCCAGCATCCCTATACCCGCGCACTTCTGTCCGCCGTGCCGCGTCTCGGCTCGATGGGCGAGCGCAAGCTGCCGCTCCGGTTCCCGATCGTCGATATCAAGACCGGCGAGCAGATGCTGCTTGCCGACGTCACCGACACGGTAGGCAAGGGCAAGACGCCGATCCTCGACGTCAAGGATCTGACCACCCGGTTCGACATCCATTCCGGCCTGTTCGGCCGCAAGTCCGGCGCGGTCCATGCGGTCGAAAAGGTCTCCTTCGATCTGTTCCCGGGCGAGACCCTGTCGCTCGTTGGCGAATCGGGTTGCGGCAAGTCGACCACCGGCCGTTCCGTCACCCGTCTGATCACGCCGACCAGCGGCGAGGTCACCCTCGATGGTTATGAGGTCATGAAGCTCGATCAGCCGACGCTGCGCCAGATGCGCCGGTCGATCCAGATGGTCTTCCAGGATCCGTTCGCCTCATTGAACCCGCGCATGAGCGTCGGTTCGGCTGTCATGGAACCCTATGTCGAGCACAGCCTCGGCACCAAGCAACAGGCCCGCGACAAGGCAGCGAGCCTGATGGAGAAGGTCGGCCTTTCCGCCGACATGATGAAGCGTTTCCCGCACGAGTTTTCCGGCGGCCAGCGCCAGCGCATCGCGATCGCCCGCGCCCTGATGCTCGACCCGAAGATCATCGTGGCCGACGAAGCGGTCTCGGCGCTCGACGTGTCGATCAAGGCGCAGGTCTGCAACCTCCTCCTCGACCTGCAGCAGAGCCTCAATCTAGCATTCCTCTTCATCAGCCACGACATGGCGGTGGTGGAACGCGTCAGCCATCGCGTCGCGGTCATGTATCTCGGCGAAATCGTCGAAATCGGCCCGCGGGCGGCAGTGTTCGAGAACCCGCAGCATCCTTATACGCGGAAGCTTATGTCCGCCGTGCCGATTCCGGATCCGTCCCGCCGGCGGATCAAGCGCAACATGTCGACCGACGAGATCAAGAGCCCGATCCGCCCGGTCAACTACGTGCCGCCAAAGCGGGAGTATCGCGAGGTGAGTGCGGGGCACGTGGTGCAGGTGGCGTAGCACATCGAGACGGTTGAGAGCCTGTGCTCGTGACATCAACCCCGCACGATCCGGATCGTGCGGGTTACCGATCGGGGGCGCCGGCTGTTCCATCGCCGTTGGCATCCGTATTTTCAGCGGCCATCGTCTTTTCCAGCCGGACAACGGCATCCACGAATGTTGGAAATACTTCGCGAATCCGAGCCAGGTTCTCGATCACCTTGTCGGCTTTCAGGTCGAATCCGTATCGGTGCCGAACGAGATGGCGGAAGGCTTTCAGTTCCGTCAGAGACTCGTATAGCTCCGTGTCGATAACGGACGGTCGTATGCCGTCGATTTCGGCCGACATCTGGTCGAGAACGTCCTGATGCATTGTCGGCCCGCTGGGGACGAGACCGTCCACGTCCCGTGCCACGCTCAGAAGACTGTCCTCAATGCYGTTATAGACGTTATGGATACCCAATGAGATGGCTGACAGCGCACCCCATTCTCCGTCGGAAACTTCCTGGGAATGTCGCGCGAGGAAGATTTCGAGCTGTTCCAGCTCTCGTTCCGCGCGCGCGATCTTCGGTGACAAGCGTGAAAAAGCCGGAAGGCTAAACGCAGCCATCTAGAAGCTCCTGTACCCTGTCAGCGGTCATATCGGCCTCGAAGATCAGATCATAGGGAATATCTGTCCCTCTCATATGATCTGCGACGAGACGTTCAATGAAAAGTCTGCGCGCAGGGTCGAGCGGGCCCATCACCAGGAGGTCGACATCAGAATGTAAATGAAAATTGTGCTTCGCCAAGGAGCCGATGATGCGCATCTCGACGCCATGCTTGCGGGCGTCTTCAAGTATGCGTTCAGCGCGAAAGGACGCGGTCTTGTGTCGCGTTTCCGCTCGACGTTCAATCAGCACTTCCATCCGGTTCATGCGTGGGTTCCCGGCTGATACCATTCTCCTTCAGCCTATATCATTTCTCTACGGGCTCAAAGGTAACGTAACGGTCACACGAGGGTAGGCGCGGCGACTACGCGGGCGCAATGTGGCCGCAATGGATTTTGATGACGAAACAATTTCCTCTGCGAATAGCTACCATGCGGTTCTTCCGGCCGTTTGACAGACCATCCGAAACCATGGCAGCAACAGGTGGAGGAGAATTTCTGCCATGGCAAAACGGTCTGATACGCAAGGGCGGCTCGACGATGCGGCGCGGGCCGGCTGGCTCTATTATGTCGCGGGGCGGACCCAGGACGAGATCGCCGCGGCCATGAGCATTTCGCGGCAGTCGGCACAGCGGCTGGTGTCGCTCGCGGTTGCCGAACGGCTGATCAAGGTGCGCCTCGACCACCCGATCGCCGCCTGCCTGGAACTCGCCGAGGCGTTGCGCAAGAAATACGATCTCAAACATGTCGAAGTGGTGCCGAGCGATCCGGCAGGGAGTTCCAGCACCGTCGGGATCGCCGAAGCCGGCGCCGCCGAGATCGAGCGCTGGCTGAAGCGCCCGGACCCGATCGTCATCGCGGTCGGCACGGGCCGCACGCTGAAGGCCGCCGTTGACCAGCTGCCGCCGATGGAATGTCCGCAGCACCGGATCGTGTCGCTGACCGGCAATATCGGGCCGGACGGATCGGCTGCCTTCTACAACGTCATCTTCTCGATGGCGGACGCGATCAAGGCGCGGCATTTTCCTATGCCGCTGCCGGTTCTCTGTTCTTCGGCCGAAGAGCGCGAAACCCTGCACGACCAGGCGCTGGTGCGCTCGACGCTCGAACTCGGCGCACAGGCGGATGTTACCTTCGTCGGCATCGGCGAACTCGGGCCGGACGGCCCGCTCTGCGTCGACGGCTTCCTCGGCAAGGAGGAAATGCAAAAACTCGTCCGAGAAGGTGCTGCCGGCGAGATCTGCGGCTGGGTCTATGACAACCAGGGTAGGCTTCTTGCCAATTCCATCAACGACCGCGTCGCCAGTGTGCCGATCCCCTCGCGGGAGACCTCCTCCGTCATCGGACTGGCGCTGGGGCGCAAGAAGTTTCAAGCGATTTCCGCTGCGCTCAAGGGCAATATCATCAACGGTGTGATCACCGACGAGGCGACTGCGGAGCAATTGCTCGGTCGCTGAGCAAAAATTATCCGTAACCAGATCAACGACATGACCTTTGTCTGCTGCGCTGCAGCGACGAATAGCGATTGACTTTTTACGCCGTTTAACGAGTAATTGCCCATGAGCAAAGCGAATGCTCGTTACTCATCTTCTGGGAGGAAGATATGACATTGAAGACGATTTTGCTGGGCGCCTGCTCGGCGCTGGCGCTTGCCGGCCTTTTCTCCACTGCGGCTTCGGCTGAAACCCTCACCATCGCGACGGTCAACAACGGCGACATGGTCCGCATGCAGGGCTTGACTTCCGAGTTCACCAAGGCGAACCCGGATATCCAGATCAACTGGGTCACGCTTGAAGAAAACGTGCTGCGCGAGCGTGTCACCACTGACATCGCCACCAAGGGCGGCCAGTACGACATCCTGACGATCGGCAATTACGAAGTTCCGATCTGGGCGAAACAGGGCTGGCTGCTCGAGCTGAACAAACTCGGCGACAAATATGACGCCAACGACATCCTGCCGGCGATCAAGGGCGGTCTGACCGTCAACGGCAAGCTCTATGCGGCGCCGTTCTACGGCGAGTCGGCGATGATCATGTATCGCAAGGACCTGTTCGAGAAGGCCGGCCTCAAGATGCCGGAAAACCCGACCTGGGAATTCATCGGCGATGCGGCTCGCAAGATCACCGACCGCAAGACCGACGTGAACGGTATCTGCCTGCGCGGCAAGGCCGGCTGGGGCGAGAACATGGCGTTCATCACGGCGCTCACCAATTCGTTTGGCGGCCGTTGGTTCGATGAAAAGTGGAACCCGCAGTTTGACCAGCCGGAATGGAAGGCTGCCTTGCAGTTCTATGTGGACCTGATGAAGGATGCCGGCCCGTCCGGCGCTTCCTCGAACGGCTTCAACGAAAACCTGACGCTGTTCCAGCAGGGCAAATGCGGCATGTGGATGGACGCCACGGTGGCCGCCTCCTTCGTCTCCAACCCGAAGGATTCCAAGGTTGCCGACAAGGTGGGTTACGCCCTCTTCCCGGTGAAGGGCGAGATGAAGAACCATGGCAACTGGCTGTGGTCGTGGAACCTCGCGGTCCCGAACTCTTCGAAGAAGGCTGACTCGGCGCAGAAGTTCATCTCCTGGGCAACCAGCAAGGAATACACCCAGCTCGTCGCCTCCAAGGAAGGCTGGGCCAACGTTCCTCCGGGCACCCGCACCTCGCTCTACAACAATGCGGACTATCAGAAGGCCGCCGCCTTCGCAGCTCCGACCCTTGCTGCGATGGGCGCTGCCGACATTACCAAGCCGACCGTCAAGCCGGTGCCCTATACCGGCGGCCAGTTCGTCGCGATCCCTGAATTCCAGGCGATCGGCACGAATGTCGGACAGTTGTTCTCGGCAGTCGTTGCCGGCCAGTCCACGGTCGCCGATGCGCTTGCCCAGGCCCAGACGGCTACGACGCGCGAAATGAAGCGCGCCGGTTATCCGAAGTAAGCTCCAGAGCCACGGCTGTCCGGCAATCCTGCGCCGGACAGCCGGATCTTGGCCTGGATCATCCGCCTTGAAGATTTGAGGTGGGCCGGTGATCAGGCGAGGCAATCCGGTAACAACCAGATAACAACAAAAAGCTGCATCCTGCGTCCGTCTCCTTCCCCAAAAGAAAAAGGCGCGGGATAACTGGAACGACTACGTTCCATGGGAGGGCGTCTGATATGGCAACGCAAAATACCAAGACGTTGGCGCGCCTGATGATGGCGCCCTCCGTTCTGCTTCTTCTCATCTGGATGATCGTGCCACTGGCGATGACGCTGTGGTTCTCGTTCCAGAACTATAATCTGCTCGATCCGTCCAATGTCAGTTTCACGGGTCTGTTCAACTACCAGTTCTTCTATACCGACCCCGCCTTCTTCCAGTCGATCTGGAACACGCTGGTCATCGTCGGCGGAGTGCTGCTGATCACCGTCATCGGCGGCATCGCTATCGCGCTGCTTCTCGACCAGCCCATCTTCGGGCAGGGCATCGTCCGCATCCTGATCATCTCGCCTTTCTTCGTCATGCCGCCGGTGGCGGCGCTCGTCTGGAAGAACATGATCATGAACCCGAGCTACGGGGTATTTGCCGATATATCGAGGTTCTTCGGCCTTCGCCCGGTCGACTGGTTCGCGCAATATCCGCTGTTTTCGATCGTCGTCATCGTCGCCTGGCAGTGGCTGCCGTTCGCAACACTCATCCTGCTGACCGCGCTGCAGTCGCTCGACGGAGAGCAGAAGGAAGCGGCGGAGATGGATGGCGCCAACTTCCTCAACCGCTTCATCTACCTAGTGGTGCCACATCTCGCCAGGTCGATCACCGTCGTCATCCTCATCCAGACGATCTTCCTGCTCGGCGTCTATGCGGAAATCCTGGTCACCACCAATGGCGGCCCCGGTTACGCCTCCACCAACCTCGCCTTCCTGATCTACCGCACGGCGCTCCTCGGCTACGACGTCGGCGGCGCCTCGGCAGGCGGCATTATCGCAGTCGTGCTCGCCAATATCGTCGCCTTCTTCCTGATGCGCGCCGTCGGCAAGAACCTGGACCGGTAGGAGAAAGATCATGGCACGCAACGTTACGACAAGACACAAGATCACCGCCACGGTCGCCGCCTGGATCGTCGCGCTGATCATCTTCTTTCCGATCCTCTATACGATCATCACCAGCATCAAGACGGAGCCGGAAGCGATCGCTGGTTTCAGCCTGTGGCCGTCCGGCACGTTCGAGAACTACATCACCGTGCAGACGCAGCGCGATTACCTGAAGCCGTTCATGAACTCGGTGATCCTGTCGGTCGGCTCCACCATTCTGGCGCTGATCATCGCGATCCCGTCCGCCTGGGCGATGGCGTTTTCGCCGACCAAGCGGACCAAGGATATCCTGATGTGGATGCTGTCCACCAAGATGATGCCGGCGGTCGCGGTTCTGGTGCCGATCTATCTTCTGTTCCGTGATTTCGGCCTGCTCGACAGCCGCATCGGCCTGACGGTGATGCTGACGCTGATCAACCTGCCGATCGTGGTGTGGATGCTTTATACCTACTTCCGTGAAATTCCCGGCGAGATCCTGGAAGCGTCGCGGATGGACGGGGCGGGGCTCTGGCAGGAGATCGTCTACGTGCTGACGCCGATGGCGGTGCCGGGTATTGCCTCGACGCTGCTCCTCAACATCATCCTTGCCTGGAACGAGTCGTTCTGGACGATCCGGCTGTCGACCACCAATGCGGCGCCGCTGACGGCCTTCATCGCCTCGTTCTCCAGTCCGCAAGGCCTGTTCTGGGCAAAGCTCTCGGCCGCCTCGACCATGGCGATCGCGCCGATCCTCATCCTCGGATGGTTCTCACAGAAACAACTCGTTCGCGGCCTCACGTTTGGCGCGGTTAAGTAAGGAAAACGGACATGGGCAGCATCACGCTCCAAAAAGTGTCGAAAGTGTTCGGCGAGGCCAAGGTCATTCCGTCGATCGATCTCGAAATCAATGACGGCGAATTCGTCGTCTTCGTCGGCCCCTCAGGTTGCGGCAAATCCACCCTGCTGCGCCTGATCGCCGGCCTGGAAGATGTGTCCGGCGGCCAAATCCTGATCGACGGCAAGGACGTCACCCAGGCAGCCCCCGCCGAGCGCGGCCTTGCCATGGTGTTCCAGTCCTACGCGCTCTATCCCCATATGAGCGTGCGCAACAACATCGCCTTTCCGCTGAAGATGGCGAAGATGGAGAAATCCGCGATCGACAAGAAGGTGACGGATGCGGCTCGCGTGCTGAACCTCACCGACTATCTGGAACGTCGTCCCTCGCAGCTTTCCGGTGGCCAGCGCCAGCGCGTCGCGATCGGCCGGGCGATCGTGCGCGAACCTTCGGCCTTCCTGTTCGACGAGCCGCTTTCCAACCTCGACGCTGCGCTGCGCGGCACGATGCGTCTGGAGATCAGCGACCTGCACCACCAGCTCAAGACGACGATGGTCTACGTCACCCACGACCAGGTGGAAGCGATGACGATGGCCGACAAGATCGTGGTGCTGAACCGCGGCAATATCGAGCAGGTTGGCTCGCCGCTCGAACTCTACAAGAGCCCGCGCAACCTGTTCGTCGCTGGCTTCATCGGTTCGCCGCATATGAATTTCGTCGATGGCGCCTATGCGCAGTCCAAGAATGCCAAGACCGCCGGCATCCGGCCGGAACACTTGAACCTTTCGAAGGACAACGGCATCTGGCGCGGCACTGTGAAGGTCGCCGAACATCTCGGCGCCGACACGTTCCTGCACCTCGATGTCGACGGCATCGGCCAGATCACCGCGCGCTGCGACGGGGAGTTCGGCGCCTATCACGGTGACACGGTCTACATGACGCCCGATGAGGCCAAGCTCCATCGGTTCGACGACAAGGGCCTCGCCCTGAAGGCCTGACGGGCCATATCGGAGTAAAGACAATGACTGTGAAGCTTTCGCTGGCGAGCTTGAGTGACGCTGCGGCCACCGCCGCCGTGCCGGCCTATGATCCGAAGAGCCTGACTGCCGGCATCTTGCATTTCGGCGTCGGCAATTTCCATCGCGCCCACCAGGCAATCTATCTCGACGACCTGTTCAATACTGGCAAGGCGCATGACTGGGCGATCGTGGGTGCCGGCGTGATGCCATCCGATGGCGCCATGCGTGACAAGCTGAAGGCCCAGGACTTTCTGACCACCGTCGTCGAGCAAGACAACAACAGGACCGCCGCCCGCATCACCGCGCCGATGATCGACATCATCGCTCCTGGCGACGTCGCGACCGTGATCGAGACACTGGCAGACCCGAAAATCCGTATCGTTTCGATGACAATCACCGAAGGCGGCTATTTCATCGACGCTTCCGGCCGGTTCAACCCCGCCCACCCGGCGATTGCCGAGGACGGTCGGAACCCTTCGAGCCCGAAGACCGTCTTCGGCCTGATCCTCGCCGGCCTCAAGGAGCGCAAGGCGCGGGGGATCGCCCCATTCACCATCATGTCTTGCGACAACATTCCCGGAAACGGCGAGGTGACGGAGAACGCCGTCATCGGTCTTGCCAAGCTTTCCGACCCGGGCTTCGCCCACTGGATCCACGAGAACGTTGCGTTCCCGAGCTCGATGGTCGACCGCATCACCCCAGCGACGGGTAGTCGCGAGATCGATATCCTCAGAAACGATTTCGGCATCGACGACAACTGGCCGGTGTTCTGCGAAGAATTCAAACAGTGGGTGATGGAGGACAAGTTCCCCGCCGGCCGGCCTCGGCTGGAAGAAGTCGGCGTCCAGTTCGTGCCCGACGTAGCGCCCTATGAGCTGATGAAGCTGCGCATCCTCAACGGCGGCCATGCGGCGATCGCCTATCCGGCCGCTCTTCTCGACATCCATTTCGTGCATGAGGCGATGGAGCACCAGCTGATCCGCGGCTTCCTCGAAAAATTGGAGAAGGACGAGATCATTCCGGTCATCCCACCGGTGCCGAATACCAGCCTCATCGACTACTACAAGCTGATCGAGCGGCGGTTTTCCAACCCGAAGATCGGCGACACGATCCCGCGGTTGGCGCAGGACGGTTCCAACCGCCAGCCGAAATTCATCCTGCCGTCCACCGCCGACCGGCTCGCCAAGGGACAGGACATTATCGGCCTGTCGCTGGTCTCGGCACTGTGGTGCCGCTATTTCGCCGGCACGTCCGACAGCGGCAAGGAAATCGTCTTCAACGATGCCAGCGCCGACCGCCTGAACGCCGCCGCGCTGAAAGCCAAGGATAACCCGGATGCCTTCCTTGCGCTTGGCGACATTTTTGGTGACGTCGCGAAATCCGAGCTGTTCCGCACCCGCTTTGCGCATGCGCTGAAGATGCTCTGGGAGCAAGGGACGGCAAAGACGCTGGAGCTCTATCTGGGCGGCAAGCTGGTCAAATAGCGGGGAATGGACGTGCAACAGGCGGCGGGACCACTGGTGATCTTCGATTGCGACGGGGTTCTCGTCGACAGCGAACCCGTCTCCGTGCGCGTGCTGGTCGATGCGCTACGCCGCAAGGGGCTCGAGATGGACGCGGCGGAGGCCTATCGCCGCTTCCTCGGCCGCAGCCTCGGCACCGTCACCAAGACGATGCGCGAGGAATTCGGCGTCGAGGCGGACGATACGTTTCTCGAAGACATGCGCCGCGATCTCTACGCCCGCTTCCGCGCCGAACTGCAGCCGATGCCTGGCATAAGCGAAGCGCTGGATGCCTTGAATTTCCGCCGTTGCGTCGCATCGTCCAGCCAACCGGAGCGCATCCGCCTGTCGCTGACGCTGACCGGCCTGATCGACAAGCTGGAGCCGAACATCTTTTCCGCCGCCATGGTCAAGCGCGGCAAGCCGGCGCCGGATCTCTTCCTGCATGCGGCCAGCGAAATGGGCACCGATCCCAAAGACTGTATCGTCATCGAGGATAGCCCCGCCGGCATCGAGGCGGGCCACAGTGCGGGCATGTCGGTCTTTGCCTTCGTCGGCGGTTCGCATGCCTCGGTTCCCGGTTACCGGGAGCGGATCGATATGCTTTCGCCGGAAGTCGTGTTTGACGCGATGCCGGATTTGATCCACCTTGTCCAAAAACATATGGAGGGTCGCAACGGCTCCGTTTCTTCGACCGCGCTTTAGTGCGATCCTTGAAACTGCCGGGCGACAAGGGACAGGAAACAAATCCGGATGCGTGATCATCTCGTTGCGGTCGATATCGGCACGGGCAGCGCCCGCGCCGGCGTCTTTGATCGCAGCGGGCGGCTGCTCGCCAAGGCGAAACATCCGATCGCTATGTTCCGTCCCAAACAAAATCACGCCGAACATGATTCCGAGGAGATCTGGGCCGCAACCTGCCGTGCGGTAAGGGAGGCGATGGCGGAGGCCGGGATTAAAGCCGACCGTATCGCCGCGATCGGCTTCGATGCCACCTGTTCGCTCGTCGCCCGCGACCGCGAGGGCCAGCCGCTTACGGTTTCCACGACCGGCAAGGCCAATCAGGACACCATCGTCTGGCTCGATCATCGGGGGATCAAACAAGCCGAGCAACTTTCCGCCACCGGCCACAAGGTGCTCGAATTTTCCGGCGGCTCGCTGTCGCCCGAGATGGAAATGCCAAAGCTGATGTGGCTGAAACGGCATCTGCCGCAAAGCTGGGCGAAGGCTGGTTATTTCTTCGATCTCGCTGATTTCCTCACCTGGAAGGCGACCGGCTCGCCCGCCCGTTCCCGCTGCACGCTGACTGCCAAGTGGAACTATCTCGCCCACGAAAATCCCGGTTGGAGCGCCGATTACCTGGCGCTTGCCGGTCTCGAAGACCTGCTCGAAAAGGGCGGTTTGCCGGACGAGACCATCGGCGTCGGGACAAGTCTGGGAGGCCTCAGCCGCCAGGCAGCCGAAGAGCTTGGCCTTGATTGCCAGGCGCGGGTGGCTCCCGGCATGATCGACGCCTATGCCGGCGCATTTGGGGTCCTCGGCGGGGTGTCGGGTGGTGCCTCGGGTGGCTCGACGCTCGAGACCAGCGTGGCGCTGATCGGCGGCACCTCGAGCTGCATTGTCGCCTTCACGAAAGATTCCAAGCCTGGACGCAGCCTCTGGGGTCCCTATTACGAGGCGATCCTGCCCGGCCATTGGCTGGTAGAAGGCGGGCAATCGGCGGCGGGTGCGCTGCTCGACCATATCGTGCTGATGCATGCCGCCGGCGGCGAACCGACGGTCGAGCTGCACGGCCGCATCATCGCCCGCGTCGGCGAGCTCCGCAGCGAGACCGAGGGCGATATCGCTCCGAACCTCCACGTCCTGCCGGATTTCCACGGCAACCGCTCGCCGCTCGCCGATCCGCACGCGACCGGTGTCATCAGCGGGCTGACGCTCGACACCTCCTTCGACGGCCTCTGCCGGCTCTACTGGCGCACCTGCGTCTCGATCGCGCTCGGCATCAGGCACATTCTCGATGCGCTTTCGGGCTATGGCTACCGCTTCGAAACCCTCCACGTCACCGGCGGCCACGTCAACAACCCGCTGCTGGTCGAACTCTACGCCGACGTCACCGGCCGCAAGGTGGTGATCCCCGAGAACCGGGACGCAGTGCTGCTCGGCACGGCGATGGCCGCCGCCGTTGCCGGCGGGGTGTTTGGTTCGTTGTTCGAAGCGGGGCAGGCCATGGATGCGGGCGGGACGGAGCGGCTGCCGGACCCGGCGCGGGCAGAGCAGTACGGGCTGGATTACCGGCGGTTCCTGGCGATGGTCCGGCATCGGGATGAGTTGCGGGGGATGGCGTAGGCTGGATGCCCAGGCAGGCAGACACGGTATTTCGGAGGCGGTTCTCTGGGCCGGAGTTACGCTCGACGCCGGGGAGCCGCCTCGCGAAGGCTAATGCAGATGCCGCAGCTTGTCAGGATTGCGCACGATATAGATGGCCGTGATCTTCCCATCCTCGATATCGAGCGCGGTCGTCTGCAGTTCACCGTCGGCTTCCAATGTGACGAAGCCTGGCAATCCGTTGATGAACCCGGCGCGAACGAGTGTGGAGCCGTTCTTCTGAAACTGATCCGCGAGATGGGCGTGCACTCTCATCACCGCTTCGAAGCCGAGAACGGGCTCCGTGGCCGCGGGACGCTTGCCGCCACCGTCCGCATGAATGCTGACATCTGCCGCCAACATAACACCCAGCGCCGTCATGTCACCGCTGCGCGAGGCGGCGAAAAATGCCTCGGCAAGCTCGACGCCCCGTTTTTTGTCGACCTGGAAACGAGTTCTCGCCTCGCGAACATGGGTGCGCGCGCGGGCAGCAAGCTGGCGGCAGGCGGCCGTGTCCCGCTCGATGGTGGTTGCGACTTCCTCGAATCCCAGCCCGAAAACGTCGTGCAGCAGGAAGGCCGCGCGTTCGAGCGGTGAAAGGCGTTCGAGCGCCAGCATCAGCGGCAAGGTGACGTCCTCTTCTTTCTCCTCTTCCATGACGGGATCGGGAAGCCAGGGACCGATATAGGTCTCGCGCTGTCGCCGCGCCGATTTCAGCTGATCGAGGCAGAGCCGCGTCACGGTGCGGCGCAGGAATGCCTCCGGTTCGCGTATCTCTTGGCGATCGGCCTTCATCCAGCGGATGAAGGCCTCCTGCACCATGTCCTCGGCGTCGGACACGGATCCGAGCATGCGGTAGGCGACGCGCAGCAGCTTCGGACGCAGCGGGTCGAAGCTGGCTGCCGCGTTCGAGTGGTCGAGACCCTGCATCAGGCGGCTGCCTGGGCGGTCTTGGCACTCGCGGCGTTGTTCCACAGGCCAAAGCCAACCGCCAGGCGGTTCCAGCCGTTGATGACATTGATCATAAAAGTCAGTTTCACCTGTTCCTCCTCCGTGAACTCGGCCTTCAGGGCCTCATAGCCGCTTTCGGATGAATGACCTTCGGACAGCCGGGTCAGGGCTTCGGTCCAACCTAGCGCAGCGCGCTCGCGATCGGAATAGCATGGAGCTTCGCGCCAGGCGGACAGCAGGTAGATGCGCTGCTCGCTCTCGCCCCGCGCCCGCGCTTCGATCGTGTGCATATTGATGCAGTTGGCGCAGCCGTTGATCTGCGAGGAGCGGATTTTTACGAGTTCGATGAGGCTATGCTCGAGGCTTTCGGCAACATCGGCGGACACACCCATCCAGGCCTTCATCAGCGAGGGAGCGGCGGTGAAGGGGTTAAGTTTGGCACTCATGGTTCGTTTCCTTCTGTTGGTTACGACACCATGACGAGACAGGATCCGCCCATGTGACATGCCCGCGAGATTTTTCTTGAATATCTGAGCGGGGAGCCGGCTGCGGTCGCTTCTCCTATATCCGCCATCTCACTCCTCCTTGCTCCGCCGCTCCCTCCCACCTACATCTCTCCCGCCAACCTGGAGACGCCGATGATCCACGACGCCGCACGCCTTTCGCTCGCCAACCTTTTCGCACCCGAGACCCGTGCGGTGTTCTGGAAGACATTGGGTCTCACCGCCCTCGTGCTGATCGGTCTCTGGTTCGCCCTGCGCGAAGTCTTCATCCTTTATGCCTGGCCATGGTTTGCGGCCTTCTTCCCCGATCTGCCGGATTGGGCGGGTTGGCTCACCCTGTTTGCGGCGATCGCTGCCAACATCGGGCTGGCGCTGGCGCTCGCTCTGCTGATCGCGCCGATCACGGCGCTGATCGCCGGCCTGTTCCTCGACGACGTCGCCGAAGTGGTCGAGAAGCGCGACTATCCGAACGATGCGCCCGGCAAGGCGATGCCGCTCGGCCAGGCGATTATCGGCTCGATCCAGTTTCTGGGCGTCGTCATCGTCGGCAATATCGTGGCACTTTTCCTGCTGTTCATTCCCGGCATCAACCTGATCGCCTTCTTCATGGTGAACGGCTATCTGCTCGGCCGGGAATTTTTCGAGTTCGCGGCGATGCGGTTCCGCACGCCTGCGGAAGCGCGCGCCTTCCGCTCCAAACATTCCTCCACCGTATTCCTGGCAGGCCTTCTGATCGCGTGTTTCCTGGCGGTCCCGATCGTAAACCTGCTGACGCCGCTGTTTGCCGCGGGCCTGATGGTGCATCTCCACAAGGCGGTCTCCAAGCGCGATCCAGGCTTCAAGCTTTAAGCAGGCGCCGCCGAGGCAATCGCGGCCCTACTCGACGGGCTCGCCGATGAGCTGCTGCGGCAATTCCACAAGCGGTGCCGGCACGTCGACGGTTTTTTCCGGCGAGCGGCAGAGATCGGCGATGACGCAGCGTTCGCATTCCGGTTTTCGTGCCTTGCAGCAATAGCGCCCGTGCAGGATCAGCCAGTGGTGGGCGTGGAAGAGATACTGGTCGGGGATCACCTTCAGGAGGTTCTCCTCGACCTCGTCGGGCGTCTTGCCCGGCGCCATCAAGAGCCGGTTGGCGATGCGGAAGACATGCGTATCGACCGCGAGCGTCGGCACGCCGAAGGTCATCGACATCACCACATTCGCCGTCTTGCGGCCGACGCCCGGCAGGCGGATCAGCTCTTCGCGCGTCCTCGGCACTTGGCTGCCGAACTCGTCGATCAGCATGCGACAGAGCGCGATCACGTTCTTCGCCTTGTTGCGGTAGAGCCCGATGGTCTTGATATACTGGGTGACGCCCTCTTCGCCGAGCGCCAGCATCTTTTCCGGCGTATCGGCGACCTTGAACAGCGCCCGCGTCGCCTTGTTGACGCCGGCATCGGTCGCCTGGGCGGACAGTGCCACCGCCACCACCAGCGTGAACGGGTTCACGTGCTCCAGCTCACCCTTCGGCTCCGGCCGCTGCACCGAAAAGCGGCGAAAAATCTCCTCCATCTCCGCTTTCGAATAGGCGGACTTGAAGCGCTTGGGTTTGGGTGCGGCCTTGCGCTCGGGCGCGTGATTTGACTTTTGCGAGGTGCTGGTTTTGGATCTGATCTTTGGAGTCGCCATATGCCTGTATAGGCATCCCGCAGGAGGGAAATCAACGTGGACGTTTCCGAGGAACAGCCCGTTTTCGCAGCCGAACTGACGCCCTACCGTTCGCTCGGCAAAACGGGCTTTCGCGTCGTTCTGGTGTTGACGGGCGGCATCTGCGTTTTCTATGGCGGCTTTTTCCTGATTACCGGCGCTTATCCGATCGGCTTCTTCTTCGGGCTGGATTTCCTCGGCCTCTATATCGCGCTGAAGATGAGCTACCGCTCGGGCCGGGCGCGCGAGGAAGTGACGGTCTCGCGCAGCAACCTGTCGATCCGGAAATTCTCGCCGGCGGGGCGTGTGGTGGAGCATCGCTTCAATCCGTTCTGGGCGCGCTTCAACGTCCGCCGCCACGAGGAGTTCGGCATCACGTCCATGTCTGTGACGGGCGAGGGGCGCGGCACAGATATCGGCTCCTTCCTCAATCCGGACGATCGTGAAAGTTTCGCCAAGGCTTTCAAGGGTGCTCTCGCCATGGTCAAACATCGGATCTGAGCGGGCGAGAAAACCGGCAATCGGGCAAGAAACGGGTGGTTTCGGCGAGGCTGAAGGCGCATTTAGAGGGCATATCAGTTGCACAGCGATTTTTTGCGCGCCCACCAATTCGGCTTCATCGGCGTGCGGCGCTGTAAAGGAGACAAGCCATGAATGCTCTCGCCAAGATCGATTCGTCGCCCATCGACGTGACGCCCGATGGTTCCGATTACGAAACCGTCCGCCGCGTCATCGAGATGATCACGCTCGATTACCGCGACCAGCCGTCGCTCGAGGCGATTGCCTCCGAGCTTGGCCAGTCGCCAACCCAGCTCCAGAAAGTATTCACCCGCTGGGCCGGGCTGTCGCCGAAGGCCTTCCTCCAGGCCGTCACCCTCGACCATGCCAAGCGCCTGCTCGGCAAGGAGGAACTGCCGCTGCTCGAAGCCTCCTACGAACTCGGGCTTTCAGGTCCGGGACGATTGCATGATCTGTTCGTCACTCATGAGGCGATGTCGCCCGGCGAATGGAAAGCGCGCGGCGGCGGCCTGACGATCCGCTACGGCTTCCATTCGTCGCCCTTCGGCCAAGCGCTGGTCATGGCGACCGACCGCGGACTTTCAGGCCTCGCCTTTGCCGATCTCGGCCACGAGCAGGCGGCGCTCGACGACATGATGCGCCGCTGGCCGAATGCCGAATATGTTCCCGACCAGGAGATGACAGCACCCTATGTCGGCCGCGTCTTCGACCGTGCGAACTGGTCCTGCGATCAGCCGCTGAAGGTCGTGCTGATCGGCACCGATTTCCAGGTGCGCGTCTGGCAGAGCCTGTTGAAAATCCCGTTCGGCAAGGCCGTCACCTATTCCGACGTCGCCAACGATATCGGCCAGCCGACCGCCAGCCGCGCGGTAGGTGCGGCTGTTGGAGCGAACCCGATTTCGTTCGTGGTTCCCTGCCATCGGGCGCTCGGCAAGAGCGGGGCGCTGACGGGGTATCACTGGGGGCTGACGCGCAAGCGGGCGATCCTGGGCTGGGAAGCGGGGAATGCGTGAGGGGCCGAACGCTTGAGCTCAGCATTCAGGTTCCATTGCCGGGCCGCAAGCGGCAGATACCAAGTCGCCTGCAAAAGTCATGGGCGGCCTCTGAGGATTGCGGGATTGCCCATTGGGGCATATAAGTGATGACTGAAGTATAGTCGTCGAAGGACGCGGTCAGGTGCATGAGCGCAGATACCAGAGATCGAAAAGCTTTCTAGGCGCCAAGATCGTCTTTAATGGCGATCATTCGGCCTTCGACTGCATCGTCAAGGAAATCTCAGCCGGCGGTGCATTGATCAAGATCGAGAACGCGTTGTCCGTGCCGGAAAGCTTCGGTCTCGCCCTGTCAGATGGTCGACGTTTCGAATGCGAAGTCCGCTGGCGGCGGATCAATTCCCTCGGAGTGGAGTTTCTGACCGCTGCCTGATAATCCGTCCGTTGCAGCGCAGCCTGTGTCAGGCCAACCCTTGTGCTCCCTAGGAAGGTTCGTTCAACCTCAACAACTCCTTCGCCGCAGTCTCGTCCGTTATCAGGGTATTGCACCCGACCCTGCGGATCGTCGCGCGGATCGCCACCGCGCGGTGCGCGCCGCCGGAGGAGAGCACGATGTGTTTGGCTTGTCTCAGCGTATCCAGATCCACGGACATCACCCGCTCGTTCAGCTTGTGATCCACCGAGCGGCCTTCTTCATCGAGAAAATTGAACATCGTGTCGCAGACGCAGCCCGCCGCGATCAGCCGGTCAAGCTCGGCCTTGGAGATGAAGCCTTCCGACAGCGAGGTGGAATGCGGGCCGATATCGCCGCAGCTCACCACCGCCAGATCGAGATTTTCGGCGAGATCGTAGATCGTGTTGAGCCCGCATTGCTCGATCAGCGCTCGCTTGGTCTTGACTGAGTCGACCAGAAGCGGCGCCAGGAACATGTAGCATTCGGCGCCCAGCTGGCCGGCGAAACGCCAGGTGTAGTCGATCGGATTGGTCTGGTGGACGGCGACGATGCCGCCGAGCAGCGAGACGACCTTGCAGTTCTCCCGCCGCGGCGGGCGAAAGCTGCCGAGCGAGGCGGTCATGGTGCGGCCCCAGCCGACGCCGATGGTCATGTCGTCCTGCACCACTTCGGAAAGGAATTGCCCGAGCGCCAGGCCGACCGAACTGGCGAGTGCCGCGGCGCTGCTGTCGCGCGGGGCGGGCACGACCACAGCCTCGTCCAGCCCGTAGGCCTTTTCCAGCCGGATCGCCAGTTCGACGCAGGTGTCGATGCCTTCGCTGATCCAGATCTGGACCTCGGAGCGCTTCATCGCCTCGTCGAGCAGGCGGATCACCGTCGAGCGGCTCAAGCCCAGCCGTTCGGCGACATCTTTTTGCGTCAATCCCTGGTTATAATAAAGCCATGCCGCCCGCAGCCGCATGGAGGCGGCTTCGGAATAGGCGGTATGGGTCTCGTGTCTGAGCCTAGCCAACGGGCCTCCCGGGACAATGATGGACAAGCCCCATGATATTTGTTCCAACTGACACATATGTCAATTCCGAAGAACAAATGTCTTGACTTTTTGACCGCCGGCAGGGGATAATTCTTGCCAACGCGCCGGAGGAGCCAAATCGCGCAACAGGCGTTTAGTTCTCCATATATCGAGGAATATTCGGATGACGTCTAAACTAGAGCAGCTTCGTTCCATGACCACGGTCGTTGCCGATACCGGCGACATCGAGGCGGTCGCCCGTCTGAAGCCCGTGGATTGCACCACCAACCCGACCATCGTTCTGAAGGCGCTCGGCACGCCCATCTTCGCCGACAAGGTCAAGGAAGCGATTGCCTGGGGCCGCAAACAGTCGGGCAATCCGGACGCCGTCGTGTCCGCCGTCGCCGACCGTCTGGCGATCACTGTCGGTGCCGCCCTGTCCGAGCTGGTGCCGGGCCGCGTTTCGACCGAGGTCGATGCCGACCTGTCCTTCGACACGGAAGCGTCGATTGCCAAGGCTCGCCATATCATCGCCGCCTACAAGGAGCGCGGCATCGAGCGCGACCGCATCCTGATCAAGCTCGCCTCCACTTGGGAAGGCATCCGCGCCGCCGAAGTGCTGCAGAAGGAAGGCATCGACTGCAACCTGACGCTTCTCTTCAGCCAGGCCCAGGCGATCGCCTGCGCCGAAGCGAAAGTGTTCCTGATCTCGCCCTTCGTCGGCCGCATTCTCGACTGGTACAAGAAGTCGACCGGCCAGGATTATACGGCCGAGACCGATCCGGGCGTCGTCTCCGTGCGCGCCATCTACAACTACTACAAGGCGAACGGCATCAAGACGATCGTCATGGGCGCCTCGTTCCGCAATGCGGGCGAAATCGAAGCGCTGGCCGGCTGCGACCGCCTGACGATCAGCCCGGCTCTGCTCGACGAGCTCGACAAGGACACCGGCAAGCTGGAGCGCAAGCTCGTGCCGGAAACGTTCAACGCGGAGCCGTTGCAGTCGCTCGACGAGAAGTCCTTCCGCTGGATGCTGAACGAGGACGCGATGGCGACCGAAAAGCTGTCGGAAGGCATTCGCGCCTTCGCCAAGGACCTCGCGTCGCTGCGCCAGATCGTCAAGAAGGAACTGACCCTCGCCGCAGCCTGATACCAGCTTCCACCGCCGGCATGAAGAAAGGCCCGTCTCGCGACGGGCCTTTCTGTATTGGCAAATGCTCAAGTCCGCGCTCGGGATCAGTCCGGCTTTCTGCTGACGAACAGGCCGGTTTCCTTCTCCACCTCGAGCACGCCGTTGCCGCGCTCGAATGCAGCGGCGATTGCTTCCCGGAACGCGTCCAATTGAGCCTCGTCCGCGCCGTCGCCGGGCGGGTAGGAGGTTAGCGCCAGAAAGACATCCTCCGGCTCGGTGATCCGCATGTGTGCGGGGTGCTGGGAGAAGGCAACATTGCCAAACCGGGCACGCATCAGCTCCTCGGCCCTGTCGTATCCGAAAACGGCCGCGCTCGGATCGAATGGCTCGCTGCCGAACACGGTGGTAAGTTCGTAGATCCCGCGCGTGTTGCCCATGCCGTTGGTAGTGACCGCCAGCCATCCACCGGGCTTCAGCACCCGGAACATTTCCGCGATTCCTGCTGCCGGATCGGGCAGGTGGTAGAGCATGTGCATGGCCACCACGAAGTCAAAGCTATTGTCCTCGAAGGGAAGGGAGGAAGCTTCCGCCTGACGGCCCGTGACCGATCCGAAGGGTAGGGACGTACAGCGCGCAAGGGCCTCTTCCACCATTCCGGAAGATTGATCGGCGAGCGTGAGGTCGAGATTTTCAGGTATATCGTTGATGACCGAGGCCCAGAACCAGGCGGGGCCGCAGCCGATATCGAGGACGCGGTCAGCAGGCCTCAGGGGCAGTTGCCGCGCAACCCAGGGAAACCAGCCGGTCTCGGCGATCGTATATTCCCTGTTGAGGCGCCCCCGAGCCGCCAGCTTGCGGCTGTCGGCATATTGAACGGCGTTGCCCGAGGTGATCGACGACATGATGCCTCCTGTGGCGATGGCGGCTTGGCCTATGCCACCAATATCATATCCCGGGAGTTTTGCAGTTTTGCAATCGCAGGCTAGGTCTCCGGCGGCCGGTGACCGCCGCCGGAGAGGCGTTGCGAAGATCAGGCCGGCTGCGGCACCAGCTTGGCGGTGCCCGGCTTGCGCAGCAGCAGGACGGAAACCGCGGCGATCATGCACATCACGCCGGCGATCTGCAGGGCCGGCATGTAGGTGTTGAAACCGCTCTTCAGGTAGCCTGCGCCATAGGCCGCGGTGGCAGCGCCCAGCTGGTGCCCGGTGAACACCCAGCCGAACACCATGCCGGCCTTTTCGCGGCCGAATTTGTCGGCGGCGAGCTTTACCGTTGGCGGCACGGTGGCGATCCAGTCCAGCCCGTAGAAGACGGCGAAGGCCGACAGTTCATAGAAGCTGAAGCCGGAGACAGAGAGGTAGATCAGCGACAGGCCGCGCAGCCCATAATACCAGAAGAGCAGGATGCGGTTGTCATACCGGTCGGAAAGCCAGCCGGACATGATCGTGCCGAAGAAATCGAAGATGCCAAGCACGGCCAGCGTGCTGGCGGCGGCCAGCGGCGCCATGCCGAAATCGCCGCAGATCGAGATCCAATGGGTCTGGATAAGGCCATTGGTGGAAAGCCCACAGACGAAGAAGGTGCCGAACAGAACCCAGAAGGTGCCGCTGGCCGAGGCGCTCTTCAGCGTGGTGATCGGCGAGATCAGCGTGGTCAGCAGCTTGTGATCCTGCTTCGGTGACCTGGAGACGGTCGTCTCGCCATAGGCCGGCAGGCCGACGTCGGCGGGATGGTCGCGCATCAGTGCCAGCACGAGGATCATGGCGGCGCTGATGGCGAAGGCGGTCAGCGCCAGTGCCGTGCGCCAGCCATAGGTTTCGCTCAGGTCCGCCAAGAGCGGCAGGAAGACGAGTTGGCCGGTCGCGTTGCTGGCGCTCAACATGCCCATGACGAGGCCGCGACGTTGCGAAAACCAGCGGGAAGCTACCGTTGCGCCAAGCACCATGGCGGTCATGCCGGTGCCGACGCCGATGACGATGCCCCAAAGCGCCACCAGCTGCCAGACCTCGGTCATGAATAGTGAAACGACGATGCCGCCCAGGATCAGCGCCAGCGCGGTCGTGACGACCTGGCGGATGCCGAAATGGTTCATGAAAGCGGCGGCAAACGGAGCAAGCAGCCCGAACAGCAGCAAACGCACCGCCATGGCGGACGAGATGTCGGCGATATCCCAGCCGAACTCCTGATGCAACGGCTGGATCATCACGCCGGCCGAGCCCATGGCGCCGGCGGTCGCGAGCATCGTCAGGAATGTGGTGATGGCAACCACCCACCCGTAGTGCAGGTTTCTGGCCGCCATCCATTGGGCGGCGCGATTGGAGATCATGGTTCTGTCCCTTTCCTGGTCGTTGCCGCTCCGGCAGCGTGTAATTTTCGGGTATATGCCCGCTTTTGCATAAAAATCAGAGAGCCGCCAGCAGCTCCTGCAATTGTCTGGTTTTCTCGGCCCCGAGCCGGGCCTCGATATCGTCCTGGACGCTGTCCCAGAGCGGCGCGCCCTGCTTCAGGATCGCCGCACCCTTCGGCGCCACCGTCAGCATCGCCTCGCGCTGGTCCTCGCCATGGCCGATCGCCACCAGGCCCATGCGCTCCAGCACCTTGGTATTGCGGCCGACGGTCGAGCGGTCCAGTTCCACCTGGACGGCGAGATCGGTCAGCGAGATCGGCGCCAGCCGGTTGATGTTGCGCAGCAGGCTGAACTGCCCGATGTTGACCCCGAGCGGCGCCAGGGCCTCGTCGTAATAGGACGAGACCTTTCGGGAGGCTTTGCGCAGCAGGATGCAATGGCATGTGTCGTTCGGCATAGAGCGGGTATATACCCGCGGTTCGATTTGCGCAAGAGGGGCGCATCAAAAGCTGGAACGTTTCGGAATGGCGCAGGCCGACCCGAAGAAAGACCTCCAGGGCACAAAAAGAATGGCCCGGCTTAAAGCTTCCTCAACAAGAATAGGCGACTATCCCGGCACTATTCCATCCTGTTGTTTTGCGTAGATATGGAGTTTGATCATGCCGGAGCTCGGCAAGTGAAGGGTCTGAAGTTCCGGTTTTCCAAGAAGCTCGTCTTCATCCTCATGGGCAGTATCGTCGTTCTTGGCGGTGGCAGCGGTGCGGCCGCTGTGCTCATCGGTACGGACAAGATCCTCGGCCCCTCCTATCTGGAGATCAACGGGCTCGAATGTACCGCGCTGGAAACGGTCAAGATCAAGCGCGATCAGCGTTACTGGATCCGCAAATACGTGGTGAGCGACGGAACCGGCGACGGTCTGGCGCGCATTCGCACGGCCTTGCGTGTCGCCAAGGCGGTCCAGGAAAAGGAAAAGGCGGATCTCGTCCAGGTGGCGATGATCGACAAGGCCGGCCCCCGTGATCGCGCTCAGATGCGCGGCCGTGCGATCGGTGCCCAGGTCGTCTATATCCCGGATCCCAACAAGGCGCCCGAAGGCGCCGACGTGAGGCCCTATTCGGCCTATTACCTCGACGGCGCGGCCAATTCGAATGGCGAATATTACGGCATGCGCATCGACCTGCCGCTCGAGGATGTCGAGGCGCTTACCGCCCGGCTGACCGATCACGCCGATTGCGTCGAACCTGTCGTCGCGGCGCCGGAAGGCGAACACGGCGCTTCCGCCAGCCATGGCGAAAAGCCGAAGAGCCACGGAGCAATGAGCGAAAAGCCCGCTTCCGGTCATGGCGAGCCTGCAGCCGACCCGCATGGAGCGCCAGCCGATGCGCATGGTGCTCCGGCCGAAGGCCATGGTGACGAAATTGCGGCCAAGGAAAGCGGCGGTTTCTTCAGCTCCATCACCGGCATGATCTTCGGCTCGAAGGCGCAAGCGCCGGCAGAAGCCGCACATGCGCCCGAGGGCGGTGCCGCCGCCGCTCAAACCCATGCTGCCGCTCCGGCTGCCGCCGCCCATCCGGCTCCGGCCGCGGTCACGCATCCGGCACCTGTAGCACAGAACAAGGCTGCCGCCGATCAGGGCCAAGGCAAGCAGAAGCCGGCCGCACCTGCTCAGGTCGCATCCGCCGAACCGAAAAAGCAAGAGGGTGGTTTTCTCGCCTCGATAACCGGCATGTTCTCCGGCAGCGGCGAACAGGAGAAGGCCGACGCACCCCAGGCCGCAGCCAAGCCAGCCAAGCCGGCAGAGCCCGCGCCTGCGCCTCGCACGTCGGCGGAAGGCGGCAAGCGCTGGTCCAAGCAGACCGATGGCGATGCGGTTCGTTCCGACGCCAAACCACCCGAAGCGCCGCATGCCGAAGCGGCTCCGGCAAAGACCGGCGGCTCAACGGACGCTGACGCCGCTGGCGCCGAATGGCTCGCAAAGCTCAGGGGCCAACCGGCTCCAGCCGCACCCGCAAAACCCGCAGAGGCGGCTTCAGCTTCGGATGCGAAGGACCCGGCTGGGAAGGTCGTGCATTGAGAGGGGAATAAACCGAGCTCTCCGTCGTTATCCTCGGGCTCGACCCGAGAATCCAGAGTTCGCACCGCCTAGTCCGTGGATCCTCGGGTCGAGCCCGCGGATGACGACCGTAGGGTGGCAGAGGCGAACCCTATCAGTCCGCCTTGGCGCGGCGTGCCGGGAACAGGATCACGTCTCGGATCGAGGGCGAATCCGTCAGCAGCATGACGAGGCGGTCGACGCCGATGCCGAGGCCGCCGGCCGGCGGCATGCCTTGGTCGATCGCATCCAGGAACTCGTCGTCGAGCTGCTTGTCCTTTTCGCCGCGGGCGTGCGCCTGTTCGAGCTGTTCGACCATGCGCTTGCGCTGCTCTTCCGGGTCGTTGAGCTCTGAAAAGGCGTTACCCAGTTCCCAGGCGTTGCAATAGGTTTCAAAGCGTTCGACGAGGCGCGGTTCGCCCGGCACTTCCTTGGCGAAGGGAGAGATGTCCTTCGGGAAATGCGTCACGTGGCTCGGCTGGATCAGCGTGCCCTCGACCTTCTCCTCGAAGATGAAGGCGAGGCATTCGCCCCAGGTCCAGTCCTTCTCCACCGCGAAGCCGGCGGCCTTGGCGGCGGTGCGGGCTTCCTCGTCGGTCTTCATGGCGAGGAAGTCGATGCCGGTCGCTTCCTTCACCGCATCGGGCATCGGCACACGCTTGAACGGCCCCTTGAAGGACAGTTCCTTGTCGCCGAACTTCACTTCGGTCGTGCCGTGGATGGTCATGGCCAATGTCGAGAACATGCGTTCGACGAGGTCCATGATGTCCTCGTAGTCGGCATAAGCCCAGTAGCACTCCATCATCGTGAATTCGGGGTTGTGCCGGGTCGAGACGCCTTCGTTCCGAAAATTGCGGTTGATCTCGAATACCTTGTCGGTGAGGCCCGAGACCAGCGTGCGCTTCAGAAACAGTTCCGGCGCGATGCGCAGGTACATGTCGAGCTTCAGCGTGTTGTGGTGGGTCTTGAACGGCTCGGCTGTTGCGCCGCCATAGACCGAATGTAGCATCGGCGTCTCGACTTCCATGAAGCCGTCGTTTTCCATGAAGCGGCGGATGCCGGAGACGATGCGGCTGCGCTGCTGGAAGCGGAGCTTCGACTCTTCGTTGGTCATGATGTCGAGATGGCGCTTGYGGTAGCGCAGCTCGACATCCGAGAGGCCGTGCCACTTTTCCGGCATGGGGAGCAGCGACTTGGTGAGCATGGTGATGTTCTGGGCGTTGATGGTCAGCTCGCCGCGCTTGGTGCGGCGCACGACGCCCGTCACGCCGATGATGTCGCCGATATCGACCATCGGCAAAAGGTCGCGGGCTTCCTGCGGCGCGGTGTCCTTGTGGGAGAAGATCTGCACCTTACCGGATGCGTCATGGATATCCATGAACATGCCGGAATTACGCGAGGAATAGACCCGGCCGGCGACGGTGACGATGTCCTGCGTCTCGACGTCCGCCTCGAGGG
This sequence comes from Neorhizobium sp. P1_A6, assembly GCF_056406795.1. Classification (NCBI taxonomy): domain Bacteria; kingdom Pseudomonadati; phylum Pseudomonadota; class Alphaproteobacteria; order Hyphomicrobiales; family Rhizobiaceae; genus Neorhizobium; species Neorhizobium sp. P1_A6. The sequence continues at coordinate 81,819 of NZ_JBFTZM010000006.1, read as the reverse complement.
TCTTGTATTTCTCGGCCAGTTCCGCATTGGTCATGGTGCGGTGGAAATGCGCCGGATAGACGTCGCCGATCTTTTCACGCAGCAATGCGAGTTTCTGGGCGCGCACCTGGGTGGCGTCGGAGGAGAGGGCGGTTTCGGTCGTGTTCTCGGTCATCGTGTTTCGCCTTCTTCGGGCTGTCTTCGTTGCGGTTACCCCCCTCTGCCCTGCCGGGCATCTCCCCCTCAAGGGGGGAGATTTGATGGAGCTTGCTCATCGCCCTCTCTCTGTCATCGCATGCCCAGCATTCGACGCTGGTTAGGGCGGAGGTGGCGCCTCTGGTTGATCTCCCCCCTTGAGGGGGAGATGCCCGGCAGGGCAGAGGGGGGTATGCTGTACATCCACCTTCAATATGAAGGCATGCGGTTTCTTACTTTCCGTCGCCCACCATGGATGCCACCACTGTCGCTGCAATCTTCAGCCTCTGGCGCACCACGGACCGGCCGAGCAGCGCCATCGAATCGAACAACGGCAGCGAGCGCGACGAACCAGACATGGCGACGAACAGCGGCGGGGTGACGACACGCAGTTTCTTGGCGAGCTTGTCGGCCACGGCGCGCAGTTCAGCGTCGATCGTCTCGACATTCCATTCCAGGATCTTTTCCAGATCCGTCTGAACGGTGGTGAGGATTTCAAGCGTTTCGGCGGGGCTGGTCTTCAGGCCTGCAAACGAGGCCGGCGTCAGGCCGACATCGGAGGACAGCAGGAAGCCGGCAAGGTTCGGCAGTTCGCCGAGCTTGGAAATGCGGCTCTGCGAGTGTTTCAGGCCTTCCGTCAGGCGACTGTTTTCCATGGCCCATTCCAGAACGCGGGCGACGAATTCGTCCGGCGTCAGCTTTTCGCGGATCCAGCGGCCGTTCAGCCAGTCGAGCTTCTGGATGTCGAAGATCGCGCCGGCCTTGGAGAGGTTGTCCGGATCGAACTTCTCGATCAGTTCGTCCATGGTCAGCATCTCTTCGCCTTCGGCGATCTGGATGAAGAACAGGCCCAAAAAGTTCATCAGCGCTTCCGGCAGGTAGCCGAGCGCGGAATAATAGGAGATCGAGGTCGGGTTCTTGCGCTTCGACAGCTTCGACTTGTCGGCATTCCTCATCAGGGAAAGGTGCATGAACACCGGCTGCTCCCACTCGAAATAGCGGTAGAGCAGGATGTGCTTCGGCACCGAGGCCAGCCATTCCTCGCCACGCGCAACATGGGTGATCTTCATCAGATGGTCGTCGATGACGTTCGCCATATGGTAGGTCGGCATGCCGTCGCCCTTGATCAGCACCTGCATGTCGACCGAATCCCACGGGATCGAAACGTCGCCGTAAACGCCGTCATGGAAATCGCAGGAGCCCTCTGTCGGGATCTTCATGCGGATGACCGAGCCTTCGCCGGCCGCCATCTTGGAGGTCACTTCCTCGGCCGTCAGGTTCAAGCAAAGACCGTCGTATTTCGGCGGCTTGCCGGCGGCGCGCTGGCCTTCGCGCATCTGCTCGAGCCGCTCGGGCGTGCAGAAGCAGCGGAAGGCATGGCCCTTGTCGAGCAGCTGCTGGGCATAGGGCTGGTACATGTCCTTGCGGTCGGACTGGCGGTAGGGTCCGTAGGGACCGCCGACATCCGGGCCTTCGGCCCAGGTCAGGCCCGTCCAGCGCAGCGCGTCCAGAACCTTGTCCTCGAATTCTTGCGTCGAGCGCGTAGCGTCGGTATCCTCGATGCGCAGGATGAATTCGCCACCATGTTTCTTGGCGAAGAGATAGTTGAACAGCGCGATGTAGGCGGTGCCGACATGCGGCTCGCCGGTCGGCGAGGGGGCGATGCGGACGCGGGGCTTCGTGGCGATCATGAAGAATGCTCTATCTGTGGCGGCCGGAAAGGCGCCAAGCCTGTTTTTGAAATGCAGATTGGCGCAGGCTTAGGCCATATTCAGCCGTAAGCGTCAAGGTTTTTGGCCTTGAACCCTACCTTACCGGCCAAACATAGAGCAGTGCCGGCACGCTGACGAGGATGATCAGGAAAGAAAGCGGCAGACCGAGGCGGGGATAGTCGGAGAACTTGTAGCCGCCGGGGCCGAAGACCAGCGTGTTGCACTGGTGGCCGACCGGGGTGAGGAAATCGCAGCCGGCGCCGATCGCCACCGCCATCAGAAACGCCTCCGGCCGAAAACCGAGACTGGTAGCGAAGCCCGCCGCGATCGGGCCCATCAATGCGGAGACGAATTCAAAGTTCCGGCGCGCCTGATCGACAGGACGCCCGTCCACTGGACAACCGGTGCCGCTTCGATAGGGTGTCGCGGCAAAACGACCAGATTGTTTTAAATGGAGATTTGTCGATGACTGATGTTTTGAACGTGCCGGTGAAGCTGGCCGATGGCCGCGAGACCACGCTTTCGGAATACAAAGGCAAGGTGATGCTGGTTGTCAACGTCGCCTCGAAATGCGGCCTGACCAAGCAGTATGAAGGCCTCGAAAAACTCTACGAAGACAAGCGCGGCGATGGTTTCGTGATCACCGCTTTCCCGGCCAACAACTTCAAGGGCCAGGAGCCCGGCACCGACGCCGAGATCGTCGAATTCTGCCAGCTCACCTACGACGTCAAGTTCCCGATCTTTTCAAAGGTCTCCGTCAAGGGCGAGGACAAGCACCCGCTCTACCAGGGCCTCACCGGCTCCGGCGTTCCGACCACAGGCGACGGCCCGATGAAGGAAAAGCTGCGCAGCTTCGGCATGGCCGTCGAAGACGACGGCGAGATCGTCTGGAATTTCGAGAAATTCCTGATCGGCCGCGACGGCGAGATCAAGGCCCGCTTCGCGCCCGATGTCGATGCGCAGGACAGCCGGCTGGTCGACGCGGTCGAACGGGAACTGGCGAAGAACTGAGGCCTGCGAAAGTGTGAACCGGGAAAAGGGATCAGTCCGTGAAGACCGCTGATGGTTTCTCGATCTCCGACCTGCGTGCACGGCCTGGCTTTGTCGGGGACGTGGCCGACCGCGTCTGGAATGCCTGGTGGCGGAGCAAAGGGGTCTCGCTGGAATACATAACCGGTCGAGTGCAGGAAAACCTGGTCTCGACCGGGATACCCTTGGCCATCGTGGCGCATCACGGAGATCGGTTTCTGGGAACTGCGTCGCTGATCACGAGCGACATGGACGAACGTCCCCAATACAGCCCTTGGATTGCTGCGGTTTGGGTGGAACCGGAATGTCGCGGCGAAGGGGTGGGATCGGCTCTGGTCAACGCCGCAGCTCAGGCGGCTATCGGACAGGGCATCGAGATTGTCTATCTATGCGCCTCGCCTGCCAATTCGCCGTTCTACGAGAGGATGGGCTGGCAGCGCGTAGAAACGGGTGTCGGCAATCTCAATATCTTCTCGCTTGGGAGATAACCGTGCCGCTCAGCCGTGTGACGATCTATGCGAAGGATGTCGAAGCGATGGTGCGTTTTTACGAGGCGCATTTCGAGTTCGAAGTGTTGCGGTTGCCCGGTGATCGCATCGTCGAACTGGTCAGCAAGGATGGCGGCGCCAACCTGATGTTTCACCAGGCCGCCAAATCGCAGAAGACCGGCCAGGTGATCGTCAAACTGGTGTTCGATGTGGAGGATGTCGAAGCGTTCTGCCGTCGCGCTGCGGAACGAGGGCTCCAATTCGGCCCGATCCACAAGGCCGATGGCTACGAGTTTGCGAATGCCAAAGATCCGGGCCAGAACTCGATCGCGGTCTCCAGTCGAGCCTTCCGCATAACGAAGTAAGCTCCTCAACTCAATGCAGCGTCGTCCCGCTGCCCTTTTTCTTCTTGCGGGCGTTGCGCGCCACCATGTTGAGCACCTCGACGCCGGCGGAAAAGGCCATGGCGGCGTAGATATAGCCCTTGGGCACGTGCACGCCAAAACCTTCGACGATCAGGGTGCCGCCGATCATCAGCAAAAAGGCGAGCGCCAGCATGACGATGGTCGGGTTCTTCTCGATGAAATTGGCAAGCGGAGTGGCGGCGATCAGCATCACCGTGACAGCGGCGATGAYGGCGACGACCATGATCGGCAGGTGAGGGGTCATGCCGACGGCGGTGATGATGCTGTCGATCGAGAAGACGAGATCGAGCAGCAGGATCTGGCCGATTGCAGATGCGAAGCTCATCTTGAGCACGTCCTTGCCGGCGCCGACCAGGTCTTCCTTATGGTCGTCGACATCGACGGAATGGTGGATTTCCTTGGTTGCCTTCCAGACAAGGAAAAGGCCGCCGGCGATCAGGATCAGGTCCTTCCAGGAGAAACCATGGCCGAAGGCCTCGAAGATCGGGTTGGTAAGCTGGACGATCCAGGCGACGGTGCCGAGCAGGGCGAGACGCATGACGAGCGCCAGGCCGATGCCGATCCTGCGGGCGCGTTCGCGGCTTTCGGGTGGCAGCTTGTTGGTGAGGATCGAGATGAAGATCAGGTTGTCGATGCCGAGCACGACTTCCATGACGACGAGGGTGACGAGCGCCACCCAGGCGGCCGGATCCTGAACCAGCGCGACGATATCCTGCATCAACATTCCCTTCTTTCAATCGCAAGGCTTAATTGCCGTCCCGATTTAAGGACTGGAGATGCAAAGACAAGAGGAGGTTGCGTTACAACCTCCTGAAATCAGGCATGTTCTTCGGTTTTTGTCGTCACGGAAGCGTTATGCAGGCCGTAGGCTGCCATGAATACCCGGATCGCACCCGTAACAGCACGGTCGATTTCGCGGAAGGGCGGCACGTCATCGAGATCGCCAAACAGGCGGAACTTGAAAAATGTGCCGCTCGACATATCGATGAACTGACGCGCCGCCAGGTCCGTATCCTCGATCTTCAGATTGCCGAGCGCGATATGACGCTTAAGGAAATCCTCAAGAACTGTGCGTACGTTTTGAGACGGTGAGTTGAAGAAGTGGTGACAGATGTTTGGAAGACGATCGACGACGCCGATGACGGTGCGCATCGCGCCGATCACCTGCGGAGAGGTGATATGGGTCACAAATCCCATCCCGAAGCGGTAGAGACCGTCCTCGACTTCCTCACTGCCTGCGAGGATGTCGCGCATCCGCAGGGTGATCCGCTCGCGTTCGCGCGCCACGATCGCCCCGAACAGGTCTTCCTTGTTCTGGAAGTAAACGTAGATCGTGCCTTTAGAAACGCCCGCCTCGCGGGTGATGTCGTTCATGCTCGCCGCGTCGAAGCCGAGCTTCATAAAGACGCTCTTTGCCCCGTCGATAATCTGTTCCCGTTTCGCCGGGTCTTCGCCCGCTGCGAAACGTCCGGCGGCAATCGGATCGTTTTTTTCCAGTTTCCTTGTCTGCCTGGCCATTTCGATGCCCTTTTTTAACCTTTTCGAACCGAGCGGTTCGATTGCTCTTGATATGTGTCATCGAAAGGTCTAAGTCAAGGTCGCTGAACCGATCGGTTCGATGAAATAAGACGCTCCCAAGACGGTATATGAAGATGACGGCCTCTCACAATACCGGCGCATTGCGCGCCGTGACGACGGAAAATGTCGACCTTTCGGAGGCTGAAGCCCGCAAGGCTTCGCCTGCGGCCGAACAGCCTGCGGCTGCCGAGGCGATTGCGGCCCCGGCCGTCGCCAAAGCGCCGGAAAAGAAGAAGCGCCGCGGCCTCCTGCTGCCGATCATCGCGCTTGCCCTCCTTGGTGGCGCCGGCTGGTACGGCTATAACTGGTGGATCGACGGCCGGTTCCTGGTTTCGACGGACGATGCGTATGTCGAAGGCGATATCGCGGTCATCTCGCCGAAGGTTTCCGGTTACGTCGCCAAGGTGAACGTCGTCGAAAACCAGGCCGTCAAGGCAGGCGATTCGCTCGTCACGCTGGACGACGGCGACTACCAGCTCGCACTTCGCAAGGCGCAGGCCGCCATAGAATCCGCCAATCTCGCAGTGTTGCGGATCGACGCGCAGATCGTCGGCGGCGAAGCGGCGCTGAAGCAGTCCCAGGCCCAGCAAGGCGCTCTCGAAGCTGCTGTCCGCGGCGCCGAGATCATCCAGAAGCGCGCGACGAGCCTGCAGGCAAGCGCCGTCGGCACCGCCGCCGCGCTCGACAGTGCCCAGATCGCGCTCGAACAGGCCCGCGCCAATCTCGTCGCCGGCCAGGCCGCGGTTGCCTCGGCCCAGGCCAATATCGGCCTTCTGCATGCGCAGCGCGACGAAGCGGTCAACACGATCCGCACCCAGGAGCTCGCCCGCGACCAGGCCCAGCGCGATCTGAACTTCACCGTTCTGAAGGCGCCTTATGACGGCGTCATCGGCAATCTCTCTGTCCAGACGGGCGATCTCGTCTCGACGGGCAAGCGGCTCGCGTCGCTGGTGCCGCTGACCGAGCTCTATATCGAGGCGAATTTCAAGGAAACTCAGCTTGGCCATCTGCAGCCGGGTTCCAAGGTTCGCGTGCATGTCGATGCCTATGACGATCACAACATCACCGGCACGGTCGTGTCGATCGCGCCGGCTTCCGGTGCCGTCTTCTCGATGCTGCCGCCGGAAAATGCGACCGGCAACTTCACCAAGGTCGTGCAGCGCGTTCCGGTGCGCATCTCGATCCCCAAGGAAGACCTGGAGCGTCAGCATCTTCGCGCCGGCCTGAGTGTCGTCGTCGACGTCGACACCCGCACTGCGCCTGGCATCGGCGCTGTCGCTGCCAAGTAAAGAGAACCAAGGAGAGCGGCCATGGCAGGAGCAACGGCCACGGCGGGCGCATCCCCTATGGCGATGCCCGCCGACCAGCCGATGGACAGACGCAAGCTGATCGCCTTCTTCGCGATGGTCTTCGGCATGTTCATGTCGATCCTCGACATCCAGATCGTCTCGGCTTCGCTCGCGGAAATCCAGGCCGGCCTTTCCGCCGGTTCGGATGAAATCGCCTGGGTGCAGACCTCCTACCTGATCGCCGAAGTGATCATGATCCCGCTGTCGGGAACGCTGGCGCGTATCATCTCGACGCGCTACCTCTTCGCCATCTGTGCCGCGGGCTTTACGCTGTCCAGCATCCTTTGCGCCACCGCGACGAATATCGACCAGATGATCGTCTACCGCGCCATCCAGGGCTTCATCGGCGGTGGCATGATCCCCTCTGTCTTCGCTGCGGCCTTCACCATCTTCCCGCCGTCGAAGCGCAGCATCGTGTCGCCGATCATCGGACTTGTCGCGACGCTCGCGCCAACCATTGGCCCGACGGTCGGCGGGTACCTTTCCAATTCCTTCTCCTGGCATTGGCTGTTCCTGGTCAACGTCATCCCCGGCATCATCGTGACGGCCGTCACCTTCACGCTGATCGACTTCGACAAGCCGCAGCTTCAACTGATGAAGAAATTCGACTGGTGGGGGCTTGCTTCCATGGGTGTCTTCCTCGGCGCGCTGGAATACGTGCTGGAAGAGGGCAACAACAAGGACTGGTTCAGCGACGACAAGATCGTCGTCGGTGCGGTCCTGGTCACTGTTGGTGCGGTGGTGTTCTTCTGGCGGGCCTTCAAGGTCGAGTTCCCGATCGTCGATCTCCGAGCATTCAGCAACGCCAATTTCGCCTTCGGATCGCTGTTCTCCTTCATCATGGGCGTCGGGCTTTACGGGCTCACCTATCTCTATCCGCTCTATCTCGGCCGCATCCGTCATTACGATTCGCTGATGATCGGCGAGACCATGTTCGTCTCGGGTATCGCCATGTTCGTCTCCGCGCCGCTCGTCGGGAGGCTATCGAGCAGCGTGGACCTGCGCATCCTGATGGCGGTCGGTTTCGGCGCCTTCGCGATGGGCACCTACCTGATGACCGGCATCACCGCCGACTGGGATTTCTACGAACTGCTTCTGCCGCAGATCCTGCGCGGGTTCGGGATGATGATGTGCATGGTGCCGATCAGCAATATCGCGCTCGGAACGCTCACACCGCAACGTATCCAGGGCGCTTCCGGTCTCTTCAACCTGACGCGTAATCTCGGCGGCGCAGTCGGCCTTGCGATCATCAATACGGCTTTGACCCAGCGCTCCGACGAGCATTATGCCCGGCTTTCGGAGCATGTGAACTACGGCAATCCGGCTGCGCTGAGCTGGCTCGACAGCGTCGGCGCCAATTACAATGCCTTGGGTCTCGACGGCGGCGCCGTGGCGCTCCAGAAGATCTCCGGCATCATCACCCAACAGGCCCTGCTGCTGTCCTTCATGGATGTGTTCTTCATCCTGACGGCGCTGTTCGGAAGCCTGATCTTCCTTGTCTTCCTCATCGCCAAGCCAGGCCGCCCCGCGGGCGCCGGTGGCGGCGGGCATTAAATTCCAGCATTCCACCGCCGGGAAGAGGGCCGCCACACACGTGACGGCCTTTTTCTTTGGCGTCCAGCGTTGTTGAAACACGTACCTCAAATTTTGATTTACGTACCTCAGAATTTCCGCTAACACGGTCGGCGGAGGAATTCATGAAGCCCACAGTTCATGACATCGCAAAGATTGCGGGCGTCAGCCTTGCGACCGTCGACCGGGTTCTCAACGGCCGGCCGGGCGTGCGTTCCGTCACCCGCGGCAAGGTGGAGGAGGCAATCGCCTCGCTCGGTTATGTGCGCGATCTCGCCGCCGCCAACCTTGCCAAAAGCCGGACCTATTCCTTCGTCTTCATCCTGCCGGCCAACGACAATTCCTTCATGATCGGCCTCACAGAGGAGGTGCGCGGCGCGGTCGCCCGGTCCAGCTTCGAGCGCACCGATATCCGCATCGTCGACGTACCGCCCTTCGATCCTGACGCGCTGGTCGCAGCCCTTGAGGCCGTGCTTGCCGAAAAACCGGCGGGCGTCGCCTTCGTTGCGATCGACGCGCCGGAAGTCCGCGCGGCCGCCGAGCACCTGCGTCAGGCCGGCATCCCGATGGTGACCTTGGTCTCCGACCTGCCGGATTCCTCCCGCGACCATTATGCCGGCATCGACAATATTGCAGCCGGCCGCACTGCGGGCAGCCTGATGGGGCGTTTCCTCAACGGGCCTTCCCTCGGCGAACGAGGGGCGACCGTCGCGGTGCTCGCCGGTTCCATGCTGGTGCGCGACCATCGAGAGCGGCTGGAAGGTTTTTCGACCGTGATCGCCCAAGCCTATCCGAACGTCCGTATCCTGCCCGTCCTCGAGGGCCGCGACGATCCGGTGCTCGCCGAGACGATGATCGCGGAGGCGCTGCGTCGTAATGCGGACATCGCCGGCATCTACAGTCTCGGTGCCGGCAACCGCGGCCTCATCCGCGCGCTGCAGGCGGCGCACGGCCCCAGCCGGCCGCTCGTTATCGCGCACGAACTGACCGCCTCGACCCGCGCAGCACTTGCCGACGGCACCATTGACGCGGTGCTGAACCAGGATGCGGGCCACGAAATCAGAAGCGCGATCCGCGTGCTGAAGGCCAAGGCGGACGGGCTGCCGGTGCTCGCTGCCCAGGAACGCATCCGTATCGACATATTCTTGAAGGACAATCTGCCCTGAAGGGCGGAGCATTAGGAGAAACACCATGTATCTCGGTCTCGATCTCGGCACTTCGGGCGTCAAGGCGATGCTGATCGACGGCGATCAGAAGATCATCGGTTCGGCGAGCGGCTCGCTCGACGTCTCGCGTCCACATTCGGGCTGGTCGGAGCAGGATCCGGCCCACTGGATCCGCGCCACCGAAGAGGCTGTCGCCGGCCTCAAGGCAAAATTCCCGAAGGAGCTCGCGGCGGTGAAGGGCGTCGGGCTTTCTGGCCAGATGCACGGCGCGACGCTGCTGGACAGCGAAGACAAGGTGCTGCGCCCCTGCATCCTCTGGAACGACACCCGCTCGCATCAGGAAGCCGCAGCCCTCGATGCGAACCCGATTTTCCGCAAGCTCACCGGCAATATCGTCTTCCCCGGCTTCACCGCCCCGAAGCTCGTCTGGGTCGCCAAAAACGAACCGGAGATTTTCGCGAAGCTCGCCAAGGTGCTGCTGCCGAAGGATTACCTGCGCCTGTGGCTGACCGGCGAGCATATTTCGGAAATGTCGGATTCGGCCGGCACGTCCTGGCTCGATACCGGCGCCCGCAAGTGGTCGTCCGAATTGCTTTCCGCCACGGGCCTTACCGAAAGCCAGATGCCGTCGCTGGTCGAAGGCACCGAGCAGGCCGGTAAGCTGCGCGGCGAGCTCTCCTACAAATGGGGCATGGGCGAGGGCGTTATGATTGCCGGTGGGGCAGGGGACAATGCGGCCTCGGCCTGCGGCATGGGCACGGTGGCGGAAGGCCAGGCCTTCGTGTCGCTCGGCACGTCCGGCGTGCTGTTTGCCGCCAACGCCTCCTATCTGCCGAAGCCGGAAAGTGCGGTACATGCCTTCTGCCACGCACTGCCGAAAACCTGGCACCAGATGGGTGTCATCCTGTCGGCGACCGACGCGCTCAACTGGTATTCGCTCATCACCGGCAAGACCGCCGCCGAGCTCACTCAGGAACTCGGCGATACGCTGAAGGCTCCCTCCAGCGTCACCTTCCTGCCCTATCTTTCCGGCGAACGCACGCCGCATAACGATGCGGCCATCCGCGGCGCCTTCATCGGCCTCGAACACGAAAGCAGCCGGTCGGTGCTGACCCAGGCGGTCCTGGAAGGGGTGACCTTTGCGATCAGGGACAATCTCGAAGCCCTGAAATCCGCCGGCACCTCGATTTCCCGCGTTACCGCCATCGGCGGCGGTTCACGCTCGCGCTATTGGCTGCAGTCGATCGCCACGTCTCTCGGCGTGCCGGTGGATATTCCAGCCGACGGCGATTTTGGAGCTGCCTTCGGCGCCGCACGCCTCGGCCTCATCGCCGCCACCGGCGCCGACCCGCTCTCCGTCTGCTCGGCACCGAAAATCGACGAGACCATCGAACCGGTCGCAGCTCTCCTGGAGGCATACGATACCGCATACGCCCGCTACCGGGCGCTCTATCCGGCGATCAAGTCGCTGGCGCATTGAACATGAGGCGCCCCCTCATCCGCCTGCCGGCACCTTCTCCCCGAGGGGAGAAGAGGCTCGCGGCGGTGCCTCAGTTCCCTTCTCCCCTCGGGGAGAAGGTGGCCCGAAGGGTCGGATGAGGGGGCAACCCACCCGCCGAACAACAATTCGAACCCAATGAGGAAACGACCATGAGCACAGGCTTTTTCGGAGACATCCAGAAAATCAAATACGAAGGCCCGGACAGCACCAATCCGCTGGCCTTCCGCTTCTACAACCCGGATGAGATGATCGCGGGCAAGCGCATGGAGGATCATCTTCGGTTCGCCGTCGCCTACTGGCACTCGTTCACCTGGCCGGGCGGCGACCCCTTTGGCGGCCAGACTTTCCAGCGCCCGTGGTTCTCGGACACGATGGAAGCGGCGAAGATGAAGGCCGACGTGGCGTTCGAATTCTTCTCGCTGCTCGGTTCGCCCTTCTACTGCTTCCACGACGCTGACGTGCGTCCGGAAGGCAATAATTTCGCCGAGAACACCAGGAACCTCAACGAGATCGTCGACTATTTCGAGAAGAAGCAGGCCGAGACTGGCACCAAGCTCCTCTGGGGCACGGCGAACATGTTCTCGAACCGTCGCTACATGTCGGGCGCCGCCACCAACCCGGACCCGGATGTCTTTGCCTTTGCGGCGGCGACCGTGAAGACCTGCCTCGATGCTACCAAGAAGCTCGGCGGCGCCAACTATGTGCTGTGGGGTGGCCGTGAAGGCTACGAAACGCTGCTCAATACCGATCTGTCGCGCGAGCTCGACCAGATGGGCCGTTTCCTCAACCTGGTGGTCGAATACAAGTACAAGATCGGCTTTAAAGGCACGATCCTGATCGAGCCGAAACCGCAGGAACCGACCAAGCACCAATACGATTACGACGTCGCGACCGTCTACGCCTTCCTGCAGAAGCATGGGCTGGACAAGGAAGTGAAGGTCAATATCGAGCAGGGCCATGCGATCCTCGCCGGCCATTCCTTCGAGCACGAACTGGCGATGGCGAACGCGTTCGGCATTTTCGGCTCGATCGACATGAACCGCAACGACTACCAGTCCGGCTGGGATACCGACCAGTTCCCCAATAATGTGCCGGAAATGGCGCTGGCCTATTACCAGGTTTTGGCCGGCGGCGGTTTCGTCAACGGCGGCACCAATTTCGACGCAAAGCTGCGTCGCCAGTCGCTCGATCCCCAGGACCTGCTGATCGGCCATATCGGCGGCATGGATTGCTGCGCCCGTGGCCTCAAGGCGGCGGCGAAGATGCTCGACGACGGCGCACTCAAGAAGCCGCTCGACGAACGCTACGCCAAGTGGGACAGCCCGGAATACCAGAAGATGCTGCGCGGCGAATACAAGCTCGACGACATCGCTTCCTGGGTTGAAAAGCAGGACATCAACCCGGAACCGAAGTCCGGCCGCCAGGAATACCTGGAAAACGTCGTCAATCGTTACGTTTGATGCCTTTGCGTTTGATGGGCTTGCTCCGCCCCTCACCCTAACCCTCTCCCCGCTTGCGGGGAGAGGGGACGTGCCACGAGCGGCGTTGGAGAGTGAACGGGTACGGAGCGGCATATCCCTTCTCCCCGCAGGCGGGGAGAAGGTGGCGGCAGCCGGATGAGGGGCGGGACGCTGCCGTCGTCAACCGGAAGATGATCTGCACAAAACCTTCCTGCACGTCCCCGCTTGACTTACGGAAATCTGCTTTACGTACCTCAGAATCTGGGCTAGCGTTCTCATGGGAGGAGCTTGGGTGCAGATTATCATATACAGGCGTGCTGTCGGTAACGCAGCGGTTCGCTGTCGGGCCGCGCGTTGCCCTATGGTCATGGGTGCTGCGCGATGAGTTCTGTGGAGGCGAGCCCCGCCGTGCCGCTCTTCGAAGCGACCGGCCTTTCCAAGACATTCGGCATCGTCGAGGTCCTCAAGGACATCAATCTCACCGTCCGCGCCGGCGAGGTTCACGCGATCATCGGCGAGAACGGCGCCGGCAAGTCGACCTTGATGAAGATCATCGCGGGCAATCAGCCGCCGACCCGCGGTGAGATGAGGATAGACGGCGAGACCGTCACCTTTTCCGGCCCGGTTGATGCGGAACATCGCGGCATCGTGCTGGTGCACCAGGAAATCCTGCTGGCGCCGGACCTGACGGTCGCCCAGAACATCTATCTCGGCCGCGAGCTGCACAAGGGCGTTTTCATCGACGACCGCGCCATGAACGAGGGCGCCGCAAAAGCGGTCCGCGGGCTCGGCAGCGACATCGACCCGAACACCATCGTCAGCCGCCTGTCGATCGCCCAGCGTCAGTTGGTGCAGATCGCCCGCGTGCTGCTCGTGCCGCACCGGATCGTCATCTTCGACGAGCCGACGGCGTCGCTGACGCCGCACGAGACCGATGCGCTGCTGAAGGTCATCCGGCAGATCCGCGCCAAGGGCGTCGGCGTCCTCTACATTTCCCACCGTCTGCCCGAGGTGAAGGAGATTGCCGACCGGGTGACGGTGCTGCGCGACGGAAGGCTTGTCGCCAGCCATGACGTCAGCGAGCTGCAGTCCGCCGACATGGCGCGGCTGATGGTCGGTCGCGATGTCGCAAAACTCTATCCGGACCGCCACGCGGTCGAGGCGCGCGAGACGGTGCTCGAAGTCGAGCATCTCAACGTTCCCGGTTATGCGCAGGATGCCTCGTTCCAGCTGAAAAAGGGCGAGATCCTCGGTTTTGCCGGCCTCGTTGGCGCCGGCCGCACCGAGTTGATGGAGGGCATGGTCGGCCTTCGTACCAGCCGCGGCGTGGTCCGCCATCTCGGCAAGCCGGTCAATTTCAAGGATGTGCATGCAAGCCTCAAGGCCGGCATCGTCTATCTTTCCGAAGACCGCAAAGGCAAGGGCCTGCTGCTCACCAAGGACCTGATCGTCAACCTGACGCTCGCCTCGCTCGGCAAGTTCATCGGCGCGCTGCAGATAGATCGCAAGCGCGAAAGTGCCGCGCTCGACAAGGCGATCCGCGATTTCGATATTCGCACCGGCCGAAAGGATATCCTTGCGGGCCAGCTGTCCGGCGGCAACCAGCAAAAGCTGCTGCTCGCCAAGATGATGCTGCTCGATCCGTCGATCGTCATCATCGACGAGCCGACGCGCGGCATCGATATCGGCAACAAGGAACAGATCTACAAATTCATCGCCAAGCTGGCAGAGGAGGGGCGTTCGATCATTGTCGTTTCCTCCGAAATGCCGGAACTGATCGGCATCTGCGACCGCATCCTCGTCATGCGCTCCGGCCGGATCGTCGGCGAGGTGACGGGGGACCATATGAACGAAAACGAAATCGTCGTGCTGGCGACAGGCGCCACTAAAGAGGAGGCCGCGTGATGGCGAATGTCGCGACCGAGACGGCCAAGGCGCCGAAGACCTCCAAGGACTGGGACATGGCGGCGATCGCGCCTTTCATCGCGCTCACCCTTCTGCTGGTGCTCGGCTACTTCGCCAACCCGAATTTCATGACCTCCGCCAACCTGTTGAACGTCGTGACGCGCAGTTCCTTCATCGCAGTCATCGCGCTCGGCGCGACCTATGTGATCACGTCGGGCGGTCTCGACCTTTCGGTCGGCGCGATGCTCGCCTTCGTCGCCAGCCTGATGATCCTGTTCCTGAACTCGGGAACGGTCGCCGATCCGGCGCTGGCGCTGGTTGCCGGAATGGCGCTGGCGATCGCGATCGGCGCCGCCTGCGGGCTCGCCAACGGCCTGATCACCACAATTGGCAGGATCGAGCCCTTCATCGCCACGCTCGGCACGATGGGCATCTATCGCGGCCTTACCACCTGGCTCAGCCAGGGCGGCGCCATCACCGTGCGCGACCGCGATATTCTGGCGCTCTACCGGCCGGTCTATTCCGGCTCGTTCGTCGGCGTGCCGATCCCGATCATCGTCATCTTCGTCACCGCCGCCATCGCCGCCTTCGTACTCTACCGCACCCGCTACGGCCGGCATGTCACCGCGGTCGGCTCGAACGAGGACGTGGCCCGCTATTCCGGCATTTCGATCAACCGGGTGCGCACCGTCACCTATGTCATCCAGGGGCTCTGCGTCGCAGTCGCCGTGCTGCTCTACGTGCCGCGCCTCGGCTCGACGTCCGCCACGACCGGCAGCTTCTGGGAACTGCAGGCGATCACCGCCGTCGTCGTCGGCGGCACGGCGCTCCGGGGCGGGGTCGGCCGCATCTGGGGCACGATCTGCGGCGCCTTCATTCTGGAAATTGTTGGCAACATCATGCTGTTGTCCAACTTCGTCAGCGAATACCTGATTGGCGCCATCCAGGGCGCGATCATCATCATCGCCATGCTGGTTCAAAGGTCGCTGATGCGGAGGTAGGCCGCTGAAGCGGATTTGGGTCACGACGTAAATTGACCGGGCTGATGGGTCGCGCCCGGTCCTGAAATACTAAAGACCCTGATATTGTGGGAGAGAGAAACAATGCGCAGACAAATTTTGGGACTGGCCGTGGCGTCGCTGGCACTTCTTGCCGGCACCGCCTTCGCACAGGACAAGAAGGTGACGATCGGCGTTTCCATTCCGGCCGCCGACCACGGCTGGACCGCCGGCGTCGTGTTCCATGCCGAACGTGTCGCCAAGCTGCTGATGAAGGAACATCCGGGCCTCAACGTCATCGTCAAGACCTCGCCGGATGCGGCAAGCCAGGCGAACGCCGTGCAGGATCTCGCGGTCCAGGGTCTCGACGCGCTGGTCATCCTGCCGTCCGATCCGGATCCGCTGGTCAACGCCATCCAGCAGGTCAAGGACAAGGGTACGTTCGTCGCGCTCGTCGACCGCGCGCCCTCCGTCAACGACAGCACCATCCGTGACCTCTATGTGGCCGGCAACAACCCGGCCCTCGGCCAGGTCGCCGGCGAATATATCAAGAAGACCACGCCGGAAGCACAGGTCGTCGTCATCCGCGGCTTGCCGATCCCGATCGACCAGCAGCGCCAGGACGGTTTCGACAAGGGCATTGCCGGCTCCAAGGTGAAGGTGCTCGATCGCCAGTTCGGCAACTGGAACCGCGACGACGCGTTCAAGGTCATGCAGGACTTCCTGACCAAGCACCAGAAGATCGACGTGGTCTGGTGCCAGGACGACGACATGGCAGTCGGCGTTCTCGAAGCCATCGCCCAAGCCAAGCGCACTGATATCAAGTATATCGTGGCCGGCGCCGGCTCCAAGGACATGGTCAAGAAGGTCATGGACGGCGACAAGATGGTTCCGGTCGACGTTCTCTATCCGCCGGCAATGGTGGCGACCGCCATGGAACTCACCGCCGGCAATTTCTACGACAAGGTCCCGGTCAGCGGCACCTACATCCTCGACGCCACACTGGTGACGAAGGACAATGCCAAGAACTTCTACTTCCCGGATTCGCCGTTCTGATAATCAACACGGCCGTGCCCGCCTTTATTTTTTGGCGGACACGGCCATAACCTCACCCTCATTCCTGTGCTTGTCACAGGAATCCAGCCACGGCGCGTCTGCGCCGTGAAAAGGCTCTCCCGCGCCCAAGGACTTGGGCGCACTGGATTCCTGTGACAAGCACAGGAATGAGGGAGGAGGAGAAATCCAGGCACGCCATGTTCGAAGAGGAAAAACCATGAAGACGATCAAGGGCCCGGCCATCTTTCTCGGCCAGTTCGCGGGCGATGCGGCACCGTTCAATACCTGGGACGGGATCACCAAATGGGCGGCCGACAAGGGTTACGTCGGCGTGCAGGTGCCGACCTGGGCCGGCCAGCTCATCGACCTCAAAAAGGCTGCGACCTCCAAGGATTATTGCGACGAATTTGCAGGCGTGGCCCGCGCCAACGGCGTCGAGGTGACGGAGCTTTCCACTCATCTCCAGGGCCAGCTCGTCGCCGTGCATCCGGCCTATGACGAGGGATTCGACGGGTTTGCAGCGCCCGAGGTGCGCGGCAATCCGAAAGCACGCCAGGCCTGGGCGGTCGAGCAGGTGAAGATGGCGCTGACGGCGTCGAAACATCTCGGCATCAAGGCGCATGCGACCTTTTCCGGCGCGCTTGCCTGGCCTTATATGTATCCGTGGCCGCAGCGACCGGCCGGTCTGGTCGAGACCGCCTTCGACGAGCTTGCCAAGCGCTGGACGCCGATCCTCGACCATGCCGACGCCTGCGGCGTCGACGTGTGCTACGAGATCCATCCCGGCGAAGACCTGCATGACGGCGTCACCTTCGAAATGTTCCTGGAGCGGGTGAAGAACCATCCGCGCGCCAACATGCTCTACGACCCGTCGCATTACGTGCTGCAATGCCTCGACTATCTCGACAACATCGACATCTACAAGGACCGGATCAAGATGTTCCACGTCAAGGACGCGGAATTCAACCCCACCGGCCGGCAGGGTGTCTACGGCGGCTACCAGGGCTGGGTCGGCCGCGCCGGCCGCTTCCGCTCGCCCGGCGACGGCCAGGTGGACTTTGGTTCGATCTTTTCGAAAATGGCCGCCAACGATTTCGACGGCTGGGCCGTGGTCGAATGGGAATGCGCGCTGAAGAACTCCGAGGACGGAGCCCGCGAAGGCGCCGAATTCGTAAAGGCGCACATCATCCGCGTCACCGAAAAGGCATTTGACGACTTTGCCAGCGGCGGGACGGATGAAGCGGCGAACAGGCGGATGCTGGGGCTTTGAGCGACAACGCTCCGCGGGCGCTGCCTCTCACCCTAACCTTCTCCCCGTTTTGACGGGGAGAAGGGACGTGCCCCATAAGGCCGAGGCACCGAGAGGCGTCGTCTTGCGTCCTTCTTCCCGCGAGCGGGGAGAAGGTAGCGGCAGCCCGGTGAGCGGACAATCTTTTGTGAGGAGACAAGCTTGAGATACCTAACAAGTTGGGTTATTGATCTATGGTCACCGTCCTGCGGCAGCACGGCCTGCGGTTTATCATCTACACGGCGGACCATGAGCCCCCTCATGTGCATGTCTATGGCGACGGCGAAGCGCGGATCGATATCGAGACACTGAAGGTCCTGACCCAGGGCGGGATGTCCGACCGAGACGTTCGCCGAGCTGCCGAGGTTATCGCGGCCAACCGGCAGTTATTCCTGGAGACGTGGAGAAAGTACCATGGTTGAGATCACAGATGCCGAACTCACCCAGGCAAAACGACGGTGGGAAACGGAGCGGGCACAAAGGCCCGTTCCAGTCTCCGTGCGGTTCGATTCTGCTTCCGGCCGTATCGTCGTGGAGTTCGCCAACGGGGCCGCTTTCATGGTCCCCGCCCGTTCTCTCGAAGGCCTGGCGGAGGCAACGAATGAACAACTGGCCGAAGTCGAACTTCTCGGGGAAACCGGCCTGCATTGGGAAAGCCTCGATGTGGACTATTCGATTTCTGGTCTCATGAGCGGCGTCTTCGGCAGCCGGACCTTCATGGAGGCACAACGCCGCGGCGGACAATCCAAGTCGCCGTCAAAAATTGCCGCAAGCCGCGCCAACGGCGCCAAGGGCGGCAGGCCCCGCAAGGCTGCAAAGAACTCGTGACTGCCCGGCAGTCGCCACATATTTAATCTTTTCGAGGAGAAACATCATGGCAATCGAAGGCAAGGACGAACAGGCGCGGGAGCCGCGCATCCGGCTCGGCATGGTCGGCGGCGGGGCGGGGGCGTTCATCGGGGCGGTGCACCGCATGGCGGCGAGGCTGGACGACCAGTTCGACCTGGTCGCCGGCGCGCTCTCGTCGACGCCGGAAAAGGCGATCGCGTCGGGCCGCGACCTCGGTCTCGATCCGTCGCGCACCTACGGTTCCTACAAGGAGATGGCGATCCGCGAAGCGCGGCTGAAGGACGGCATCGAGGCGGTGTCGATCGTCACCCCGAACCACGTGCATTACGAGGCTGCCAAGGAATTTTTGAAGCGCGGCATCCACGTCATCTGCGACAAGCCGCTGACGTCCAATCTTGCTGACGCCAAGAAGATGAAGAAGGCGGCCGACGAGAGCGGTGCGCTGTTTATCCTCACCCACAATTATACCGGCTATCCGATGGTGCGGCAGGCCCGCGAAATGGTCGCAAACGGCGATCTCGGAAAGATCCGCGTGGTGCAGGTCGAATATCCGCAGGATTGGCTGACCGAGGCGGTCGAGCAGACGGGTGCCAAGCAGGCCGTCTGGCGCACCGATCCGGCCCAGTCGGGTGCCGGTGGTTCGACTGGCGATATCGGCACGCATGCCTATAACCTCGCCGCCTTCATCACCGGCCTGACGCTCGAAAGTCTCGCCGCCGATCTCGACAGTTTTGTCGAAGGCCGCCGTCTCGACGACAACGCCCATGTGATGTTGCGCTACGAGGGCGGCGCCAAGGGCATGCTCTGGTGTAGCCAGGTGGCGCCCGGCCACGAGAACGGTCTGAAGATCCGCGTCTACGGAACCAAAGGCGGCATCGAATGGGTGCAGGCGGATCCGAATTATCTGTGGTTCACGCCGTTCGGCGAACCGAAGCGCCTGATCACCCGCAACGGCGCCGGTTCGGGTGCCGCGGCAGGACGCGTCAGCCGCATTCCGTCCGGCCACCCGGAAGGTTATCTCGAAGCCTTTGCGACCATCTACACGGAAGCCGCCCGCGCCATCAACGCCGCCAGACAAGGCGTCGCTGTGGACAAGGCGGTGATCTACCCGACCGTCGACGACGGCGTGAAGGGGGTTGCGTTCGTCGAGGCGTGCGTGGCGTCCTCGAAGAAGAACGGTGCGTGGGTGAAGCTTTAGGCGCCTGGGAGCCTAAGCTGAGATATCGCCGACAAGCGCGCCAGCCGGGATGTGCCATGCCCGGCTGATCTTCCTGATCTGATCGAGATTGATCTCGCGCCGTCCGTTCAACAGGTCGGCGGCGCGGGATTTCGAACCGACGATCTCGATCAGGTCGGCGCGGGTGTAGTTGTTGGCTTCCATGACCGATTTCAGCACCTCGACCGGCGAGGCCTGCGGGATCGGGTAATGCTTGGCCTCATATTCCTCGATCAGCAGCACAAGCGCGTCGAAGTGCGCGGATGCGATCGTGCCGGCTTCCGGTTCGTTTTCGAAATAGGGGCGCACGGATTTCAACGCCGCTTCGTATTCCGTCTCGTCGATGAGGGTTCGTACAGAATCGATATCCATTTCATCAGGCCTTCTAAAGTTCTACCACGTCGATGCGATCATATTCGGCGTGGGTTCCGACAAACAGAATGAAAACCCGCTGGGTGCAGAAACCAATGAGCGCAACTATGCGATATTTATTACCACCGACATCAAAGACGATCTTTCCGCCGGAGACGTAGTCCGCCGAATTGAATGTCGCCTTGACGTCCGCAAAATTGGCCCAGACGGCATTCGAAACCGTCGCGTACCACTCCGCCATTGCAGCTTCCGCGATCGCCCTTGGTCCCTTCGGCAGCCGCTGACAGAACTTCACGAGGGTCGATTTCGCTATGACACGCATTCCGCTTCCAGATATCACGTTCCCAATTTGGAAACAAGGCTGGCGCTGGATCGGATTCTGGGAAACAGCGCGGCACTTTTCACTGCCTTGCAGAGAATAGCGCGGGCGGAGATCCTGCAACGTTTCAGAATTCTCATCTGTACAACTGCGCCCCGCTTGGTTAAACCGCCGCGAAAGGTGGTCCGGCAGACCCCTCGCGCAACAGATATGGCGGCATCCTCATGACCGATCCCAAGATGAGCAATCCTCAGCCTCGCGATCTTAAAACGCCCAAAGCCGAAAAATTCGCGGTCGGGTTTCCCGGTGATTTCCTCTGGGGCGTCGCGACAGCTTCCTATCAGATCGAAGGCTCGACCAAGGCGGATGGCCGCAGGCCCTCGATCTGGGATGCGTTCTCGAAGATGCCGGGCCGCGTCTATCAGGGGCACAACGGCGATGTCGCCTGCGATCATTACAATCGCTGGGAAGAGGACCTCGATCTCATAAAGGAGATGGGCGTCGAAGCCTATCGGTTCTCGATCGCCTGGCCGCGGATCATTCCGGACGGCACCGGGCGGATCAACGAGAAGGGGCTGGATTTCTACGATCGCCTCATCGACGGCTGCAAGGCGCGCGGCATCAAGACCTATGCGACGCTCTACCATTGGGACCTGCCGCTTTCGCTGATGGGCGAGGGTGGCTGGGCGGCACGCTCGACGGCCTATGCCTTCCAGCGTTACGCCAAGGTGGTGATGGCGCGGCTCGGCGACCGGCTGGATGCGGTGGCCACCTTCAACGAGCCTTGGTGCATCGTCTGGCTCAGCCACCTCTACGGCATCCATGCGCCAGGCGAGAAGAACATGCAGGCGGCGCTTGCCGCCATGCACCACGTCAATCTCGCGCACGGCCTCGGCGTCGAGGCGATCCGGCATGTGACGCCGGACGTGCCGGTCGGCACCGTCATCAACGCCGCATCGATCATTGCCGGCTCCGACAGCCCGGCCGATCTCGCAGCTGCCGAGCGCGCCCACCAGTTCCACAACGGCGCCTTCTTCGATCCGATCTTCAAGGGCGAATATCCGCAGCAATTCCTGGAAGCGCTCGGAGACCGCATGCCGGTCGTCGAAGACGGCGACCTGAAGGTCATCAGCCAGAAACTCGACTGGTGGGGCCTCAACTACTACAAGCCGGACCGCGTCCATGACGAGCCCGCGCGCAGCGGCGATTTCCCCTGGACGATAGAGGCCAAGCCCGCCAGCGACGTCAAGACGGATATCGGCTGGGAAGTCTATGCGCCGGGGCTGAAGCTGCTGGTCGAGGACCTCTATCGCCGCTACGACCTGCCGGACTGCTACATCACCGAGAACGGCGCCTGCTACAATATGGAGCCGGTGGACGGCGAGGTGGATGACCAGCCGCGTCTGGACTATTATGTCCAGCACCTCTCGGTGGTCGCCGACCTTATCAAGGACGGCTACCCGATGAAGGGCTATTTCGCCTGGAGCCTGATGGACAATTTCGAATGGGCGGAAGGCTACCGCATGCGGTTCGGCCTCGTGCATGTGAATTACGAGACCCAGGAACGGACGATCAAGAAGAGCGGCAAGTGGTATCGCGAGCTCGCCTCGTTATTCCCGAAGGGCAACCATAAACAGGGCTGATTTCGCAAGTGCGAGAAGATTTTTTCTGCTTTGTGAGATAATTGAAAAAACATCCCTGTCAAACGCGGGCGCGTCGGGGCATTTATGCGGCATTGAAAAGGCCGCTCCGGCCTTACATATTGCCCTTTGAGAAAACCGACCAAGATGCTCCGGAAAGTCGCCTGTCATCGAATGTGCCGCTCCGTCCTATAGCTGGACCGCGATGAAATATCCGGTGTTCCGTCGCCGGGATGATCCGACTTAAATCTGAGAGCTGAAATGACATTCCTTCACACTGCGGTCGAAACCGCGCCGTCTCCCTTGGCTGCCGAAACGCCGATGGTGGCGTTCGAGGCGGTAACCAAGCGGTTCGGCGGTGCCGACGACAAGAGCCAGTTCACCGCGCTCGACGGCATCGATCTGTCGGTCGCGCGTGGCGCGATCACCGGCATCATCGGCCGTTCGGGCGCCGGCAAATCGACGCTGATCCGCCTCGTCAATGGGCTCGAAAAGGCGACTTCCGGCCGCGTCGTCGTCGACGGTGTCGAAGTGGGCGCCCTCTCGGAAACCGGGCTGCGGGATCTGCGCCGCCAGGTCGGCATGATCTTCCAGCACTTCAACCTTCTGTCCTCGCGCACCGCCTTCGAAAACGTCGCCCTGCCGCTCGAGATCGCCGGCCTTTCCGCCAGGGAGATCCGCGACAAGGTCGCGCCGCTGATCGACCTCGTCGGCCTTGGCGACAAGTCGGATCGTTATCCCGCCGAGCTCTCCGGCGGCCAAAAGCAGCGCATCGGCATCGCCCGGGCGCTCGCCACCTCGCCGAAACTGCTGCTTTCGGACGAGGCGACCTCGGCGCTCGACCCGGAAACCACGCAGTCGATCCTGGCGTTGCTGAAGCGCATCAATGCCGAGCTTGGCCTCACGGTGCTTCTGATCACCCACGAGATGGAGGTGGTGAAGACCATCGCCTCGGACGTGGCGGTAATCGACCGCGGCAAGATCGTCGAGGCCGGCCGCACCTTCGACGTCTTTACCGGCGCTAGGCACGAGACGACCCGCTCGCTTCTGTCGGCCGCACTCGGCACCACCCTGCCGGAATGGATCCGCTCGAACCTGAAGCCGCAGCCGTCCGCCGGCGACCGGGTGCTGGTTCGGCTGATCTTCTTCGGGTCGACGGCCTTCCAACCACTGACCGCCCGGCTGGTCACCGAACTCGGCGCCGATGTCAACATCCTGGCCGGCACGATCGAGGAAATCGCCGGCGAACCCTACGGCTCGCTGGTCGTCGCTTATCCAGCCGATCCTGCCGTCACGGAGCGTGCCGCGCGATTCTATGCCGCAACCGGTCTTTCCACGGAGGTGCTCGGTTATGTCGCCTGACATGCTCTTCAACCTGCTCCTGAAAGCGCTTGGCCAGACGCTGCAGATGGTCGCGGTCGCCGGCCTGATCGGCGCACTGATCGGCCTGCCGATCGGCGTGTTCCTGGCAACCAGCGGCAAGGGCGAGCTTTTTCCCGCGCCGGTCGCCAACCGCATCATCGGCGCGGTGGTCAATGCAGCGCGCTCGACGCCGTTCATCATCCTGGTCGTGGCGATCATCCCGTTCACGCGCTTCATTACCGGCACCTCGATCGGCACCTATGCGGCGATCGTGCCGCTGACGGTGGCGACCATTCCCTTCGTCGCCCGCCTTGCCGAAGCGGCGATCCGCGAAGTGGACAAGGGCCTGATCGAGGCTGCCCGCGCGATGGGTGCGACGCCGCTGCAGATCGTCTTCAAGGTGCTGCTCGCCGAGGCCAGGCCGGGCCTGACGCTGGCGTTGACGCTTACCCTCGTCAGCCTGGTCGGTTATTCCGCCATGGTCGGCGCGGTCGGCGGCGGGGGCCTCGGCGATCTCGGCATCCGCTACGGCTACCAGCGCTTCATGCCGGATGTGATGTTTGCCGTCGTCGTGGTGCTGATCGTGCTCGTCCAGGCGATCCAGAGCCTGGGCGATGCGCTCGCCCGCCGCTTCGACAAGCGCAACCGAAAGACCTGATTTTTCCGCAATACCAGCCTCCCAAGACACCCAAGAAGACTGGCGCATATAAACGAACCCAAGGAGATACTTATGAAGAAGCTCATCATCGCGGCGGCACTCGCCGCCTTCGCTGCCGCCCCGGCGCTTGCCGAAGACATCAAGATCGGCGTGACGCCCGGCCCGCATGCCCAGATCATGGAAAAAGTGAAGGAAGTCGCGGCCACCAAGGGCCTCAACATCCAGATCCTCGAATTCTCCGATTACGTCGTGCCGAACCAGGCGCTGGCCGATGGCGAACTCAACGCCAATTCCTTCCAGCACCAGCCCTATCTCGACAATCAGGTCAAGGATCGCAAGTTCGACATCGTCAGCGTCGCGCAGACCGTCAACTTCCCGATGGGCGTCTATTCCAAGAAGGTGAAGAGCCTCGCCGACCTGAAGCAGGGCGCCACCGTCGCCATCCCCAACGACCCGACCAATGGCGGCCGCGCGCTGCTCATCCTCGCCGACCAGGGCCTGATCAAGGTCAATGCTGCAAAAGGCCTGAAGATCGGCCCCGCCGACGTCACCGAAAACGCCAAGAAGATCGAGTTCGCCGAACTCGACGCCGCCCAGCTGCCGCGTTCGCTTGACGACGTCGATGCGTCGGTCATCAACACCAACTACGCATTGGAAGCCGGCCTCAACCCGAAGACCGATCCGATTGCCAAGGAAGGCGAAAAGGCCCCTTACATCAACGTCATCGCCGTCAAGGCCAAGGACAAGGATGCCGCCTGGGTGAAGACGCTCGTGGAAGCCTATCACAGCGCTCCGGTGAAGGACTTCGTCAACACCCAGTTCAAGGGTGCCGTCATCGCGGCCTGGTAATATCGAGTTTTCGAAAATTCTTGAAGGCCGGTGCTCAAGTGTGAGCGCCGGCCTTCTTCTTTTAACCCTATCTGAAGGAATACCCGCGAAAGATGTAGGACTCCATGAGGTCTTCGATGCGGCTTCTTCCGTCTCGCTTTCGCCGCTCCGCAACACTTGGCCGTCGCTCCGCGGTGACGTCGATGCTGCTTGTCTTCGCGGTGGTCGTGGTGCTGGTGACGATCTTCATCCTGACCGCTATCGACCGCATCGCCGATTACGCCAATCGTCTCGATGAGGGGCGCTCGCAGGAAACGACATCAGGCGCGATCCAGACGTTCCGGGAGCAGCTGCACGCGACGCTGAACGATTACGCTGCCTGGGACGACGCAGCCCAAGCGGTCTATGCGGATGATCAGGCCTGGGTCGCCAGCAACTATGGCGACATGACCGCCAACAGCGATCTCTTCGACGTTGCCGTCGTCATGGACATGAACCAGAACGTGCTGATGGCCTATCAGGACGGCGCGCCCGTCAACTGGTCGCCGCGTGACTATTTCGACACTTCGCTCTGGACGCTGTTCGACAAGGCGAGTTCCGCCGGCGCCGAAAGCGTGCCGGAGGCAGTCAGTTTCGTCCAGACCAAAAAGGGTGTCGCGGCCGTCGGGGTGGCGCTGATCCGGCAAAAATCGGGACAGCTCGATCAGCCGGTCGCAAACCGCCGCTTCCTGGTCTTCGCCCGGCATCTCGACGAGGCTAAGGTTCGCAAGCTCTCCGAAACCTACGTCCTCGACGGGCTTCGTTTCGCGAGCGCCTCCGATGCCGTTTCGAACATGGTGGAGATACGCAATATCCACGGCAGGGTGCTGCAGCGGCTCGTCTGGCATCCCCGCAGGCCGGGCGACATGGGTTACGCTCAGGTCCGGCCGCTGGTCTATTGCGCGCTTGCGATGGTCGGCCTGTTCTTCCTCCTCCTCTTCGTCAGCGGCAGCAATACGCTCAATCGGCTGACGGCGGACGAGGCGGCGGCGCGGCATCTGGCCATGAGCGACCGGTTGAGTGGGCTCCTCAACCGCGCCGGCTTCTTTGCCGCGCTCGATGCCCTGGTGGTGCAGAGCCGCCGCAGCAACCATGATGTGGCGCTGCTCTATCTCGATCTCGACGGCTTCAAGGAAGTCAACGACGCCTATGGCCACGGCACCGGCGACAAGCTGATCCGCGGTGTCGCGGCAGGCCTCAAGACACTGGTCGGCGATACGGCGACCCTTGCCCGCGTCGGTGGCGACGAATTCGCCATCGCGCTGGCCAGCACCGACATCGGAAGGGTAGTGGATACGCTGAGCGACCGCATTCTCGGTTTCTTCGACGAACCCTTCGTGATCGGCGAACGGGTCGCGACGATCGGTACCTGTATCGGCGTCGCCGTTTCGCCGCGCGGCAGGGTCTCCGGCGAGGAATTGGTGCGGCGTTCCGACATGGCGATGTATCACGCCAAGGAAACTGGCCGGGGCCGGACCGAATATTACCGGCCGGAAATGGATGCCGAGCGCGAAGAGCGCAACATGCTGGAAATCGATCTCAGGATCGCCATCGAGCGCCGCGAACTGACCATCGTCTATCAGCCTGTGGTGGACGCCCGGACCTGGCGGATCATCGGCATCGAGGCGCTGGCGCGCTGGAACCGCACCGGTTACGGCCCGGTACCGCCCGACATCTTCATCCCGATCGCCGAATCGACCGGGCTCATCGACCAGCTCGGCCTGTTCGTGCTCCACCGCGCCTGCGAGACGCTGACGCTGTGGCCGGAGCTGAAGCTCGCGGTCAACATCTCGCCCGGCCAGTTCCGCGATCCGGCCTTTGCCCTGCATGTCGCCTCGGTGTTCCGCAAGACCGCAACCGATCCCTCACGCATCACGCTCGAAATGACCGAGGGTTATTTCATTCAGAGCCCGGAACGCGCCCGGGCCGCTCTTGCCAAGCTGAAGCAGCTCGGCGTCAAGATCGCGCTCGACGATTTCGGTGCCGGCTTTTCAAGCGTCGGTTACCTGCGCCAGTTCGGCTTCGACCGGATGAAGATCGACAAGTCGCTGGTGCACGCGCTGGAAGAGGGCGGCCGCGCCGTCGATCTTCTTCAGGCGACCGTGGCTCTCGCCCGCTCGCTGGAGATCCCGGTCACGGCCGAGGGCGTCGAAACGGAGGCACAGGCGTTGCAACTGCGCCTGACCGGCTGCGACGAGTTGCAGGGCTATCTGTTCGGCAAGCCGATGTCGTCGGAACAGATCGACATCATCTACCGCGGCAACCGCCTGCCGGGCGGGATAAGCGGGGCGGCATAGGCCGGCCCTTCAGTTACCGGCAGTTCCGTTTGTGCGGCAAAATCTGCGGAACTATGTAGTAATGCGGCAAGTCCTTTCGGGAGTAAAATTGGCCGGGCTGCGCCGATTGCCGACATAGTGGCATCGTAAACTCTTGCTATTTCTCCCTCAACTTAATCACGGTCGCCAAGGTATAACCAATGGGATGGGAAGCCCTCGGCCAATGGGGTGAAGACGCGGTTCGCATCGAACCGCTCGCTGGCGGATCTGCCAACGATGTGTGGAGCGTTCGCATCCACGGGCAGATCGCGGTTGCTCGTCTCGGCTCCAGGAGCGACGCTGATCTCGCATGGGAAACCGACCTGCTCCAATACCTCGACCGTGAAGGTATGACCGTTCCTGCACCGATCCCGACGACTGACGGTCGCCTGTTCGCGGACGGTCTGGTGGTGATGAAATACATGGAGGGCGGACCGCCCGAGACCAAGTCCGATTGGCGTCGCGTGGCCGACGTACTTCGCGAGTTGCATCGGTTGACACAAGGCTGGCCGCAGCGCCCAGGCTGGCGATCCTCGACCGACCTCCTGCATGCCGAAGCCGGAACGAGGATCAACCTTACCGCGATGCCGCCTGAGGGCGTTATTCGATGTCGAGCAGCGTGGGCCCGGCTCATCGGGCGCCGGACCTGCGTTGTCCATGGCAACCCGAACAACCCCGGCAACATCCGCGTGACCGCAGATCGGGTCGCGCTGATCGACTGGGATGAGTCACATGTCGATGTCCCCGACCTTGACCTGGTACTGCCCGACAACGCCGCCGATCTCGACGATGGCGCCCATGACGTCGCCGCGCAAGCGTCAGCCGCATGGGAAGCCGCCGTCTGCTGGCAGGACGAGTATGCGGTCAAGCGACTTGCCGAAGTGCGAGCGGTCTGAAAAGTTTCTGCGGGCCGACGGCCGTATCCATTCAGGAACCTCCGGCGGCTGCGTTGCGCCAATGGTTCTATCAATAACACTTGATCGGCAGTTGACGCGGGGACCTGAGGGTCAATTTATTTCGCTATCTTCCGAGTTAGGAAACAGACGATGACCTATCTGTTCGTTTTTGTCCTTTTGCTTGGCTGTGGTCTTGCAGGTGCGCTTGGCCCTAAAAGGGATACGCGTGGTGCAAATCTCGAAAGAGCAGTGAGTGACGCGCGCGAAAGTCTCAACCATGTCATCTCTAAACGCGACGCAATGCGAGCGGAACTCAAAGTCCTCGCCCTTCTCGTCTGGTGGGTCGCAATGGTTGCGCTGTTGATATCGCTCTTTGACGGCTTTTGGTGAAGTATTGGGCAGGCGACAGCCACGATCCGCTCGCGCCAGCCCGTCTGGCGCGGGGGAACTCAGCCGCCGATATGCCTCACGCCACGCTTTTTGGCGAGCGCGATCTGCAGCTGGCGCTGGCGGTAGCGATCACGGTCTTCCTCGGTGCGGGTCGGGTAGCAGGTCGAGCAGGAGACGCCTTCCTCGTAATGGGGCGAGCTCACTTCTTCAGCGGTGATCGGGCTGCGGCAGGCGTGGCAGAGCTTGTGGTTGCCCTCCTTCAAGCCGTGCTCCACGGAAACGCGCTCGTCGAAGACGAAGCAGGCGCCTTCCCAGAGACTTTCCTCCGCGGGCACCTCCTCGAGATATTTGAGGATGCCGCCCTTCAGGTGAAAGACCTCGTCGAACCCCTGTTCCTTCATGAAGGCGGTCGCCTTTTCGCAGCGGATGCCGCCGGTGCAGTACATGGCGATCTTCGGTTTGTTGTGGAGGCCGGTATTGTTCTTCACCCAGTCCGGAAACTCGCGAAACGTCTTGGTCTGCGGGTCGACGGCGCCCTTGAAGATGCCGATCGCCGTTTCGTAATCGTTGCGGGTGTCGATGACGATGGTTTCCGGATCTGAGATCAGCGCGTTCCAGTCCTTCGGCTCGACATAGGTGCCGACGATGCGCTTGGGGTCGATATCCTCGACGCCCATGGTGACGATTTCCTTCTTCGGCCGCACCTTCATGCGCAGGAAGGGCATCTTCGACGCACGGCTTTCCTTGTGCTCGAGGCCTGCGAATTCCGGCTGGGCGCGCAGATAGGCGAGAAGCCCTGATATCGCCGCGTCGGAGCCCGCAACCGTGCCGTTGATCCCCTCGCGGGCGATCAGCAGCGTGCCCTTGATGCCATTTTCGTCGCAGAAGGCCTGCAGCGGCTTGCGAAAGCTCTCGTAGCGGTCGAAACGCGCAAAATGATAGAGCGCGGCGACGAGCCAGGCGCCCGTCGCTTCCGGTTGGGCCTCCGGGCGGGTTTGCATGATGTTTTCGGTCATGGCGCTGAAATACAGTTTCCGGACTATCCGCGCAACGCGGTTTCTTTCTCGTGCGTCGCAACGGCCCTGTGCAGCTTTGCCGCACGGCGCTCCTTGCGGGGCGCGGTGGCCGCCTTTTCCCACAGCAGCGCGATCAGGCCACTTTCTGTCTCGGCGCTGTCTGCAAACACTTCGTGGGCCGCTTCCAGCGCCTCGTGCCGCAGCGCCTGCTGGCGGGCGATGATGGCGCCGAGCACGCGGGCCAGCGTGTCGCTGTCGCCGAACAGTTCCGGGTTTTCGTTGACGAGCCCGGTCAGCACCGAAAGATCGTGTTCGTGGCCGAGCAGATCGACCAGGGCCTTGGCCTGCTGCTGCTTGGCGAGCATGGCGGAAGGCCAGATTCCGCCGAGCAGCGACAGGTGCATCCAGTAGGTCTGGCCGCATTTGCGCAGCTCGTGATAGGTCTCCGCATCGCCGTGTTCCTCGCAGCCGGCGAGTGCGCCGAGCGCCTTCTCGCGCTGGTCCTTCCAGGCCTTGGCGAGTCGCTTGGCCGTCTTGTGCGGATCGTCGTCGAGGTCGAGGTCGTCGAGGGCTGCGATCGCCGCGCGGCAGGTATCGGCGGCGGCCGCCATCTTGGCCGGCAGGTCGTGTTCCTCCGAAGCGATCCGATCGCGCCGTTCGGTCAGCGCCTTGGAGGCGGTGGTGAGGGCGGAAAGTTCTTCAGGAGAGCCTGCATGGCCGGCGAGATAGTCGACCGTCTCGACCAGCGCGGTCGCGTCGCGCACCGCCGACAGCGTCTGCGCCATGTCGCGGATGCGGGTGTTTTCCTGCCGGCGGAACGTTTTTGCGTCCGGCTGTACCAACCGGTAGAGGGCACGCACCCGCTTGAAGCGTTTTCGCGCGTCGTGCACCGCTTCGTGCGGCCCGTCCGGCTGGTCTTCGAGCAGCCGGATCGCGTGGGAAAGCTGGCTTTCCGCAACCGACCGGAACTCGTCGGTGAAGGATTTAGCGGGCCGCAGACGGTACGCCATGACACAATTCTCCGCTCAAATCTTCGGTCGCCATCACCATGTTGGAATATCGCCGGTCGCCGGTGATCTCCTCGCCGATCCAGTCCGGGATGTCGGGCAGGGCGCCTTCGTCCTCGATCTCGACCTCGGCGACGACCAAACCCTTGTAGGCTCCGTCATAGACATCCACTTCCCAGGTATAACCCCCGTGCCGGACCTCGTGGCGGGTCTTTTCGAGCACGATGCCGACGGCGGCGTTCGCCATCTCCTCGGCATCGCCCAGTGGAATTTCGTATTCGAATTCGTCGCGGGCCAGCAGTTCGCGGCCGATCTTGATGGTCAGCTTGGCGCGCTTGCCGTCCATGATCCGCACCCGCACCGAGCGGTCGTCGCCGGATGCGACATAGGCCTGCAGGAAATCGGAGGATGACGACACCTCCGAGCGCCAGCCGTCGCTCTTTACCAGAAATTTCCGTTCGATTTCCTTGGCCATACTTTGCCCGCCACCCCGGGAACATTTACCAACCGCTACAACCCTAGTGCAAACTCTTCGTCCCGCAAACCTGTTAGACGATGGAGCCTGTTTTTTCTCGACAATGACGGGCTTGAGGGGTATCTCGGCCTTAAAGTTTTCAATCGTTTTCGCGGAGACCTGACCCATGACCGGCAAGACCGAAAAGCTGCTTTCCATTCTGAAACTGCAGCCGGTGGTGCCGGTGCTGATCGTTGATGACGCGAAGTCGGCTGTGGGCCTGGCGCGCGCGCTCGTTGCCGGCGGCCTGAAGGCGATCGAGATCACCATGCGCACGCCGGCAGCCCTCGATGCTGTCAGGGCGGTAGCCGACGAAGTCGAAGGCGCCAATGTCGGCGCCGGCACCATCCTCAATGCCCGCGACTACGAGGCGGCCGTCAAGGCGGGCTCGACCTTCATCGTCTCGCCCGGCGTGACCCCCGGTGTACTGTCCGCCGCCAAGGATTCTCCCGTGCCGCTGCTGCCGGGCGCTGCGACCGCCAGCGAAGTGATGACGCTGCGCGAAGCCGGCTATGAGGTGCTGAAATTTTTCCCCGCCGAGCAGGCCGGCGGTGCTGCCTATCTGAAGGCGCTGTCTTCGCCGCTCGCCGGCACGCTGTTCTGCCCGACCGGCGGCATCTCGCTGAAGAACGCCAACGACTACCTGTCGCTGCCGAACGTCATCTGCGTCGGCGGCTCCTGGGTCGCGCCGAAAGAGCTGGTCTCGGCTGGCGATTGGGCCGGCATCACCAAGCTCGCTTTGGAAGCGGCGGCGCTGAAGGCGTAGCCGCGACACCAGGCCGCTCGCAACCGGCCTTTGTAATTTGGCGGTCGAATTCCTATGTCTCCCCGGGAACACAACAGGGAGATGTGCGATGTTCGACGCGAAGAAGCTTCTCGATCAATTTCTGGGGTCGCAGATTCCAGGCATGTCGGGAGGAAGTGTGAGGGACCGGGCAGGGCAGGCAACCCAGCTTGCCAAGAACAACCCGCTCGCCACCGGCGCGATTCTTGCGGCCGTCCTCGGTACCAAGACCGGCCGCAACATCGCCGGTAATGTCGCAGCGGTCGGCGGCATCGCGGCGATCGCCGGCCTCGGTTATCTCGCCTACAAGAACTATCAGTCGGGCAAATCGCCCGAAGCCGTGCCGCAGCCCGCCCCGCAGGCCGACAAGCCGCTCCTGACGCCGCCGGCCGATTCCCCCTTCCATCCGCAGTCTTCCGATCTCACCAACGATTTTGCGCTGACGCTCGTGCGGGCGATGATCGCCGCCGCCAAGGCCGACGGGCATATCGACGCCGGCGAGCGCGCCAACATCATGGACAAGGTGCATGCCGTCGATCTCGGCGCCGAGGCGGAAGCCTTCATCGAAAACGAACTTGCCAATCCGGTCGATATCGACGATCTCGTCGCTGCCGCCCGGACTGAAGAGCAGAGGGTCGAGATCTACGCCGCCTCGCGCCTGACCATCGATCCGGACACCCGCGCCGAACGCGGTTATCTCGATCTGCTCGCCGGCCGCCTCGGGTTGGACGATGCGCTGATCGAGCATATCGACGCCACCGTTTCGGCCGCGAAGGTCAAGGCGTAAGGCGAGCCAGCCGCATGTCGTCAAACGGCTGCGCATCTTTCCGGTCTCGGTCCGCCTGATGGGTTGGGGAACAGGAATGCGCGGCCGCTCGGCAGACTGCCGTCAGTCGGCGAGCTTGACGGCTGTACCGGTCGCCGCAACAAACAGGATGCCGCCGCCCCCTGCCATCGACAATTCACTGAAATCGATCTTGATTGCGATGATCGCGTCGGCATTCAGGCGGATCGCTTCGCGGCGAAGCTCGATCATGCAGACGGTCCGGGCGTCGCGAACGGCGGATTGCACCGTCTTGCTGCGGCCACCGAAGAAATCGCGAAAATTGTTGGCGATGTCCTTGAATATGCTGAGGCCCAGCGCCGTCTCGGCGCCAACGACATCGACGATGCTGTCGATCCGTCGGCCGGGAATTTCGCTCCCCGTCGTGATGATGATCTTGGCAAGGGCCGGATCATTCAGGTCTTCCGGGGAAATGATGCCGTTCTCGATCTTCTTGAATGCCGAAGCCATGCTTTCGGCCTCCGTCTTGGCGCGGCAGTCGCGGCAGATGCCGCCCCTGAGATCCGCGAACCCGAATTCCCGATTGCATGAGGTGCAGACCGCCATTGGACAACTCCCATGATGATCCTCGAAGGGAAGCAGACAGCGAGGATTGTGTCCATCTCAAAGTGCGGCGGCAGCCGTTGCCGTCCCGGTTGCCTTTCCCCTGCCGCTGGCCTAAGCCACTGGCACGATAGAAGAGGCTGATATGCGCGATCTGAGAAACTACAAAGTTGCCGCCCCCGCTCCGGTCACCCTCAAGGGGCGGTTCGTGACGCTCGAACCTTATGACAGGGACACCCATCTTCAGGCACTGTGGGACGGGTTCGGCGGCGCAGACGGCATCAATCCGCTTCTCAAATATTTCCCGAACGACGATTTTGCCGATGTGAACGCGTTTGGCGACTGGCTGGAAAACGCCCGCGTCCACTCGAGTTTCGTGACGCTCGTTTCGCGCGACAATGCGACAGGGAAAGTGGTCGGCATGGCAAGCTACATGCGACCGGATCCGAAGAACGGCGTCATCGAGGTCGGCTCGGTCGCGCATGGGGCATCCATGAAGCGTTCGCCGCTGTCGACCGAAGTGCATTACCTGATGGCGAAACATGTTTTCGAAGGGCTCGATTACCGTCGCTACGAATGGAAATGCCATAACGACAACGAGCCGAGCAAGACGACGGCGCGCCGTTACGGCTTCACCTTCGAGGGCGTCTTCCGCCAACATCTCATCTCCAAGGGGGCCAATCGCGACACCGCCTGGTTCTCGATGATCGACGCGGAATGGCCGCTCCTGAAGGCCGCGTTCGAAGCATGGCTTTCGCCCGAAAATTTCGGGGCTGATGGCGCCCAGAAGCGCCGGCTCGAAGATATCCGCGCCGAGCTTGCCAAGGGAGCCGATGCCAAGGGAGCCAGCGCATGACGCCAGAAGCAAAGTCGCAGGCGATTGCCGCGGCGGTGATCCTCGCAGGCATCGGGCTGGTGATCTATTTCCTGCCGACGATCGTCATGTGGATAGCGCAATTTTCTCCGGTGCTCGCCGTCGTCATCGGCTCGATGCTGCTGCTCGGTTTCTTCGCGATCTTCTGGCTGAGGGCACGCTACCAGCGCAATCGCGGCCGCTGACCATCTCCGCCTTCGAGCGGGCGCAGTCCTAAGGCGTAGCCGCCTAGCCTGATGGCCGGATTGTGCAGTGTTCCCAACCCTGTAAGCTGCCTCGGTAGCCTGGTTTCCAGGTCCTGGAGGGTGCTGCGATGGCGGTGGGCGAAATCAGGTCGATGACGGGTATTCGCGGGGCGGCGGCCGTGTTCGTGATGGTCTACCATTTCGAGCTCGACAGGGTTCCGTCGGACGGGGCGTTCTCGACCTTCCTCAACCACGGCTATCTGTCGGTCGATCTGTTTTTCATCCTCAGCGGCTTCGTCATGGCGCATGTCTACGGGCCGTCGTTCCTGTCGGGCGCGTTCCGGTTCGGCGACTTCCTGTGGCATCGCATCGCCAGAGTCTACCCGCTCTATCTCGCCGTGACGCTGGCGTTCATCGCGCTCGCCTTCCTCAAATCCTCCGAGCTCGATATCGGGCCGGACGTGTTCATCTCGAATGTCCTGATGCTGCAGTCGCTCGGCAACTGGCCGAGCATCGATCCGCCGGCGTGGTCGGTGAGCGCCGAAATGCTGGTCTACCTGCTGTTCCCGGTGATCGGCCTGTTGTGTCTGAAGTCGAGCCGCATGGCAGCGTTGCTGCTCGGCATCGGCGCGATCCTCGCGATCCTGATCCTGACGCTTGCCGCCTCTCTCCATTATATCGGGTCGACGATTTCCAAGGGCCTGCTCGATCTCATCGCCGCACCCTTCACCCTGATCCGCTGCCTTGCAGGCTTCACCCTCGGCCAACTGGTCTGGCGGCTGCACAACGACCCGGCCGTCGCCGCCTTCGCGGCGCGCACGCCGGTGCAGATCGGTGTCGGGCTTCTGGCCCTGGTCGCGCTCACTCAGCCGGATTGGGATTTTGCGATCTATCTGCTGATCATCTCGCTGCTCTTCTGCCTCAGCACCGATCGCGGGTTGTTCGCGGATTTCTTCGCCTCCCCGCCGATGCATTTCCTCGGCGACATCTCCTTTGCCGTCTACCTCACCCATTACCGGGCACTCGGCGTCTGGGCCATGGTGGAGGGGAGGCTCGGCAATACGGGCTTCGTGCTCCGCAACGTGGTTGCGACGGTGGTGACGAGCATGGTGGTGATCGGCGTGTCATGGCTGTTGCATGTGGCAATCGAGCGGCCCTGCCGGCAATTGATGCGCAAGGGCAGCCCGGCCATGGTGCGTAAACGCGCGGCCTGAAAGGGGCAGCGGCGTTACACCTGCAGCGCAGCGCCGAGCAGCGACAACCCGACCAGCAGCACGAACAGTGCGCCGCCGATCTCGATCGCATGGGAGATCCGCCGTCCCGTGCGCGAGCCGGGACCGGCGAAGCGGACCGCGAGATCCTTGGCGGTGACGGCAAGCGTCGCGAGAATGGTGACGGTGATCGCCGTGCCGATCGACATGGCGAGAACCGACAGTACACCGCCGAGATAGAGGCTGTTCAAAAGCGCAAAGCTCATCACCAGGATCGCGCCCGAGCAGGGTCTGAGGCCGACGGCAATGATCGCCGACCAGGCCTCGTGCAGGCTGAAATCCTTCGACTTCAGCAGGGCGGGATCGGGCATGTGGCTGACGCCGCAAGTCTCACAATAATCGCCGGTTCCCTGATAGTCGTGATCGTCGATCTCGACCGCCTGGAAATTCAGCCCGGTCGGGCCGCGCCCGTTACCGGCTGGGACTGCGACGGGCATGCTGACGACGCGCATCCGCAGCGCCCGGATCTTTTTCACCAGCAGCCAGGCGCCAAACAGCGCGACCATGGCGAAGCTGGCAATCTCCATTGCCTGGGTCGCCGCCGTCATGGTGATGCCCGAGCCGCGCAGGAGGAGATAGGCCGCGCCGACCAGCAGCACCGCCACCAGGCCCTGTAGCAGCGCGGAGATGAAGGAGATGACGACGCCGCGCCGGAGTTCGATCTCGTTGGCGATCATGTAGGAGGAGATCACCGCCTTGCCGTGGCCAGGACCTGCGGCGTGGAAGACGCCATAGGCGAACGACAGCCCGATCAGGCCGGAGAGCGCCCAGGGATCCCCGCGCATCGCCTTCAGCGAACCGGTCAGCGCCCGGTAGAAGGACTGCTGGTAAAAATTGATCCAGGCGAAAAACGGACCGAGCGGTCCGCCGACCGAGAACGAGGGCTCGGCCGAACCGACGCCGAGCGGCGATTGCGCATGCGCCGACCCCACCGTCAGGATGCCGACCGCCGCAACAGCGAGAAGGGCAGGAATGACGACGGAAGGGGAAAGGGCGCCGCGGGTCTTCAGCATGTCAGTTCCAGTCGGGTGGCGAAAAGTTTCGACATGTCGGTGCCGGTCGGATCGTTGAAGAAGGCATCGGTCAGCGACGTGGTATTCTGGGAGATCACTTCGTCGGGGTCGGGGCGCACCACCTTGTGCTGGCAATGGGCAAAACCGTCGCCCTTGACGATCAGGTCGCCATCGGTCGGGAAGTCGATCGAGGTGTACATGGAAGGATCGTAGATGCCGAAGGCCAGCCGGCCCTTGAGCGGCACCGGCTTTTCGGGCTTCACCGCAAACAGGACCAGAAGCTGGTTGCCGTCGAGCGAGACGTGGATCACGTCCGGCTTCTGCACCCCGACATTGGCGCCGTTGGCCGTGATCGTCGTGAAATAGTGATAGTCGGCCAGCGACTTGCGCATCACCTCGCCGAGCGCCGCGAGTTCCTTGGCGTCGAGCTTCAGGTCGGTATTCTTGTCGAAATCGAGCAGCACGCTGGATGAGAAGACCTCATCGAACCGCCAGACATTGTGCAGCTCCGCGACGTTGCCGTCGGTCCCGGCCACCACTTCGAGCCGCGCCTCGGCAAAGATATGCGGATGGGCGAGTGCGGGGAGCGGGATGCAGGCAGCCGCCAACGTGGCAATGGTCAAGACTCGATATCGCATTCGCCCTATGGCTCCCGGTTCGTCCGCCCCTTGCAGTGCAGCGCAAATGAGACGGAATTTCGACTCGAACCGGTCACATGTCCAGCCCAGGTCTAGTGCCGGGTGAGATTTTCCAGATGCTCCATGCGTTTGCGAAACTGGCTTTCGAAGTCCCACCCGCGCGCGAACCGAAGCGCGTTTTCGGCCCGTTCGAGAATGGATGCGCGGTCCTTGTCGAGGGCGGCCAGTCGATCGGCCATCGCCCTGATGTCGCCGAGCGGGGCGGCCCAGCCGGCTTTCGATTCGATCATCAGCGCCGACCACATCTCGTTGTCATAGCCGGCGATCGGAACGCCGCAGCCCATCGTCTCGATATAGGTGCAGGAAGGATCGGACTGTCTGTGGCAGCTGAGGAAGATATCCGCATCCGTTCGCGTCAGCGGTACGAGTTCCTGCTCGAAATCGACCGGACCCTTGAGGAAGACACAGTCCTGAAGCCAATGCTTGTGGATGTCGGCGCTGATCGCCCCTGAAAGACTTCCCTCGCCGTAGATCGTCAGGGTGAAATCGACGCCCCTCTCGTCAAGCAGCCTGGCGATCGGAACGAGGTCCTGCACGCCCTTCATCGGTTCGAGCCGTCCCGAATGAATGAGCCGCAACGGCTCGCCGCTCTGGAGATGCCGTCTGCGGGCGCTCATCTCCTGCGGCGTTGCGAACATTGCCGGCTTCATGCGGTTGTCGAGGTAGAGGAGCTGGCTGCCGCCCATGTCGTGATAGGCCGCGTGGGCGGGGTAACCGTTCGCCTGGATGCCGCGGGCGGCGCGGAAGGCGCGCTTGCGCTTGTATTCCTGCATCATCGTCCAGGCCATGCCGTAGATTTTCCGCGGCAGGCTGCGGGTGTCGTCGAGCGAGATGATCTGCAGACGGGTCTGATGAGTGTACTCGATCGAATAGACCACAGCGCTCTTCGCTTGCCGGATTACCGCGGGCGGCAGCAGGTCCAGATAGGAATCTCCCGATAGCAGCGCGAGATCGAAATCGGCCAGATGGTCTGCCGAGACCCGTTCCTCCGGCTCCAGAATACGCACCCGGAAATCGAGATCGCCGATATCGTAGCGACCGCCGAAAGGTATGTCGGTCGCGCCGCGCCGGATGAAGCAGGTGACGGGTCCCGACCAGTGCTGCACATGCAGGGCCATGCCGGAAACGAACTTCTTGTCGAGCACCAGCTTGCCGTTTTCGGCCTCGATCACCGGCGCCGACACGAACATCGCCAGGCTTTTCTGCATGGACCTCGATCCTCCGCGATGCCGGGACTTTCGCACGCTGAGCCGCACTATGCGGATCGAAGCCAAGCTCAAGCAAGCCGGCCAATAGGTCGACCGGCCGCGGAGGCGTTACCTCATTCGCCGTAGAGACCGGCGAAGCGCCGGGCGCCTGCCCCGGTCGATGCTGAGGTCAATGCTGGCGGCGGAACCAGGCGGAGAGGAAGTCGACGAAGCTCCTGACCTTGGCCGGCAGGTAGCGGCGATGCGGATAGACCGCATAGATGCCGCGGTCCTTGGCGATATAATCGTCGAACAGCGTCACCAGTTCGCCCGACTGGATCGAGGCATTGGCAATGAAATCGGGGATGATCGCCACGCCGAGGCCCGCGCGGGCAGCGCGCAGCGTCGCCTGCGGGCTGTTGATCTCGACCGGGCCGCTGACGGCGACCGAAATCGTCGAGCCGTCCTTGTCGGTGAAGCGCACATTGTTGTGCCAGCGGGAATTGGTGTCGATGATGAAGGGGACGCGGTTCAGATCCTGCGGGTGTTCGAGCGGGCCGTATTTGGCGACGAAATCGGCGGTCGCCACCGTATAGACCCGGAAGTCGGAGAGCTTGCGGGCAATCAGGCCGGAATCTTCCAGCTTGGTGATTCGGATCGCGAGGTCGAAATTTTCCTCGATCAGGTCGACGAATCGGTCCTCGGCGACGATTTCCAGCGACACTTCCGTGTGGCTCTTGGCGAAATCGATCAGCGACTGGCCGACCTCCGCATCTACGAAGGTGCGGGGCACGGAAACGCGCAGGCGTCCCTTCAGATCGGCGTTGTTCTCGCGCACGAGGTCGGCGAGGTTGTCGATCTCCTTGAGGATGTCGGCGGCTGTCCTGTAATAGGTGTGGCCGGCCTCGGTCATCGAGAACTGGCGGGTGGTGCGATTGAGCAGCAGGGCGCCCAGATCGTCTTCCAGTTCGCGCACATATTTCGACAGTAGCGCCTTCGACCGCCCGGTCCGCCGGGCTGCGGCTGAAAAGCCTTCTGCTTCAACCACATCGATGAAGGCCCGCATGCGGGTGAGAGTGTCCAAATGTCGCCCCTTTTAGTCTGGTCGATCCTAGTTGGGATTTAGCACGGAATTGTGCAATGCGAAATTTTGGTGATGGGCAAAAAAACTCTTGATTATGACCGCGAATATTCTTATCTCCCGGTCAGCCCAAAGTCGCACGTGCCCGTGGGTGTCCGCCGACCCTCTATTTGGTGAGGTCATCGGTAAGGTACCTGGAACTAACCCCTCCAGTCGCTATTCCGGCCATCCGGGAAATGCGAGGACATCTGAAGCAACGACGGTGCGGGCCTTTTTGTTCTCTCCCTGCTTTCCATCAGCGGGGGTTACTGAAGAGGCACACCATCATTGCCGGAAGTGCGGTAGGGACCCCCCTCCAATCCATGGCAGACAAAGCCGGATCATTGTTCGTGGCAGAGCGTTGATCCACTTATCGCGCGTTTGAGCGTGTTCACGGTACCGGTGTCTCCACCAACCGGGCTGAACGCATTCTCATCCGTCCTTTGTCCTCCGGTTCATAGCCGGAGCTTTGAGATTTGAAGGGACTGATCATGACCACTGCTCGCATCCTTGACTTCATCAAGACCCAGCGTCCCGAAGGACCGTTTCTTGTTGTCGATCTCGACGTCGTGCGCGACAATTTCAACGCCTTCCGTCATGCCCTGCCGGACAGCGCGATCTATTACGCGGTCAAGGCCAACCCGGAACCGGCAATCCTGAAGCTGCTCGCTTCGATGGGTTCCAACTTCGACTGCGCGTCGGTCGCCGAAATCCAGATGGCACTCGATGCCGGCGCTTCCGCCGACCGCATTTCCTTCGGCAACACGATCAAGAAGGAACGCGACATCGCTCGCGCCTTCGCGCTCGGCGTTGGCCTCTATGCAGTCGACAGCCATGAGGAAGTCGAGAAGATTTCCCGCGCCGCCCCCGGTGCGAAAGTATTCTGCCGCGTGCTGACCGATGGCGAAGGCGCCGAATGGCCGCTTTCCCGCAAGTTCGGTTGCGTGCCGCAGATGGCCGTCGACGTGCTCGTCTACGCGCACCAGATGGGTCTCGAATCCTACGGCGTGTCCTTCCATGTCGGCTCGCAGATGACCAAGGTCGATGCCTGGGATGCGGCTCTTGCCGATGCCAAGCGCGTCTTCGGTTCGCTCGCAAAGCAGGGCATCGTTCTGCAGATGGTCAACATGGGCGGTGGTTTTCCGACCAAGTACCTGCGCGACGTGCCGTCTGCCGAAGCGTACGGCAAGGCGATCTTCGCTTCGCTGCGCAAGTATTTCGGCAACAACCTGCCGAAGACGATCATCGAGCCGGGTCGCGGCATGGTCGGCAATGCGGGCGTCATCAAGGCTGAAGTCGTCCTCGTGTCGAAGAAGTCGGACAACGACAATCACCGATGGGTCTTCCTCGACATCGGCAAGTTCGGCGGTCTCGCCGAAACCATGGACGAGGCCATCCGTTACCCGATCCGCACCGAGCGGGACGGCGACGAGATGGAACCCTGCGTTCTCGCCGGCCCGACCTGCGACAGCGCCGACGTGATGTACGAGAAGAACATGTATCCGCTGCCGGTGACGCTCACCATTGGCGACGAGGTTCTGATCGAAGGCACCGGCGCCTATACGACGACCTATTCGGCCGTCGCCTTCAACGGCTTCGACCCCCTGAAGGCGTACGTCATCTAAGGCGGCTTTGCCTGCCTGACTGGCGTCATCCAATACCGCCGGCCCCGTAACCAACCGGGGCGGCAAATTCACAATTCCTCTTCATCGCCGCTGATAACGGTATTGGGTACGGGAGGCCAAGATGGCCGCTGTTCTTGATTCTGTGCGCGCATTCTTTGCGCCCAACTCCACTTTCGCCATCGACGCCGAAACGCCGGCCGACGTGGTCGCCCGCGAAACCCTGCTCGACCGCGCCATGGGCCCGGATCGCCGCAAAAAATCGTCGGAAAAGATTCGCCGCAACCGCGTGCCGGCCGAAGGTCTCGCGATCGTCGCCCGTGACGGCGCCGGCCACGTGATCGGCACCGTGCGGCTTTGGAACATCGAAGCCGGCATTTCGTCCGAAGGCCAGGCGATCGATGCGCTGCTGCTCGGCCCGCTCGCGGTCGATTGCGCTTACGAAGGCAAGGGCATAGGTGCTGCGCTGATGCGTGCGGCGATCACCGAGGCCCACAAGCGCGGCCATGGCGCGATCCTGCTCGTCGGCGATGCGGCCTATTATGAACGGTTCGGCTTCTTCGCCGACAAGACCCGGCATCTCGTCATGCCCGGCCCCTTCGAGCGTTCGCGTTTCCTGGCGCTCGAACTCAAGGCCGGCTGGCTTGAAGGTGCCGCTGGCATGATCGTCGCCAACGGGCGCAAGCTGGCCTGACAAAGGCCGAGTTTTCGACCAAGGCATTCAGCACTCAAGGCCTCGCGCCCCGACGATCTGCCCAGACCCCGTCTCCCCGGTGGAGCACTCCCGTTGGAGCGCCCCAAGGGGAGGCGGGGTTTTTCATGCGACAAATTCTCCCTTTCAGGCCACCGCCGCTGATCCGCCGGCCGCGGTTGATCCTGATCAATCCGACTCTCGCTGCCCGCTCCTAAGCCTCTCCTCGCAAGATCGATATACAATCAAGGAGAGCTTACATGAACACGAGCGGGGCACGGCATCTGAGATGGATCGCAGGCGCGGGTGCGGCTTTTTTCGCATTCGGGGCGGCAGCGGCGGATCTGACGCCGGCATCCGTCGCCCCGGTGGCGCAGGAGGCCGCTACCGGCCAGAGCCCCTGGCAGATCCGCGTGCGCGGCTTGGGCGTCATCACTGAGAACCGCGGTTCGGTCAACGGCGTGCCGGGTTCGGACCTTTCTTTCTCCGACTCGGTCATCCCCGAACTCGATATCAGCTACTTCTTCACCGACAATATCGCCGCCGAACTGGTCCTCGGCACCACCTATGCGAATATCAAGGAGGACGGTGCCGTCGGCGTGCCGGTCGGCCGCGCCTGGTTGCTGCCGCCGACGCTGACGCTGCAATACCACTTCACCGATTTCGGCGCCTTCAAGCCGTATGTCGGGGCGGGGGTCAATTATTCGCTCTTCTACAACCAGTCGGAAAAGCCGGGCTTCCACAATCTCGACGTCGAGAATCACGTCGGTGCAGCCCTTCAGGTTGGCTTCGATTACATGATCGACCAGCACTGGGGTGTGAACTTCGACGTGAAGAAGATCTTCATGGAGACCGACTGGAAGGCCGATCACGACGTGCTCGGACCGCTGAGCGGCAAGGCGAAGATCAATCCCTGGCTGATCGGCACAGGCGTTACCTACCGGTTCTAGAAAAACCAACGAGGGCGGTAGGGACGGGGCCGGCGCCAGAACAGGTGGCGCCGGCCTTTGTTTTCAGGGCTTCAACGCATGCAGAGCGGCAGTCTCGCCGTCGACGACGAATACTTCGCCGCCGGTCACTCCCGCCTGGTGGGAGGGTCAGGCGAGAGCGTCCGATATTTCAGTCGCCGTCTTTGGCGCGATAGGCATCCGGGATCACGAAAATCTCGTCGGCGCGGCCGTATCCGCCGTCCTTGACCTCTTCGATCAGCACCATGGTGTGAGGCCGTGCGGCCTCGCTCAGGTATTCGACCAGCATCTCGGTGGTGCGGTGGACGATCTCTTGCTTCTGGGCCTTGCTGAGCGCAGCTTCGGGCGTCTTGATGTTCACGAATGGCATCGGGTTTTCCTTCAGGTTGATGTTTTGGTGTTTCAG
Organism: Neorhizobium sp. P1_A6; assembly: GCF_056406795.1. Lineage (NCBI taxonomy): Bacteria > Pseudomonadati > Pseudomonadota > Alphaproteobacteria > Hyphomicrobiales > Rhizobiaceae > Neorhizobium > Neorhizobium sp. P1_A6. The sequence goes on along the minus strand of NZ_JBFTZM010000006.1, from coordinate 38,491 downwards.
ATCATGCCGCCGTTGGCGCGCAGCACCTGGCCGTTGACCCAGCCGCCGTCCGGGCCGGCGAGGAAGGAGACGACGGAGGCGATGTCCTGCGGCTGGCCGAGGCGGCTGAGCGGGATGGTCTTGACGATGTTCCGGACCAGTTCGTCGGACTTGCCGGTCATGAACATTTCGGTTTCGACGGGGCCTGGAGCGACCGCGTTGACGGTAATCCCGCGCCGGCCAAGTTCCTTGGAGGCAACGTGGGTCATCGCTTCGACGGCCGCCTTGGTGGCGGCATAACCGCCATAGGCCGGGCCGTAGACGCCGACGACGCTCGACGAGAAGTTGATGATGCGGCCGCCGTCGCGCAGCCGCTTGCCTGCCTCTCGGATGCCGCGGAACGTGCCCATCAGGTTCGTGGCAAGCTGAAATTCGAAAGTCTCGTCGTCCATCTCGGCGAGCGGAGCAAGCCGCATCACACCGGCATTGTTGACGAGGATGTCGGCACCGCCAAAGCTCTGTTCGGCAGCGTCGAACAGGGTTGCGGCAGCGGTCGGGCTGCCGACATCCGCCTGCACCGCGACCGCCTTGCCGCCGCCGGCTTCGATCTGTGCAATGACCTCGTCGGCGGCTTGCCGGCTGGTCGCATAGTTGACGACGACGGCGATGCCGTCCTCGGCGAGGCGGAGTGCGATGGCTCTGCCGATGCCCTTCGATGCGCCGGTGACGATCGCGACGCGTTGTCCGTTGTTGGTCATGGGATCTCTCCTTGGTTGATGGACAGGAGATATTGCTGACACCGAACAAGAACAATCATCGGTGAATTGACATCAGAATTCGTCTGTGGTGAACAAAGCCATGGATCGTCTCGACCGCATGCAGCTCTTTGTCCGGATCGTCGAACGGCGCAGTTTTTCCGCTGCGGCCGCGGATCTCGGCCTTGCCCGTTCGACCGTCACCGAAGCGGTCAAGCAGCTCGAGGAGGGGATCGGCACGCGACTGTTGGAGCGGACGACGCGCTACGTCACTCCGACGCTGGACGGCCGGGCCTTCTACGAGCGTTGCCTTGCAATCCTCGCCGAGGTGGACGAAGCGGAAAACATCTTCCGCGATGCGCAGCCGCGCGGCCTGCTGCGGGTCGACGCGCACGGGTTCCTGACCCGCACCTTCCTTTTGCCGCGCCTTCACGAATTCCTCGACCGCTATCCGCTCCTGGAACTGCAGATCGGCCAGGGCGACCGGCTGGTGGATCTCGTTCGTGAAGGCGTGGACTGCGTCATCCGGGCAGGCGAGATCGACGACAGCGGGCTGATCATGCGCAGGCTCGGAACCATCACCGAAATCACCTGCGCCAGCCGCGCCTATGTCGAGAAACATGGGCTTCCGAAATCACCGGATGCGCTGGAGGGGCATTTCGCCATCGGCTTCCTGTCGTCGCGCACCGGCCAGATCATGCCGCTCGAATTCATGGTCGGCGATGAGGTGCGTTACGTCACCCTTCCAAGCCGACTGACGGTCAACAATTCCGATACGATGGTCGATCTCGCCCGCCGCGGTTTTGGCCTCATGCAGGCGCCGCGCTATCGCCTGCAGCGGGATATCGACGAGGGCGTGCTCGTCGAGGTGCTTGCCGATTTCCCGCCGTCACCGACACCGCTTTCGGCGCTCTATCCGCAGAACCGCCAACTTTCGCCGCGGGTGCGCGTTTTCATCGATTGGATCGTCAAGGTATTCGCCGAAGCGGGGCTTTGAGGTGTCTTACGGCCGATAGATCGCCTGCAGCTTGGCAAGGTCGGCGATCTTCAGTTCCACCGGGTCCAGGTCGTCGCGAGAAGGCTTGAACCATGCGGCCGCCTCCTGGATGTGCCGGCCATAGGGTTCCGGATACATGCTCAGCCCCATGACCCACTGGCGAACGATTTCCCGGTCCATGCGGCCCGAGGCATAGCGGTCGTGCATGGTCTTGGCGGATGTGGTGAGGTCTTCGACATTCTTCATCAATGTACCGCGGGATTGGGTTCGGGTTCGCCGAAGAAGGAGCGGATGCCGTCGCGCTCGACAGTCGCCAGGAACTCGTCGAAGGCCTCACGGTCGGTCGGAAACGGCTCTTCCCAGGTAGTGACGTCGTCCTCTTCGGTGATGACTTCCAGCGTCCAGTCGCCCTGGGTGCCGGCAGGACGGTAGATATCGACCAGCACGGTAATGCCGTCGTCGGTGAATTCGCCGGCGAGTTCAGAATGTTCGGTCTTGGGTGTCTTGGCCATGTCCTATCCGATCGTATAAACGGCTGTCCCCGCGCTGCGGGTCCGGTCCCAGGAGGGAATCGGATACGCAACGATTAAGACGGTCGGGATGGTCCAATACACTGCTTTCCGTTTTTGCTCCACCGCGGATGAGAATGGCTTTTCGGGAATGGGGTGTCGCGGCTGTCGCTTTGCCCCTCATCCGCCTGCCGGCACCTTCTCCCCGCACGCGGGGAGAAGGACATATGCCGCGACGTCGCGGTTTCCCTCGCCCCGCTTGCGGGGAGAGGGTGCGCCGAGCGAAGCGGAGGCGGGGTGAGGGGCAAGCCGCGTATTCGGTTGTCCATGCGCGGAGGAAGGAGCTTCACACTCCATCATCTCTGCGTGAATCCACCCTTTCCGCCATAGTCTTGGCCGCCTGGCCGTCCTAGCTTCGCTGCATGATCACACGCCGCGCAACCCTCCTGTCCCTGCCATTCGCTCTGACTGCGGCCCGCAGCCTTGCCCAGGGCGCGCCCCAGGCACCTGTGCCGCAGCCGCCCTTGATGCTCGATACCGTGCTCGGCGGCGCGGCGGAGCTGGAGCCGCTGAAGGTCGTGCTCGTCGCCCGCAATGGCGAGATGCTCGCCGAACGGGCATTCAACGGCCATTCGCTGAGCGCTTCGACCAACATCAAATCGGCCTCGAAATCGATCATCTCGGCGCTGACCGGCATCGCCATCGACCGCCGGCTGCTCGAGGGGCCGGACCAGAAGATCGCGCCGATCCTGAAGGCCGACCTGCCGGCAAATCCGGACCCGCGCATCCACGCCGTCACCATCGGCAATCTGCTTTCGATGCAGGCGGGGCTCGGGCGGCTGTCGGGGCCGAACTACGGCCGCTGGGTTGCGAGCCGCAACTGGGTGCAGTTCGCGCTCGCCCAGCCGTTCGACGACAATCCCGGCGGTTCGATGCTCTATTCCACCGCCTCGACGCATCTGCTCTCGGCGATCCTCACCAAAGTCGCCAAGAAATCGACGCTGGCGCTGGCGCGCGAATGGCTGGAGCCGGTCGACGGTTTCCGGATCGGGTCCTGGGAACGAGACCGGCAAGGCATCTATTTCGGTGGCAACCAGATGGCAATGGCCGCCCGCTCGCTACTGGCCTTCGGAGAACTCTACCGCCGCGGCGGCAAGACGAAGGACGGCCGCCAGGTCGTCTCGAAGGACTGGATCGACCAGTCCTGGACGCCGCGCACCAATTCGCGCTTTTCCGGCGACGGTTACGGATACGGCTGGTTCCTGCGCAATATCGGCGGCGAGGAGGTCAGGTTCGGCTGGGGTTATGGCGGGCAGATGCTCTATATCGTGCCGTCGCTCGGCCTCACCGTGGTGATGACGTCAGACGAAAGCGGCCCCTCAGCCCGCAGCGGTTATCGCGACGACCTGCACAACCTGCTCGCCGAAATCATCGGCGCCGTCCGCATCGTTTGAAGCCAGTTCGTATAAACTTGAACGACCGGACAAACCGAATCGTAACCGCCCAACGCTATTATGCCCCGCGTCGCCATTGGGGGTGTTTCATGCTGGATCTGCGGACGATTTATATCGTCTCGGCTATAACCTGCTCGGTCCTGGGCATCGTCCAGATGATCGCCTATTCCAGCGGCCGGTTCGAACGCTGGCTGTTCTGGTGGAGCGCCAGCGGCATCGTCATCGGAGCCGGCTTGTTCAGCGTCGGTCTGCGAAACGTGTTGCCGGACGTCGTCTCGATCCTGATCGGCAACAACCTGATCCTGGTCGGTTATCTGCTGCTGATCGTCTCCGTCCGGCTTTTCGGCGGCCGTCCGGCCCGTTGGGGCCTGAGTTGGCTGATCCTTGCCGTTCTTTCGGCGCCGCTGATCCTCTTGTGGCGTGACGATGCCAGTACCGCGCCGCGCATCGCCATCTTCTCGCTCGTCTGCGCTCTCGGCGACCTCTTGGTGATGCTGGAGGGTATTCGCCTCGCGCGACAGGAGAGGCTGCGGTCGGCATGGCTGGTCGCTGCGATCTACATGCCGACTGCCGCCATCTTTGCAGCGCGCGCCCTTCTGGCGGTGACGGGCTGGATCGGCGAAGGCGGCCTGTTTGCCCCTGGCAATGGCGCCGATGCCTGGCTTGGGCTCTGGGCGGCGCCCTTCCTGGCATTGCGAAGCATCGTCATCAATCTGATGGCGGCCGAACGGGCTGGAAACAAGCTCACCTATCTGGCGGATCGCGACGCCCTAACCGGCGTGCTCAACCGCGGCGGGCTCATGCGTTCCTATGCTGGTCTCGAGCCGGGCCCGATCGCCCTGATGCTTATCGACGTCGACCATTTCAAGCAGATCAACGACACGCATGGGCACGCGGTCGGCGATGAAGTGCTGCGGCGGTTCGCATCCTCCGCGTCTCTGCACCTGCGCAGCCACGACCTCTTCGCGCGGCAGGGCGGCGACGAGTTCGTGATCGTCCTCAAGGGATGCCCTGTCGAAAAAGCCGTCGAGACGGCCCAGAAGATCCGCGTGGCCTTTGCCGCTTCCCTCGCGGAAATGGAGGGCCTTGTCGTGCAGCCGACACTCAGCATCGGCGTGGCGACCGAAATATGCGGCCCCGGCGATCTCGAAACCCTGCTGCAGCGGGCCGACCAGGCGCTTTACGCGCGCAAGCGCAACGGCCGCGACGGCATCGATACGTTCGAGGAAGACCGCCAGGCGGCGTGAAGGCGGGGACGATTTCGCCGCGGAGAACGGAAATTCCCTTTTCGTTTGAGGCGCATTCTCGTGGAAATGGTTCCGCGGCATCCCCGCCTGCGCCGGCGCGGTTATAGTGGTCGCGTCACAGGGCAGGGGCCGGGTCGCGAACCGGGTCGCATCCCACGGAGAGCATCCGGCGTCCGGTGATGGTCGTAAAGGTGAGGAAGGCGCCGTCAGGGCGCCGACCGCCGCAAGGTTCAAGGTTTCGGATCCAGACCATCCGTCGCCCGCCTTTCGGAAAACACCGGAGCGATCGGGCAGGCAGCAAAGCCTGACACCCATACCACTTCATACACGCTGCCATCCCCGCATGGACCAGGCCGCGGCGGAGATTTTTCCGCCGCGGTTATTCGTGCTGCAAGCTTTCAGGCTGCGATATCGATGACGCCGCAATCACCGGCATCGGAGGAGAAGGCGACGAGCTTGCCGCTGGCGCTCCAGCTCAATCCAGTTATGCCGCCCTTGCCGGGCCGGCGTAGAAGCGCTTCCTTTGCGTCGGCAAGCCTGACGCCAAGGATCATACCGTCGATAAAACCGATGGCGAGCACTTCCTCGGCCGGATGGAAGGCCACCGATGTGACCATGATATTGGCGCGGGTGCCGAGTTCCTGCGGCGCCTTGCCCATCGGTCCGTCCTTTGCCGAAAACGGCCAGACGATAGCAGCCGGGGCGCCCGACGAGGCAAGCCATTTGCCCTTCGGCGACCAGGAGAGCGACTTCACCTTGGCCGGGTAACCGGTCATCCGCATATGGCGGTTTTCGCCCGGCTTGCCGTCGAGCTTCCAGCCATGCAGGGCGTTTTCCTGCATGGTCGTCACCAGGAAACGTCCGTCGGGCGAGAAGGTGACGGCGTTGTGGGCGCCTTTCCATTCGAGATCGACCGGCGGCGCATTGGTGCCGACCCAGTGCAGCGAGACGCCGTTGTAACGAGCGGCCGCGATCCTGAGGCCCTTGCCGGCGAAGGCGAGGCCTTCGACGCTGCGCTCTTCGGGAAACTCCTTCAGCGTGCCGTCGCTCTGCTTCACGAAACTCGATTTGCCATGCGCATAGGCGACCGCATTCTGCGGGCCGCCGGCAACGACGCTGATCCACTTGCGCGGCGCTTCGGCAATCAGGGTCGCCTCGCCATTGCTGCCGATGCGCATTACCTTGCCGTCCTCGCCGCCGGTCAGCAGCGTGGCGCTGAAGGGATCGCGGATGCAGGTCAGCAGACCCTGATGGGCCTCCGTGACTTTCTCGCCGCCATCCAGGCGGTGGATCGTGCCGGCGGCGGTGGCGAAGAATGGAACGTCGCCGAGGAAATGCGCGGCGACGACATGGCCTTCGAGATCAAGCGGTGCGACTGTCGGCATCAGGCAGCATTTCTCCAGGGCATGACGTGGTCCGAAAACCGCTTCACACTTTTCGGCGTCATGCCGCTACCTCACAAGCCCTGAAGCTCTTCTCGATCTTGTCGACATCGAGATCGCGGCCGATGAAGACGAGGCGCGATTCGCGCTTTTCGCCGTCTTTCCACGGCCGCTGGTGATCACCTTCGACGATCATGTGGACGCCCTGCACGACATAACGTTCCTCGTCGCCCTTGAAGGCGATGATGCCCTTCAGGCGCAGAATGCTCGGGCCGTCCGTCTGGGTGATCTTCTGGATCCAGGGGAAGAACCGTTCCGGGTTCATCTCGCCGCCGCGCAGCGAGATCGACTTCACCGTCACGTCATGGATCGGCGACATTTCGCCGTGGTGATGGTGGTGGTGATCATGGCCGTGATGATCGTGATCATGGTCATGTGCATGATGGTCGTGATCATGATGATGGTGGTCATGCCCATGGTCATGGTCGCAGTCCGGGCCACAGACATGGTCGTCATAGCCGTGGTCGAGGAAATGCGGATCGTTTTCGAGCGCGCGTTCCAGGTTGAAGGCGCCCTGGTCGAGCACGCGGGCGAGATCGACGCCGGAACGGGTGGTCTTGTAGACGCGCGCAGTCGGGTTGATGGCGCGGACGACGTCTTCGATGATCGCCAGTTCTTCCGAGGAAACGAGATCGGTCTTGTTGATGACGACGACATCGGCAAAGGCGATCTGGTCTTCGGCTTCGCGACTGTCCTTCAAGCGCAGCGGCAGGTGCTTGGCATCGACGAGGGCGACGACCGCATCGAGCTCGGTCTTGGCGCGCACGTCGTCGTCCATGAAGAAGGTCTGGGCGACCGGCACCGGATCGGCAAGCCCGGTGGTCTCGACGATGATGCCGTCGAAGCGGCCCGGGCGGCGCATCAGGCCCTCGACGACGCGGATCAGGTCGCCGCGTACCGTGCAGCAGACGCAGCCGTTGTTCATTTCGTAGATTTCTTCGTCCGACTCGACGATCAGGTCGTTGTCGATGCCGATCTCACCGAACTCGTTGACGATGACCGCGTATTTCTTGCCATGGCTTTCGGAGAGAATGCGGTTGAGGAGCGTCGTCTTGCCGGCGCCGAGATAACCGGTGAGCACGGTGACGGGAACGGGCTTGACGGTGGCTGTTTCGGTCATGAAAACCTCGAGGACTTGAGAGCGCCCGATCGGCGCGGAAGCTTTGTTCGTCTCATATAAGGGCAAGCCGGGACGAGTTCAAAGGGTTTGTATGTTATAAGATCACATCGGAATTGCAGCTGAGGCCGGGTATGGCCGCTACCCTGCCGGCAGCGGTTGTGGAGGGCCTCGGTGGCTTGATCCTTACGGCCTCGTTTCGGCGTCCGTCTGGCGCAAAAGCTGGTCGAGGGTCAGAAGCGGCTGCTCGGTCACCTTCGCATAGGCATAATGAAAGCAGTCAAAATTGCTGAGATATCGGCGCCCAATCCCGTGTTTCTCGGCGACTGCGACTGCATAATTCAAAAGCTTCCGAGGCGATCCGGCCTCGCGAATCTCGATGTCCCGCGCGTCCAGCCATTCAACGACCGCGCCTTCTGCCTCCCGGTAACGGCAATCCAACTGATCCGGCCGGGACAGGACGATGATCGCTTCCCAAGCGGCCAATGGTGACGTGAAAGGCGAATTTGCCTGCAGAAGCGCCGTTTCGTAGGCTTCCGCAGTCTCCTCGCCGGCCATCATCGCGACGATCGCGCAGGCATCGACGAACATCAGCCGTCATCTCCGATCTGGTGATCGAGATCGTGATAGGCGTCGGGCGGTACAGGCTGCCTGTTCGCCTTGAAGGCAAGGCCGCGTTGCGTGAGGATTCTCGTTGCGGTCTCGCGAGGCGTTTCCTGACGGATGCGTTTGTCGATGGTTTCCTTCAATGCGGAAATCACCGCGTCGGTGATGGTCGTTCCGTCGATACGGGCCAGTTCACGGGCCAATGCATCGGCCTCTTCGTTTCGGATATTCAGCGTCATCCGCGGCTACCTCAAGCGTGTAGCCTAATATCGCACATTGTGTAGCTTCTTCCTACTTCAATGTTCCGACATCAAACCGCGCCACATCCTGCAGCAGCTCGATAATCCCCCTGACGGCATGCGCAACGAGCAGTTCCCCCCGTTCCGCCGTTGCCGCGGCGGCGTTGCCGGCGACGCCCTTGGAGTTGAGGTCGGACATCTTCCAGCCGAAGGCGTGCGGGCCGTAGGCGCGCAGATGTCTGAAGTCGCGGGAAAAGTCCGATTGGCGGGACGGGAAGTTTTCGGCCCTGGCCATATCGACCTTATCCGGATGGAGCGCCAGCATCACGGACGTCTCGATGTCTCCGCCGTGGATGTCGACTGCCTTGTCCTCCGGGGCGATCCAGCCGGCGGGTTGGCCGAAGCGGGTCCAGCTCGTGGCGACGACCAGCATGCCGAACCGCACCCGCGCCTCGGTCGCCACGATGGTCATGAGCGGCGAATTGCCGCCGTGGGCGTTGAGCAGCACCAGCTTGCCGATGCCCTTTGCGTGAAGGTCGGCGGCAATGCCGAGCCAGCGGTAAACGGCTTCGTCGAAGCCAAGCGTCTTCGTACCGGCGACATCCATATGCTCAATCGAATAGCCAATCGGCTCCACGGGCAGGAACGTGACCGGCAGGTGGGCGGGCAGGGCAGGGATCAGGCGCGAGATGAGACCCTCGGCGATGAGCGTGTCGGTCTCGAACGGCAGGTGCGGTCCATGCTGCTCGTGGGCGCCGAGCGGCAGGACGGCGATCCAGTCTCGCCTTTCTGTGGACGCAAGTGTCGTATCATTGTCATGATAGCGTGGCGAAGGGTGCGACATCTGGCGGTGGTTTCCCGGTTTCGATATGGATAGCGCGCCACAGATATAACGGCTACTTCTTTAGGGCAAAACGGGCGGAGCGAATGAGCAAGAAGAAGGGCGATAAAAAAGCCAAGTCCGGCAAGAAGAAGGAATTGGAAGGCCTTTCGGCCACCGACCTTGCGCCGGCGATCACCCAGGCCGCCCGCTCCATGCGCACAGCACTCAGCCGCAGCCTCGGCGAAAGCGGGCTTTATGCCGGCCAGGACGGCGTCATCCTGATTCTTGCGGAAGAGGACGGAATGACCCCCGGCCAGCTCGCCATAAGGCTCGGCGTCAAGGCCCCGACCATGACCCGTACGATCGGCCGCATGGAAGCTCAGGGATTTCTGGAACGCCGCGCCGACGGCACCGACGGGCGCCTCACCAAGGTGCATCTGACGGAAGCCGGATTGCAGACCGTCGAGCAGATCGGCCGCTCGGTCTCCGAATGCGGTTCGATCGCCGCAAAAGGTCTCTCCGACAAGGAGATCCGAACCCTCCTCAAGCTCCTGAAGGCTGTCGAACAAAATCTTCAGTCGGAGTCCTCCGACGACAGGGGCTGATTTCCCTCCAGATTTTCGCCGTTACAGGATTGTCGCACGGAATTAAATTGTTTATTTAAAGTTTAATTCGAGCATCGGATAGCGATGCCGGCCATTGCGGGTGGGGGAAATGGCGCAAAAGATCAAGTTGTCGACGATTGGCGAAAGCCTTGGTCTTTCAACTGCCACGATATCGCTTGCGCTGCGCGACAGCCCGCTCGTGGCAGCCGATACCCGGGAAAAAATCAAGGAACAGGCAAGAGCCCTCGGTTATATCTACAATCGCCGCGCAGCCAGCCTGCGCACCTCGCGCTCCGGCATTATCGGCGTCGTGGTGCATGACATCATGAACCCGTTCTACGGGGAAATCCTCAAAGCGATCGAAAGCGAGCTCGATCGCAGCCGCCATACATTCATCCTTTCCAATCATTACGATTCGGTCGAAAAGCAGCGCACCTTCATCGAAACGCTGCTGCAGCTCGGTGGTGACGGGGTGATCATGTCGCCGGCGATCGGCACGCCGATCGAGGATATGAGGCTCGCGGAAGAGAACGGCATGCCGGCCATCCTCGTTGCCCGTTCGATGGAAGGCGTCGAACTGCCGACCTATCGCGGCGACGACAGCTACGGCATTTCGCTTGCCACCAACCATCTGATCGGCCTCGGGCATCGGGTGATCGCGATGATCGGCGGCACGGACCAGACGTCGACCGGTCGCGACCGCTACCAGGGTTATGTCAACGCGCTGCGCAAAGCGGGCATCGAGGTCGATCCGAACCTGCGCATCCCCGGCCCGCGTTCGAAGCAGGGCGGGTTCGAGGCGGCGGTGCATTTCCTTTCCCTGCCGCAGAAGCCGACGGCCGCGGTCTGCTGGAACGATCTGGTGGCGATCGGCCTGATGAACGGCGTCGCCCGCGCCGGGCTGCTGCCCGGTCACGACATCTCCGTCACCGGCTACGACGATCTCGAAGAGGCGTCGATCGCGACACCGGCGCTGACGACGGTTTGGAACGGCCAGACGGAAGTCGGTCGGCTTGCGGCGCGCGCCCTGCTCGACCGCCTTGCCGGCAGCCACGAGCCGGACGGCATCCATCTGATCAAGCCGGAAATGCGCATCCGCCAGTCGACCGGGGTGCACCGGCCAAGGGTTTAGGCCGCGACGGGTACCGCCGTCTCCGGCCACAGAAAGATCGCTATCCGATTGACGAACAGCACCAGGCATGCGGCGAAGACGGTGGCGTAGAGCCGGTCCCATAATGTGGCGGCCGTCAGAACCTGATCGGCTGTGCCCATGGCCATCATCATCAGCGGCGTCATGACGATCGAATAGGCGAGATAGTTCCTGGCCCGCAGGAATGGTCGGCAGCCGCCAAGAACGGCGATGCTCAGCACATCCGCCCAGGCGGGCAGAGCCAGGAATGAAAGCAGGCCTGCGCAGCAGACGCCGAAGATGACACCGATCACCCTTTGCGTCGTCTTCCGCGGCATGCGCTCCGGCCGGCGCTCGACCAGCAGCACAAGCGTCAGCGCCGCCCAGTGAACGTCGTGGGAGGGAAAAAGCGCGTGCGCGAGCAAAACAGCGCCGAGACTGAGGACCAGCCGGATCGGATATTGCCAGCCGGCCCATTCTCCCAGCGAGCGTTTCAGCCGATTGAACTTTTGCCTGGCGGTCGGGGCACGGTTGGCTTCGACCGGCTTTTCTTCAGGCTTGCGGATGCGATCGACGACGGCGGACATGCCGATATGCAGGATCGCCGCAAAGAGCGCGCCGCTCATGACGACGGTAAAGATCAGCAGCGGATCGGCACTCGTCGTTGCCACGATGCCGCCCACCATGATGAGATAGAAGACGAACCGCATCGACGCGGCCACCATCGCCCGGTCGAACCCGCCGACGATGCCGGCGATCGCCGCCAGCGAAAGCATCGCGGCCTGGCCTGCCATGCCCAGGCGGCCGACGAGGCAGGCAAGCCCTGCGGCAATCGCCAGCGTGGCGAAGGCGGCACCCGCACTGCCGGCTTGCACCCTCAACTTGCCATGCGCTACGGTTCCGCTCATCGCCATGCCGCCGACGAGGCCGAGGCCCATGTGATGGCCCCTTGCGACCAGCAGCGCCGGCACTGCTATGGCAAGCGCCGAAACGACGATCTCGATCGCCGTCACTTCTTTTTCCGTCGACCAGCGAAAGGCTTCGGCAACGTGATTGAATGTCTTTTCCATCCGCCATCCCTCAGGCTCGCGATTGAGCAATGGCATAATAATACGCAATGCGTATCATATGTCCAGTGACGACGCCTCAACTCTGATTGTTCGTAGCGTGCTGCTGCTCGGCCGCCGGCTGCGCGCCGCGCGAGCGGAAGGCGCGGTCAGTCTGTCGACGATCGCCATGCTCGCCACTCTTCATCGGTTGGGGCCGATGCCGGCGTGGCGCCTTGCGCTGGAGGAGCGGCTGCAACCGCAATCGGTCACCCGCATCGTCGCGGCTATGGAACGCGACGGCCTCATCAGCCGCAGTCGCAACGGGCAGGACCGCCGCGAAATCGAGTTGGCACTGACGCCTCACGGTCGCACGGTTCTTTCCGAGGATATCCGCGCCCGCCGCGCCTGGCTGGAAAAGGCAATCGAAGCCTGCCTCAGCCCGGAAGAGCGCGAAACGCTGATCGAGGCTTCGCAGATTATGCTGAAGCTTGCTTATGTGAAGGCGGGGGAAGGGCCGGGCGAGGTCGAGGAGTAGGTTTCCCGATATCCTGCTTCACGCTGATGCTTGGCCGGCGTCAAGCCGCCACGTCGCGAGCGTCAAGCCGCCACGTTGGTCAGCGTCTTGCGGGCTGCGTAGGCGCGGACGGCTTCGCCGAAAGCGTGAAAGAGTGCCCGCGACGGTGCGTCGGTTTCAGCCCAGTATTCGGGATGCCATTGCACGCCCACGGCAAAATTCTTGGCGTCGATGACCGAAACCGCCTCGACCGTGCCGTCCTCGGCGGTTGCTTCGACCTTCAGACGAGGTGCGGTTTCGGCGATCGCCTGGCGGTGCAGGGAGTTGACCTGGACCTCGCCTGCCAGGCCCAGATAATTGGCGATGCAGGAGCCTTCGGCAACGAACACAGGCTGGCGGATCGCGTACATGTCGTCGCGCTCCTTCACATCGGGTTTGCGGTGGTCCCAGATGCCGGGCTGGTCCTGGATTTCGCTCGCCAGCGTGCCGCCCAATGCGACGTTCAGTTCCTGGATGCCGCGGCAGATGGCGAGCAGGGGAATGCCACGGTCGATCGCCCGGCGGATGAGGGGCAGGGAGGTCGCGTCGCGGGCCGGATCGAAGGGGCCGTCGCCGTCGGTCGCTTGCTTGCCATAGAGCGACGGGTGGACGTTGGTCGCCGATCCTGAAACCAGCACGCCGTCGACGCGGTCGAGGATGGCATCGGTCTCGTTGCCCTCTTCGAAAGCCGGAATGATGAAGGTCATCACGTCCGCCACTTTCAGCGCCGCCTGAACATACTGGTTCGGCGATGCATGCCAGATCGCTCCATCCAGTTGGCGGATATCGGCGGGCAGGGCGACGATCGGTTTCGGCATCAGGCTCTCCAACGAAGCATGCTGTTGCGTCTGATGTCGTTGTGCCGCGGGAGGCCGGTTCAAGTCAAGTTGGAGGCGTGTTTCCGGGTCGGGCGTTGCCCAAAGAATAAGCATTGCCCCTTTGAAATGTCTGGTGAATCCAGTTTCGGCGGGACGCTACGAAAGTCTAACGATAAAAGACCTTCCCGCATTGAGGAATATTAGCTCCGGCGCTTGCAACCGCTAGACCAAAATGTTTACCTCGCCCCAGGACCGGGGGGAGTGGGAACAGATAAGCCCTACGGTTGTCTTACTGGGAGGTATTTCATGGATCGTCGTTCATTTTTCAAAAAGGCTGCCGTGACTGGCGCCGGTGCAGCTGCCGCCACGGTGCTCGCCGCTCCGGCCATCGCGCAGTCGAGCCCAAAAGTCACCTGGCGTCTGACGTCTTCATTCCCGAAGTCGCTGGACACCATCTATGGCGGCGCGGAAGACATCGCCAAGCATGTCGCTGCGGCAACCGATGGCAATTTCACCATTCAGCCGTTTGCCGCCGCCGAAATCGTGCCGGCCATGCAGGCAGCGGACGCCGTCAGCAATTCGACGGTCGAAATGTGCCATACCTGCTCCTATTATTTTGTCGGCAAGGATCCGACATTCGCGATCGGCACCGCCATCCCGTTCGGCCTCAATGCCCGGCTGAACAATGCCTGGTTCTATCAAGGCAACGGCAATACGCTGATGAACGAATTCTATGCCAAGCATAACATCTACGGCATGCCCGCCGGCAATACCGGCGCGCAGATGGGCGGCTGGTTCCGCAAGGAAATCAACACGGTCGACGACTTCAAGGGCGTCAAGATGCGCATCGCCGGCATTGCCGGTAAGGTGCTGGAAAAGCTTGGCGCAGTGCCGCAGCAGATCGCCGGCGGCGACATCTATCCGGCGCTGGAAAAGGGCACGATCGACGCGGCCGAATGGGTCGGCCCCTATGACGACTACAAGCTCGGCTTCTACAAGGTTGCCAAGTACTACTACTATCCGGCCTTCTGGGAAGGCGGCCCGACCATCCATGCGTTCGTCAACCTGGAAAAGTGGAACGCGCTCCCGAAGGCCTATCAGGCGGCGCTGACCGATGCCTGCGCTTTCGCCAACACCAACATGATGGGCAAATACGACGTGAAGAACCCCACGGCGATCAAGCAGATCGTTTCGCAGGGTACGACGCTTCGCCCCTTCAGTCAGGAAATCCTCGAAGCCTGCTACAAGGCCACTCTCGAGGTCTACAAGGACATCTCGGCGACCAATGCCGATTTCAAGAAGGTCTACGAAGATCAGGTCGCCTTCAAGAAGGAAGCCTATCTCTGGATGCAGCTGTCGGAATATACCTACGACACCTTCATGATGATCCAGCAGCGAAACGGCAAGCTCTAATCACAGGTCAGGCAGTTCTTGATATCGAAGCCCCGGATCGAGAGATCCGGGGCTTTTGTTTGGCGGGTACCCGGGGGATCGGTTCAAATGGCAAGGGCGGCCGAAGGGCGGTTCGTGAAGCGGCTGAACGTATCCTGCGATGGGAATGCCAGTATGTTTTCGTAGGTGCGCGGCTCGGGACGGTCGAACCGGTTCAGAACGGGTGCGCCGCCATGGCGGAAGTTCCATTTCAGCTTTTCCAGCGTGGAAGCCGATTCAGGCGCATATTCCAGATCGTAGAACTGGTAATCCGGCAGGCAGGCGGTGAGCTTGCCGAAGTCTTCTGGTGCCGCGAGATGGCCGTGGAACTCGAAGGACACGATCGGCCGGTTGAAGGCGATCGTCGAACGCAGTCCTTTCAGAACCCGCAGCTCGAACCCCTCGACATCTATCTTGATGAAATCGACCCTGGTTATTCCGAGGCGCCGGATGAGCTTGTCCGCTTCGAAGACCGGCAGGCGCAGGATACGGCTATGTCCCGATGGCCGGTCATCCTCCACGAAGCCGCTGGCGCCCAGGTTGCCTTCGAGATTTTCGCGGAACATGAGGGTGTCGTCGCAATCGCCGAGAGCCGCCTGATGCAGTCGGATGTTATCGAGCCGGTTCGAGCGAATGTTCTCGGTCAACCGCCTGAAGACGTCGGGGTTGGGTTCGAAGCAATGGATCTCGGCGAAGTCTCGATTGAGGTGAATGGCGTGGTTGCCGATATTCGCGCCGATATCGAGCGCGACGGCATCAGGCTCGAAGCGGCCTTGCAGGAATTCCAGAAACCGTCCCTCAAACCAGCCTTCGACGAAGATAGCCTCGTCGATACTTTGTGCAGGATCGAGGTTGAAGATGTATCCCCGGTTGGTGCGATGGGTGAATACGTCGCGCTCTCTGGCAAACTGTCTGCGCCGCAACGGCTCGACTATGGTCCGATCGATCGACCGTCGCACGACGTACATCGCATTCGGCAATACGTGGTTCATCTGCATGTCGTGCCCCCGACCGATCCAGCCAAACCGGGTTCTGGTCTGGCGACGGCAAACCCGGCGCGCGATGCCGCCCGCGCCAAGTTTTATACGCTCAGTAAGCCGGTTAGTACGTCTACCAAAGTGTTAGCGGCAACAGGATTTCGCGTCGAGCCTCCACCGGCATACCGCTTTTTCGGTAGAGGAAGGGCCGAAAGACGCCTTTGACGCGGGCCTCCAAGCAACGTCTTCGCTTGCGTTTGCCGCTGTCGCCGGGGGAAATCGGAGGAGGAGCGGCCTGGACTGTTGGACAATAATAAAAAGGAGGACAGGGCGCCAACCCTGTCCTCCTTTTTCGGAAATATACTTAGCGACAACTGGACGGAAAAAGCCGCCCTTACGGGTTGATCTTCGGGGGCTGGCCGAAGTTCGRCATGCCGGGCAGTCCCTGCTGGCTGGGCTGGGCCGGAGCGCCGTCCATCGGCGGCAAGCCGAAATTCGGCATCTGGTTGCCGCTGCCGTTGCCGAAGCCGGGGATTTCGATCTTGATCGTATTGAGGTCGACGTCCGGCGACTTGTCCAGCCAGTAGGTGACCGACTCGGGCCAGAAGATGATGATGCCGACCAGGATGAGCTGCATGCCGAGCCACGGAATGGCGCCGAGATAGATGTCCTTGGTCTTGACGCTTTTCGGGGCGATCGAGCGCAGGTAGAACAGCGCAAAGCCGAAGGGCGGGTGCATGAACGAGGTCTGCATGTTGACGCAGAGCAGCACCCCAAACCAGATCAGGTCGATGCCGAGCGCGTTCGCCACCGGCGCCAGCATCGGCAGGACGATGAAGGCGATTTCGAAGAAATCGAGGAAGAAGGCAAGGAAGAAAACGAAGATGTTGACAAAGATCAGGAAGCCGACCGCGCCGCCCGGGACGTGAGACAGCAGGAATTCGATCCACAGTCCGCCGTCCATGCCCTGGAAGACAAGGCTGAAACAGGTGGCGCCGACCAGGATGAAGACCACCATGGAGGTGATCGTCATGGTCGAATGCATGCCCTGCTTGATCAGATCCCAGGTGAGGCGGCGGTGCATGGCGGCAAGCACCATGGCGCCGACGACGCCAAGAGCGCCGGCTTCAGTCGGGGTGGCCAGGCCCATGAAGATGGTACCGAGCACGAGGAAGATCAGCACGATCGACGGGATCATGCCCCAGAGGACCTTGAAGACCAGCGCCGCATTGAGTTCACCGCGGGCTTCCAGCGGCAAAGCGGGCACGTCCTTCGGGCGGAAGATCGACATGGCGAGGATGAACAGCAGGAAGATCACCACCTGCAGGATCGACGGGCCGATCGCGCCGAGATACATGTCGCCGACCGAACGGCCGAGCTGGTCGGCAAGGACGATCAGCACGAGCGACGGCGGGATGACCTGGGTGATCGTGCCGGATGCGGCGATGACGCCTGTCGCAATCCGCGGATTGTAGCCGTATTTCAGCATGATCGGCAGCGAGATCACGCCCATGGTGATGACCGAGGCGGCGACCGTGCCGGTGATCGCGCCAAGGATGGCGCCGACCAGGATGACCGCATAGGCGAGACCGCCGGGAATGGCGCCGAACAGCTTGCCGGTGCCTTCGAGCAGGTCTTCGGCAAGGCCGCAGCGCTCGAGCACCGCTCCCATGAAGGTGAAGAAGGGGATGGCGAGCAGGAGATCGTTGGAGACGATCCCGAAGATGCGGAACGGTAGCGCCTGCATGAAGGCGAATTCGAAATGGCCGGTGGCGATGCCGAGAAGGCCGAAGAACAGGCCGACGGCGGACAGCGAGAAGGCGACAGGGAACCCGTAGAGCATGAAAATGATCATGCCAAGGAACATTGCCGGCGGCATTATACCGTATTCGAACATGAGCGGCTTATTCCCCCGAAATTCTTGTTATTGAAGCGGCTTTTCGTAGGTCGTATCGACCTGGAGGACGCCCATGAGGCCGGCGATGCGCTTTACCAGTTCGGAAAATCCCTGCAGCGCCAGCAGGCTAAAGCCCGCGACGATGATCAGCTTGACCGGCCAGCGGATGAGGCCTCCGGCATTCGAAGACACCTCGCCCTGCGCCAAGGAAAGCGAGAAGAAGGGCCAGGAGAGCCAGGCGAGGTAAAGACAGGCCGGGATGAGGAAGACGATCAGGCCGATCGCATCGATCCACAGCCGGGCGCGATCAGAAACGGCGCCGTAAATCAGGTCGACGCGGACGTGCTCGTTCAGCCGCAACGTGTGGGAAGCGCCGAGCAACACGATGAAGGCGAAGAGATACCACTGGATTTCAAGCCAGCCGTTGGAGCTGTAGTTGAAGAGGTAGCGGATGATGGCGTTGCCGGCGCTGATGAGCGTGCAGGCGAGGACCATATAGCCTGAAAATTTGCCGAGGATTTCGCTCACGCGATCGATGAGACCGCTGATCTTCAACAGTGCAGCCATGCTTTCCCCAATTCCAACAGGTCTCTCTTACCCCGCCCGTTCTTGGATGGCGATGTAAACGAAGGTCTAAGAAAAGGAAAGTCCCAACAAGTCAGGTTTTCGTCTATAAAAAGCCGGGATCGCAGGGTGTTTGTGCAGGCTCCGGAGGGGGTGCGCCTGCGCCGAAGGTTGCCTCCTAGAAATTTTAACCATCTCGTTGTCAATTTGTTCAGCAAACTCTCAAGAACCCCCCAATGAAAGGGGGTTACGTGGCTCGTGAACAAGCAATTTTTAAAGGGTTTCCCGCAGTGTCGACCGGAAGACAAGGGATGAACCCGATGAAAGAGACAGAAGCGAAGACGCTGTCGACGGATGTGTATCTGTCGTTCGTCACGTCGCTATTTGGAAATCGCGGCACATTGTGGACCGGCGTGGTCGTTCACGTCCTGTGGTGCCTGCTCGTTTTCCATTACAGCGGTGCGCAATTCTATCTCCTGTTCGCCTGCGGTTTCGCGGCCGTCTTTGCCTATCGCATGTACTGGTTCCAGCGGTTCGACAAGGTGGACAAGGCGTCGCTTACCTATGACGGCATCGCCGCCTGGGAGCAGCAATATGTGATCGGGGCGTTCCTGGCTGCCTTTCTGCTCGGCATCGCCAGCGGCTACGCCCTGCTCGTGCTCGAAAACCCGTTCGTCGGCTTCACCTGCATCGCCATGACGCTCGGCTCGATGATGTCGATCGTCGGCCGCAACTACGGCTCGCGCATCGCCGTCGACCTCCAGACGCTCGGCTGCTGCGGCCCGATCCTGATCGCCTGCCTGTTCACCGAGGACCTGCATCTCGCTCTGATGTCGCTGCTGCTCATCCCCTTCGGTCTCACCACGCGGTCGATGGCCAACGGCGTGCGCGAGTTCCTTTATGAAAACGTCATCGCCTCGCGGAAGATGGCGATCATCGCCGGCCGCTTCGATATCGCCTTGAAGACGATTTCCCACGGCCTGGTGATGCTCGACGGCGAAGGCAAGATCCAGGTGATCAACCGCCGCGCCCGCGATCTGCTCGGTCTCGACAAGAAGAGCGACCTCAAGGACCGCGATTTCGCCGCCGTGCTCTGCGAAGATGCGGAGAATGCGCCGGAAACCATCCTGCGGCAGCTTTCCAAGCTCGCAGACGGCTCGCTCGAACGCGCGCTCTTCAAGTTCAAGGACGACCGCCATCTCGAATTTTCGGTCAGCCCCCGTTCCGACGGTGGCGTCGTGCTGATCTTCGAAGATGTCACCGCCCGTCTCGCCGCCGAGGAGAAGGTGCTGCACATGGTGCGGTTCGACGCCCTGACCGGCCTGCCGAACCGCGGTCATTTCGCGGATCTTGCCACCAAGAAGCTGAAGCGCCGCGGCGAAGCCCTGGCCGCACTCGCCGTGTTCGACGTCGACGGCTTCAAGCATGTCAACGACCTGCGCGGCCATGTGATCGGCGACCGGTTGCTCGCGGCGATCTCGGCAAGGCTTTCGGCAATGAAGACCGACGGCCTGCTGGCAGGCCGCCTGGTCGGCGACGAATTCGTCGTGCTGCTGACCGGCGGCGACGACGATTGCGAGCTGGAGCGCCAGGTGCGTCGAATTCACGCCGAGATCCAGGGCGACTATTATGTCGACGGACTTCGCCTTCCCGTTTCGATGAACAGCGGCTGCGTCGTGCTGCCGTCGCAGGACTTCGATATGGAAAACTGGCAGATCAAGGCGGATCTTGCCCTCAACCATGCGAAATCGACCGGCAACGGCACGCTGACGGCGTTCCGTTCGGAGATGGACGCCCAGTATATCGACGAGCAGAAGCTTCGCGTCGACCTCCGCCAGGCGATCGAGAACCGCGGCCTGCATGTCGTCTACCAGCCGATGTACCGTCCCGACGGCTCCGGCATCGAATGCAGCGAGGCGCTGGTGCGCTGGCGCCATCCGGAGCGCGGCATGGTCGGGCCGAATGTCTTCATCCCCATGGCCGAGGATATGGGGCTCGTTTCGCATATCACCCATCTGGTGCTCGATCAGGCCTGCCGCGACTGCGCGACCTGGCCGGAGCCGATGGCTGTCTCCGTCAACCTCTCGATCCAGGACCTGCGCAACGACGATATCGTCGGTTACGTAGCGGACGTGCTGAAGCGTTATTCGGTCGATCCGTCGCGGCTGCATCTCGAAGTGACGGAAAGCTGCTTCATGGACGAGCCGGTGGCGGTCAGCGCTATCCTCAACCAGTTCCGCGTGACCGGCGTGACGATCGCCATCGACGATTTCGGCACCGGCTTCTCAAGCCTCAGCTATCTGGATTCCCTGCCGCTCGACGTGGTCAAGATCGACCGTGCGTTCATCCGCAATATTGTCGAGGACCAGCGCAAGCTGAAGCTCCTGCGCGGCATCGTGCATCTGTCCCGGGAGCTCGGCCTCAAGATCGTCGTCGAAGGCGTGGAGACGAAGGAGCAGCTCGCGCTGGTCAATCGCCATCGGTTCTCCGACCTGGTCCAGGGTTACGTGTTTTCGATGCCGGTGGCTTCCGAAAAGATCATCGAATTGGCTGCCGAGGGCGCTTCCGCGGCCAAGCTCTCGGCCGTTCGACGTGGTGCCAAAAGCGCACAGGCCTCGCCTCTTCGGGCCGCGGCGCGTTAAACTCCGCTTAAAATCAGGACAGTGTTAACGGTTTTGGGACGTTAGGAAACGTCCGTTAACCGTTTGTTAACCATATCATTTAGAATTTTACTCAATTCGCGTATCATTCATTGCGGGCTATGGGTCTTTTAGGGTTAATCCTTGGTTAAAGCCCATGGAACAAAACCCAATGCCAATAGATAAGTCCTTTTCGGACGGAAACTTTTCAGCCAAGCTTCTCTCCACCCTCGACCATGTCGAATACCGACGGATCGAGAGCAACGAGGATTTCGAAGATATCGCCCGGCTTCGATACAGGGCCTACAAGACACACAACGTGCTGCCGGTCGCGGCGACCAAGCTCATCGACGAGATCGACTTCGACAAGAATGCGCATGTCTTCGGCGTCTATTACGACGAGGAACTGGTCAGTACGATCCGCCTCCACCACGTCACGCCGGAGCATCGGGTCTGCCAGTCGATCAGCATTTTCCCGGAAGCCGTGAACGGCCTTCTCGATGCCGGTATGACGCTGATCGACTCGGCGCGTTTTGCGATAGCGCCGGAATATGCCAGCGAACTTTCCGCCATGCCCTACCTGACGGTGCGGCTGACGCCGGTTGCGGCGATCTATTTCGATGCGGACCGCGTGCTGCAGCCGATCCGTCCGGCGCATGCGGCATTTTACCGCCGGTTCTTCTATGCCCAGCCGGTCGTGCCGCCGCGGCGGATCCCGCAATACGATTTTGATCTGATGCTGCTCGCCTCGCAGACCCGCGAACTGCGCTCCAAGATGATGAAGCGCTTCCCGGCATTCCAGTCGGAGGCCTATGAGCGCCGCCTGCTGTTTGCACGCTCCTCGAACTTCGACACCGCGCCGCTTACCATCCTGCCGACGGCCCGTATCGCCGGCCGCCCGAACTCCCCCGAAATGTCCTACCTCACCTGAAGGTCGCGCTCCGGCGTACCGGAAGCCATTGTGGCGGCATTGCGCTTTCCTGCCGCTTTGTGTAAGGCCTGAAGAGACGCCGATCCTGCCGAACGACGGCATGATTCCGGATGTCGACACGGGTTTTCCCGCACGCGCCGACGCTTTGATCAAGCGGACCGCGTGCGGCTGATGAAGGAGACGGGACTGATGGACAATCACCATAGCGGGCCGGTGGAAACGGGTGCTCCGATGGACTATTCGGAACACGACAAGACCTACAACGCCTTCCTCGCCGGTGCGAAATGGGGCACGATGCTGATCGTCGTCCTGATGATCGCCATGGCTGCCGGTTTCTTCGGCGGTGCGGGCTTCATCGGCAGCCTTCTCGTCTTCATCATTCTCACTATAGCCGGCGTTTTCCTGCTGCGTTGATCCGGTTCGGCCAACCCGGCCACCGGCTTTGAGGCAGGGCGAAGTCTTTCGCCCGCCTTGCGATATCGACTGGGAGGAGACAGTCTTTGCCGAAGATCGTATTTGTATGCCGTGAAGGTTCCGACGAACCGCGCGTCGCCGCTTCGCCCGAGAGCGTCAAGCGGCTCATCGGCCTCGGGCTCTCGGTCGTGGTCGAGAGCGGGGCAGGCCTTGCCTCCGGCGTCCGCGACGCGGATTTCGAAGCCACCGGCGCCCGCATTGCCGGTTCCGGCGAGGTCGGTTCAGCCGATATCATCCTTCGGGTCAACCGGCCTACGGCGACCGAGATGGCGTCCTACAGACCAGGCGCCGTCGTGTTTGCGGTCATGGATCCCTACGGCAACGAGGCCACTCTTGCGGACATGGCGAAAGCCGGGCTCACCACGTTTGCCATGGAGCTGATGCCGCGCATCACCCGCGCCCAGTCGATGGACGTGCTTTCTTCCCAGGCGAACCTTGCCGGGTATCGCGCCGTCATCGACGCATCCCATGAATACGGCCGCGCCATGCCGATGATGATGACCGCCGCCGGCACCGTTCCGGCCGCAAAAGTCTTCGTCATGGGCGCCGGTGTCGCCGGCCTGCAGGCGATCGCCACGGCCCGTCGTCTCGGCGCCGTGGTTTCGGCGACCGACGTGCGCCCCGCTGCCAAGGAACAGGTCGCCTCGCTCGGCGCCAAGTTCATCGCGGTCGAGGACGAGGAATTCAAGGCGGCCGAAACGGCTGCCGGTTACGCCAAGCCGATGTCGGAAGCCTATCAGGCCAAACAGGCGGCTCTGGTTGCCGAGCATATCGCAAAGCAGGACATCGTCATCACGACGGCCCTCATTCCCGGCCGTCCTGCGCCCAAACTGGTGTCGCGGGCCATGCTGGCTTCGATGAAGCCGGGTTCGGTGGCGGTCGACCTCGCCGTCGAGCGCGGCGGCAATATCGAAGGTTCCGAAAAGGGCAAGGTCGCGGATGTCGAGGGCGTCACCGTCATCGGTTATGCCAATGTCGCCGGCCGCATCGCCGCCTCCGCTTCGGCGCTTTATGCCCGCAACCTGTTCGCCTTCATCGAGACCATGGTCGACAAGGGCACCAAGGAGTTCGCGGTCAATCCCGAGGACGAGCTCGTCAAGGCGACCATGCTGACGAATGGCGGACAGGTCGTGCATCCGAATTTTGCGGCGGCCGCGGCCGCATTTGTCGTTGATGCGCCTGTTGCCGCGCCAACCGCAGCCCCGGCAGCGGGACCGGCCCGGGCCCGCAAAAAGCCTGCCGCCGTTGACGCCGAAAGAGGCGGGGACGCCACAGCCGAGGAGAAGCTTTGATGGCCAGTGAAGCAATGGACAAGGCGCTGGAACAGCTCGATCAGGCCGTGACCGCCGTGATGAGCGCTGCCGCCCAGGCGCCGGAAGCCGCGAGTGCTGCAACCGGTGGGGCGATCGATCCCTTCGTGTTTCGGCTGGCGATCTTCGTGCTGTCGATCTTTGTTGGTTATTACGTGGTCTGGTCGGTGACGCCGGCGCTGCATACGCCGCTGATGGCGGTCACCAACGCGATCTCTTCGGTTATCGTCGTCGGCGCGCTACTTGCGGTCGGCATATCGGCGAGCGGCTTTGCGACCGGCTTCGGTTTCGTGGCGCTGGTGCTCGTTTCGGTGAACATCTTCGGCGGCTTCCTGGTGACCAGCCGGATGCTCGCCATGTACAAGAAAAAAGATCGCTGAGGGTTCGGATACATGTCGCAGAGCCTCGCAGCCTTCCTCTATCTCGTCTCCGGCGTGCTGTTCATTATGGCGCTTCGGGGTCTTTCCCACCCGACGACCAGCCGCAAGGGCAATGTCTACGGCATGGTCGGCATGGGTATCGCCATCGTCACCACGCTGCTGCTTGCCACGCCGACGTTCGGCGGTTTCATCCTGATCGTGCTGGCGCTCAGCCTCGGCGGTGGGGCAGGGGCTTATATCGCCCGCACCATTCCGATGACGGCGATGCCGCAGCTTGTCGCCGGCTTCCACTCGCTGGTCGGCTTTGCCGCGGTGATGGTGGCGGCGGCAGCACTTTATGCGCCGGATTCCTTCGGCATCGGCGCGATCGGCCATATTCACGGCCAGGCGCTGATCGAGCTGGCGCTCGGCGCGGCGATCGGCGCAATCACCTTTACCGGCTCGGTCATCGCCTTCCTGAAGCTCGATGGGCGGATGTCCGGCAAGCCGATCATGCTGCCCTACCGGCACGCCATCAATATCGGCCTGCTGGTGCTGGTCGTCGTCTTCATCTTCGGTCTGGTGCAGACCGAAAGCCATTTCGACTTCTGGCTCGTCGTGGTGCTGGCATTGGCGCTCGGCGTTCTCCTGATCGTGCCGATCGGCGGCGCCGACATGCCGGTCGTCGTCTCGATGCTGAATTCCTATTCCGGCTGGGCCGCCGCCGGCATCGGGTTCACGCTTGGCAATCTCGCGCTGATCATCACCGGTGCGCTGGTCGGCTCCTCGGGCGCGATCCTTTCCTACATCATGTGCAAGGGGATGAACCGGTCCTTCATCTCCGTCATCCTGGGCGGCTTCGGCGGCGAGACGGCGTCTGCTGCCGGCGACGACGGCGTGCAGCGGACGGTGAAGCAGGGTTCCGCCGACGACGCGGCCTTCCTGATGCAGAACGCCGAGAAGGTGATCATCGTGCCGGGTTACGGCATGGCGGTCGCCCAGGCGCAGCATGCGTTGCGCGAGCTCGCCGATACGCTGAAGAGCCACGGCGTTGAGGTCAAGTACGCGATCCATCCGGTCGCCGGCCGCATGCCGGGCCATATGAACGTGCTGCTCGCCGAAGCCAACGTGCCCTATGACGAGGTCTTCGAACTGGAAGACATCAATGCGGAGTTCGCGCAGGCCGACGTCGCCTATGTCATCGGCGCCAACGACGTCACCAACCCTGCGGCCCGCGACGACAAGACCTCCCCGATCTACGGCATGCCGATCCTCGACGTCGACAAGGCCAAGACCTGCCTGTTCGTCAAGCGGTCGCTCGGCTCGGGCTATGCCGGCATCGACAACACGCTGTTCTACAAGGATGGCACGATGATGCTGCTCGGCGATGCCAAGAAGATGACCGAGGACATCGTCAAGGCGATGAAGCACTGACGCCAGTTGAGCGGCGAACATGGAGCCCGGCAGTGCCGGGCTTTTTTGTGAAGACGGATCGTGCGACATTGGAAGTGAGCAGGAGGCCAAGATGGCAGATATTACCGGTTCCCTTCCAGACACGACCAAGGACTGGATCGAAGATCAGGTTCGCAGCGGAAGATTTGCGAACGTGGCCGAATTCGTCAGCGAACTCGTGATCCGTGAACGCCTCCGCGAGGGCGAGGAGCTTTCGTTGGATGAGATGCGTCAGGTCGTGAATGCTTCTCGCGAAAGCGGAATAAGCTCACGCAGCATGGATGAGATTTTCGCCGAGGCAGAAAAAATCGTGGCCCTTCGAAAGGCAAAGCGTGCCTGAATTCAGGCTCACCAAACACCCTTACGATTTCGATCCCACCTATGGCATGGGGCTGAAGGAGCTTCAGGCGGTGATGCCGCCTTCGGCGCCGGAGGGTTTCGATGCGTTCTGGAAGGACCGCTATCGGCGGGCGATGGCCGTCGATCCGGAGCCTGGCCTGCGCAAGAGCGGGCTCGACCATCCGAAATGGCATGTCTTCGACATCGCCTATATGTCGACCGGCCGGTTTCCGATCGGCGGCTGGCTTCTACTGCCGCGGCGGGGGGAGATCAGACGCGGGCTGGTGGTCGGTCATGGATATGGCGGGCGCGACGTGCCGGATCTCGATATTCCGGTCGAGGAGACAGCCGTCCTGTTTCCCTGCTTTCGAGGCATGTCGCGCAGCACCCGCCCGCCGATCTCGCCGGATTCGCAGTGGCACGTGCTGCACGATATCGACAAGCCGGACCGGTACATTATCGGCGGCTGCGTCGACGACCTTTGGGTCGCGGTGAGCATGCTGATCGCTCTCTACCCCTGGCTTTCCGGGCATGTCGGCTATAGCGGCATCAGTTTCGGCGGCGGCATCGGCGGGCTCGCCATTCCCTTCGACAACCGGATCGATCGAGGGCATCTGTCGCTGCCGACCTTCGGGCATCAGGAATTGCGGCTGAAGCTGAAAAGCATCGGCAGCGCTGCCTCGGTCCAGGCCTATCAGGCGAAATACGGCAACGCGCTGAAGACGCTGCGCCTGCATGATTCGGCGGTGGCGGCGAGCCGCATCACCGTGCCGATGCTGACGAGCGTCGCGCTATTCGATCCCGCGGTTGCGCCGCCCTGCCAGTTCGCCGTCGCCAACGCAGTTCCGAAATCGAAATTTAATGAAATCTTCATCCTGGATGCCGGACATTTCGACTATCCTGGTAGCATGTTGCAAGAGGCGGCGCTTCGCGAGAAGGCCGGACAGTTCTTCAAGGTGTCATGAACCGCGAATATCTGCGCTGGTACAGCCAGCGGCTCCATCGAGACATGGAACTCCTGGTGTTCGGCCATGCCGGCGCCAAGGTGCTGATGTTCCCGACCCGCGAGGGGCGTTTCTGGGAATATGAAGAGCTTGGCATCGTCGGAAGCCTGGCAGACAAGATCCGGGCCGGCCAGTTGCAGCTCTATTGCGTCGACGGATTGGCGACCGAGACCTTCTACGACGCAAGGCAGCATCCGTCGGTGCGCATCCGCAGGCATGCGGCATTCGAGGATTATATCCTCAACGAGGTCCTGCCGCTGATGGCCGACCGGAACGGGCATGACTGCACGATCGTTCAGGGCTGCAGCCTCGGTGCCTTCCAGGCGGCCAGCATCGTCTTTCGCCATCCGCACCTGTTCCGCAAGCTCGTCGCGTTTTCGGGGCGTTACGATCTGACGCTGAAGGTCGAGGCGTTCGACGACCTGATGGACGGTTATTACGACGAGACCGTCTATTTCCACACCCCGTCGCATTTCCTGCCCGGCATCACCAGCGAATGGCAGATCGAAAGGCTGCGGCAGGTGGAGATCGTGCTGACGATCGGCGATGCCGACCCTTTCCTCGACAACAACCAGCATCTCAGCCGGGTTCTTTCCGAGAAGGGTGTCGGGCATCGGATGCATGTCTGGGACGGGCGCGCCCACCGGGCCGGTGCCTGGCGCAAGATGGCGGCGCTTTATATCTGAGGGTAGGGCGGAAATCAGCTCTGCCGACAGGCGGCGATATCAGGTGCTGGCGCGGGTGCGGGCCGCGCCGTCCTGGGCCGGCTTGTAATTGGGGTCGAGACGCATGGCGTGCGAATAGGACTTGTAGGCGCGTGCCTTGTCGCCGCGGCGCTCGTAGACCAGTGCCTGATTCGCCCAGGATTCGGCGAGCTTGTCGTTGAGCTCGATCGCGTGGTTGAAGTCGGCAAACGCGTTGTCGTCATCGTTCAAGGCGACATAGGAAATGCCGCGGCCGTTATAGGGCTCAGGCGAATTCGCCGACAGCGAGATGGCTTTCGAGAAATCGTCGATCGCCTGGGCGTGCTGGCCGCGCATCTGGTAGATCAGGCCGCGATTGTGCCAGGCCCGGCCATCGGTGGTTTCCAGCTGGATCGCCTTGTTGAAGTCGTTGAAGGCTTCGTTGGTGCGGCCGGCCTGGCGATAGATATTGCCGCGGCCGATATAGGCGACGTCGTAATTCGGGTTGATCTGCAGCGAGCGGTTATAGTCGTTGGCCGCTTCGACGGGCTTGCCCATGTTGCGATAGACGAGCGCCCGGTTGGCATAGGCCTGGTAGAACTGCGGATTGAGCTGGATGGCGCGGTTGAAGTCCTCAAGCGCGCGCGAAAACTCGCCGGCGCGTCCGTAGGCCGTACCACGGACGTTATAGCCTTCCGGATCCTGCGGACTGGAATTGATGACGGAAGAGAGCGAGGCGATGTTCTCTTGGGATCCCTGGGCACGATCGACGGTGATCATGTCGGTCGAGCTGGTGGTTGCGCAGCCGGCAAGCGCCAGAAGGGCGATCAGCGCGGCAGGCAACGCTGTTTTGCGACGGACGGGAGAAGCTTGGGTCAAGAGGCCGGAAATTTCGGTTCCACGATCGAGAACGGCATTTTTGGCGGCCATCAGGCGCATTTCCTCATGTCGGGGCAAAGGCATTGGAAGTCTCGGACCAAATCAAAAGAGCGGCGGCGCCCATGTCGCCACCGCCCTGAAAGCACATGAAAACGTCCAAAAAACGGCCGATCAACGAGCCGGGCGCGCAGGAACCGCACGAGCGGGAGCGGCAATCAGACCTTCGCGCTGCATGCGCTTGCGAGCAAGCTTGCGAACGCGACGAACAGCCTCTGCCTTTTCACGGGCGCGCTTTTCAGACGGCTTCTCGTAATAATCGCGCATCTTCATTTCACGGAAAATGCCTTCGCGCTGCATCTTCTTCTTGAGAGCGCGGAGCGCCTGATCGACGTTGTTGTCGCGGACAAGTACCTGCACGTGAATCCCGTTCCTTTGGTTTGTTGCTCGCCTGGATCGGTACGATTCGAGGCGAAAGAATAACGTCCGCTCGGCCTGGAGCCGTGCGATTGATGACGGCAGATAGCAGAAGAGATGTGCGAAGTCCAGACGCATTAAGGCCGATCTGCGCCAATTCCGCCGCCTTTTCAGAAACTGCCGTAAAATCTGAATAGCCGGTCGCAATTTACGGTCGGAGTGCCGGTCGATCCTCCCGAATTCGCGGACGATCTTGCCGGTGTCGATGGGGAGGGCGAATGCGTCGCAATAGAGCCATTGCGACGCATATTGATTTGCGATGGGTATGGCACTACCCAAATGCCGGCCCTGCGATGAGGGCTGACGATCCCTAGGAGTTCGAGGCGAGATGCGCAGATATTCGGTTTTCGCCGTGGCCCGCGAGGCGATGCGTGCCCACAAGGGCTGGGAAGCGCAGTGGGCCTCCCCGGAGCCGCGCAGTGCTTACGACGTGATCATCGTCGGCGCCGGCGGGCATGGCCTGGGTGCTGCCTATTATCTGGCCAAGGAACACGGCATCACCAATGTCGCAGTGATCGAGAAGGGCTGGCTCGGCGGCGG
Organism: Neorhizobium sp. P1_A6; assembly: GCF_056406795.1. Classification (NCBI taxonomy): domain Bacteria; kingdom Pseudomonadati; phylum Pseudomonadota; class Alphaproteobacteria; order Hyphomicrobiales; family Rhizobiaceae; genus Neorhizobium; species Neorhizobium sp. P1_A6. Next base: position 9,216 of record NZ_JBFTZM010000006.1, on the reverse strand, counting down.
TAATACCGGCCGCAACACGACGATCATCCGCTCCAACTATCTCTATGAAGAGAGCATGGATATCTATGAGCATTCGCTCAAGCTCTGGGAGGGGCTGAGCCAGGATCTCAACTACAATGTCATGTATTCGCCGCGCGGCGTGATGATGCTGTCGCACAACACCCACGACATGCAGAGTTTCAAGCGGCATATCAACGCCAACCGGCTCTACGGCATCGACAACGAATGGCTGACGCCGGAACAGGCCAAGGCCTTCGTGCCGCCGCTCGATATTGCCAAGACGGCGCGTTACCCGATCAACGGCGCCGCCCTGCAGCGGCGCGGCGGCACGGCCCGTCACGATGCGGTCGCCTGGGGGTATGCGCGTGCGGCGTCCGACCGCGGCGTGCACATCATCCAGAATTGCGAAGTGACCGGCATCCGTCGCGGCCCGAACGGCGAGGTTCAGGGAGTCGAGACGAGCAAGGGCTTCATCGGCGCGAAGAAGATCGGCGTTTCGGCCGCCGGGCATTCGTCGGTGGTGATGGAGATGGCCGGCGTGCGTGTGCCGCTCCATTCAACTCCGCTGCAGGCGCTGGTCTCCGAGCCGCTGAAGCCGATCTTCCCCTGCGTCGTCATGTCGAACACGGTGCATGCCTACATCTCGCAGTCGGACAAGGGCGAACTCGTGATCGGCGCCGGCACCGACCAATACAATTCCTATTCCCAGACCGGCGGGCTGCAGATCATCACCCATACGCTCGACGCAATCTGCGAACTCTTCCCGATGTTCCGGCGGGTGAAGATGATGCGCCAGTGGGGCGGCATTACCGATAACACGCCGGATCGTTCGCCGATCCAGGGCGTCACGCCGGTGCCGGGCCTGTTCGTCAATTGCGGCTGGGGCACCGGCGGCTTCAAGGCGACGCCGGGTTCGGCCAATCTGTTTGCGCATCTGATTGCCAAGGGCGAGCCGCACCGGTTGGCAGTGGGGCTGAACCTCGACCGGTTCCGCACCGGCCGGCTGATCGACGAGGCGGCCGCCGCCGCCGTGGCGCATTGATGTCGGCGGCTTTCGACATTTTTGCGGGCGCAGGATGGGGTCCTTCTTCTCCCCAGCGGGGAGAAGGTGGCGGCAGCCGGATGAGGGGGGCGTCAAGGCAAGCTCGTCCTTCGCTTGTCGCTCGGACGCTCGCGCCTTTCGTCGCTCGCCCCCTCATCCGCCCTTCGGGCACCTTCTCCCCGCTGGGGAGAAGAAGGAGTGCGAGGCTGGCCTTTACACCGACCCTATGTGCCGGGAGACTTTCATGCTGCTGATCCATTGCCCCTATTGCGAGGAAGATCGCTCCGAGCTGGAATTCCGCTGGGCCGGCGAGGCGCATATTGCGCGGCCGGAGAATATCTCGGCGATTTCCGACGAGGAATTCGCGGAATATTTCTTCCTGCGTAACAACGAAAAAGGCCTCACCTATGAACGCTGGCGGCATATCCATGGCTGCGGCCGGTTCTTCAACGCGGCGCGCGACACGGTGAGCGACCGGTTCCTGATGACCTACAAGGCGGGAATGCCGAAGCAGGTGCTGTCCGAAACCGGGGCTTCCGAAGAGACCGTCGAGACCTATGAAGCAACAGAGGGAGACGCCCGATGAGCACCTCCTCCAATTCCGGCACCTTCCGCATCAAGGGTGCGGGGCGGCTGACGCCCGCCCGCACGGCGCGCTTCACCTTCGACGGCAAGAGTTATACCGCGCTGGAAGGCGATACCGTCGCCTCGGCGCTTTTGGCGCATGGCGTCCATCTGGTTGGCCGCTCGTTCAAATATCATCGGCCGCGCGGCATCTTGTCTGCCGGTCCGGAAGAGCCGAACGCGCTGATCGACGTGTCGCGCGATGCGGCGCGGCGCCAGCCGAACGTGCGGGCGACCGTGCAGGAAGTCTTCGACGGGGCAAAGATCGCCTCGCAGAACCGCTGGCCGTCGCTGAAGTTCGATGTCGGAGCGATCAACAATCTGTTCTCGCCGTTTTTTGCGGCCGGCTTCTACTACAAGACCTTCATGTGGCCGCGCGAGGCCTGGGTGAAGATCTACGAACCCTTCATCCGCCGCGCGGCCGGCCTCGGCGTTGCGCCGACCGAAGAAGATCCCGATCATTATGCCAATCGCTACGCCCATTGCGACGTGCTGGTTGCCGGTGCCGGCGTTGCCGGCCTGACGGCGGCGCTTTCGGCGGCTGCGACGGGGCAAAGCGTTTTCCTGGTCGACGAACAGCCGGAAGTCGGCGGCGCGCTGCATTACGACGCGGCGACCACGATCGATGGACAGAATGGTTACGACTGGGCGCAGGCGACGGCGGCAAAGCTGAAGGCCATGCCGAACGTGACGGTGCTGACCCGCACAACGGTGTTCGGTTATTACAATCATGGTTTCCTCGGCCTCGTGGAGCGGGTGACCGACCATGTCGCGAAGCCCGGCAAGGACCTGCCCCGCGAACGGCTCTGGCAGGTGCGCGCGAAAAAGGTGGTGCTGGCGACCGGTTCGATCGAGCGGCACATGGTGTTTGCCAATAACGACCGGCCGGGCATCATGCTGGCGTCTGCGGCACGCACCTTCCTCAACCATCACGGCGTTGCTGTCGGAAGGCAGGTCGGCGTCTATACGGCGCATGATTCGGCTTACGAGACGGCCTTCGACCTGAAGCGGGCGGGCGTCTCGATCGCGGCGATCGTCGATTGCCGCGCCGATCCCGGTGAGGCGCTGCTGGCGGAAGCCCGCGGGCTCGGCATCTCCGTGCTGAGCGGCCACTCGGTGACCGATACCGGCGGCCGGCTGCGGATTTCCTCGATGACCGTGGCGCGCAACGGCGGCGGCGATGCCCGCAAGATTGCTGTCGACGCCCTGATCGTCTCGGCCGGCTGGACGCCTTCGGTGCATCTGTTTTCGCAGTCGCGCGGAAAACTCCGGTTCGACGACGTCAACCAGCGTTTCCTGCCGAATATCTATGCGCAGGATTGCGTTTCCGTCGGCGGCTGTAATGGCACGGATGACCTGGCCGAACTGATCGACGAGGCGATTGTGGCGGGTGGCGGTTCGATCGCCCTTGCCGGCGAAAACCGGTTCGAATGGACCGGCGGCATGATCGGTGCGGCGGAAGGGGCGGGGCCGGATACGACGGTGAAAGCCTTCGTGGATTTCCAGCACGACGTGACCGCCAAGGACATCCGGCTTGCGGTGCGCGAGGGCATGCACTCGATCGAGCATATCAAGCGCTTCACCACCAACGGCATGGCCTCTGACCAGGGCAAGCTTTCCAACATGCACGGCCTCGCCATCGCTGCCGAAATGCTTGAGCGGCCGATCCCGCAGGTGGGGCTCACCACGTTCCGTGCGCCCTACACGCCGGTGACCTACGGCACGCTGGTCGGCCATTCGCGCGGCGAACTGTTCGATCCGGCACGCAAGACGCCAATGCACGCGCTCGAAGCGGCCGAGGGCGCCGAATTTGAGGATGTCGGCAACTGGAAACGCGCCTGGTATTATCCGAAGCGCGGCGAGGACATGCTGGCTGCCGTCAACCGCGAATGCCGGACGGTGCGCGAAGTGGCGGGCGTGTTCAACGGTTCGACGCTCGGCAAGATCGAGGTGGTCGGACCCGATGCGGCGCAGTTCCTCGACCTCCTCTATACGAATGCCTGGGGCAGCCTGAAGCCTGGCAAGAGCCGCTACGGGATCATGACCCGCGAGGACGGTTTCGTTTATGACGACGGCGTCGTCGGCCGGCTTGCCGAGGACCGCTTCCATGTGACGACCACGACCGGCGGGGCGCCGCGCGTGCTGCATCATATGGAAGATTATCTGCAGACGGAGTTCCCGCATCTCAGGGTCTGGCTCACCTCGACCACCGAGCAATGGGCGGTCATCGCCGTGCAGGGGCCGAAGGCACGCGAGATCATCCAGCCGTTCGTCGAGGGCGTCGATATTTCCAACGAGGCCTTTCCGCATATGAGCGTGGCGGAATGCAGCGTGATGGGCGTGCCGGCGCGGCTGTTCCGCGTCTCGTTCACCGGCGAACTCGGTTACGAAATCAACGTGCCCGCCGACTACGGTCCGGCCGTCTGGAAGGCGATCTGGGAGCGGGCGGAGCCGATGGGCGCCTGCCTCTACGGCACCGAGACCATGCACGTGCTGCGCGCCGAAAAGGGCTATATCATCGTCGGCCAGGATACGGACGGCACGGTGACGCCGCACGATGCGGGCCTCGGCTGGGCTGTCTCCTCGAAGAAGCCGGATTTCGTCGGCATTCGGGGGCTGAAGCGCCCGGACCTGGTGCGCGAGGGCCGCAAGCAGCTCGTCGGACTGCTGACGAAGGACCCGGCGCTGGTGCTGGAGGAGGGCGGGCAGATCGTCGCCGACCCAAACCAGGCCAAGCCGATGACCATGCTCGGACATGTGACCTCCGCCTACTGGTCGGAGAATTGCGGCCGCTCGATCGCGCTGGCGCTGGTTGCCGGCGGAAGGGCGCGGATCGGTGAGACGCTCTATGTGCCGCTGAAAGACAGGACGATCGAAGTGGAAGTGACCGACATGGTGTTCTTCGACAAGGATGGAGGCCGCATCCATGGCTGATTCTGGGGCTGATCTGGTAAACCGCACTTTGCCTCTTTCCGGCTTTCACGGCGGCTCGTCGACCGTCCGACTCGAAGCCGCACCGCCCGCCGAGCGCATTTCACTGCGCGCCAGGGCCGAGGATGTCGCAGCGCTCTCCTCGGCGCTCGGCGTCGATCTGCCCGTCAGGCCGAAAACGTCGGCTTCCGCCAACGGTCGTTCGGCGCTGTGGCTCGGGCCGGACGAATGGCTGGTGATCGCGGAAGAGAACGGCGGACTGATGCAGGCTGCGAAGAATTCCGGCGCGCTGCATTCGGCAACGGATGTTTCCCACCGCAATACGGCGATCATTGTGTCGGGGCCGGGGGCTGCAGCGGCGATCAATGCCGGCTGCCCGCAGGACCTGTCGCTGAAGGTCTTCCCGGTCGGCGCCTGCTCGCGAACCATCCTGGGCAAGGTCGAGATCGTGCTGCTGCGGACCGCGGAGGACGCGTTCCGAGTGGAGGTCTGGCGGTCGTTTTCAGATTACGCTTTCGGCCTGTTGGCAGAAGGCGCGCAGGACGCGGCCGTCTAGAGCCTTTCAGGGTTAAATTGAATCGTTCTGTTGGCTCAAACGGAGTCGGATGATCGACCGGCCGGCGCGCGTCGTAGTCATGCTCTACGGCCAAGCCGGCCGGTCGATCAGGCGGCCCGTTTCAGCCAACCCGAAGGGCCGGGCATCTTTCCGCCAGGATCAGAGGCGATCGGCTCGGACGTACATCGGGGTATGCCCTTCGCCAATCGCCTCTGCCCTGACGAAAACCTGCTCCGGCAGAACGATTCAATTTAACCCTGAAAGGCTCTAGGACAATCGCCTGGCTTGACTTGCTCTCGCAGAACCGCACTCTCTCCCCACAAGGGGAGGATATCATGGAACAATTCGGACTGATGGCGATTGCGGTCGCCGCGGCGGTGATCGGCGGGGCGATTGCCGCGAAACTTGCGGGCATCGAGGTTTGGAAAGGCGCGCTGATCGGCGCCTGCGCGTCCGTTGCCGGGGTGATCGCCTCATCCGCACCGGGTATCGACCGGAACCTCTCGATCCCGATGGCCGGCCTGATCGCCGCCGGCATTTCCGGCTCGGCCGTCGGCCTGACGCCGACGCGCACCGCCCAGATCGCGATCGGTGCGGCATTGCCGCCGCTCATCGGTTTCGTGCTGATGGAAATGGGCGCTTAGGTAGCAGGGATCACTCACCGGGCTGGGCCGACTGTCGTCCGAGCCTCTCACAGCGAAAGGTTTAAGCCTGCTTCCCGCTCGACATAGGCGCGCTGCTGATCGGTGATGTAGTCGCGGACGATCGGTGCCGCATCGCGCGTGCGCGACAGCTGCATATGGAAGACCAACTGGCTGCCGGTGCGGAACATCATCTCGGCGCTGATCAGGTAGAATTCCCACATGCGGGCGAAACGCTCGTCATAGAGGGCAATAACGGCGTCGCGGTTCTTCTCGAACCGCTCGCTCCAGTGGGCGAGCGTGGTCGCGTAATGCACGCGCAGGAATTCGAGATCGGTCACCCACAGGCTGTTGCGCTCGACCACCTCGAAGACCTCCGACAGGGCCGGCGAGTAGGCGCCCGGGAAAATGTACTTGCGCAGCCACGGGCTCGCCATGCCGGGCGGGCTCATATGGCCGATCGAATGCAATACCACGAGGCCGTCGTCCGGCATCAGGCTGTTCAGCTTGGCGAAGAACTCGTCGTAGTGATGCACGCCGACATGTTCGAACATGCCGACCGAAACGATGCGGTCGAATGTTTCCGTCACGTCGCGATAATCCTTGAGCTCGAAGCGGACACGGTTGTCGAGCCCGGCCGCCTGCGCCCGTGAGGAGGCGAGCGCCTGCTGTTCCTTCGACAAGGTGACACCGAGGACTTCGACATCTTCGAGCCTTGCGAGGTAGAGCGCGAGGTCGCCCCAGCCGCAGCCGATATCGAGTACCTTCATGCCCGGCTTGAGGCCGAGCTTGGCAGCCAGCAGCCGCAGCTTGTTACGCTGTGCCTGTTCCAGCGTCTCGGACGGCTCGCGGAAATAGGCGCAGGAATAGAGCATGTTGGCGTCGAGGAAGAGTTTGTAGAAGTCGTTGCCGAGATCGTAATGGTGCGCGACGTTCTGCTGCGCCTGGCCCTTGCGGTTGGATTGCTGCCGCTTGCGGAAGCGCATTTTGATGCTGCGCAGAACCTTCTGGAGCGGATAGGAGCCGAGCGACAGCCGGTTGACCGAAAACAGCGTCAGGAAATCGCGCAGCGTCGAGCCGTCCTCGAACCGCATCGTGCCGTCCATATAGGCTTCGCCGGCCGCCAATTCCGGATTGAACACCAGGGTCCGGTAGAGCCGTTTGTCGGTGAGGCGCATGGTGACCGCCGGGCCGGGCGTACCGGCGAACACATGGCGGTTACCCTCTGCATCGATGACCGTCAATCGGCCGCGGCGAATGAAGGATTTCATCATATGCGACAGCGGAAACATCAGCATCCCCCCGGAACCATTAGCACCCGAAGGACAGGCTAACATCAAGTTTCGGGAATGGCGATCAACAGTTCGCGCGCGGGTTCTAGGCTTGCCAGCCCTTCCACTTCACCCAGCGGCCGTGGGGATCGATGCGGGCGAGCTCCCGGGTCTCGCCGGTCGGCCAGATTTGCAGGCTGAGTGCTGCGCTGTTCGGATCGTCGTCCATTTCCATCTGCAGGCGGGCGAGCGGGGCTGCTTCCGTCGCCCGGCTGCCGGCTTCGGCGATGATCGCCTCGCCTGCCGAGCGGGCTTCCGGCGGCAAATATTGCCAGGCGATCGAATGGTAGACGACATGGACCGTGCCGGGCACAAGCACCTTCAGCCGCTTGTCGCGCAGCCAGGCGAGCGCATCGCCCTTTTCGACGAACGCTGGGTGCTCTCTGGCGATCTGCAGCGCTGCGCGGGTACGTTCCACCCGGTCCGCCTGGTCGGCCCAGATGTAGGACAGCAGCCGCAGGCAGTCTTCAGGCGAGTTGGGGTCGAGAGGGTTGAGGTCGCAGCCGGCGCGATCGGTAATGGTGATCTCGACATCGGGCGGGGGCGGGCCTTGCCAGCCGGGCTTCAGCCGGATCGGCGATGACGGATCGCCCCAGAGCAAGCCGCCGAGATCGTGGTGATAGCCGTCCCAATTGAGATTGAGGCCCATGCTGGCACCGAATTCCGACAGGATCAGCGGCTTGCCGAACAGTTTTGCTACGGTGAGGAAGCCCGCGAGCAGGCCGCTCGACCGCCGCACCTCGTTTGTTTGCGGGGCAAAGCTCATCCGTTCGAGAATGAAGGCTTCATGGGTTTCGAAGGCACCGGCAATCGCCGTCCAAAGAGTGTCGTCGCCCACGTCGTTCGGCGGATAGGCGGCCTTCAGGCGATCGTCCTTGCCGTCGATGATCAGCGCATGCAGCGCGCCGGCGAGGCGGGTGGGTACCAGGTCACCCCTTGTGCCGGGATCGCCGTCCCAGCTTAAGATCCGCCTGCCGACTTCTGTCGAACGGTCGAGATGGTCCAGCATCAATGTGCCGAGGCGGGCGGTAAAGGGTGACCCGAGGAGCTGGCCCCCGACGATCTGTTCACGGAACGCCTGCCTGATTTCGTCTTCGGATGCCATCGCGCTCACACTCCTTCCGGCCGGTCCTTCGGGTCGAACTGGATGATGGTGATCCAGATGGCCGTGAGCGCCAGTTTCCTTTCGTTCTCGATCTCGACCGAGACGTCGTACGTGGTCATCAGCATGCCGGCGCCACGGAAGCGGGTTTCGGCGAGCGTGAAATGGCCGCGGATGCGGCTGCCGCTTTTGACCGGCGACATGAAGCGGATGCGATCGAACCCGTAATTGATGCCCATCGTCTGTTCGCGAATCCTCGGCACGCAATCGAAGTTCATGGCGGACAGCAGCGACAGCGTCAGGAAACCGTGGGCGATGGTGCCGCCGAAGGGGCTTTCGGCCGTGGCGCGCTCCGGATCGACATGGATGAACTGGTGATCGTGGGTGGCGTTCGCGAAGAGGTCGATCATCGGCTGATCCACCGTGATCCATTCCGATACGCCGACTTCCGTGCCAACCAAACCTTCGACTTCGGTTAGCGAAATTTCACGCATGCGACCTCTCTGATTTCTTCTGGATGTTGAGGACCCCGGACAAAACGCCGCCTTGCACTTCCCCTAAAATGCTCAATAGCTGTCGGACTTTACAGGGTTTGCCCGGGTTGGCGAGGGATTTTTGCAGCGCGTCATTCCTCGATGCAGAAACGCACGGAACGGGCGGAAAGCACCTGATTCCACAGCTCCCGGGAGGCGAAATGTTTCCAACCCCAACCGGGAAGCGCGAAGCTTGCCGGCTCGTGGCCGCGGTTGAAGAGAACGGCGATGCGGGTGTCCCTGTCGGTCTGCCGGTCGAGCGTCTTCAGCACCATGCCGAGCACCGGGTTGCCGGGATTTTCCCAGTCGTCAACCTCCATGGGCTTGCCCGAGGCGGACAGCCATTCGACATCGCCGTTGCCGGCAAAGAAGGACGTTTCGGAAAAGACCGCGAAGCGTTTTCGAAGCGCGGCGAGCATGGCGGTGTGTTCGACAAGCACCTTGTCGATCTTGCTC